>CAKOVH010000005.1 GCA_934121885.1 uncultured Clostridia bacterium | reverse complement strand
AGCCATAAAAATACACCTCCATTTAGTATTTTAACATAGATTCTTTTTTCTATGTCTACTAAATGGGGTGCATTTCAGTTTATCCATTCTTTTTCTTTTTATTTAAATCAAATATAATTGCATCTTCATTATCTACGAAATATTTAGAATCACTTTGATCCATTTGTATAGGATTTGTTTCTAAGTCTATATTAGTTTGATCATTAGCTTTAACTGCCTTCATAAAATTTCCTCTTGTACTTTTTGAAGATTCTTTAACTTTTTCTAAATCTGAAATTCCGTTAGTGAATTTTTCAAAGTTATATTCTTTTAATTTTACAGGTTCTTTATATTTTGATTCTAAGAAGTCTAATTTACCTTTTGCAACATAGCTTTTTCCCTTATCATCTTTTACTTTAAATAGAATTTGTTTAGACTTTAATGCCATTATTTTTCCAGCTGTATAATTTGGTTTCCATTTAAACTCGATATTATTTGCTTTTGTATCATATCCAAAGTTTTCTTTTTCTGGATTTGTTTCATAAGAACTACTCCATGTCCATTCACGCTTATCTTGTAACTCATCTTGCCACCATTTTACATCTTCTGGTAGAGCATTTCCAAATATTACTTTGTTTACACAGTTTGCAAGAATTTCATCTTTGAAGTTGCCATTTTCATCACTAAGCTGTGATAATGTTTGTGCTGACAAAATACTTCCAACTTTGTATTTTCTATAAATTGTGAAAATTGGCTCAATAGCTTTACATAGATATTCAGGAAAATCATCAATATACAAGAAGTGTGGTATTCTATTTGACTCATTACCTGGTCTTGATAGTACAGATTGCTGCATTAGAAGTAAGAAGAAAATTCCAAATGCTTTATGAGCATTTGCTCCTAAGTCGCCTCTTCTTGTACATACAAGAGTTATTTCACCATCTAATAGTGCTTTATCAAAGTCTAAGTTATTATTTCTATTACATAATATTGATTTTACACCAGGGTATCTTAATAAATTGTCTAATTCTGCAGATGCTGTAAATACTGATGTACGAGTGTGGTCTACATTTGTTCCACCTTCATAGAAGTTTGTTTCAAAGTATTTTATTAAAATTTTATATTTGCTAGCAAGCTCTGGAATATCTTTCATTTGACTACACATAGATTGGACTAATGAAAAGTCATTTAACATATTTAGCAAATCTTCTAAGTTTGGCAAATCATTATTATTTAACCTTGGATACATTTCTTTTAATAGTATTGATATATTTTCAATTGCTTGAATTGCTGCATTTTCTCTAAATGCAAGCTGAATATCTGGTCTACTTGTTGCAAATAATCCCTTTAATACAGATGAAATTGCAACTCCGGTTTTTATTGGGTCAGAATATATAAATGGGTTTAATCCAGGAGAACTTGGGTCATTTGGGTCAATTATATTTACTGGTATTTTAAAGTTGTTAGCTACGCTAAGCATTTTTTCGATTGATTCATGTTCTGCTGAAAGATATGTTAAACCTAAATTTTTATAAACATATTTTCCAGAAAGTTTTCCTATAATCATTTTTTTCATGTACTTTTCATATAAATCAGATTTTTCACTAACAGGTGAAATCATGTTAAGTGTAAAATGTTCATTCAAATATGAGTTATCATATGGGCAATTTAGGGTAGCAATACCCGTTTTTAATGCTGTATATCCCATTTCTTTTGAAATTTCTCTAAAAAAATATTTTCTATCTAAATCTCTTGCAATCATTGGTTCATAAATCATGGTTGTTTTACCTGAACCAGAAACACCAACTGCTAAAAATGATTCTAATCTTTTTGATTCTGGAATTACAACATCTTCACCAGTTTCAGTATCTACACAAAGTTTAACTTCGCAAGAAAATTTACCAGTATTTCCATCTTTACCTGCTAAGCTTATTCCACCATAATCTGCTATAGAATCTCTAATATCTTTTACATCATTAACACTAAATGTAAGCCATTTAAATAGTTTGTAAAATGTAACAAGAGGAATATATAATGAAATTGCAGTAAATGCTGGTCTAAATAAATATCCAAAGTTTGCAACTATCTCTGGATAGTTTGGAATTGATAATAAACCAATCCATACAGAAGAATTTAACCATTGCACAAGTGCAGATACGCAAAGGATATATAAACATATAATATATGTATTAAAAAATCTAATTTTATCTACATCTGCTTTGGCAAATTTAGAACCAAAGGAAAAATAAAATGCAAATATACAAGCAGCAAATGCGAATGTATATTGTATAGGTCCCAAATATGAATAAGAAACTCCTGTGAATATCATAAACATTAATTCTACAAGTCTATCTATTAGTACATATCCTGTTATTAATGTTAAAATATATGTTGCAAATGTATTACGATCAGTTTTTAAAAATTTTAAAAATTTGTCTATGTATTTCAACTGTTTCACCACTTTCAATAAAATAAATTCATACATATATATTATCCTATAAAATAAGGAAAAAAACAATACTTTTTGTAAAAATTAATAAGAATAAATTTAGAGTTTCACAATATGATTTAACATGAGAAATTTAAAAAAAGATAAAAAAATAAAAAAACAGGGTTTTATGAAGGGAGTATTTATTTTACTACTTTCGCAAATACTTATTAAAGCAATGGGACTCATTTATAGAATGTACCTTACAAATAGGGAAGGATTTGGAGATAAAGGAAATGCAATTTATAGCAGTGGTTTTCAAATATATGCATTATTACTTACAATATCTTCTATAGGAGTTCCAAATGCAGTTGCAAAACTTGTATCTGAAAGAGTGGCAATAGGTGATAATAGGGGAGCTCATAAAATATTTAAAATTGCAATTATTACTTTTGGATTTATTGGTTTTGGATGTTCTTTGATTCTTTTTATGGGAGCAAATATAATAGCAAATTATTGGCTACAAATGCCGGAGGCTGAAATGAGTTTAGTGGCACTATCTCCATCAATTTTCTTTGTTTCTATAATTTGCGTTATTAAGGGATATTTTAATGGTAGAGAATGCGTTAGAGTAACTGCAAATTCTCAGTCTATTGAACAGGTATTTAAAACATTACTTACGATTATTATAGTTGAAATTATCGCAATGGCAAGTGGAACAGATACCGTGGTTATGGCAGCAGGTGCTAATATTGCAACTACTCTTGCATCAATATTATGCTTTTTCTATTTATATAGATATTATCTCAGTGTAAAAAAAGAAATTGCAAGGGAAGTAAAAAACAGTGTAAACTATAAATATAAAGGTATAAGAAGAATAATAAAAGATATTTTATCTGTATCAATTCCTATGTCTATAACTCCAATTTTAGGTACATTAAATAAAAATATAGATTCAATGACTGTAATAAGAGGATTAAAAAACTTTTTAGGAGGAGAGGCGGCAAAGGCACAATATGGAATATTAAGCGGAAAGGTAGATACAATAGTTTCTCTTCCAATGTCTTTTAATATTGCTTTTATTACAGCACTTATACCTACTGTTTCATCAGCAAAAGCGACTGGAAATTTTGATACAGCAAAGAAAAGAATAGAATTTACACTGCTTACAACTATCTTAATAGGGCTTCCATGTATGGTGGGATTAATTGTTTTTGCAGAACCAATTTTAAAATTACTGTTTCCAAATCAATTATCTGGAGCATTTATATTAAAAGTTAGTGCAACATCTATTATATTTATTGTATTAGAGCAAACAATAAGTGGAATACTTCAAGGTTTTGGAAAATCATATGTTCCTGCAATAGCACTTGGAGTGGGAGTAATTGTTAAACTAATCTTAAATAATATTTTAATTCCTATTAACCCAGAAATATTTATATTAGGAGGAACAGCAGGAGCTGCAGTTTCAACTACAATATGTCATTTGGTAGCATTTACAATAGATATGTATGTAATGAGCAAATATATTAAATTGGGTTTAAAGATAAGTTCATATATTGTAAAGCCAATTATTGCTACAATAATGATGGCAATATGTGCAATTTATATAAATAAATTACTTTTATGTATTATTTCTGAAAAGTTGTGTACAATATTATCATTATTAATTGCCGCAATATTATACGTAATTTTAGTATTTTGTTTAAAAATTTTTTCAAAGGATAATATTTTTATGATTCCATATGGACATACAATATACAAAATGCTTAGAATAGTTGGAATATATAGGGATTAGGACTAGTGCTAAATGTCAAATAAATGCTTAAATAGTTCCAAAAAATGTAAGAAAATATAAGCAAAATAGCTTAATATTAAGCTGAACAATGAAAAAATAAAATAAAAAAGAAGGATTTTATCTAACTTTGGCGAATAATGATAATAGTAGATGCATTTTTAAATCTACATATTCAAATCTTATAGGAGGTAATGTAAATGAACAAATCAGAATTAATCGCAGCTATGGCAGCTAAAACTGGAGAAACAAAGAAAAATGCAGAAGCATCTTTAAATGCATTAATCGATGTTATAACAGAAACATTAGAAAAAGGAGATAAAGTTCAATTAGTTGGATTTGGATCTTTTGAAGTAAGAAAAAGAGCTGCTAGAAAAGGAAGAAACCCACAAACTAAAGAAGAAATCAAAATACCAGCTTCAAAAGCACCTGTATTCAAAGCAGGAAAAGCATTAAAAGATTTAGTAAATAAAAAATAATTGAAATTTATATAAATTATATGAATTCATATAAAGATACAGATTTTTAGTTGTCTGTATCTTTTTTATGTAAAAATAATATTAAAGTTTTTATAAAAAATTTTAAATTTGTATTGACAAATTACATCCTATCGTAGTACAATAATCAATGTCAGTTACGTATATATAAATGCAGATGTGGCGGAACTGGCAGACGCACAGGACTTAAAATCCTGCGGTTGAATAAACCGTGCCGGTTCGATTCCGGCCATCTGCACCATTAGAACCTCAAGCAGTTCGTAAGATATGCTTGAGGTTTTAATTTATAAAAAATGCGGATTTTCCTAACATATTTTTAATTTTCTGTGTAAGTTAAGAAAATTTTAAAAAATATTATAAAAAGTTTATGATTTAATGCATATATAAATTGGAGGTTTCAAATGGAAATAAATTATCCGCCATATACAATAACAGATAAAATGTTAAATTTAGCAACGAGCATAATGGAAAAAATAGGAGAAGCAAACTATTTTGAAAGTTTAAATAGATTTCCAGAATTGAGAAGAAAAACAAGAATAAAGTCAATACATTCGTCTTTAGCTATTGAAAATAATCAATTATCATTGTTTCAAGTTGAAGCTGTAATAAATGGAAAAGCAGTTATAGGAGAACAAAAAGATATTCAAGAGGTAAAAAATGCATATAAAGCTTATGAAGAGATTGATAATATAAATCCATATTCTGTAGATGATTAAAAAAAGATACAATGTAATAAACAATGTTAATGATACAGAACAGACAAATGGTTTAGAACAAAATATTGATAAAGATTATTTTTGTGATAATCCTAAATTTCATTGTTTAGTTGCAGAATTAGATAATAAGCCTGTCGGTATGATTCTATATTCATATTTCTATTGGGCAAATGATGGCGAAGTTTTATGGATTTCTCAAATGTTTGTTGAAGAAGAATATAGAAAACATGGTGTTTTTTTAAAATTAATAGAAAAGTTACGAGAAGAAAACAAAGATATAAAAATAGTATCATGTGCTACAGGTGATGAAAATAAAAGAATGCAAAAAATCTTGAAATATTAAGATGCACATGAAATCAATCTGAAATTTTATTATAAGAAGGTATAATTATGGAAAATAAAGATTATTTAGAGTTTGCAAAAGAAATTGCATATGAAGCGGGAAAAATAATGTTAAAGTATTTTAATGCTAAAGATATATCTAGTTATAAAGGAGATAAAACCATTGTTACTTTAGCAGATAAAGAAATAAATACATATTTAATTAATAGAGTAAAAGAAAAATTTCCAGCTCATTCTGTTGATGGCGAAGAAGAACAATTTGGAAAAAGTGATTATGTATGGGTATGTGATCCTGTTGATGGTACTGCAATGTATGCTAGACATATTCCAGTAGCGGTATTTTCTTTAGCTTTAGTTGTAAATGGAGAATCTAAAGTTGGTGTAGTATATGATGTATTTACAGATACTTTATATTCTGCTATTAAAGGTGAAGGAGCATATAAAAATGGAGAAAAAATAACAGTTAATGATTATGAACTTAATGATATGAGAAGTGTTTCGAATTTTGATATGTGGCCTGAAGCTGAATATGGATTATATGATAGTATTAAAGAATTAGGTAAGAAAACATATTTTGTAAGTGTAGGAAGTGTTATTAGAGGTTGCATGTGTGTGGCTTCTGGAGAGTTTAATTTGGCAATATTTCCAGGTACAAAAAGAAAGAACTGTGATATAGCAGCAGTTAAGGTAATTGTTGAAGAAGCTGGTGGGAAGGTTACTAACTTATTTGGAGAAGAGCAAAGATATGATATTGATATAAAGGGTGCAATAATTAGTAATGGAAAAGTACATAGTGAAGTTGTTGAAACTATTAAAAAGTTAGTTAAAGAACTCTAAAACTAAAAAAATGCCAATAAAAATTGACATATCAAAGATTATATACTATAATAAATGTAGAAAACAAGGAGCCACAAAGTGTGGTACCATTATAAATTAGATTTAAGAATCGCATCTCTAATGGCTAGCAGAGATGTGATTCTCTTTATATGTAATTATAACCAAAGCTATAATTAAAACAAAAGAGATGATAGCAAGAGCTATATTTGTAACTAATGATAAAATCAATAATTGCAATAATGCTGCTTCTAACATATGCATCACCTCGCTTTCTTTGTAAGAATTGAGATGATACCACACCCTGCTTTTCCTTATTTTCTTCTAAGATTATACAAATTATTTGTATAAAAGTCAATACATTTATGAACAAAAGTTTGTAAATATTTTTATTAAATTTTATATCTATAATCATTATCAAAAATCTGAACCGATAAGCATATTTCTTTTAATCTACTAATAATTGCTTCTTTATATTAATTTTTCTTTAAAAATCTTTTCTAAGATTTTTGCTTATATAAATTTAATATCAATAGTAAGTTAGACTGTTATTCTATCAAAAGTTCTAACATAGTTCTAAGATTAAACTCAAAATTTTGGAAAGGAGATTTTTAGTATTAAATACAGTTTAATCAATATTTATCTTGTTATGTTCTTAGAGCAATGCTCATTTTATAGCTTATTAAACATTTTTATTGTCATTTGGTACAAACGACATATTAAATTTTGTTTCAATCATATTTGCTGGTATAGACTTATTATTCTGATCCAAATGAGAATATCTTTGAGCAGTAATAATATTTGAATGACCTAGCAATTTTTGAATTTCTGGAGGTGGTACACCATTTCTTAAAAGTAATGTAGCACAAGAATGTCTTAAATCGTGTAATCTAATATGTCTAAATCCATTTTCTTTAGTATAAGTCATTCAATTTTTGAAAAAGGTTGGTGCATTGTAGAAATGCATAAAATGACAATAAGGAATATTTTAAAAATACTTAAAATTTGTTGAAATTTATCAATAAATTCAGTATAATAATAAAATCCTTTTCATAAGGGAAATCTTTGTGAAAGGAGGTGAACATTTTGAGTTCATTTGATTTAATTTGGCGATTAATTGTTTTATTATTACTTAGTAATAGTAAAGATGATGAAAACCAAAATTCTCAAGATTAGTACAAACTAATCAAAGGCAGTCTGGTCAACTGCCTTTATTTTTGCAAAAAAAATGAGATATGCGGTCAACATATCTCTGTGAACATTTGAGTTCTTTGATTTATTCTCTTGCTTAAGCTAAATATAGTATACTATATTTTTTATTATATGTCAAATGTTTTTCAAAAATTCATTATTTAAAAAAAATTTCATTATTTTTTAATCATTATCATCTAAATCATCAAATAATTTACTATCATAAAAATCTTTTATAGAAATTCCAAAACCAATACATATATAATAAATTGTATCAGAAGATGAAGCTTTTTTTATAATTTTGAAAATACTTCTAATGGTTGAGAGATTAATTCCAGAAGCAATTGCTAGTTTATTTATATTCATATTGTTTACTTTACATAGTTAATCTATTCTTTTTCTTGTTGCTTTTACAAAGTCATAATATTCCCTCCTATTCTTACGAAAATTTATACAAGGTCATCTGCACCAAATAAAAAACTTTATAATTATTGAAATATCAGTAGTTATAAAGTCTTTTATTTTTAAAATTAATGCAATAGGTATGCAGTAGACTTTTTATTTTTTTTAGTTTTGTTGCATAAAGTTTATTTCAAATGATGCGATTGTTTACTAATAGTTAAAAAATGAGGTACAAGTTTTGTTAAACGTGTACCTCATTTTTAGAGAATTTAATCAAACCTCTAATGAATACCAGATTGAAATGCTTAGTTTACATTATTTTCTTAATTTGTTCGAATACAGAATAGGCTACCTGATCTTTTGTTAGATGCGTGGTGTCAATGTAAAACTTTGGATTAATTTTCTCGTAGAATTCTTGAAATTTTGCTTTATAGCTAATCAAGAAATCTTTTTTGGAAAATGTAACATTGCCACCATTAGCCATTCTTCGCCTGATTGCCTCGGTAACATCAACGTCCACGACGTATAAATAATCTGGCTTTATATTATACATTTCATCCAATTCATGCATAAAATGAATAACAAAATCAGAATACCGAAGGTCCTTCTCAGAATACATTGTTGCCCAAAAAAGTTGATTGTAAAATCCTCTATCAAGTAAAATGCAATCAGCATCATTTTGATAGATGGACTCAAGATTTCTTTGAAGGGTTTCAAGTGTAATCCATAAATTCTGGGCTATTGAGCCTTTAGGAATTTCAGAAGGAAGAATTTCAGCGGGTTCTTGCACAAAAAGAGCATTAATGTGTTCACTTTCGCATAACGAGTTGACCCTATGCAAAAGTGTTGTCTTTCCTGAATTGGGTAATCCAGAAAATTCAATTATACAAGGCCGTTTCATATTGGTACCTCCTTAAAATTGATGTTACCACAAATACTAATACAGATATATTAATATGTCAATAGTAAAATATCAATCAATTAATTCTGAATCTTGGAAAACAATTATATTATTTATAGATGAAAGTACGGCTTTTATAATTGCATTATCGTCATCTATTAAGACAATTTGAGTATCTGTGATTAAATTTTTGAGATAATTAACTTTTAAAGTTGAAGAGTCAGTATTCGGAAATTGTTCCTTTGATATTATAATTCTATTACTGGGGATGAAGAAAGAGGCATTCTTATCTAGCCAATTATTCTTATCTATTATTTGAGAATTTTTTTTGCAAATAGATAAAATATATAAGTCAACATTTGATAATTGAGCAATCTTTTCTAATTTATTTATATTTTCTGTTAGTGGTCTTTTGCTTTTAAAGTCTAATTTTTTGCCAGCATCATATGAAGCAATAACTCCATCCATATCAACATATAATGAAACTTTTTGATTTTTTGATAATTCATTTATTATATTATAAAAATGCATAATACCCTCCTTTTTCAAAAAAATATAACATATAGATATTTTCATTTCAATCATTATATAAAAAATATTACCAAAAAAACACGGAAAATTTGGTAAAAAAATACTTGCTAAACTATAAATATGATATTATATTATTGATAAGTTATATAAGTATAGTGAGGAAAATAAATTGAGGAAAAAACAAAAAAGTAAGAAAAATACGATATTATTTTGGATTGTTTGTTTAATATTAGTTGGAATTTTAATATTTTCAGGTATTAAAATATATAAATGGTATAAAGAAAATAACAATAATAACAAGATAATAGAAAAGGTAAGTGAAGCTGTAATTATAAAAGATGATGAACCAGAAGAAAATAATAAATATGTTATAGACTTTGAGGCTTTAAAAAAACAAAACAACGAAACAGTAGCTTGGTTAAAAGTAAATAATACAAAAATAGAATATCCAGTTGTAAAAACCAAGAATAATGACTATTATTTAACTCATAGTTTTGACAAAAGTGAAAACTCTGCAGGATGGATTTTTGCAGATTACAAAAACAAATTTGATGGAAAAGATAAAAACATAGTTGTGTATGGACATAATAGACGAGATGGCTCAATGTTTGGTAGTTTAAAGAATATTCTAAGTTCAAAATGGTATAATAATGAAGAAAATCAAAATGTTATATTTAATATAAATGGGCAAAATTATACATATAGAGTTTTTTCAGTATATCAAATAGAAAAAGAAGATTATTATATAAAAAAAAATTTTAGTAGTAATAATGAATATAAAAAATTTTTAAATACTATAAAGAAAAGGAGTGTTAAGGATTTTAAAGAGGATGTTTCAAAAGATGATACAATTTTAACTTTATCAACATGTGCTAATAACAATATGTATAGAGTGGTATTACATGCCAAAAGAATAATAGAGGAGGAGTAAATATGAATAAAAACACAAAAATAGTTATAATAGTTGTAAGTATTGTAATAGGAATGGCAATATTAATTCCATTAGTTATAGGAGGTGTATTTTTTATAAAAAATCAAATTTCAGGAACAGGTGTATCAACTGAAGGAAATAACAATAATAATTGGAGCATAGGAAAAAAGGATGATAAAGATATGAAAGAAGAAGTAAAAATAAGAGAAAGTGAAACAAAACAAATAAAACTTACTAAATTTGATAATGGATTATTTTCATTAAATATACCAGAAGGATGGAAAGTTGATGTTTTTGGTGATTATATACATTATACAATAAAAGTATATAATCCAGAAAATCCAATGTATCAAATGTTCTTTAACATGAAAACAGAAGGATATAATAAATCTCAGGCAGCAAAAAAATGGCAACAAACATATTATCCTAACAACATATTTGCAAAATGTGCTGTAATAGAAGATAAAACAACAGAAGGTTTTTACAAAATATTTAACGAATTAGGAACATTAAATAATACATCTGCATTTACTTTCCCAACTTTAACAGATTTTACAGTAGTTCAAAAATTAGGAACATCTGCTTTAGGTGGAGATGTATTAAGAGCAACATTTAAGGATAGCAATGGAAAAGAGGGAGAGGGATTATTTACAGCATATGTATATGATCCAGGTCCATACTATGTTTATGAAAATATCACTTCAGGAAATCAAATAGATATATATTATTTAAATGTATACAATACAATATTTGTTACAACACCAAAAAATGAATTAATAGATTGGGAAGATACATTAAATAAAATGGTTGCATCTTTAGAATTTTCAAATACATTTATAAGTCAATACCAAAGTCAACAAGACTCAGTAATGAAAACTTTCCAAAGCGTTAGAAATATATGTAATCAAATTACAGATAGTATAATGTCTGCATGGGAAGCTAGAAGCGCAAGCTATGATATAATGAGTCAAAAACAAAGCGATGCTATATTAGGATATGAAAGAGTATATGATACAGAAAAAGGCGATATATATAAAGCATATAATGGATTTACTGATGATTATTCAGGTGAAAGATATAAAGCAATATCAGATGATATGTATACAAAGGCTACATCTGGATATATAGAAAAATAGAAAAGTAAAAAAAATTACAAAAAGTAAACATAAAACTTGAAAACTGAATAAAATTGTTATATAATATTATTATGACTAAAATAAATGGTCAGCTAATTCTTTAGGAAAAAATACAATAGGAGGGATTTTGTTATGGCAACAAATGTGAAATTTCTTAGAGAAACGGAAAAGGGCAAAGTGTTTGATGTACTTGCTGCTCCTTATAAGGAGGAAATCGTAGTTACATCCGTAAAGGCAGGTATCGTAACCATTGAGGGAACGGCTACATTATCGGTAATGTCTTACTTTAAGATGGTAGACGGCCTTCTGGATGAGAATTCCAATTTCTCGGAGGAAATCGGCGAGAAAGTATGTGTTATTTGCACAAAGTTGAATGGAACCGAAATTACCATCAAGAAGGCAGACGACGAAGAAGCTGTGTACAGACAGTGGAAACACAAACGCGAAGAAGCTTACAAACAGATCTACAGAGAAAGAGCATGTAAAGGCTGACAAAAGGCACTCTATCGAATGATAGGGTGCCTATCTTTTTTTATTTAAACCGGTTATGCTAGCTTTAAGCATGCCAAATATTTTATTACATAAAACGATAAAAGTTATCAAAAGTATAACCTTGAGATTTTAAATATGAGATGGAGTCTTTTAATACAAGAGAACTATTACTCACATCACTTGTATCATGCATAAGAATAACTAAAACAGATTTATCTTTAGCAGATTTTTTTAGATTATTTAATAACTGCATACTAGAAAATTTTTTCATAGAATCATTATTTAAACAGTTCCAATCAAGATAAGCATAATTAAGTTTTTCTAAGATGGGGAGAGCCTCTCTTTTCTGCTTTTTGTACATTGATGCCATAAAACCATTTGGAAATCTAAATAAATGAGAACAATAATCAGGAAGACCAATTGCTTCACCAATTGCAATATCAGTTTTAGTAATTTCATCTATAAAACTTTGAGAGGTAGAATATAGTTTAAAGTTATTATGAGAATATCCATGATTTGCAATATAATGCCCTTCTTCAAAAGCTCGCTTGGTAATTTCTGGATATTCTTGAACTTGTTTTCCAACAACAAAGAAAGTAGCTTTTACATCTTCTTCTTTTAATATATCCAAAACCCTAGGAGTTATATTTTTAGAAGGGCCGTCATCAAATGTTAAAAAAGCAAGTTTTTCATCAGAATTATATATGTTTTTTATTTGATTTGAAAAGGAAGAATATTCAATGTTGTTTGAAATAGGGGTATTTAGAGAATAATTTAAAATGTAGGTATACAATATAAATAAAGTAAATATTATAACAAAATTTGAAAATCTAAAAATTAGATTTTTTAAATATAAAAAAGATACTTTCATATACAGCCACCTCGTGTTATACTATATGAAAATTTAATGTAAATTATGTTTGAAAAAGTGGAGGATAAAATGAAAAGAACAAAGTTAAAAGACAGAGTGTTACCAACATATACCAAAGGAGAAGAAATATTTAATATGGTTTCACATATTGTTGGAGGAGCATTAGGAATAGTAATAACAGTTTTGTGTATTATAGTTTCTGCAATACATAAAAATGCCTATGCTGTTGTTAGTTCTACTATATATGGAGCTAGTGTAATTATATTATATACAATGTCTAGTATTTATCATGGGCTAAGTCCAAAATGCAAAGGAAAAAAAGTAATGCAAGTATTAGATCACTGTACTATCTTTTTATTAATTGCAGGTTCATATACTCCATTTGCGCTATGTACATTTAGAGAGTATGATGCAGTAATTGGTTGGTCTATATTTGGAGGAATATGGGCTACAGCAATTTTAGGAATAGTATTAAATTCTATAGATTTAAAAAAGTATAAAGTATTTTCAATGATTTGTTATTTAGGTATGGGGTGGACGATAATTGTTAAAGCAAATTTATTGCCTATGTTATTAGGCGTTAAAGGAACAGTTTTACTTGTATTAGGAGGAATTGCATATACATTAGGAACAATTTTTTATGGACTGGGAAGAAAGAAAAGATATATGCATTCGATATTTCATTTGTTTATTTTAGCAGGAACAATACTACAATTCTTTTGCATAATTTTCTATGTTTTGTAAAAAAATTGTATAAAATATTTACGAAAGTAAAAAAATGATATATAATACAAAACGAAATGTTTATTGAGCAGGCTTATACGTCTTAATTAAGAGTATACTGATTAAATTATAGAAAAACTGAGGTAATAAACATGAAAAATTTTAGTAATTATAAGGATTATGACAAAAAAGAAAATTGGAAGGTAGGATCAAAAGTAGTACATGGTGCACTTGGAGGAGAACCTATTACAGGATCTGTTAGTTTTCCAATATTTCAAACAGCAACATTTAAGTTTAGAGGATTAGGAGATTCATTAGGATTTGACTATACAAGATGTCAAAATCCAACCATTGAAGAATTAGAAAGAACAATGGCAATTTTAGAGGAAGGAACAGAAGGTTTTGCATTAAGTAGTGGAATGGCAGCAGTTATGTGTGCGTTCTCAATATTAAAACCAGAAGATCATTTAATTTTATCAGATGATATTTATGGTGGAACATATGAAATTGCACAAACAGTACTTATAGACAATAAAATAGAAACAAGTTTTGTTGATTTAAGTGATATTGAATTATTTAAGAAAAATATAAAACCAAATACCAAGATGGTATTTATAGAATCACCAACAAATCCAATGATGAAAGTTGCAGATATTGCAGAAATTTGCAAAATAGCAAAAGAGAAAAATATTATAGTTGCAGTTGATAATACATTACTTACACCATATTATCAAAAACCTTTAACACTAGGAGCTGATATTGTAGTTCACAGTGGAACTAAATATTTAGAAGGTCACAATGATACAATGGCAGGATTTGTTGTTGTAAAAGATGAAAAGATTGGACAAGCAATGAGAAACTTTTTAAAATATCAAGGAGCATGCTTAGCTCCACTTAATGCTTGGCTAACTTTAAGAGGAATAAAAACATTAGAAATTAGAATGCAAAGACATAATGAAAATACTATGAAAGTTGCTAAATGGTTAAGAAATCATCCAAAAGTAAAAAAAGTGTATTATGTAGGTTTTGAAGATCATCCAAATTATGCAGTAACTAAAAAACAAACAACAGGTTTTGGAGGAATGCTTTCATTTGAAGTAGATAGTGAAGAAACAGCTAAAAAAGTAATAGACAAAGTAGATATGATATTATTTGCAGGAAGTTTAGGTGGGGTTGAAAGTTTAATAACATATCCAATGATTGTAACACATCATGAAGTACCACAAGAGGTAAGAGAAAGACTAGGAATAAATGAAAAACTTTTAAGATTATCTGTTGGAATAGAAGATCCAGATGATATAATTGCTGATTTAGAGCAAGCTTTAAAATAAAAGGATGGGAAGTATAAAACATGAAAATAAAATTTACAAAGATGCAGGCCTATGGAAATGACTATGTATATATAGATGCAATTAATCAAAAGATAGAAAAACCAAATGAACTTGCAAAGTATGTAAGCAATAGACATTTTGCAATAGGTTCAGATGGGATGGTTATGATTTGTCCATCAGAAGTAGCAGATTTTAGAATGAGAATGTTTAATCCAGATGGAACAGAAGGAGAAATGTGTGGAAATGCATTGAGAAGTATGAGCAAGTATGTATATGACCACAAATTTACAGATAAAACAAAGCTCACAATTGAAACCTTAGGTGGAATTCAACATGTAGAATTATTTATAAAAGACGGTGTTGCAGTTAATATAAAGGCAAATATAGGAGAACCTAGATTAAGTACTAAGGTAATACCAGTAAACACAGAACTTGAAGAGTTTATTGAGCAACCAGTTCAAATATTAGATAGAATATTTAAAATATCAGCTCTTTCATGGGGAAATCCTCATTGTGTTATATTTTTAGATGATGTTGATAATTTTGATGTTGAAAAATATGGAAAAACAATTGAATACAAAACTGATATATTTCCAAATAAAACAAATGTAACATTTGCACAAGTTGTTAATAGAAACTATATAAAAATACGTGAATGGGAAAGAGGTACAGGAGAAACAATAGGTTGTGGAACAGGATGTTGTACAGCAGCTGTATTTGGAGTAATTACTGGAAGAACAGATAGAAAAGTAACGGTGGAACAAATAGGTGGAAACCTAGATGTTGAATGGAACGAAGAAACAAATAATGTCTTTATGAAAGGACCTTCACATACAGTATTTGAATCTGAAATTAATATACCAGATGAAGGAGAAGCTAAATAATGAATTTGTCAGAACTTTTAGAAAATGTTGAATATGAATTAATAAAGGGAAACATTTCAATAGATATAAAGGATATTAAAGAAAATTCCAACAATGTAAATGAAGGTGATTTATTTATTGCAACGGTTGGAACAACAGTTGATTCACATAATTTCATTCCAGATGCAATAAGAAGAGGTGCAAAAGTAATTTTTATAGAAAAAGATGTAGAAATAAATGAAGATGTAACAGTTATTAAGGTAAAATCATCAAGAAGAGCGCTAGCTTTCATGTCAGCAGCATATTTTAAATATCCAGCTAAAAAATTAACAACAATAGGTATTACAGGAACTTGTGGAAAAACATCTACATCATATATTATAAAAAGTATGCTTGAAGCTGCAGGAAATAAAGTTGGTGTTATTGGTACAATATGTGCAATGATAAATGATCAAAAAATTGAAACGCATAATACAACTCCAAATTCTTATGAAATACAAAAGCTATTTAGTCAAATGGTAGAAGCAGGATGTAAATATGCTGTTATGGAAGTATCTTCACAAGGATTAAAAATGGACAGAGTTGCAGGTATTGAATTTGATTATGGTATATTTACAAATTTATCTGTAGATCATATAGGACCAAACGAACATGAAAGCTTTGAAGAATATATGTATTGCAAGAGTTTATTATTTAAACAATGTAAAGTAGGAATAGTAAACTGTGATTCTGACAAATGGATGAAGGTTACAAAAGACCATACATGTGAGATTGTTAAATATGGACTTGAAAGTGATGAAGCAGAAATTAAAGCTAGTAACATTGAATATATAATGGAAAAAGATTTTTTCGGTGTTAAATTTGATGTATCTGGAAAAGTAAATGGAACATTTAAATTAGATATTCCAGGAAGATTTTCAGTATATAATGCTTTATGTGCAATTACTGTTGCAAATGAGATAGGAATTGATACAGAAAGTATGAAAAAAGCTCTAGAAAGTGTAAAAGTTGCCGGAAGAATGGAACTTGTAAGTTCAAGTAATAAATACAAACTAATTGTAGATTATGCACATAATAGAGACGAAATGGACAATTTAATGGATACTATATCTGAATATAAACCAAAAAGATTAATATGCATTTTTGGTGGTGGCGGAAACAGAGCCAAATCTAGAAGATATGATATGGGCGAAGTTTCAGCTAAGTGGGCAGATTTAAGTATCCTTACAGAGGATAATCCAAGATTTGAAGATTTAGAATCTATTAATAAGGATATTATTGTTGGACTAAATAGAAATGATGGCAAATATATAATTATAAATGATAGAAAAGAAGCAATTAAATATGCAATGAAAAATGCAGAAGAAGGAGATGTTATTCTTTTAATAGGAAAAGGACATGAAAATTATCAGGAAATTAAAGGAGTAAGATATCCTTGGAGTGAAGTTGGAGCTGTAAAAGAAGCGGAAGAAGAACTTAAAGGCGAATAATATAAAATACTAAAAGCGACTTGCAATATACAGGTCGCTTTTAGTATGCAAAAAAATTTGAATATAGTGTAGACTTTTCATATAAAATCATTTAAAATAAGAAAAAAACAGAAAAGAGGAAAATACAAATGAATATATGGCACGATATAAATGAAAATAGAATTAGTAAAACAGAGTTTGTGGGTGTTGTTGAAATAACTAAAGGTGGAAAAAATAAATATGAACTTGATAAAGAAACAGGAATGTTAAAATTAGATAGAGTTTTATATACATCAACACATTATCCAACAAATTATGGATTTATACCTAGAACATATGCAGAGGATAAAGATCCTTTAGATGTTTTGATTTTATGCGAAGAAAACATTATCCCACTTACATTGGTTGAATGTTATCCAATTGGCGTTCTTATTATGAATGATGGTGGAGAAGAAGATGAGAAAATTATTGCAGTATCAAAAAAAGATCCATTTTTAAATAATTATAATGATATTTCTGAACTACCAAATCATATATCTGAAGAAATAAAGCACTTTTTTGAAGTATATAAACAATTAGAAGGAAAGACTACAACAATCGACCAAATGCTAGGAAGAAAAGATGCTGAAAGAATTATTGAGAAATGTATTAATGCATATAAAGAAAAATTTGAAAATGAATAAAGTGGTGGGGGAAGAAAATGATAATAGAGAAAATTATTTTTAATATCATAGCACTTGCCGTATTTATTGTTTTGTTTATGAAAATGATAAAGAAGAATGACACAATATATGTACCTATACTTGGATTAGAATTTGTTGGATTAGTTATAAACTTTTTTGAATTAATTTTAAGTACGACTTTTATACCTTTTTTTAGAGTAATAATGTATTTACTTTCAATTATCATACCTTTTGCAGTTATTATCTTAGAAAGAACTAAAAAAATGGATTTTTCTGAGATATTTTATATTACAATGGCAAAAATGTATATTACTGTTGGCAAAAATGAAGAAGCTAAAGAATATGCTTTAAAACTAATATCAAAATATCCTCAAAGTTACCAAGGTCATAAAATGTTAGCAGAGGTTTACAAAAAAGAAGGCAAGAACGACAATGCAATTGATGAATACAGAAAAGTAATAGAAATTAATAAAAAAGATTTGATGATAAATTATGAAATTGCAAATCTTATGAATGAAGAAGGTAAAAAAATAGATGCAATTGGAGTTCTACAAGACATATTAAAACAAAAGCCTGATTTATATAAGGCAACAAGCCTACTTGGAGATATTTTATATGAAACAGAACAATACAAAGAGGCAGTAAATGTTTATACAAATGCACTTATGTATCATCCAGGAAATTATGATTTATATTATAGTTTAGGAATGGCATATACAATGTTAAATGATTTTCAAAAGGCTAAAGAGTTTTATGATAGAGCAGCAGAAGTAAATAGTTTGTTATATAATGCAAAATTAGATTTAGCACAAATTGCAATTATATATGGAGATTTAGATGAGGCTGAAAGATATTTAAAAGAGAGTTTAAAAGGAGAAGATGCAGAATCAGGATCATATTATTACTTAGCTCAAGTTGCAATATTAAGAGGTGATACTGAAAAAGCAACTAACTATTTAAACTTGGCAATTGAGTTAGATCCTAAAATGTATGATAGAGTACAAAAAGAAAACATATTTACACCAATTAAACAAAATGTTAAAGTTCCTACTGATGAAGAAAGAAAAAATGCTCGTAAAAATAAAATGAGCAAAAAAGAAAAAAAGGCAATGAATCATTTGGCAAAAACATGTATGCTTGTAAGTAGTTTAAACAATGATGACATAAAAATGATGCTTAATGTAAAGCAAAAGGAAAAAGAAGTAAAACAAAAACAAAGAGAAAATTAAATTAATAAGTATTTTCGATAGAAGTAATCATATAAATTTAATAACTGCATTTTGCAAATTAAATTTTAAAGGAGACTTTTATGGAAAATATAATATCAATTGTACGGTGGAGATTTGAGAATGGTAAGACTTGTAGAATTATTATCAGAAGAATCTTATACCGTATTTGTTTTTGGACAGGAAAAATATTGGAAGGATAGAGAAAATGAAAAAGTAAAAGTATGTAAAGATTTGAAAGAATGTATAGATGCAAGCAAAACTATAATAAGTGCTATGCCATTATCTAAGAATAATATTACAGTAAACTGTGAATATAGTGATGAGCAAATTGGATTATTTAAATTATATGAAAAATTATCTAATAAAAATTTTTTTGCAGGCAAAATTCCGGATTTCTTTTATGAAGATAAAACTATAAATAATATAGATTTATTAAAAATAGAGGAACTTACAATATTAAATGCTATTCCAACAGCGGAGGGAGCAATAAAGATTGCATTAGAAGAAATGGAAGCAACAATACACGAGAGTAATGTTTTGATTTATGGCTTTGGAAGAATTGGAAAAATTTTATGCAAAAGATTTTTAGATTTAGGTGCAAATGTATATTGTGTGGCAAGAAAAGAAGTGGATTTTGCATGGATTAGAGAAATGAGATGCTTGCCACTAAAATATAATGAAGTAGAAAATTTTGTAACTAAAACTGACCTACTTATTAATACTGTTCCGAGCTTAGTTGTAAACCAAAATGTACTTGAAAAATTAAGAAAAGATTGTGTAATAATAGATCTAGCGTCCTTGCCACGGAGGTATTGACAAAATAGAAGCAAAGAGATATAACTTAAACGTAATTACGGCCTTGGGATTGCCTGGAAAAAATGCACCTAAAACTGCCGCAAAATACATAAAACAAACAATAGAAAATTATAAAATTTAGGAGGAAATTATGGGTATTGTAGAATCAGTAATTTTAGGAATAGTGCAAGGTTTAACAGAGTTTTTACCAATTTCAAGTTCAGCACATTTAAATGTTTTTCCATGGCTTTTTAGTTGGGCACCTTTATCAGATGGAACGGATGTTGCACTTCATATTGGAACATTACTTGCTTTAGTGATATTCTTTTGGAAAGATTGGATAAAATTAATAGTAGCGGGGTTCAAAAAAGTTACAAAAAAAGAGGACTCAAAAGAAGGAAGAATATTTTGGTACTTAGTTGCAGCTACAATACCTGCAGGTATATTAAGTTTAGTTCTTGATAAAATATCAAGTATGATTATTGGTGATAATTTAAATTTACAAATGAAAATAATAGCTTTTACATTAATTATTATGGGTGTTTTATTATATTTAGCAGATAAAAAATCAAAATCAACTGTAAAATATGAAAATATAACTTTAAAGCAATCAATATTAGTTGGTGCTTCACAAGCATTAGCTGCAGCATTTCCAGGAGTATCAAGATCTGGAATTACAATGACAGTTGCAAGATTTTTGAAAATTGATAGAGAAAGTGCTGCAAAATTTTCTTTTTTACTTGCTATGCCAATTACTTTTGCAGCAGTTATATTTGATTTAACAAAATTTCAATTTGATTTATCACTTATTATGGGAATTTTAGCAAGTTTTATAACAGGAATTTTTGTAATAAAATTTTTACTTGAATATTTAAAGAAGGGTAGTTTTAAAGTATTTGCAATATATAGAATAATATTTGGAATTATTATTTTAATTTTTGCATTTATAAAGTAATGAAATGTTACAGAAATATTACAGAAATATTACAATAATATTAAATATTGGATGTTAATATTGACTTTTTAGAAAAAAAAGGTAAAATTAATGTTGAAAAATGTAAATGAGATAAAAAAGGTAAAACATTCAAGTATTAATTATTACATTTTGTAAAATATAATAATGAATTTTATTATATAAAACGAAGGAGAATAAAATGGCAAGTTGTTTGGGATTATATATTGAGAGCAATTTAATTAAATATGCAAAAGTCACAAAAGAACGCGAAGTGCTAAAAGTAGAATCTTTTGGCATTAAGTTTTATGACCGATTAAGTGATGCAATCTCACAAATAATCTCAGAAACTTATAGCTATAAAATTCCTATTAGCGTTAATCTTTCAGAAGAAATGTATAATTATTTTTATATGTTTAGCCTTTTAAATAAAAATGATTTAAAAAAAGCAATAGAAACAGAGTTTGAATCTTACTGTAGTGATAAAAACATAAACAAAAATGCTTTTGAGGGAAGATATGCTTTAGCTCCTGTTCCAGAAGATAAAGATAAACTAAAGGTTATATATGTATCAGCTAATAAAACAACAATTAACAAAGCAATACAGCTAACAGATGATACAAAAGCTTCATGTGTTACTTCAATAGGAACAAGTATTGCAAATGTTGCATCTATTAAGCCTAAAGAAAACATTATAATTGTTAATATAGAGGAAAAAACAACTATAACAACAATTGTTAATCAAAAGGTTTATAATATAGAAAAAATTGATGAAGGTTCTGGAGAAATTTTACAAAAAATAAGTATGAAGGAAAATTCGTACTCTAAAGCATATGAAATATGTAAAAATTGTACAATTTATACAATGGATTCTCAAGAATTACAAGAACGTGAAAATGAATATCTTGATGAAATTATGCCTACATTGTATAAAATAGTAACAAAATTACAAGAATATATTACAAATTCTACAATTGACTTTGACAAAATATATATTACAGGTACAATGTCTGTTGTAAATAATATTGATTTATATTTTCAAGAATTCTTTAAAAGTGAGAAATGCGAAATATTAAGACCTTATTTCGTAAATGAAAATGTTAAGATAAATATAAAAGATTATATAGAAGTTAATTCAGCAATAGCAATATCTTTACAAGGTTTAGACTACGGAATAAAAAATATGAACTTTAAAGCTAAAAGCTTTATGGAAAATTTGCCAGACTGGGCTAAAATTGAAATTGGCGGAAATAACAGCCATAAAAGCAAAGATACTAACAAAGAAAAGAAAAGTATACCTGTAAGTTTTAGTTTAGATAGTCTAAAAACTAAAATGGATCATACAGAAAGATGGCTTATGAGAACTGCTGGCGGAATATTAATATTAGCACTATTATATTCTGGATTTTCATTATATTTAGATAAACAAATTAGTGAAAAAATAAAAGAGGTAGATGAAGTAAAAACAGATACTAAGACTCAAATTAGTTTGGTAGAAAAAGATACATCTGCTGTAAAACAAAAAACAAATAGATATATAGAACTTTCAAATAATTTAAAAAATATAAATGAAAGATTAGAAGATATAGAAAAATCAAAAAATATTATACCGAATTTACTAATGGAAATAATGAATACTATTCCAACAGGAGTTCAAATTACAGAGATAGAGAATACAACAGGTAGACATGTTGTTATTAAGGCTCAATCTAAACAGTATGAACAATTGGGATATTTTAAGGCAAAATTAAAAGAGGATAATATTTTAGAAAAGGAATCGGTAATTTCTTCACAAGCAGAAAAGCAAGGCGAATATGTTAAAATTGTAATAGAGGGGGATTTACCATGAACTTAAAAAAATTATTAATTGGAATTTTGATAGTTTTATTGGTTATTCTTGTATATTTTGCAATGGCTAAGGGAATAACAATTGGAAAAATCAAAATATTAAGTATTGATCAAATTATTGCAGAAAATGATAATTTAACTAATAACATTGAAGAAACAAATTCACTTTTAAAAAAAGATTATCCAAGCAAAAAACAGGAACTTTCAAATTCAGTATCTACTCTATTAAAACAAAAAGAAGAATATTTTAACTTGGCAAAGGTAAGTACAGAAAATGAAATTTCAAAAGCAAATACTGAGGAAACATATTTACGAGAGTATTTATGGGTTAGAATTGGAAGACAAGCTACTTCAAGAGGTGTTTGGCTAAAATTAGATATAAATACTGGGGATGCAGGAAATGAAAATATAAAGACACTTGCATTTACAGCAAAAGGTCAATATGCACAGCTTATACAATTTATTGCATCATTAGAAGATGATGATAAACTAGGATTTAAAATAGAAAACTTTAAAATGACTAAAAACGGAAGTGATTTAGTTGCAACATTTAAAGTTAGAAATGTTAGAATAAAGAGTGAAACTGCTACATCAAATAACTAAGAAAAGCAAAAATGATGTAGAGAAAAACTTGGATTATAGATTGGAGGGAAATATGATAAAATCAGTTATTAAAGAAATATTTATTATGATTTTACTAGGTATAGCTATTATACTCATTTTAGGAATATTATTTTATGATTATATTCCATCAAATAAAGTAGTTCCAGTAAAAGAAGCATATGAAACTCCAAATGATGTGAAGGAAGAAATAAATGAACAAATTACAGAAATAGAAAAAACAGAAATTTCTTATGAAGTTACAGAAAAAGATTTAAAACTTTATAAACAAACATCAAGTTATAAACCAGGAAAGCCAGATCCATTTGCAGAATTGACAAATGAAACAACAAATACAACTGGAAATGATACAAATACAACAGGAAACACAAATAATAGTGGAACAAATAGTTCAACAAATACATTTTTCAATGATGAATTTGGATATAAATAATTTAGGTTATATTTATTATAAATAGATATATACAAAAAATATATAAAACAAGGAGGGAATTTTTTATGTTAAAAAGTCAAAACGGTATTACATTAGTAGCTTTAGTAGTAACAATTATTATATTAGTTATTCTTGCTACAATTTCTATTTCACTTGCTGTAAATTCAGGACTAATAGGAAGAGCAGAAAAAGCAAGAGATCTTCAATCAAATGCTGTAGACGAGTATAATGCATTTGAGCAAATAGCTATAAATGTAATTGACAGATATTTACCAGCAACATCAAAATAATTTAATGTAGTTTAAATTAATTTAAACTAAATATGAGGTTATCTATTATATTTAGGTAACCTCTATTTTCAAATAAGGAGGAAAATATGGACTATATATTATATCTATTAGTTTTTTGCATCGGAACAGTATTTGGTAGTTTTTTTACACTAGCAGTTTATAGAATACCATTAAGACAAGATATAACTCACACTCGTTCATATTGTCCAAAATGCAATCATAAACTTTCATTTTTTGATATGATTCCAATTTTAAGTTATTGCTTCTTAGGAGGAAAATGCAGATATTGTAAAGAAAAAATTAGACCAAGATATTTAATGCTTGAGATATTATCTGGAATAGTTTTTCTTTTATTTGCTGTATCTATAAAGTTAAACATTTTTAATTTAAGTGTACAAGTACTTGCATACTTAATTATGGGATTATTATATATTTCTACATTATTTATTATTGCAGGAATTGATAAGGAAAATATCAAAATTGAAAAGCCAGTTTTATTATTTGGCTTTATTTGTGTTACTATATATATAATATATCTATACCTAATAGAACATGACACTAGTATATATAGATATGTTATATATTACATATTAATAGGAATACTAATGCTATTTAATACATTATATCTTCGAAAAAAATCGAAAGATAGTTATCCTATTGATATATTAATATTAGTTATATTTATGCTTATGTATACATATGAAGTTGTATGTATTGATACAATAACAATGACATTAATAGCAATATTTATGCAATTAATTATAAAAAAATTAGTAAAAAAAGAAATAAAATATGTTAAAACTAATAGTAAAGATGTAAGTAAAATTCCTATAGGCTTTTACTTATGTGCTTCAAATATAATTTATTTAATTGCTACAAATTTATATATTTTTTATAGGTGATAATATGATTAAAACAAATATAAAATCAGACTTTGGATTTACAATGACAGATTTAGTTATTGCAATGATAATTTTTTTAATATTTTCAGGATTAGTGGTAACAGCATTTTATTCTTCATATGTTGTTAATTCCAAAACCAAAATTACTGCATCAGCAACAAATTATTCTATTCAAATACTAGAAGATATAGATAAAATAACATATGATGAGGTTCAAAATGGAATGGAAAATATGTATAGACAAAAATTTTCAATCCCAAATGGATATAGTTTAAAAATGGAAGTAACTAATTATAATGAAGGAAATGATAAAGAGGACTTGATAAAGAATGTTAAGTTAACAATAGAATATAAAATTGCTGGCGATACCGAGAAAATTGTAATAAATAAAATTAAAGTTAAAGAGTTATAGAATATGAAAGGAGAAATATAACCATGATTAGACTAAATAAACAAATGCTTAAGGAAGAAAAAGGAATTACTTTAACATCACTTGTTATATATATTATTGTTTTTGTTATTATTATTGCAATTATGGCTAATATTTCTAACTATTTTTATAGCAATATAGAAGGAATAAAAGATTCACCAAAATATGTAGCTGAGTTTAATAAATTTAGTATGTTTTTTATAGCAGATGTAAAAAGAAACACAGAGATTGTTACAATCTCTGAAGATAGTTTGCAATTTGCAGATGGAACAAAATATGAATATAGAGATAATAGTATTTATAGAAATAATGAAGAGATATCAAAATATGTTAAATCATTTTCATTTGAAAAAAAGCCATATGTAATAAACTCGTTTTCTAAAACACTAATTAATGTAAGTTCAACATTTGGCACGGATAGAGAGCAAATTACAAGAAACATAGATTTTGTTTTAAGATATTGGTAAATAAATGTATTTTAATGCAATATATACACTAAATATAGAAAATATTGTATAATTAAATGGAGAGTAAACAAAAGAAAGGAGTAACTTATGGAAGGAAAAAGAAAACAACCATTAGGAATAGAACTAGTAAAAAAAGGAATTGTAACAGAAGATGATATTGCAAGAGCACTCGATTATCAAAAAGCAGAACCAAAGAAAAAAATAGGAGATATTTTAAATATATTAAGGGTATGTGACCCATATGTGCTAATAGATGCTATGGGAGAAATTTTAGAAGAAAAAGCTATATATTTAAAAGAATCTGATATTAAAATAAATATTGCCGATTATATTTCTGTTGATATTGCGAAACAAAATAAAGCAATTCCATTTGAAGAAGTAAGTGGAAGAGTAAAAGTATGCTTTGCCGATACATCAAATAGAAGATCAGTAGAAACAGTAAGGTTATTATTATTAAATAAGGGTTTAATAATGGATAAATATATTACATTTGAAACAAATGTAGATATAATTCTGAATTCATTAGAAGGAAATACCGAAAATATTGAAGTAAACTCAGATGCTTCGTCATTTGTAGATAGTGTAATTAGATCAGCAATGGAAAAAAGAGCAAGTGATATTCACTTTGAGCCAATGCAAGATACTTTAAGGGTAAGATATAGAATAGATGGACAACTTATAAACGCAGTTAATATCTCAAAAGAAAAAGAAGCTCAAATAGTTGGAAGATTAAAAGCAATATCTAATATGCACCAGGAAAAACAAGAATCACAAGATGGTAGAATTATAATGTACCCAGAATATAATATACGTGTATCATCACAAAGAAATGTGTATGGGGAAAAATTTGTTTTAAGACTTTTAAAGAAAAATGCTGATGTAAAGCAAATATTTGAACTAGGTTTTCCTCAAGATGCAACCTTAGTAAAAAGAGCATTTAATAAAAAGAACAGTATAACAATTATTGCTGCTCCAACGGGAGAAGGAAAAACAACTACATTATATAGTATAATTGATTATTTAAATAGACCAGAAATAAATATAACTACAATTGAAGATCCAGTAGAAATTAGAATTGATGGACTTAACCAAATAGAAGTTGATAGTAAAAATACATTTGCAGGTTCATTAAGAACAGTACTTAGACAAGACCCAGACATAATTCTAGTAGGTGAAATTAGAGATACAGAAACAGCAGAAATAGCATTACAAGCTGGACAAACTGGACACTATGTTTTGTCAACAATACATACAATTGATAGCGTTGAAGTAATAACAAGACTTAGAAAAATGGGGATATCAAACTATGATATATCAAGTACACTTGCAACAACTGTATCACAAAGATTAGTAAGAAAATTATGTCCAGAATGTGCAAAAGAAAGAGATTTTACAGAAGCAGAAAAAGAAATTATATATGGAATTGCAAGTAAATATGGTGTTAATATTAATTTGGATGGAATTAAAACGTATGATGCAGTTGGATGTAAAAAATGTAATAATAGTGGATATTACGGAAGAATAGGAATTTTTGAAGTTTTAGTATTAGATGATGAGATAAGAGAGTTAATTGTAAACAATGCATCAGCAATGGAAATAAAAAAAGTAGCTATGAATGGAGGATACAAACCATTAGTAATAGATGGAATTAAGAAAATATTAGCTGGAACTACAAATTTACAAGAACTTAATAATAAATTAGCACTTTACTAAAATGTAAGGAGGATAACAAATGATAGATATAGATAAAATACTAGATACAGCTAGGAAAAAAAATGCATCAGATGTTCATTTAATTTGTGGTATTAAACCAATGCTAAGAATAATGAGAGAGCTTATTCCGTGTGAAGAAACAGAGGAATTAACTGATGATGACATGAGCGAAGCATATGATTACTTTGTAAGAGGAAACTTAGATAAAGATAGAGTATTTAAAGAGAAAAAAAGATTAGATTGTTCTTTTGAATTTGAAGATATTCGTTTAAGAGTAAATATTTCACAAACAAATGAAATTCCAACATTTACTTTAAGATTAATAAAAAATGAACTTCCTAAATATGAAGATTTAGGTGTACCTGATATTGTAAGACGTATGACATATCAACCACAGGGCTTAATATTAGTTACTGGAAAAACAAACTCAGGAAAGACAACAACTTTAAATGCTTTAATAAATGAAATAAACGAAACTCAAAACAAAAAAATATTAACTTTGGAAAATCCAGTAGAGTACAAACATATATCAAAAAAATCTATAATAGTTCAAAAAGAAATTGGACTTGGTAGAGATTGCTTAACATTTAGTGATGGAGTAAAGAACTCTTTAAGAGAAGATTGTGATATATTAGTAATAGGAGAAATTCGTGATAAAGAAACCATGGAAGCTGCTATAGAAACTGCTGAAGCAGGTCATTTAGTAATTGGAACTCTTCATACAAAATCATGTGCAGAAACAATTGATAGAATGGTAAATTTCTATGAAATAAGAGATCAACAAACTGTAAAATATATGATTTCATCATTATTAAAACTTGTAATATCACAAAGATTATTGCCAGGAAGAAATGGAAAATTAGCACTTGTTCCTGAAGTTATGGTTGTAGATAATATTATTTCGGGTATAATAAGAAAAGAAAAGATAAGTGTATCAGAAATTGAAGATGCAATTCAAAGTAATAGTGAAAAAGGTAGTATAGGATTAATAAATTCTATTGCAGAATTATTTGTAAATGATATAATAACATTAGATCAAGCAAAAGCACAAATAGAAGAAAAAAATATAGAGATATTAAATAGAACAATTATGCAATTAAAAATAAAAAGGGATAGAGATAGAATAAATCAATAATTTAAGTAAAATTCAAGAAAAAAGGAGGAAGCAATGCCAGAGTATGTATATAAAGCTGTAACTTCAAAAGGACAGATTGTAAGAAATAAGGTAGAAGAAGTTAACAAAAATACATTAATTAGAAAGCTTAAAAATAACGAATTGTTGCCAATTAGTGTAACGCAAGTTAGAATTAATAGTAAAAAGAAAAAAGCAAATAAGCGTAATATGATGGATATAGATGATATTATGAAACAAGCGGATTCATCTAATATATTACAAGGCAGGGCAATGATGAAGCCAAGCCTTAAGGAAAAGGTTAATATGGCCCTTGCAAGAGATGAAAAAGTTACATCAAGAGACTTAATTATTTTTACACAAAATTTTTATGTATTAAAAAAGGCTAACTTTAATAATATCCACGCATTATCAACGATAATTGATAGTACAGAAAATATGACGTTAAGAGGCGTATTACAAGATATATTAGCTGGTGTTGAAGCCGGAGAATATATGTATGCAACAATGGAATATTATTCAAATATATTTCCATACTTATATGTTAATATGATAAAAGTTGGTGAACTTTCAGGATCTTTAACTAAGTCATTAGAGCAAGCTGTTAAGTATCTAGAAACTGCAGATGACACAAACGGGAAAATAAGAAAAATGATTGTTCCAAATGCGGCAATGATTATTGTAATACTTGGTATACTTATTTTTGGTGTAGCATATATTATTCCACAAATTGAAGAGGCTTTTGCAAAAGCTGGTTCAAGTGCAAAGCTTCCTGGAATAACAGTGGCATTTGTAAAGTTTTGTAATGCTCTATCAACATATTGGTATATACCAGTAGTAATAATTTTGGGTATTGTTGGAATTATAATTGCATATATTAGTACACCAAAAGGTAAATACAATTTTCACTATTTCAAATACAAAATGCCTATATTTGGAAAGCTTGTATTTGCACTAGATTATTCTAGACTTATGAAAGCGATGCTTTTAAACTTAGAAAATGGTATGAGAATTCAAGAAGCATTAGATGTTAGTAAATCTGTTGTTAAAAACTATGTAATGCTTTCTATAATTGAAACTTCTATAAATAACATTTTTATAGGTGCATCATGGATTGAACCATTTGAAAAATCTGGACTTACATCTCCAATGCAAACTGAAATGTTAAAAATAGGTATGCAGACTGATTTGCCAGAAATGATGAGTAAACTAGTTGAATATATGGAAATTGACATAGAAAACTTAATGAGAAAGATTATGGCAGCTCTTCCACAAATCATATACTCGATTGTTGGTATATTCTTAATATTCTTAGTTGTAGTAATTATTGTACCATGTATCGAAATGTATATGGGTGGATGGCTATTCGATTCTGTAAACATAGATTGGAACAGTTTATAATGGTTAAAAGATACAAGAAGGACCTTGTATCTTTTTTCATAAAATAATATAATAGAAAAAAAACGAGGTAAATGTATGAAAATCGGAATAGATATTGGCGGAAGTCATGTAGCAGTTGGATTAATTGAAGATAATGGTAAAATTATTAATAAATTAGAAGAAGATATAAAGAAAAAGGAAAATGCTAAGGAATATATTGTTAATTATGTGGATAAAGCCATACAGGAATTAAGTAAAAATGCTTTTATAAACAAGATAGGAATAGCTGTTCCGGGAGATCCTGAGAATTATATAGTAAAAAATTTAGTAAATTTAAATATTAAAGAAATTGATTTTTCATATTTGATAGAAAAATATAACACATGCGTAAATGTAATTAATGATGCAAAGGCTGCAGGACTTGCCGAAAAGAATATAGGGACACTAAAAGAGTATAAAGATTGTGTGTTTTTATGTTTAGGAACTGGTATTGGTGGAGCAGTATTTTTAAATAATAGTTTGCTAAAAACGAATAGAGGAGCAGGTTTTGAACTTGGACATATGGTAATTGATAAAAGTGGAACAAAATGCAATTGCGGAAAAACAGGATGTTTTGAGACATGTTGTTCGATAAAAAGATTTAAAAGTAGAATAAGAAACATTCTAGAAAAGATATATGGAAATAAATATGAACTAGATAATTCAGTAGTATTAAAGCAACTATTATATCAAAATTTAGAAAATGAAGAAATAAAAGAAATTATTAATAATTATATTAATGACCTAGAAGTAGGTCTATTTAATATAATAGATATTTTTGAACCTGAGGCAATATGTTTAGGTGGAGGGTTTGTACATTACAAAGATATCTTATATCAACCTTTAGTAAATAAAATGAAAGAAAGAAGATATGTTTTTCATACAGATTTTGTTCCAGAAGTTGTTTTAGCAAAATTTGATAATGAAGCAGGAATGATAGGTGCAGTTTTGTAGGATACAAAATTATTGTAAACGATGATGTGTAAAAAAATGGAATTAGTTGACAAAAGCTAAAAAAAAAGGTATAATAAAAAACAGTTATTACCAAAATAGGTAAAGAAGAGATTTATATTTAATTATTAAAAATGAGAAATGAGATTTAAATAAAGTATTATAAATTAATGAATGAGATTATAAAATTGTTTTTATTATACAAAATAGATAGGTGTTTTTTATGTGTTTATGGTGCGAAATAAAATAAACATATTAATTTTAGTGAGAGAATAAAAAAGGTTTTATAAATTAAAAAAAGAGTAGTTTATAGTATTTTAAACTACTTTTTTATTATGCGAAAATACGAAATCTGTTTTTTATAAAATTGGATATAAACGGAAAAAAGAAAGGAAGATAAAATGAACGAAAAAGATAATAACATTCAAGAAAAGAAGGAAGATGTTGTAAGAAAACCAAGAACAAGAAGCGAAAGAGCTCCTAGAGAAAAAAAGACAGTTGATAGAACAAGAAGACCTAGAAAGGAATATGCAAAAGAAACTACCAAGGAACAAACAGAAGGAATAGAAAATTTAGTATTAGAAGAAAGAAGAAGACTTCCAAGAAGACCAAGAAACACACAAGGATTTGAATTTAAAAGAGATAATTTAAAAATAATTCCACTTGGTGGATTAGATGAGATTGGTAAAAATATTACAGTTTTTGAATATGGAAATGAAATAGTTTTAGTTGACTGTGGTCTAGAATTCCCAGAAGATGATATGTTGGGTGTAGACTTAGTTATACCAGATGTAACATATCTTGAAAAAAACAAAGATAAAATAAAGGGATTAGTTATAACTCACGGACATGAGGATCACATAGGTTCAATTCCATATGTTTTAAGAAAGATTAATATGCCAATTTATGCTACAAGACTTACAATTGGATTAATAAAAAATAAATTAGAAGAACATAAACTACTTGCAAATACAAAACTTGTAACAGTTGAACAAGGAGATACTGTAAACTTTGGAAATATAAAAGTAGAATTTATTAGAAGTTGCCATAGTATTCCAGATTCTGTAATGCTTGCTATTCATACACCAGCAGGTGTAGTTCTTCACACAGGAGATTTTAAGGTAGATTATACACCAATAGACAATAAACCGATGGATTTAGGAAGAATTGCCGAACTTGGAAATAAAGGTATTGTTGCACTACTTGCTGATAGTACAAATGCAGAAAGAAAAGGATTTACAATGTCAGAAAGTTCTGTAGGAGAAGTATTTGATAGATTATTCTTAAACACAACAAAAAGGATAGTTGTAGCAACATTTGCATCAAATGTACACAGAGTACAACAAATTGTAAATTCTGCAGTAAAATATGGCAGAAAAATAGCAATTTGTGGTAGAAGTATGGTAAATATGATTGATACTGCAAGAGAACTTGGTTATATAGATGCACCAGAAAACTTATTTATTGACATAGATATGATTAAGAATTATACAGATGAGCAATTAGTTATAATTACAACAGGAAGCCAAGGAGAGGCTATGTCTGCTCTTACAAGAATGGCATCAGGAGATCATAAAAAGGTAGTTATAACTCCAAATGATAAAGTTATTATATCTGCAACTCCAATACCTGGTAATGAAAAATTAGTTTCAAATGTAATAAATGATTTAATGCAAATTGGAGCAGAAGTTGTATATAGTGCGTTAGAGGATATTCACGTATCAGGACATGCTTGCCAAGAAGAGCAAAAATTGATTTTAGCCTTAGCTAGACCAAAATTCTTTATACCTGTTCACGGAGAGTATAGACAATTAAGAGCACATGCAGAAACAGCTAAAAAAATGGGTATTCCACCAGAAAATATCTTTTTATTAAATAATGGTAGAGTATTAGAAGTAAATCAAAAAGAAGCAAAATTAACAACATCTGTACCATCAGGAAAAATATTAGTAGATGGTTTAGGTGTTGGAGATGTTGGAAATATTGTTTTAAGAGATAGACAACATTTATCACAAGATGGTTTAATTGTAATTGTAATGACTATGGATTCTTCAACAGGAGAAATTGTATCTGGACCAGATGTTGTGTCTAGAGGATTTGTATATGTAAGAGAATCTGAGAATTTAATGGAAGATGTTAAAAAGGTGATTCGTGAAGAAGTTAGAAACTTCGAAGAAGAAGGAATTCGTGATTGGTCAACTATAAAATCAACATTAAAGGATAATTTAAGAGATTATATTTTCCAAAAAACTAAACGTAACCCAATGATCTTACCAATTATTATGGAAGTATAAAATAAATGTAGTAAGGAGCAAATGGTATGAATTATAAAGATTTAGCAGATTTAATATATCCTGATGTAAAGGAAATAGAGTATTATGAGGGAAAATATCCAGAAAGAAAATTAGATGAAGGTGCAATGGTTGTAAGATTTGCACCAAGTCCTACAGGTTTTGTTCATATTGGAGGATTAATGCAATGTGTTATAGATAGAAAACTTGCAGATCAAACAAATGGAGTATTTATATTAAGAATTGAAGATACAGACCAAAAACGTGAAATAGAAAATGGTGTTAATCAAATTGTTTCAGCAGTTAAAGACTTTAATATAGAATTTGATGAAGGTATGATTAATGAAACAGAATCAAAAGGTGAATACGGACCATATAAACAAAGTGAAAGAGGAGAAATATATAGAGCTTATGCTAAATACTTAATCGAGCAAGGTAGAGCATATCCTTGTTTTGCAACTCCAGAAGAATTAGAAGAAATGAGAACAAAGCAAGAAGCAGCAAAATTAAGAACTGGATATTATGGTGTATGGGCAAAATATAGAAACTTATCAGTAGATGAGGCAATTGAAAAAATAAAAGCTGGTGAAAAATATATAATTAGATTTAAGTCTATGGGAAATGAGGAAAAGAAAATTAGACATCATGATGTTATTAAAGGAAACATAGATTTTCCAGAAAATGACCAAGACATAGTAATTATAAAAGCTGATGGTCTTCCTACATACCATTTTGCACATGCTGTAGATGATCATTTGATGAGAGTAACACATGTTATTCGTTCTGATGAATGGGTATCATCTATACCACTTCACTTAGAATTATTTAAAACATTAGGATTTAAAACACCAAAATATTGCCATTATGCTCCAATATTAAAAGATGAAGATGGTAAAAAGAGAAAAATTAGTAAAAGAAAAGATCCAGAAGCTGCTGTAAGCTATTATCACGAGCAAGGAATTCCTTCACAAGCAGTTTGTGAATATTTAATGAATATAGGAAATTCAAGTTTTGAATTATGGAGAAAAGCAAATCCAGATGCTGATATTTCAGAGTTCAAGTTTGAAATAAACAAAATGAGTGGTAGTGGAGCAGTTTTTGATATGGTAAAATTGCTAGATGTATCAAAAAATGTTATATCTAAATACTCAAAGGAAAGGATTTTTGAAGAAGTTTCAGATTGGGCAAAAAGATATGATGAAGAACTTGCTAAACTTTTAGAGAATAAAGAATATTCATTGAAAATATTTGGAATTGAAAGAGGAAATAACAAACCTAGAAAAGATATTGCAAAATGGTCAGATGTAAAAAATGCAATTATATATATGTATGATGATGTATTCTTTAATGATAATATTTCGTATGATTATGCTAAAATTTCAGATAAAGAAGAAATAAATAAAATTATAAAACTATATATCGAAAAATATTTTGATATTAATGACGATAAGCAAACTTGGTTTGATAAAATGAAAGATTTAGCAGAAGAAGTTGGATACGCAAGAGAAGTAAAAGAATTTAAGAAAGAACCAGAAAAATGGCCAGGACATGTTGGTGATATTAGTACTGTTATTAGAGTATCTTTAACAGGTAGACAAAATACACCAGATATGTATGAAATTATGCAAGTACTTGGAAAAGAAAGTGTAATAAATAGGCTAGAAAAAGCTATTAAATAAGAAGAGGAGTTTGTATGGAATATAATATAGGAGATATTGTACAAACAAAAAAGATACACCCATGTGGAAGTAAATTATGGGAAATTACCCGTATAGGGGTAGATTTTAAATTAAAGTGTTTAGGTTGTGGACATATAATTATGATAGAAAGACCAAAAGCTTTAAAAATGATTATAAAAAAAATAGAAAAATAAAAGAAGAGGCGTTCCCAATAGGGAACGCCAAAATCAAATAATAGGGAGGACAATCGTGTAATGGACAAAAAGCCATTACATGAAGAAGATTGCTTAGATGTGCATCTGCACTCCACCAAGCTTTTCTGCTTCAGCAGATAAGCTGTGAAGCAGGTTCAGATTGTAGAGCGTCGAACCGGTGGAACTCTTAACGAGAACTTCGGTTTTTTTTGAACCTTCGTTGTGGTAGTATGCACGCGGATGCAGAGCATAATCCACATGTTCCTTGCCGTTCGCCATCTCGATGAATTTCCTAGCGGAATCTTCATCTTCGAAGATGAACTTAAAGACTGTTACATTCTTCTTGATGGATGCGTGTGCCCGGGTGCTTGTTACTTTTACCATAAAAGTAAACCTCCATATTAATTATTTATAATAGACGCGGAATTGCGCCTAGTTATCTAATTATATTATATTTGTCGAATTTTGTCAAATATATTGTTCAAGGTGTTGCCAAGCTGTATCTGTATATATTTTTCTTTCTGATGAAAATGGTATAAAGGTTAAATCGTGCAAAGGATTTAAAATATCTTGCAAAGCTTTTACGCTATCATCTACTTTAGTTACAGCAATTTTATCAGCTTTATTTGCAATTATAATAAATGGTTTTTTAGTTTGTATTGCGTAGTTATACATTAATTTATCATTTTCAGTAGGGTTATGTCTAATATCAATTAAAAATACAATAAGAGCAATATTTTTGCTATTTTGTAAATATTCTTCAATAAATGCTCCAACTTTTTCTTGTTCAACCTTTGACATTTTGCTAAATCCATATCCAGGTAAGTCTACAAAATAAAAACTATCATTAACATTGTAAAAATTAATTTGTCTTGTTTTTCCAGGTTCACTACTTGTTCTTGCAAGTTTTTTTCTGTTAAGCATTGTATTTATAAAAGAAGATTTTCCAACATTAGATTTTCCAACTAAAACAATTTCTGGAAGACAATCTGATGGATACTGTTTAGGACTAACAGCTGAAATTTTAAATTCTGCATTTTTTATAATCATAAATATAAATTCTCCTTATAAAGTAAAAAACATATATAAGTCAATTATAATTAATTTTGAGATGACGCGCAGTTTGTAAGCTTTTTAAGCTTACGGCAAGTCATAGAAAAATTAATTATAATTGACTATACTATATGTAATTAATATAATAATTTATTTTTTAGGTATTAATTTTTCAGTTCCACCCATATATGGACGTAAAACTTTTGGAATATTAACACTTCCATCTTCATTATAGTTGTTCTCTAAAAGTGCAATTAACATACGAGGTGGAGCAACTACAGTATTATTTAATGTATGTGCATAATAGTTTCCTTTTTCACCTTTAATACGAATTCCAAGTCGTCTTGCTTGCGCATCTGTTAAGTTAGAGCAGCTACCAACTTCAAAGTATTTTTGTTGTCTTGGACTCCATGCTTCAACATCACAGCTTTTAGCTTTTAGATCTGCTAAATCACCACTACAACATTCAAGAGTACGAACTGGAATATCCATACTTCTAAACAATTCTACTGTATATGACCATAATTTATCATACCAATTCCAACTATCTTCAGGTTCACATACAACTATCATTTCTTGTTTTTCAAATTGATGTATACGGTACACACCACGCTCTTCAATACCATGGGCACCTTTTTCTTTTCTAAAACAAGGAGAGTAAGATGTCATAGTATATGGAACTTCTTGTTTTGGTAATATTTGATCTTTAAATTTACCAATCATTGAATGTTCGCTTGTACCAATTAAATATAAATCTTCTCCTTCAATTTTATACATCATTGCATCCATTTCTTCGAAGCTCATAACACCTGTTACAACATCGCTACGAATCATATAAGGTGGAATGCAATATGTAAAACCCTTATTTATCATAAAATCTCTTGCATAAGAAAGAACTGCAGAGTGTAATCTTGCTATATCGCCCATTAAATAATAAAATCCATTACCTGCAACTCTTCTTGCTGAGTCTAAATCAATACCATTTAACCTTTCCATTATATCTGCATGATATGGAACTTCGTATGAAGGAACAACAGGCTCTCCATATTTTTGAATTTCGACATTTTTACTATCATCTTCACCAATAGGAACAGATTCATGAATGATATTAGGGATTTTCATCATTCTTTCTTTTATTTGATTTGCATATTCTTCTTCTAATTTTTCGTTTTCTTCAAGTTTAGAATTTATTTCTTGAACTTGTTTTTTTATTTCTTCAGCTTCTTCTTTTTTTCCATTTTTCATTAAGTTTCCAATTTCACTACTTAAAGAATTTCTTTTCATTCTTAAGTCGTCACCATTTAGCTTTGTAGCTCTATTTTTTGTATCTAAATCAATAACTTCGTCAACTAAATGAAGTTTATGGTCTTGAAATTTCTTTTTAATATTTTCTTTTACTAATTCAGGATTTTCTCTTAAAAATTTAATATCTATCATAATATTCCTCCTTGCTACTATTATATTTTAACACGAAGTTCAAAAAAAGCAATAGATAAATTGCGATTAATACTGATAAATGGCAAAAATATGAATATATTACAAATAAAAGCATATAATAATAGAAATGGAAAATAGGAAAATAGGAGAATAGGTATAATGTCAGAAGAATATGTAAAAGAAACCAGTGTTGTAGCTAAAAGTGATGAAGAAAAAGAATTAGAGCTTATAGTTAGCGTTATAAAAACTAAACAAGAATTAAATTTGGCACATAAAAATTTTGAATTTGCTGAAGATGATTTAATAGATTATTATGCATATCAAATTAAAGCAAATCAAACGAAACTTGATTATTTAATGAAAAAAGCAAGAAAAAGAGGAATTGCTTTAGATATGGTAAATGAAATATATATAAAAAATAATAAAGCACAGTAATATTTGTCCAGGTGTAATCATAAAATAAGAGTGAAAGGGTGATTATACTTGGATTTTAATAGTGTTATAACTTTTTTAGCATGTATTATTTTTTTATTTATATTTGGTAAAATATTTGTTTTACCATTTAAAAGTGTATTTAAACTAATATTAAATTCTATATTAGGAGGAGTTTTAATATTTATAATCAATATAATTGGAGCAAATTTTGGCTTTCATATTGGTCTTAATATTATAACTTCTATTTTTGTTGGCTTGCTTGGAATACCGGGAGCAGGGCTACTTGTAATATTGCAAATTATCTTAAATACCATTTAAGGTATGCATTTGACAAGTAAAAAACATATGATAAAATAGTTATATTAAAATGTAGTAAAAATGGTGGTAAAATGAAAGAAAATACAAAAAGATATAATCCAGATATAAAAGATGGACTAAGCAGTAGCCAAGTTGATGAAAGAATAAAAGAAAATCTTGTAAACTACGATACAAATGTGCCTACTAAAAGTATAAAAACAATTATTGTTAGTAATTTTTTTACAATATTTAACTTAATAAACTTATTTTTAGCTGCAGCTGTATTTTCAGTTGGCGAATACAAAAATATGTTATTTATTTTTATAATAATAATAAATACAGCGATAAGTACAATACAAGAAATTCATTCAAAAAGAATTATAGATAAATTATCTTTAATATCAAATACAAAGGTAAATTGCATACGAGGTGGAGAAAGTAAAAAAATTGCAATTGATGAAATTGTTTTAGATGACATAATAAGCTTTGAAACTGGTAACCAAGTAGTAACAGATTGTATTTTAATGCAAGGAGAAATTGAGGTAGACGAATCTTTTATTACAGGAGAAGCAGACCATATTCTAAAAAAAGAAGGAGATATGGTTTTATCTGGTAGTTTTATTGTAAGTGGTAAGGGCTTAGCAAAGGTTGAACATATTGGAGAGGAAAATTTTACTTCAAAAATATCAAAAGAAACAAAGTACATAAAAAAAGCAAAATCAGAAATTATGACATCTCTTAATAAGATAATTAAAACAGTATCTATTTTAATTATCCCAATAGGTTTGTTACTATTTTTTAATCAATGCAATATTGATGGTGGAAATTATAAAGATGCTGTAATACATACAGTTGCAGCAATAATTGGCATGATACCAGAAGGCTTAATTCTTCTTACAAGCACGGTATTGGCTGTAAGTGTAATTAGGCTTTCAAAAAGTAAAGTATTAGTACAAGAGCTATATTGTATAGAAACACTTGCAAGAGTTGATACTTTATGCTTAGACAAGACAGGAACAATTACTGAAGGAAAAATGGAAGTAAATAAAATAGTTCCAGAAAGCATAAGTAATGAAGAATTTGAAGAAATATTAGCAGTAATTGGTAAATATTCGGAAGATAACAATGCAACCATAAATGCAATAAGAGATGGATTTAATGAAGAAAAGATAAAACAAATTTGGAATGTAGAAAAAACAGTGCCATTTTCATCACAAAAAAAATGGTCAGGAATAGAGTTTAAAGATAAAGGAAGCTATATTATAGGTGCAACAGAATTTATTCTTAAAGAAAAAGCTGAGGAATATCAAGAAGAAATAAATGAATATGCAAATGATTATAGAGTAATTTTACTAGCACATTCTAAAAATTCATTTAAAGATAAAGAATTGCCAGAAGACATTGAAGTTTTAGGATTTGTACTAATTACAGATAAAATAAGAGAAAATGCTGAAGAAACTTTAAAATATTTTAAAGAGCAAGGTGTTGATATACGAATTATATCTGGAGATAATCCAGTTACTGTTTCTAAAATCGCAAAAAGAGCTGGTGTAGAAGGATATGAAAAATATATTGACTGTACAACTTTAGAAGATGAAGAAGCTTTAAAAGAAGCAAGTAAAAAATACAAAGTTTTTGGAAGAGTAACACCAAACCAAAAGAAAGAACTTGTTAAGGCTATGCAGTCAGATGGTCACACTGTTGCGATGACCGGTGATGGTGTAAATGATATTATTGCTTTAAAAGAAGCAGATTGCAGTATTGCAATGGCAAGTGGAAGTGATGCAGCAAGAAATGTATCACAAATAGTATTATTAGATTCAAACTTTGCATCAATGCCTAAAATAGTAGCAGAAGGAAGAAGAACAATAAATAATTTAGAGCGTTCAGCATCACTTTTCTTAACTAAAACAATATATTCAACAGTTCTTGCAATATTATTTGTAATCATTAGTGCTAAATATCCATTTATGCCAATACAGCTAAGTTTAATATCACTTGTATGTATTGGAATACCTTCATTTGTTCTAGCTTTAGAGCCAAATAAAGAAAGAGTAAAAGGAAGGTTTATTGGAAATGTTATAAGTAAAGCACTTCCAACAGCCTTAACAGTTATTACAAATATAATTATTATGGTATGCGTAAATAGAGTATGTAATTTCCCATCAGAAATCTATTCAAGTGTATGCGTATTTTTAACAGTATTAACAGGATTTTTATTGTTAATTAAAATATCAAGACCATTTAATGCTTTAAGAGCAACTTTATTAGTTGTATTAGTGCTTATATTTACAGTATGCTGTTATGTATTTAATAACTGGTTTTCTATTGTAGTAGATGTTCAGTATATGTTTAAAATATGGATGCTTATGCTAACAACAATATGTATATTTATTATATTTAACTTAATATCAAGTGAAGTTTTGGGTAAAATAAGAAGGAGAAATATGAAAAATGGAATTTGATGAAACAAAGAAAAATGATAAAGAATATGTTTTAGAAATGGTAAAAAATAAAGGGTGTTTATTAGATTATGCATCTTCAGAACTAAAAGATGATAAAGAAGTGGTAATGGAAGCAATTAAGCAAGATGGTAATGCGCTTGAGTTTGCAAGTAATAGATTAAAAGATGATAAAGAAGTAGTTATGCTTTCTGTAAAAAAAGTTGGATGGACAGTATGCTATGCAAGTGAAAGATTAAGAGCAGATAGGGAACTTGTAATGGAAGGTGTAAAAATAAATGGGCAAGAACTTTATTATGCATCAGAAGAACTAAGAGATGATGATGAAGTAGTGTATGAAGCTGTAAAAAATAAGGGACTTATTTTAAAATATGCAAGTAAAAGACTTCGTGCGAAAAAAGATATTGTAATTGTTGCAATTCAAAGTGATAAAAGAGCAAAAATGTATATTTCAGATCCAAATTTATATGAAGATGAGGATGTAAAAAATGCTATAGGATAAATGAAAATAAGGTAGGAAACTACCTTATTTTTTGCATAAAATACTAAAAAAGGCAGAAACTAAAATACAGAAGGTGATAAGATTTGAAAATATCATGGATAAAATACAAAAATGATATAAATAGTTTTAAAATGCCAGAAGCATTAGGGTTTGATGTATATAAAATAGAAGATCCAGAAACAACAGATGAAAAAATAAGTGAACTTGTAAAAAAAGATTATAGAATGGTTGTTGTATCTGATGAAATAGCAAGTTTTTCAGAGGATATTATAAAAAAGTATAATAAAGATAAAAACATTAGCATCATAATTGCAACACATAGAGAATAAAATGCAAAAAAGAGGTGCTTAAATGTTAGAAAAATTAGAGTATACAAATATTATAATATTATGTATTGGAACTTGTAGTTTGGTTGGAGATTCAGTAGGACCAATTGTAGGAGACTTACTAAATAAAAGATTAAACAATGAAAGAATAGTTATTTATGGACGGAACAAAAAAGTGCTTAGATATGAAAAATGCAGGTTATGTTTTTGAAAAGGAAATAAAAAGATATGTATATCCATTTATAATTGCCGTGGATGCAGCACTTAGCGAAAAAAACTTTAAAGAAAGTGTATTTATAGGAAAGGGAGATTTTAATATAGGATCATCTCTTGGAAGTGGGATAGAATGTAAATCTCATATATATGTAAAAGGAATTGTAGGTAAGGTTGGAAATTCTTTTGATGAAAATAAATATATTTTAAAAAATGTAAGAAGGGATTTTGTAATAAACTTAGCAAATCAAGTTACAGATAAAATATGTAACATTGTAGATGAAATAAAAATTGTATAGAATTATAAAAGATGGCAAAAATTTATATAAAGAATATAAATTGTGGAGGAAATGATATGAATATTAGTAATATGAAAAATATCATTGTGCTTAGAAATTTGCCATCAAATTTAGTTGATGAGGCTATTGTTGTATTAAAAGAAAATAAAAAAGTGAAAAAATATCAATATGCAGATGATATTAAAGGGGATAATGTGGATAAGCAAAATAAAAAAACAGGTAAAACTGCAGATAATACGAAGGAGTATATTATAAAAGAAGCAGAACTTGTTGTAAATAATTATTTATCAAATTTAGAAACAAAATCCCCAAAGTGGAAAAACAATGTAAAGAAATTAGAAAAAAAGTATAAACAATCTATAAAACTAAATATATTGCTAGGTATAGCAACATTTATAAGCATTATTATAAGTGTAATATAATTTAATAGTAATAAAACACCTCAAATTGACATATACATTAAAAAACAACAAAGGAAGAGGTGTTTTTATTATGGAAAGAATACTAAGCCAAGAAGATAAAATTAGAAGAGCAGAAGAAATTTATCAAAGAAGAAGAGCAAATGTGAGTAGTGGAGTTAGAGTATCTGGAAACTATGTAAATAGTAGCAAGCCTAAATTTTCGTTATTTAAAAAGATGACTTTACAACTTGCAATATGCTCTGTTATTTATGTTATTTTTTATTTAATAAAAAATACGAATTATATATTTTCAGAAGATGTAATGAAAAAAACAAAGGAAATGTTATCTTATGATATAAATTTCGGTAAGGTTTATGATAGCATCTGCACATTCTGGAACGATAATAAAGATAAGTTCCCAGGAGTAGGAAGTGAAGTAAATACAAATACTACTGAAAATACTGTGGAGAATACGGATGCTAATAACGTAAAGAATGAAAATTCTGTAAATACTGTAGAAAATAAAACAGACAATAATGATGTAAATAAAAATGAAAGCGAAAATAAAGAAGAAACGAAAAATGAAGAAGCTGTTGGAATTGGAGGTGCAGAGACAAATGAAGTAGAAGAGGCATCTGCAGATGAGGGTACAGAAAAAAAAGACAAGTCACAAATGGAAATTGATGCAGAATATGTAAAAGAAAAGTATAGCTTTAAATTGCCACTTAAAGGCGTAATTACATCAAGATATGGATCAAGAGAAGCAACAGAAATTGTATCTGCAAATCATAAAGGAATTGATATAGGGGCAAATACTGGAACTGCAATATATGCAGCAATGGAAGGAACAGTAAGTCTTGTATCATCAGAAGGCGATTATGGAAAGCATGTAGAAATAACAAATGGAGAAGTTCTTACAAGATATGCACATTGCAGTAAAATTGTTGTAAAAGAAGGAGCTAAAATAAAGCAAGGGCAAAAAATAGCAGAGGTTGGTTCAACTGGTAGAGCAACTGGCCCACATTTACATTTTGAGGTTATAAGAGATGGAAGAACTATTAATCCAGAATATATATTAAAATTCTAAAACTTCATATGAAGGGAGAATAAATCATAAGATGAGAGTTAAAATAGATTTAATGATAGGGCTGTTTTTAATATTATTTGCTTTTACATCACAACTTGACATTTACCTTGTTTTAATGATTTTTGCATTAATTCATGAGCTTGGACATTTATGTGCTGGAATTATTTTAGGGTATAGACCAAAAGAAATAAAAATAAATCCGTTAGGATTTAAAATGGAGTTAGAAGAAAAAGATGAAAGTAATATAGGTACTAAAGAGGCAAGTATAAAAAGGGCTATTATTGCAATTGCAGGACCAATGACGAATTTGATAATAATATTTATTATTATATTCTTAACCAATACTATTTTGGGAATACAAGATTTTAAAATGTGGAATATAACTACTCAAGATATTATATATGCAAACATGCTTATAGGAATATTTAACCTAATACCTATTTATCCTTTAGATGGAGGAAGGGCTTTAAAAGAAATTTTATACCTTACAATTGGATTTAAAAAATCATATAAATCTACATATTTAATTTCAAAAACAACCATCATATTTTTAACAGTGCTTGCAAGTATAGGAGTACTATTTATACATAACATATCAATAGCTTTGATTGTTGCATATTTATGGATAATTATGATTGCTGAGACCAGGAAAAAAGCAAATGTTATATGTGATAAAGAATAATTTGAATAAACCCTTGCAATTCCTATTAAATCGTGATAAAATAGTAACGTTAAAAATAGCGTTACTATTTTTTTCATTCCTTACTTGCAGGAATAAATGCAGGTTATATATCCACGAGGAGGTGAAAGATAATGAATAAATACGAGAGTGTTATCATTATTAATCCAAATGTTGAGGAAGAAACAATTAAATCTTTAATTGATAGATTTTCTACATTAATTAATAATGATGGTAAGTTAGAAAAAGTTGATGAACTTGGTAAAAAGAAATTAGCTTACGAAATCGATAAAAACAAAGAAGGTTTTTATGTTGTATTCGAATTTGATGCTAATCCAAGCTTAATCGCTGAACTAGAAAGAAATTACAGAATTGCAGATGAAGTAATTAAATTTATAACAGTAAAGAAATAATTCGGGGGCCTTTTATTTTAGAAAGGAAAGGTGTAATTTATGAACAAAGTAATTCTAATGGGTAGATTAACTAGAGACCCAGAAGTAAGGTATACACAAACAAGTAATACCTTAGTTGCTTCATTTTCTCTTGCAGTTAATAGAAGATTTGTAAGACAAGGTGAAGAAAGACAAGCTGACTTTATAAATGTTGTTGCTTGGGGAAAATTAGGTGAATTTTGTAGCAAGTACTTCAAAAAAGGTCAACAAGTAAGTATTATAGGAAGAATACAAACAAGAACTTGGGATGATGATCAAGGTCAAAAACACTATATTACAGAGGTTGTAGCAGAAGAAGCATATTTCGCAGAAGGAAGAAGAGACGGAGATTCAAGTGCAAACTTTGATGCAACATTTGGAGCAATGCCATCTGCAAACGCAGGAGCAGGTTCAGACTTTGAAATATCTTCAGGTGATGATTTACCATTCTAAATGAATGATATATGAGAATATAAATACAAAAAGAGAGACAAGGGGGGAAAATAAAATGGCAGACAATAAGAAAAACAGAAAAAATAATAGAAACAATAATCAAGACGATAATTTTAATCCAAAATTCAGAAAAATGAGAAAGAAAGTATGCCCATTATGTGCAGATAAAAATTTAGTTTTAGATTATAAAAATGCTGAACAATTAAAGAAATTTGTTAATGATAAAGGAAAAATACTTCCAAGAAGAGCAACAGGTGCTTGTGCAAAACATCAAAGAGATATTACATTAACAGTAAAAAGAGCAAGACAAATTGCTATACTTCCATACACAGCAGAATAGTATTAAAAGCTACATATCAAATATTTGGTATGTAGTTTTTTATGTCACAATTCCAAGAAATAAACATAAATCTATTGTTTAAATAACACAATTGTGATAAAATATTTGCAAAATAGGCATAAATAGAGAGGAAGTTATAAAATGTATAGAGATCATAATTGTGGAGAATTAAATATAGAAAATGTAGGACAAACAGTTGTAATTGCAGGATGGATACAAAAAATTAGAAATTTAGGAGCAATGCAATTTATAGATTTAAGAGATGAATTTGGAATTACTCAGATAGTTATATCTGATAACGAAAAAATAAGAAAACAAACAGAGGGATTAGTAACTGAAACAGTTATAAGTGTTAAAGGAACAGTAGTTGAAAGAAGTAATAAAAATGCTAAAATTGCAACAGGTGAAATTGAAATTGATGCAGAAGAAATAAAAGTTCTTGGAAAGTGCAAAAGTGTTTTACCTTTTGAAATAAATTCAGAAACAGCAGGAGATGTTAGAGAAGATTTACGTTTAGAATACCGTTTCTTAGATTTAAGAAATGATAAACTTCACAAAAATATTTTACTTCGTTCTAAAATAATGAAAACATTAAGAAGAAAAATGGACGAATTAGGTTTTACAGAAATTCAAACACCAATACTTGCAAATTCATCACCAGAGGGAGCAAGAGACTTTTTGGTACCAAGTAGATTACATCCAGGAGAGTTTTATGCACTTCCACAAGCACCTCAACAATTTAAACAATTACTTATGGTATCAGGTTTTAATAAATATTATCAAATTGCACCATGCTTTAGAGATGAAGATCCAAGAGCAGATAGAGCACCTGGAGAGTTTTATCAGTTAGATTTTGAAATGAGTTTTGCAGAACAAGAAGATGTATTTAAAGTATTAGAAGATGTAATTCCAACAGTATTTAAGGAACATACAAATTGGAAAGTAGAAGAAGGACCATTTGTACGTATACCATATAGAGAAGCAATGGAAAAATACGGAATAGATAAACCAGATTTAAGAAATCCATTAATAATTCAAGATGCAAGTAAGCTATTCGAAAATAGTGAATTTAATGCATTCAAAGGTAAAACTGTAAAAATGCTTATAGTTCCAAATTGTGCTGAACAAGGAAGAAAGTTCTTTGATAATATGACAGACTTTGCTAAAGAAGAAGCAGGAGCGAGTGGGTTAGCATGGTTTAAATTTGATAACGAAAAAACTATCACTGGTGGAATTTCTAAATTTATTACAGAGAATATGCAAAAAGAATTAGAAGAGAAATTTGGATTAGAACCAAATTCAGCAGCATTCTTTGTTGCAGATGAAAACTTAGAAAAAACACAAAAAATAGCAGGACTTGTTAGAATTGAACTTGGAAAAAGATTAGATTTAATAGAAAAAAATATATATAAATTCTGTTTAATAGTAGATTTTCCAATGTACGAATTATCTGATGAAGGAACAATAGACTTTAATCATAATCCATTTTCAATGCCACAAGGTGGAATGGAAGCATTAGAAAATATGAATCCACTTGATATACTTGCATACCAATATGATGTTGTATGTAATGGATATGAAATGGCATCAGGAGCCGTTAGAAACCATGATCCAGAATTGATGGTAAAAGCTTTTGAAATTGCAGGATATACGGAAAAAGAAGTTGAGACAAGATTTGGAGCATTATACAATGCCTTCCAATATGGAACACCTCCACATGCAGGAGCTGCACCTGGACTTGATAGAATGGTAATGCTTATATCAGATTCAGATAATATAAGAGAGGTAATAGCATTTCCTAAAAATAAAAAGGCAAGAGATTTATTAATGAGAGCTCCAAATACAGTAACAGATAAACAGTTGAAAGATGTGCATATAAAAGTAGATATTCAAGAAAAATAAAACAAAATTTCGCTAAAACTATTGATTGAAATAAGATAATATGCTACAATTATTTTATAATTTGTTTAAAGAGGTGATAATATGCCAAATTTATCAAAAAAGGATAAAACACTTGAAGAACTAATTATGGAAATAAATGTAGTATTAGATGAAATAAAAAAAGAACAAATAAATGTAAAAAAGATGACTGAACAAAATCATAAAGTAAACATGCAAAAATTTTCAAAACTTATTGAGTATGACGAGATTTGCGATATGACAAATAAAGTATTTGAAAGAAGAATTTCAAGCATTGAAGCTTTACTATATGAGGTGTTCAAAAGTTAAGCAAAAGCTGGTAAGAAATTGCCAGCTTTTTGAAATTAATGTGAAAATTTTATTAATACTATTGTAATAGACAAGCAGTTGTAATAAAATGTGCGAATAAGGAGTTGATTTTATGAAAGAAACATTTGAAAAATATGAATCTAATGTAAGAAGTTATTGTAGAAAATGGCCTGTTGAAATGAAATATGCAAAAGGCTCTATATATAAAGATGTAGATGGAAACGAGTATATAGATTTTTTTGATGGAGCAGGAGCATTAAATTATGGACATAATCCAGATTATATAAAAGAAAAATTAATAGAATATTTACAAAGTGATGGAATAGTTCATTCTTTAGATATGTATGCAGTTCCAAAAGAAAAATTTATAAGCTACTTTGAAGAAAAAATATTAAAACCACGTAATTTAGATTATAAAATAGCATTTCCTGGACCAACAGGAACAAATGCTATAGAACTTGCTCTAAAACTTGCAAGAAAAGTTAAAAAAAGACCATACATATGGGCATTTACAGGAGCATTTCATGGAATGACTTTAGGAGCACTTGCATTAACAACTGAAGCTGCTGCAAGAGCAGGAGCAGGGGTTCCATTACAATTTACAGAACATATACCAGCACCATATTCTATGGGTGGAAATTTTGATACAATAGGGTATATGGAAAATATGTTATCAGATGACCATTCAGGATACGAAAAACCAGCAGCAATAATTATAGAAACAGTACAACAAGAGGGTGGAATTCGTGTATTTAGTAAAGAATTTTTAAAAGATTTAAGAGCATTTTGCGATAAACACGATATATTATTAATTTGTGATGAAGTTCAAATTGGTTGTTCTAGATCTGGAACATTTTTCTCATTTGAAAGAGCAGACATTATACCTGATATAGTATGTATGTCAAAATCTATTGGAGGTTACGGAATTCCATTTGCTGTAACATTATTTAAAAGAGAATTAGATGTATTTAATCCTGGAGAACATAATGGAACATTTAGAGGATGTCAATTATCTATGGTAGCAGGACTTGCAGCGCTTGAGATGACAGTTGAACAAGACATTCCAGGACAAGTTAAGAGAAAAGAAAAAATAGTAAAGGACTATCTTGAAAAAGAAGTAAAACCATTATTAAAAGATGGAATGGAAATAAGAGGAATAGGTTTAAGCTGGGGAATAGAATTTAACGACGGAAAACTTGCAAGAGCAGTGCTTGATAAATGCTTTGAAAAGAAGTTAATAATTGAACTTGCAGGAAGTTATGATTCTGTATTAAAAATAATGCCATCACTTGTAATAGAAGATGAACTATTATTAAAAGGACTAGAAATAGTAAAAGAATCAATAAAAGAAATTTTGAAATAGAAAAACCTAAGTTACTAAATTAAAATTAGTAACTTAGGTTTTATTTTTTGACCTTAAATACTTGATAAATACATAAAATATGTATAAAATATATGTGAAAATGTATAAAACAGAGAGGACTAAAAATATGAAGAAAAATTTAAAATTTTATATAGCTCTATGGGGAGCAAAAGCAGGAACAATATTATTAAAATTACTAAGAAAGAATGCAACATATTTTCCAGGAAAATTCGCAATAACTGTATGCCCAGATTTTATAGCAAGAATAGACAAGCCTGAAACGGTTATTGCCGTAACAGGTACAAATGGAAAAACAACAGTATGTAATATGATAGAAGATGTTTTAAAAGATAATGGATATGATTATATAGATAATAAATTAGGCTCTAATGTTGCATCAGGTGTTGCAACAGCATTTATAAAAGGGGCAAACCTTAGAGGTAAAACTAAAAAACAAATAGCAGTACTAGAAGTAGATGAAAGAAGTGCAAATAAAGTATATCCATATTTAACACCAACATATTTAGTTTGTACAAATTTATTCCGTGACTCAATGCTTAGAAATGCTCATGCAGAATTTATAGCAGATATACTTACAAAATATATACCAAAAGAAACAAAACTTATTTTAAATGGTGATGATTTAATTTCTGGAAATATTGCACCAGAAAATGATAGAGTATATTTTGGAATTGATAGACTAGATACAGATACAGATGAATGCCAAAACATTGTAAGAGATATTGTAGTTTGCCCTAAATGTAATGGAAAGTTAAAATATGATTATGTAAGATACCATCATATAGGAAGAGCACACTGTGAAAACTGTGATTTTGGTTCACCAAAAATTAATTATGAAATTACTAAAATTGATTTAGAAAATAAAAAGATGACAATGAAGATTGGTGAAAGTGAAGAAATTTATGATTTAATTACAGATGGAATTATAAACATATACAATATGGTAGCTACAATAAGTTTGTTAAGAGAATTAGGATTTGACGCTGAAAAAATCAATAATTCTTTAAAGAAACAAAAAGTTGTAGAAACAAGATTTGCAGAAGAAACAGTTAAAGATAAAAAGATAGTAACACATTTAGCAAAAGGAATGAATCCTATTGCATGTTCAAGAGTATTTGATTATATAAAGAAAGAGCCTGGAAATAAAGCAGTTATATTAATATTAGATGACTTTCATGATGCTCTTGAAAGTTCAGAAAATATAACATGGCATTATGATACAGATTACGAATTTTTAAATGACGAAAGTATAAAACAAATAATAACAACAGGTGTAAGACATTTAGACACATATGTAAGATTACAAATGGCAGATATACCAAAAGAAAAAATTATTCATATGCGAGACGAAATAGAAGCAGCAAGCAATATACAGCTAGACGGAATAGATACTATATATATTTTATACGATATTTATACAATTCATTTAAGAGATAAAGTAAAAGAAAAAGTTGAAGAAATTATAAATGAAGAAAAATAGGAAGGGAGAAAATTTATACATGAAAATAGAAATATTATTCCCAGAGTTTTGCAACTTATTTGGAGATATAAGTAATATAAAATACTTAAAAAAATGTCTTCCAAATGAGGAATATATAGAAACATCAATAGAAGATGAACCAGCATTTTTAAATGAAGATATAAAATTTATATATATGGGGGCAATGACAGAAAGAACACAAGAAAAAGTAATAAAAAAATTAATGCCATATAAAGAAAAAATAAACGAATTAATAGAAAAAGGTGTGGTATTTCTTTGTACAGGAAATGCTTTAGAGATATTTGGAAAATATATAGAAAATGAAGATGAAAGTAAAATAGATGCACTTCGGAATATTTGATGTATATGCAAAAAGAGACATGATGCACAGACATAATAGCCTATTTACAGGAAAATTTGAGGATATAGAAGTAGTTGGATTTAAAAGTCAATTTACAATGATGTATGGAAATATAGATAATAATTATTTCTTAGAAGTAGAAAAAGGAATAGGAATAAACCCAGAATGTAAGTATGAGGGAATAAGAAAAAATAATTTCTTTGGAACATATTTAACAGGACCATTACTTATTTTAAATCCTTTATTTACTAAAAAAATAATAGAGTTACTAGGAGTAGAAGAACCAAAATTAGCATTTGAAGAAGATTGTATAGAAGCATACAAAGTAAGACTAGAAGAGTTTAAAAGAGTTCCTTTTGAAAAGTAGTAAGATTGCATAAATACTTGAAAAAAGGATACTAATATGATATAAATATGAAAAAAATAGAAAGATAGAATATGAAAAATATAAAAGATTATAATTTAGAAGAATTAAAAGAAGAATTAGTTGCAATTGGAGAAAAAAAGTATCGTGCAGAACAGATTTTTAAATGGATATATGTAGACAAAGTAAAAGAATTTGATGAAATGACAAATTTATCTGTGGAACTAAGAGAAAAATTAAAAGAAAACTACACAATGTGCAATTATAAAATATTAAGAAAACAAGAATCATCAGATGGAACTAAAAAATACTTATTTGATGTACTAGATGGAAATGCAATAGAAACTGTTTTAATGGAATATCATCATGGTAAAACAGTATGTGTTTCATCACAAATTGGATGTAAAATGGGATGCAAATTTTGTGCCTCAACAGGAATTCAATTTGTAAGAAGTTTATCAAGTGGGGAAATTGTGGAACAAATACTTGCAGTTGAACAAGATATTGGAGATAAAATATCAAATATAGTATTTATGGGAATTGGAGAGCCTTTTGATAATTATGATAATGTAATGAAAGCTATTAGAATTATAAATAATCAAAAGGGATTAAATATAGGTGCAAGACATATTAGTGTTTCCACAAGTGGATTAGTTCCAAGGATTTATGATTTTGCAAATGAAGATTTACAATGTACCCTTTCAATTTCATTACATGCAACAAGTAATGAAAAAAGAAGCAGTATGATGCCTATAAACCAAAGGTATCCTATTGAAGAACTAATGAAGGCTTGCAAAGATTATATCGCGAAAACTAATAAAAGAATATCATTTGAATATGCTTTAGCAAAAGATAATAATGATAATTTAGAAGACGCAAAAGAACTTGTAAAACTATTAAAAGGTATGCTATGTCATGTAAATTTAATACCAATTAATAAAATAGAAAACGGAAAATATACAAAAAGTACAAATGAAAATATTATAAAATTTAGAGATTATTTAAATGATAATGGAATTGTTGCAACAATTCGTAGAGAGTTAGGTTCTGATATTGATGCAGCATGTGGGCAATTAAGAAGAAAGAATTTAAAAAATCAGGAGGAACAGTAAAATATGGTTTTTGCCAAATCAGATATTGGAAAAATAAGAGAACAAAACCAAGATTATTACTATATTCCATCAAGTGATAGTGATTTACAATTATATATTTTAGCAGATGGAATGGGTGGATACAAAGGTGGAGAGATTGCAAGTAAAATGGCAACAGAAGCTGTAAAAGAGTATGTTCACTTAAATTTCCAAAAAACAGAAGGCTTAAAAGAAAGAATACTAGAGCTTGTAAGACAAGCTGCAATATACGCAAATAAAGTCGTATTTGATAAATCAAAAGAAGTAGAAGAATTAGAAGGAATGGGTACTACTTTAGAGATTTGTTTAATATATAATAATAAAGCATATATTGGACATATAGGAGATAGTAGAATTTATAGAATACGAAAAGGTGTTATGAGAAAACTTACAAAGGATCATAGCTATGTGCAAAAACTTGTAGAGGATGGAACCATAACTAGAGAAGAAGCAAATGTTCATCCTAAAAAGAATATGCTTATAAAAGCACTTGGATGTACACCTTTTGTAGAGCCTGATATAAGAGCAAGAAATATTGAAAAAAATGATATTTTAATAATGTGCTCTGATGGGCTTACAAATATGGTAACAGAGGAAAAAATATTTAATATAATTCAAGACAATCCACAAAATGCAGCAGATATTTTAATAGAAGAAGCGAGAAATGCTGGAGGCTATGATAATATCACAGTTGTAATTATAATGTAAGGGGAGAAATTTAATGGATTTAGAAGGTAAAATAATAGGAAACCGCTATGAAATGATAGAAAAAATCGGGAATGGTGGAATGGCAACAGTATATAAAGCAAAAGACTTAACATTAAAAAGAAATGTAGCAATAAAAGTATTAAAAGATGAATTTACAACAGATAATGAATTTATTAGAAGATTTAATATAGAAGCACAATCAGCAGCAAGTCTTACACACCCAAATATTGTATCTATTTATGATGTTGGAAGTGAAGGAAATATATACTATATTGTAATGGAACTAATTCAGGGTAAAACATTAAAACAAATTATTGATGAAGATGGAGTTTTACCTTGGAAGTGGTCTTTAAATATTGCTATTCAAATTGCATCTGCACTAGAAACAGCTCATAAAAATAATATCATACATAGAGATATTAAACCACACAATATAATTATTACAGAAGATGGAATTGCTAAAGTTACAGACTTTGGAATTGCAAAAGCTGTTTCAAATTCAACAATTACAGCTTTTGGAACAACTATTGGTTCAGTTCATTATTTCTCACCAGAACACGCAAGAGGTGGATTTACAGACGCAAAATCGGATTTATACTCATTAGGAATCGTAATGTATGAAATGCTTACAGGAAGAGTTCCTTTTGATGCCGATACACCAGTATCAATTGCATTAAAACATATGCAAGAAAAACCGGTGGAACCAATTAAACTAAATCCATCAATTCCATTTGCAGTAAACAAAATTATACTAAAAGCAATGCAAAAGGATACAAACTTAAGATATCAATCAGCAACAGAAATGCTTAAGGATTTAAGTATGGCGCTAAAAAATCCAGAGGGACATTTTGTAAAAGAAAATAACGATAATATGAATGGATATACACAGGTATTATCAACATTACCTAGTGAAGAAATAAAAAGCGAAAATAGTAGCAAAAAGGATGAAGGTAAAGAAAAGAACAATAAAAAAGAATCTGTATTTAAGAAATATCCAGCAATAAAATATATAATAATTGCAGTTTTATTAATTACAATACCAATTGTGGGATTTTTTGCTACGAAAGCTTTACTAAATAAAGGAAAAGGAAGAGATGTAAAACTTCCAAACTTTGTATCAATGACAGAGGAAGAAGCAAAGGCAAAGGCAAATGGAAGCAGTTTATCATTACAAATAGAAGAACAGTACGACAGAAATGTTGAAGCAGGAAAAGTAATTTCTCAAGACCCTGTTTATATGGAAAATTATATGATAAAAGAAAATTCAATTGTAAAAATTGTTATAAGCAAAGGAACAGACATAAAGAAAGTTCCAAAAGTTGTTGGTCTAAAATATGAAGAAGCAAAAGATAAAATAGAAGAACAATCATTAAATGTAGAAAAAGTTGAAGAATCAAGTGATAAAGTAGAAGCTGGATATGTTATAAGACAAGATCCAGAGCAAGATTCAGAAGCAAACTCTGGTGAAACAGTTAAGGTATATGTTAGCACAGGTGCTAAAATGATTACAATGGAAAATGTTATAGGAAGTAAAGAGGCTGATGCAAAAACAAAACTTACTAAAAAAGGCTTTGAAGTAGATGTTGTTTACGAAGAAGACACTTCAAAAGATGACGGAATTGTATTAAAACAAAGCATTGACATTGGAAAAGAAGTAAAAGACGGTTCAAAGGTTACATTAACAGTAAATAAAATACAAGCACTTAAAGAAGGGACAATAAACATTAACTTGAAGTCATTAATAAAAGAGGAAATAAAAGCTGATGAAACAGCAAATATAACTGATCCAACAATAAGTGTTTCAACAGTAAATGTACAAGTAACAGCAGATGGAGATAATGTATATAAAGAAGATGTAAGAAAAGACACTGAAAATATAAATATAACGGTATCTGGAAAAGGTACAATTGAAGTAAAAGTATTTATTAACGGTATAAGAAAGGTTACTAAACAATTTAACCTAAATGTAGATAAACCAGTATTAAATATTGATTAGCTAAAAAGAAGTAGCAAATTATAATTGCTGCTTCTTTTTTAGCTAAAAATATTTTGAAATTACTATGTAAATGTGATAGAATATTATAAACTAAATTATAGGAGGAAACATTGCAAAAAGGAATTGTAATAAGTAATATTTCGAATTTATATAATGTTGAAATAGAAAATAATAAAATATATAGTTGTAATGCAAGAGGAAAGTTTAAAAATAACGAAATCAGTCCTGTTGCAGGAGATAGAGTAAAAATAGAAATTGTAGATGAAGAAAAGAAAATAGGTGTAATTGAAGAGATTGAAGATAGAGTAAATTATGTTAAAAGACCTAAAATGGCAAATCTGTCACAGATCGTTTTAGTAGTTTCAATGAAACTTCCAAAACCTGATTTAGAACTTCTAGATAAACAATTAGCATATGCTGAGTACTTAAATATAAAGCCAGTTATATGTCTAAATAAGATAGATTTAGTAGATGAAAATGTAAGCTTAGATATTTCAAATACATATAGAAAAATAGGGTATGAGGTTATTCTAACAAATGCAAAAGATGGAGAAGGAATAAGCAAGCTAAAAGCTAAACTTCAAAACCAGACAACAGCATTTTCAGGTAATTCAGGTGTTGGAAAGTCAACACTAATTAATAAATTATTTGATAAAGATATAACAGATGAAGGACAGATAAGCAGTAAAAACAAAAGGGGAAAAAATACAACAACTCAAGTTAATTTATATAAAATAAATGAAAATAGCTATATAGCTGATACACCAGGATTTTCAACATTTGATATATATGAAATTGAAAGTGAAAATTTATGCCACTATTTTATAGAGTTTATACCATATATTCAAAATTGTGAGTTTGTGGGATGTAGCCATGTTAAAGAAGGAAAATGTGGGATAAAAGAAGCATTAAAAGAAGAAAAAATATCAAAAGAAAGATATGAAAGATATTGCAAAATATATCAAGATATAAAACAAAAGGAGGAAAGAAAATGGCAGAAGTAGCAACATCAATTTTAAGTGTAAAAAAAGATGAGGCAATAAAAACTTTTTATAACTTAGAATCTGCAGGAACAGATTATTATCATATAGATGTAATGGATGGAGAATTTGTAAAGAACAATACTATTGATTTAATGCTTGAATATTGTGAATATTTAAAGTCAATTACAAATGTGCCACTAGATGTGCATTTAATGGTGCAAGATGTAGAAGAATTTATAAAAGGTTATGCTATATTTGAACCTAATAATATAACATTCCATTATGAAGCTTGCAAAAATAAAGAGGAATTGTTAAAGTTTGTTAATCTTATTAAGGAAAACAATTGTAAAGTTGGAGTTAGTATTAAACCTAATACTGAAGCTGAAAAAATATATGATATATTACCATATATACATACTGTACTTGTTATGACAGTAGAACCAGGACAAGGTGGACAAAAATTAATAAAAGAAACAATAGAAAAGATAAAGAAATTAAAGAAATACATACAAGAAAACAATTTAGATACTGAAATTGAAGCAGATGGTGGAATTAATTTAGAAAATGTAGATGAATTAAAAAATGCTGGATGTGACATAATAGTTGCAGGAACATCAATTATAAATTCAAAGGATTTTAAAGATACAATTAAAAAAATGAAGTAAGCTAAGGTCAGGTCAAAGATTTCTAAAAAAGGAGATCTGACCTGATTTTAATATTTGCATTTTATTATATAATGATGTATAATATAACAAAATTTGTAAAAAAAGAGGTGAAAAAATGTTAGAAGAATTAGAAAAAAGTATAGGATATACATTTAAAGACAAGAACTTACTAATTAATGCACTTACACATACTTCATATGCATATGAAAATAAAGTTGAAAGTAATGAAAAATTAGAGTTTCTGGGGGATAGTATATTAGAGTTTATATCAAGTAAATATATTTATAGTAAGTATCCAAAACTAAAAGAAGGAGAAATGACTAAAGTTAGAGCCGAAGTAGTATGTGAACAAAGCTTATATAAAGTTGCAAATAAGCATAATTTTAGTGATTTCTTATACACAGGAAAAAGCGAGTATGCTTGCCATGGAAACCAAAAGCCAGCAATTTTAGCAGATAGCGTAGAAGCGGTAATAGCAGCAATATATTTTGACGGAGGACTTGCTGAGGCAGAAAAATTTATTATAGAAAACTTAAAAGAAGCTATTGAAATTAGTACTAATAATGTTGGTATGAAAGACCACAAAACTGTATTACAAGAAAAACTTCAAAGATATGGAGAGGTTTCAATAAAATATACAGTAATAAAAACAAGTGGACCAGACCACGATAAAACCTTTGTAGTAAAGGTTGAATGTAATGGTAAGGAACTTGCAATAGGAGAGGGAAAATCAAAAAAATCTGCAGAAATGGATGCAGCAAAAGTAGCATTAGAAAATATTAACTAAAGTGGAGGTGTTTTATGAAAAAAGAATATATTATTCCAATATTTGTACCTCATTTAGGATGCCCACACAACTGTATTTTTTGCAATCAAAAAAAGATAAGTGGACAAACAAAAATGGTAACTGCAAAAGATGTAGAAGAAACAATAGAATATTATTTAAAGAATTTTAAAGATGATAATAAATATGTAGAAGTTGCTTTTTTTGGAGGAAGCTTTACTGCAATTGAAAAAGAAAAACAAGAAGAATTATTAAAAGCAGTACAAAAATATATTGAGGATAAAAAAGTAAACAGTATACGTATATCTACAAGACCAGATGCGATAGACAAAGATATTTTAAAAATGCTAAAAAAATACCATGTAAAAACTATTGAACTTGGTGTTCAATCTATGAATAATTACATATTAAAGAGAAGCGAAAGAGGGCATACTGTAGAAGATGTAAAAAAAGCATCTAAATTAATAAGATGGCATGGTTTTATATTAGGACACCAAATGATGGTTGGACTTCCTGAGAGTACAAAACAAGATGAAATTAATACTGCAAAAGAACTTATAAAATTAAAACCAAAAATAGTAAGAGTTTATCCTGTTCTTGTTATAAAAGACACGCCTTTAGCTAAAGAATATGAAGATGGAGAATATACTCCACTTACTGTAACACAAGCTGTTGAAAGATGTAAAGATATAGTAACTTTATTTAATAAAAATAAAATTAATGTTATTCGTATAGGATTGCAAAATACTGAGGAAATATCAGATCCAACAGAAAAATCAAGTCAAGTAGTAGCAGGTCCATTTCATCCAGCATTTAGACAATTAGTAGAGTCTAGCATGTGGTATGATTCAATAGTAAATGAAATAAAAAAGATAAATACAAAAGTAATGAAAGTAAAAATAATTGCAAACTCAGAAAACATTAATAATATAATTGGACATAAAAAAGAAAATGTACTAAAACTAAAAGAAATTTATGAAGTTGATGTTAGTGTGGAAGTAAATGATGAAATAAAACCAGGAAAATTTAAACTTGAAATTTTAAAGACATATGAATAAAAGTATATAATCACCTATTTTAGGAAATAATCCTAATAATAGGTGATTTTTATGAAATTAGAAAAACAAAAAGCAAATATATCCGTAAAAAAATGGGTAAAGGATTTTTTGCTTATTATAATAGGATGCATGATAATGGCTATAGGAACATCATTATTTTTACTTCCAAACCAGCTTTCTTCAGGAGGATTTTCTGGTTTAGCCACTATCATATATTATTTATTTGGTTTTCCTCTTGGAACTACTATGCTTATTTTAAATATACCATTATTTGTAATGGCTTTTATTAGAGTAGGAAAAGAAACAACAATTAAAGGAATAATAGGTACAGCTGTTCTAGCTTTTTTTATTGACTTATTTGATAACATAGAACCGTTAACATCAGACAGAGTTTTAGCATGTATTTATGGTGGAATATGTATAGGAATAGGAACAGCTATAATATTAAAAGCACATGCATCAACAGGTGGAACTGATATGTTATCATATATTATTCGTTCGTACAGACCACATTTTAGAACTGGAAGTTTAATTGTTATAGTTGATATTATTATAGTGCTTTTAAATGTAATTTTCTTTAAAAAGGTTGAAATAGGATTATATTCTGCAATTGCAATATATATTATGGGAAAAATGATAGATATTGTATTTGAAGGTATTTATTTTACTAAAAATATGTTTATAGTATCAAATAAATATGAGGAGATTGCAAAAGAAGTAGGAGAAAAACTAGATAGAGGAAGTACAGGAATTTACGCAAAGGGAATGTATGAAAATGAGGAAAAAATGATACTTTGGTGTGTGGCTTCAAGAAATGAAGTGGCAAGAATAAAGGAAATTGCTAAAAAAATTGATCCATCAGCATTTATAGTAATATCAAATGCACGTGAGGCATGGGGAAAAGGATTTAAATAATATACGAACAAAAGTTTTAAAACTATTGACACTATCTTAATTTAATTGTATAATTTTTAGTATGAAAAGTATATTTTTAAATTAAAATATTAGGAGGCATTATGAAGGAACAAACATACATTTTAAAAGATGCAAAATCATTTAATCCAAAGCATATTTTTGATTGTGGGCAATGTTTTAGATGGGATGAAAACGAAGATGGAAGTTACACAGGAATTTTTAAAAATAATGTTTTAAATGTAAAAAAAATAAATAATGATATTGTGTTTACAGGTATTTGTGGTGATGGAGATATACAAGATGTATGCCAAGAATATTTTGATTTATCAAGAGATTATGAAAAAATAAAAAAAGACCTTTCAAAGGTAGATCAGTATATAAAAGAAAGTATTTCATACGGAGAAGGAATTAGATTATTAAATCAAGATTTATGGGAAACTATTATTTCATTTATAATATCTGCTAACAACAATATTCCAAGAATAAAGGGGATAATAAATAGACTTTCAAAAAATTATGGAGATAAAATAATTTGGAAAGGTAATGAGTTTTATACCTTTCCTACACCAGAGCAATTATCAAAGGCAGAAGTAAAAGATTTACGTAGCTTAGGTTTAGGTTTTAGAGATGTTCGTGTATATGAAACAACTAAAAAAATATTAAATAAAGATATTAATTTAGAAAAGTTACATGCAGAGGAAGATACATTAAAGGTAAGAGAAGAACTTTTAACATTACCAGGTGTTGGACCAAAAGTTGCGGATTGTATTTTACTATTTTCTACACTAAAACGCTTTGATGTATTTCCAATAGATGTATGGGTAAGACGAGTAATGAATGATTTATACATAAAAAATACAGATGAAACAAAAGTAAATAAAAAGGAAATTGAAAATTTGGCAAAAAGTAAATATGGAAACTTAGAAGGAATTGCACAACAATATTTATTTTATTGGAAAAGAGATTTAGCTTAAAAGTACAAGAGGAGAGTATAATGGGGTTACAAATTATATATGGTAAGTCTGGAACAGGTAAAAGTACATATGTATTTAATAAAATAGCAGAAAAATTAAACAAACGGAGCAGATAAAAAAATTTATATAATTACACCAGAGCAGTTTTCTTTTACAGCAGAAAAGAAGCTTATGGATAGTATTGATAGATTAGCAGTTATAGATGCAGAGGTTGTTACATTTAATCGTATGGCATATAGAGTTATGAATGAACTAAAAAGAGCAAATATAAACTCTATATCTTCATTTGGAAAATCAATGCTAATTTATGATATTTTATTAAACGAAAAGAAAAATTTAAAATTTGTTGGAAAATCAAATGAAAATGTTGAAATGATTGGAACGCAAATTACAGAATTTAAGAAGCATGGCATTACAGTAGAAAATTTAAAGGAAGCTATAAATTCATCAGATGATAAATATCTAACATCTAAAATGCAGGATATGTTACAAATTTACGAAAAATATCAAAATCAAATTAATGAGCAATTTATTGATGAAAATGATACCTTAACTATACTTGCCAATTTATTAGAAAAATCTACTGAATTTAAAAATTGCGAAATTTACATAGATGAATTTGTAGGTTTTACTAAACAAGAATTTGAAATATTAAGAAGTTTATTAAAAAATAATAATGATATTTATTTAACAGTTTGTACAGATGAAATAGAACAAAGCATAAGTCCAGATACAGATATATTTTATACTAATAAACAAACACTAGATAAAATTTTTAACCTTGCAAAACAGGAAAATATAAAAATAGAAGAGCCTGTTAAGTTAGAAACAAAGTACAGGTTTAAAAATGAGGAATTACAGCATTTAGAAGAAAATATATATAAAGTTCCATATCAAAAATATAAGGGAAATGTACAAAATATACAATTATTTTTAGCAAAAAATGGGTATTCTGAAATTGAAAAATTAGCAACTGAGATTGTTAAACTTGTAAGAGACAATAATTATAGATATAATGAAATTGCAGTTATAACTAAAAATTTAGAGGAATATTCTAATTTGTGTAAGGCAATATTTGCAAAATATAATATACCTGTGTTTATAGATGAAAAAAAGGATTTGTCTCAAAACTTATTGGTAAGGTATATATTAGGAGTACTAAATATTTTTGCAAAAAATTGGAGCTATGAAGCAGTTTTTGAATATATAAAAACTGGATTTATTAATATAGATGATAGCGATATTAATTTACTTGAAAATTATTGCATAAAATGGGGAATAAATAGAAGCAAATGGTATAAAAGTGAATGGATATTTTATGATGAGACAGATGAATTAAAGGAAAAGCTATTACATATAAGAGAAATTGTTATAAATCCGTTATTAGAATTAAAGAAAAAGTTAATAGGACAAAGTAATGTAAAAAATATTACAGAAAAAATATTTGAATTTTTAATAGAAAATAAAATAGATAAAAAGCTTGAAATAAAAATGCAAGAATTAATAGATTTAGGAGAAATAGATAAGGCAAAAGAGTATGAAACAAGTTGGAAAGTTATATCAGATGTTTTAGATGAACTTGTATTAATTTTAGGCGATAAAAATGTATCTTTTGATAATTATGCAAGTATATTAAAAGTTGGTCTTGGAAATAGCTCACTTGGAAAAATACCTGCATCACAAGATCAAGTAATTGTGGGAGATGTGGATAGATCAAGGAGTCATAAGGTTAAAGCTGTATTTATTATAGGAGTAAATGATGGAGTATTCCCAAGTATTCATAAAACAGAAGGATTTTTTAATGATGTAGACAGAGAAAAATTAAAAAATATTGGAGCTGAACTTGCAAAAGGAACAATAGAAAAGCTTTATGATGATAATTTTAATATTTATAAAGCTTTTTCAACAGCAGAAGAAAAGATATTTCTATCATATTCATCAGCAAATATAGAAGGAAAATCCTTAAGAGCATCAATGATTATTAATAGAATAAAAAAGATTTTTTCAAATCTAGAAGAAACTAGTGATGTAATTGAAAGTAAAAAGGAAATTGTTACAAAAGCTACATCATATGAAGATTTGTTAGATGAAATATCAGAGTTTAGAGATGAAGGCAAATGTGGTAAAAATTTATTAGAATTATATAATTATTATAAAAACTCTGAAGAATGGAAAAATAAATTAGAAAATAGTATGACAGCTCTAAGTTATACAAACGAGCCAGAAAAGATGAGCGAAAAATCAATCGATAGGCTTTATGGAGATACTTTAAAAACAAGTATATCTAAGTTAGAGCAATATAAATCATGCCCATTTTCATATTATTTAAAATATGGATTACAATTATCGGAAAAAAATGAATTAAAAATTGAAGCTGTAGATACAGGAACATTTATGCATGATGTAATTGATGAATTTTTTGATATAATTGAACAAAAAGGTATTAATGTAAAACAAATAACTGATGAAGAAATAAAACAAATTGTAGATGAAATAGTAGAGCAAAAATTACAGTTAAAACAAAACTATATATTTACAAGTATTCCTAAATATCGTGTGCTTGCAGTAAGATTAAAAAAAGTAATATTAAAATCTATGAGGTATATTGTTGATAGTTTGAAATATAGTAAATTTGAGATATTAGCACATGAATTAGAATTTAAAAATGGAAAAGAATATGAACCAATTGTATTTGAACTTGACAATAATAAGAAAATAGAAATAACAGGAAAAATAGACAGAATAGATATTGCTAAAACATCAGATGGAAACTATATTAGAATTATAGATTATAAATCATCAATAAAAGATATTAATTTAAATGAAGTAGTAGCAGGATTACAACTTCAATTACTAACTTATTTAGATGCTGTATGTGACATTAATGATTTTTTGCCAGCAGGTGTATTATACTTTAATTTAATAGATCAATCTGTAAAAGCAAATAGTAGAATTTCAGATGAACAAATTGAAGCTGAAATAAAAAAACAATTTAAAATGAAAGGTTTAATATTAGCTGATGTTGAAGTAGCAAAAATGATGGATACAAATCTTGAAAGTGGAAGCTCTGATATAATACCTGCATATGTAGATAAAGAAGGAAATTTAAGTAGTAAATCAAATGCTGTTACAAGAAAACAATTTGAAAGCCTTCAAAAATATACTAAAAAGATTATAAAACAAATAAGCAAAGAAATATTATCTGGAAATATAGATATAAAGCCATATTATAAAGTTAAGGGTGGAAAAACACCTTGTGATTATTGCAGTTACAAAACAATATGCAATTTTAATAGTGGAATATGTAAAAACTCATACTATTACATAGGAAATATAAATAAAGAAGCCATTTTAGAAGAAATTAGTAAGGAGGATAAATGAAAGATTTATCAAATGAAATAATTGTGCATAAGAAAAAAGGCGATATTGAATATATACAATTTAGAAAGTTGCTAGAATATCCTGAAATACAGCATTGCTATACAACTAGGATTGGACTTGATTTTAGAACAGATAAAGATGACAATTTAATAAAAGAAAGTTATAAAAAAATTTGCACAGAACTAAAAATTGATGAACAAAACATAGTAAAACCACATCAAACACATACAGATAGAATAGAAAGAGTTGATGAGAAGGTTTGGTTAAATGAAGTAGATGGAATTATTACAAATAAAAAGGGAATAGTACTGTCTACAACATCGGCAGATTGTACATCTTTACTATTTTACGACCCTGTAAAAAAAGTAATTGGAAGTGTGCATTCTGGATGGAAAGGAACTTTAAATAAAATAGGACAAAAGGCAGTTCTAAAAATGCAAGAAGAGTATGGATGCGACCCTAAAAATATAATTTGTTGTATTTGTCCTCATATTAGAAAATGCCATTTTGAAGTAGAAGATGATGTACAAAAGCTATTTATGGATGAGTTTAGTTATTTAGGTAATGTTGATGAAATTATAGAAAAAACAGAAATAATAGATGGCAAACAAAAATATCATATAGATACAACATTAATAAACAAAAAGATTTTAGAAGAGGTTGGAATAGATAGTAGTAATATTTATGATAGTGGACTTTGTACAGTTTGCAAAAAAGATATATTTCATAGTTATCGTGTAGATAGAGAAGAATCTGGTAGAAATAGTGCAATAATTACACTAGTATAATAACTAAAAAGGAGAACAACAAATATGTTTAATAAATTAAATAAAGGTGATATAATAGGAGTAATTGCTCCATCTTCTCCAATAATGAAAGACGATTTAGAAAAAATAAATAAATCAATTCTTCTTATGGAAGGATCAGGATATAATATAAAATTTAGTAAAAACGCTTTTAGGAACACTTTAGGATATGGAGCAACACCTAAAGAAAAAGCAGAAGATATTAATGAAATGTTTGCAGATAAAGAAATAAAGCTAATTTTTTGTGTGAGTGGGGGCTTTAATTCTAACTCTGTTTTTGAGTATTTAGATTATGATATAATAAAAAATAATCCAAAACCATTATGTGGATTTAGTGATGCAACTTCACTTGAAAATATTATATATGAAAAAACAGGTGTAATAACATTTAATGGACCAACATTTAAGGCGTTAACATCATGGGAAACAGAGTATGGTTATACAGAGGTTATAAAAAGATTTGCAGATTGTAGTTTAGAACTTGGAAAAGAAGATGACGAGTATATAACAATACAAGAAGGTACAGCTGAGGGAATTTTAGTAGGTGGAAATTTAAGTTTAGTAAGTCAAATGACAGCTGGTAAATATAGTATTAATTTTGATAATAAAATATTATTTATAGAAGAACTTTTTTTAGAAACACCTCCAGAGCTTGTTCAAAACCATTTATATCATTTGAAACAAAATGATGTATTTGAAAAAATTAAGGGAATATGGGTTGGAAATTATGATGGAGAAGTAGCACTTGAAAAAATACTTATGGATGTACTTGATGGTAAATATAATTTTCCAATAATTAAATCAAATAATTTTGGACATACAGAAAAGAAAACAGTAATACCAGTAGGTGGAGTAGCAAAAATAGATACAAGTAAAGATAAAAAAATAGAATTAATAGAAAGTTTTATAAAATAGATTAGAGGAATAAGAATGTACGATAATTGGGAAGAATTAGAAAGTAGCATTTTAAATTGTCAAAAGTGTAGATTATGCCAAAATAGAACGAAGATTGTATTTGGTATTGGAAATAAAAATGCAGATATAATGTTCATAGGAGAAGGACCAGGAGCAGATGAAGATAAGCAAGGTATACCTTTTGTAGGAAAAGCAGGAAAACTTATGGACAAAGCTTTTGAAGGACTAGGAATTGAAAGAGGAAATGTATATATTGCAAATATTGTAAAGTGCAGACCACCTTCAAACAGAGTTCCAGAAGATGATGAAGCATCTGCATGTTTAAATTATCTAAGAAATCAGGTAATTTTAGTAAAACCTAAAATTATTGTATTATTAGGAAGTACAGCTTTAAAAAATATTCTTGGAAAAGAGTATTCTATAACTTCAGCAAGAGGAAGCTGGTTAGAAAGAAAAGGAATAATATATATGCCAACATGGCATCCTGCTGCACTTTTACGAGATGAAACAAAGAAAATAGAATTTTGGAATGACTTAAAACAGGTTGTAGAGAAATATAAAGAAATAAATGTATAAAGGAAAAGGAATAAGGTTATGAAAGATTATGATTACATAGAAGAAAAAACAAAGCATTGTTTAAATTGTAAGGTTAAGCCATGCTCAAATAATGGATGTCCTTTAAAAAATGATATTCCAACATTTATACAATTTTGTAAAGAGGGGAATATAAAAAAAGCATATGAAGTATTAAGTAACACAACAGTATTAGGAAGTATATGTGGTAGAATATGTCCTCATGAAAAGCAATGCCAAGGAAACTGTGTGAGAGGAATAAAAGGAAATCCTGTTTCAATAGGTGAAATAGAAGCATATATTTTTGATGAGGCATTAAAAAATGAATACTATAAAAATTATAAAAAAGGTAGTTTATTAACTGGAAAGAAAATAGCAGTAGTAGGAAGTGGCCCTGCAGGTCTTACTTGTAGTGCATTTCTTGCAAGAGAAGGAGCAGAAGTTACAATATATGAAAAATATTCTGAATTAGGAGGTATATTGAGACACGGTATACCAGAGTTTCGTTTAGATAGGAAAATTTTAGATGAAACAATTAATTCTATTTTAGAATTAGGAATTAATGTAAAAACAAACTATGAACTTGGAAAAGATGGCGTTCTTGAAACATTAAAAAAAGATTATGATGCAGTATTTATAGGAATGGGTGCAAATGTACCTGTAAAAATGAATATTGAAGGAGAAGAATTAGACGGAGTTTATGGAGGAAACTTACTGCTAGAAAAAAGTATTCATCCAAATTATGAAGGAAAAAATGTGGCAATTATTGGAGGCGGTAATGTTGCAATAGATTGTGCGAGAACAATAAAAAGACTAGGAGCTAAAAGAGTTTGTATAATATATAGAAGAGCAGAAAAACAAATGCCAGCAGAACAAAAAGAGATAGAAGCTGCTAAAAGTGAAAATATTGAGTTTTTATTTCAAAATAATATTGTAAAAATATTGGGGGATAAAAAAGTTCAAAGAATAGAATGCATAAAAACAGAGCTTATAAAAAAAGAAGGAGAAACAAGAGAAGTACCTGTAAATATAGAAAATAGTAATTATATTTTAGATATGGATTTTGTTATAATGGCTTTAGGTTCAAAAGTAGAAGAAAAAATAGTAAATAATCTAGGCTTAAAACTTAACAATAAAGGATACATACAAATAGATGAAAGATACAAAACATCAGATGATAAAGTTTATAGTGGTGGAGACTTAACAGGTCAAAAGGCAACAGTAGCATGGGCTGCAAGAGCGGGAAGAGAAGCAGCAAAAAGTATTATAGAGGATTTAAAATAAATAAAAAAAGAAATTCTATTATTTTAGTAGAATTTCTTTTTTATTATAATTATTTTTCAAGTTCAACTTTTGCAGTTAATATAGCTTTTAGTTTTCTAAAGAAAATTGCGGTTTTTGATTGACTAACTAATGCTAAACTTGTGTTGTTTATAATGTTTTCATATTTATTATCTAAATCCATCATTTTATTAATATAATAATCATTAAATGTTAAATATTTTTCATCAATTCCAATATAATTTTTGTAATTATATAATCTGAAACGATAACTATCTATATCGGCTGTAGTAGTTATTTTTGTAAATTGTGTATCAAAATATGAAGAATAAATTAAATCTTGTGCTTCAAAATATAATGACTTTATTTTAGATTTACATTTTGAAATTTTTGATGCAACTTTTTGAGCTTTCATTCCTTCACATTTATCACTAACTAATATTTGATTTAGTTTAATAATTTTTTCTTCCTGTTCCATTATTTTGTCTAACATATTTTGAATTTTTACAAGAGAATTATAGCTACATAACTCACAAAAACGCTCTTTAAAAGCATCTGTTCCATAAAAAGTACTATCAAATAAAACTTCCTCACCTGTAATGTAAGCCATTTGTGCTACTAAACTGCATAGTACAGGATAGTAATTTGGACTAATTGTAGGAAGAGATATATCGTAATATTTTACTATTTCTTGTTTTTGTCCTAGTGCTTTTGAAGCCATTAATTGAACAGCACCTTCATTAAGTGCCATACCATATATTTTAAAATCTCCATACTCGCATAATCCAAGTTTAACAAGATTTCCTTTTTTATCTTTAATTTCTTGTAAATAATGAATAAATTCATGAATAGCATATTTTTCTAACTCATCAACAGATGCACCTGCTTTAAAGTATATTGATGAGTTTTTATAAAAGTAATTAGCCTCTGCATAACCTTCTGGAATATCTGCAATATACATAGGTATTCTAGAAAGTGCAATAAATAAACTTTGAAAAATAAAGTGTTGCTCAGGAAATGTTTTACAAATTTTTTCTGCTACATTATGAGCTAGGGTATTTACTTTAATGGTATCTAATGTACCAATTACTTTAATGCCATCTTTTTTTAAATCTGATTCAATACTCATGATATATATTTCTCCTTAGTATTTCATATGACAATATTATACAACAAAAAACAAAAAGTAATATTACAAGAATATTACTTTTTTGTTACAATAATATGACAAACTATTTTACAACAATGTTATAAATTTTATTTTTTACGTATATTTCTTTTACAATTGTTTTTCCGTCAAGTTGATTTTGAATTGTTTCATTTTTATGAACTAATTCTTTTACAGTTTCTTCAGAAGAATCAAGAACAACTGAAATTGTAGATTTTACTTTTCCGTTTATTTGAATTGGAACTTCAATTTCATCATCAATTGTTTTCGATTCATCAAATGTTGGCCATGGAGTATTTGCAATTGTTTCATTTGAGAATTTACTGAATAGTTCTTCTGTCATGTGAGGTGCAAATGGATTTAATAATTGTAGTAAAGTTTTAAATTCAGCTTTGTTTATTTGTTTTTCTTTGTAGAATTCATTTACCATTGTCATAAATGTACTAACTGCTGTATTAAATTTCATTTCTTCAATATCAGAAGATACTTTCTTTATAGCTTTATTCATCATTTTTTCAAATTTTGGTGTATATGTATCACCTTCTACAAGCATATCTTGTAAATTCCATACTCTATCTAAGAACTTGCCACATCCACGAATACTTTCCATAGACCAAGATGCTGTTTGATCAAAAGGTCCCATAAACATTTCATAAACACGGAAGGTATCTGCTCCGAATTCTGCAACAATATCATCAGGATTAATAACATTTCCTTTAGATTTAGACATTTTTTCACCATTACTTCCTAAAATCATACCATGTGATGTACGTTTTTGATATGGTTCTTTTGTAGGAACAACTCCGATATCATATAAAAATTTATGCCAAAATCTTGAATATAGAAGGTGAAGAGTTGTATGTTCCATACCTCCATTATACCAATCAACAGGTGACCAGTAATTTAAAGCTTCTTTTGATGCAAGAGCATTTTCGTTATGTGCATCCATATATCTTAAATAGTACCATGAAGATCCTGCCCATTGAGGCATTGTATCTGTTTCTCTTTTTGCATCTCCACCACAACATGGACATTTTGTATTAATCCATGAATCAAGTTTTGCAAGAGGTGATTCTCCGTTTTCACCAGGTTCATAATCTTCAATATCTGGTAAAACAAGAGGTAACTCATTTTCTGGAACAGGAACCCAACCACATTTTTCACAGTGTATCATAGGGATTGGTTCACCCCAATAACGTTGTCTTGAAAATACCCAATCACGAAGCTTGTAATTTACTTTTTTAGTACCAATACCTTTTTCTTCTAGGAAAGAAATTATTTTCTTTTTAGCATCAGATACAGATAATCCATTTAAGAAATCTGAGTTTACTAAAACTCCATCCTCAACATCTGTAAATGCTTCTTTTGAAAGGTCACATATATTTTCTTTGTTGTTAGATTTAACAACTTGTAGCATTGGAATATCAAACTTACTTGCAAAAGCATAATCACGATCATCATGTGCAGGAACTGCCATAATAGCACCTGTACCATATGTAATTAAAACATAATCAGAAACCCAAATTGGTATCTCTTTATTTGTTACAGGGTTAATTGCTCTTAAACCTTTTATTTCAACTCCTGTTTTATCTTTATTAAGTTCAGAACGCTCAAAATCTGATTTTAAAGCAGCCTGATTTTTGTAGTTTTCAACTTCTTCTATATTTGTTATTCTATCTGCATATTTTTTTATAAATGGATGCTCTGGAGCTATAACCATATATGTTGCACCAAATAATGTATCAGGTCTTGTTGTATAAACTGTAAGTTTATCTGTAGTTCCAGCTAAACTAAAATTAACTTCTGCTCCTTCACTTCTTCCAATCCAATTTTTTTGTTGTGCTTTTATTTTATCTAGATAATCTAAATCGTCTAAATCGTCTATTAAACGCTGAGCATATTCAGTTATTTTTAACATCCATTGGCTTTTTTCTTTTTGAACAACAGGGCTTCCACATCTTTCACATACACCATTAACAACTTCTTCGTTTGCAAGTCCAACTTTACAACCTGTGCAAAAGTTTATTGGCATTGTTGTTTTATATGCTAATCCATGTTTATATAATTGAATAAATATCCATTGAGTCCATTTATAATAATTAGGATCTGTTGTATTTATTTCTCTTGACCAATCAAAAGAAAATCCTAAAGATTTTAATTGCTCTTTAAAATGAGCAATGTTTTTCTCAGTAGTTATTTTTGGATGAATATGATTTTTTATTGCAAAGTTTTCAGCAGGAAGACCAAATGCGTCAAAACCTATAGGAAATAGTACATTATATCCTTCCATTCTTTTCTTTCTTGCAATAATATCAAGTGCTGTATAACTTCTTGGATGACCTACATGAAGACCCTGTCCTGATGGATAAGGAAATTCAATAAGACCATACCATTTTTTCTTTGTGGTATCATTTTTAGCAAAAAATGTACCTTCACTGTACCATTTATTTTGCCATTTTTTTTCAACTTCTTTAAAATTGTATGCCATAATATCAATCCTTTCGATTTACAATGTATGTATTATATAACATTTTGAAAGATATTTGAAGGGGAAAACAAGAAAAATATAAAAATTATGATAGAATAAAGAAGAAATACGCGTTATATTTTTCTTGACAATTATTTTAAGTATTATATAATAGTTAAGAATGCAAAGGAGGAGTTTAAATGGAAAAAGAAGAACAAAATGATGATATTCAAAAGATGATGGATTCTTTGATGAAAAAGGCAAAAAAAGCATCAGAAGAATACTTAAAACTTAATCAAGAACAAGTAGATAAAATCGTAAAGGCTATGTCTATGGCAGGTCTTGAACATCATATGGAACTTGCAAAAATGGCTGTTGAAGAAACAGGAAGAGGAATTTATGAAGATAAAATAACTAAGAATATGTTTGCAACAGAATATATTTATCATAGTATAAAATATGATAAAACAGTTGGAATAATTTCAGAAAATGAAGAAGAAGGATATGAAGAAATTGCTGAGCCAGTTGGTATTATTGCAGGTGTTACACCTGTTACAAACCCAACTTCAACAACAATGTTTAAATCAATTATAGCTGCAAAAACAAGAAATGTGATAGTATTTGGATTCCATCCAAATGCACAAAAATCAAGTGTACAAGCAGCAAAATATTTAAGAGATGCAGCTGTTGCAGCAGGAGCACCAGAAAATTGTATATTATGGATAGAAAAACCTTCAATAGATGCTACAAGAGCATTAATGAATCATCCTGATGTAAACTTAATTTTAGCAACAGGAGGAACAGGAATGGTTAAATCTGCATATTCATGTGGAAAACCAGCACTTGGTGTAGGACCTGGAAATGTTCCTTGTTATATAGATAAAACAGCAAAATTAAAAACATCCGTAAATGATTTAGTATTATCTAAATCATTTGATAATGGAATGATTTGTGCTTCAGAACAATCTGTTATTGTTGATAAAGAAATAAAAGATGAATTCGAAAAGCTAATGGTAGAAGCAGGATGCTATTTTCTATCAGATGAAGAAACAAAAAAATTACGCGGTAGTATGTTTATAGAAGAAAAGGGTTGTGCATTAAATGCAGACATAGTTGGAAAAAGCCCATATGTAATTGCAAAAGGGGCTGGAATAGAAGTTCCTGAAGATACAAAAGTATTAGTATTAAAAGAAAATGGTGTTGGTGTAGAGTATCCATTTTCAAAGGAAAAATTAAGTCCAGTTTTAGCATATTATGTAGTAAATAGTAGTGATGAAGGTATTGAACTTGCAGAAAAGTTAATTGAATTTGGAGGACTTGGACATTCAGCTGTTATACATTCAGAGGATAAAGATACAATTAACAAATTTGCAGAAAAAGTTAAAGTAGGAAGAATTATTGTAAATTCTCCATCAACTCATGGTGCAATTGGTGATATATATAACACAAATATGCCATCACTTACACTTGGATGTGGTACATTTGGAGGAAACTCAACAACATCAAATGTATCTAGTGTTAATTTAATTAATGTAAAAAGAGTTGCGAAAAGGAGAGTTAATATGCAATGGTTTAAAGTTCCAGAAAAAATATATTTTGAAGCAGGATCAATTGGTTACCTAGAAAAAATGCCTGATATTACAAGAGCATTTATTGTAACAGATCCATCAATGGTAAGTTTAGGATATATAGATAAAGTTCTATATCATTTAAGAAAAAGAAATGAGTATGTTCATTCTGAGATATTCTCAGAGGTTGAATCTGATCCATCATTTGAAACAATAAATAAAGGTGTAAAAATGATGAATGAATTTAAACCAGATGTTATTATAGCAGTAGGTGGAGGAAGTCCAATAGATGCTGCAAAAGGTATGTGGTTATTTTATGAGCATCCAGAAGCTGATGTTGAAGGTTTAAAATTAAAGTTTATGGATATAAGAAAACGTACATATAAGTTCCCTAAATTAGGAACAAAAGCAAAAATGGTTGCTATTCCAACTACATCTGGAACTGGTTCTGAAGTTACATCATTTGCAGTAATAACAGATAAGAAAATAAATAAAAAATATCCACTTGCAGATTATGAATTAACACCAGATGTTGCAATTGTTGATCCAGATTTAGTATTAAGTTTACCAAAAAGAATAACTGCAGATACAGGTATGGATGTATTAACACATGCAATTGAAGCTTATGTTTCAAACATGGCATCTGATTTTACAGATGGTTTAGCTGAAAAAGCTGCAGAATTAGTATTTAAGAATATAAGAGAAGCATACAATAATGGAAACAATAAAGTTGCAAGAGAGCATATGCATAATGCTAGTACAATTGCAGGTATGGCATTTACAAATGCATTTCTAGGAATAAACCACTCTTTAGCACACAAAATGGGAGCAGAATTCCATATGGCTCATGGTAGATTAAATGCTATATTATTACCATATGTAATTAAATATAATAGCAAGAGACCAACAAAGTTTGTATCATTCCCTAAATATGAATATTTTATAGCTGATCAAAAATATGCAGATTTATCTAGAAGAATGAACTTCCCAGCATATACAAATGAGGAAGGAGTTAACTCTTTAATAAGCGAAATTCAAAAATTAAATGCAGATTTAGGAATTGAAAAATGCTTTAAAGATGCAGGAATTGATGAAAAAGAATTTTTAAGTAAAGTAGATATGCTTGCAGATAGAGCATTTGAGGATCAATGTACAACAGCAAATCCAAGATTACCACTTGTTTCTGAGTTAAAACAAATATTACTTGATAGCTATTATGGAAATGAAATAAAGTAATAAATATTTATATATACAACAAAGAAAGCTTAAAATTTGACAAAAAAATCAAATTATGTTAATATAATAAGTATCCCACAATATCGTGGAGATACTTATTTTTTTGGAGGAAAATTACCATGATAACAAAACAAAAGGTAGCAGCCCGGAGAGAAATATTCAGCCATGCGAAAAAGGTTTATATAACCTTTGACGCAAACAATGCAAATGAGAAAGAATTTATCCTTATCTTTAAAACTGAAGATGAGGCATGCAATTTTGCAGTTTGCTTTGAAAAGCTTCTTAAAGAAGTGGATGCAAAGGGACACCACAACACAAAAACATATGTCCAAATCTTCACAAACCAGCCGAAATGCTATGGAAACATTCAGATAGGAAATAAGAAGTTCAATTTCAATTGCAAAGAGAAAATTGATGTTCGTGAATTCCACGATGCCTTTGTTTACGAGGTATGGGGAGATATAGTAGACTAACTTATCTTCACTTACTCCAATCAAACTTCTTTTTAAGAAGAAAAAAACCACCCTAGCTAACAAGCTAAGGTGGTTTACTTTTTTATATCTTTATTTTTTAATATCTAATTTAATATGAACATCTTCAAGTTGTTCTTTTGTAACTTCTCCAGGAGCTCCCATCATTAGGTCTTGAGCTTTACTGTTCATTGGAAATGCTATTACTTCACGAATTGTCTCAGCACCAGTCAATAACATAAGCATTCTATCTACACCAGGTGCAATTCCAGCATGAGGTGGAGCACCAAATTGAAATGCATTAAATAATGCAGAAAATCTTTTTTCAATTTCGTCTTTTTCATATCCAGCAATTTCAAATGCTTTTATCATAATTTCAGGATCATGATTTCTAACAGCGCCAGATGAAAGTTCTATACCATTGCAAACTATATCATATTGATAAGCTAATATGTCTAATGGTTTCATTGTATTTAAAGCTTTTAAACCTCCTTGAGGCATAGAAAATGGGTTATGGCAAAAAGCTATTTTTCCATGTTCATCTAATTCGTACATTGGGAAATCTATAATCCAACAGAATTTAAATAAACTATCATCAATAAGATTTAAACGTTTTCCAAGTTCTGTTCTAATTAGACCTGCAAGTTCAGTTGCTTTTGGTTTGCTATCTGCAATAAAGAATATTGTGTCATCTTTTTCAAGTTCTGCAAGTGTTAAAAGTTCGCTTTTCATATTGTCAGGAATAAATTTATCTATAGGACCTTTGAAAGATAAATCTTCTTGAACTTCTAGATAACCAAGACCTCCCATACCAATTGACATAGCATATTCAAGCATTTTTTCATGGAATCCTTTAGATAAATGACCTTTAACTTTAATAGCTCTTACAGTTCTATCAATAAATGGTTTAAAAGTACATCTACTAAAGAATTCAGAAACATCAATAATATATAATGGATTTCTTAAATCTGGTTTATCACTTCCGTATTTTAACATTGCTTCATTATATGGTATTCTAGGGAAAGGATATTCAGCAACTTTTTTATTAGAAAATTTAGTGAATGTGTTATATACAACAGGTTCAATAACACTAAATACATCTTCTTGTGTGCTATATGCCATTTCCATATCTAATTGATAAAACTCGCCAGGTGCTCTATCTGCTCTTGCGTCCTCATCTCTAAAACATGGTGCAATTTGAAAATACTTATCAATTCCAGAAACCATAAGTAATTGTTTAAATTGCTGTGGTGCTTGTGGTAAGGCATAAAATTTACCAGGATGTACACGGCTAGGTACTAAATAATCTCTTGCTCCTTCTGGTGATGAACTTGTTAAAATTGGTGTTTGAACCTCTAAAAATCCTTGTTCAATCATTTGAGCTCTTAAGAATTGAAGAACCTTAGCTCTTAAAATTAAGTTTTGTTGTAATTTTGTAGAACGTAAATCCAAGAAACGATATTGAAGACGTAAATCTTCTCTAACTTCTTGATTTGAATTTACTTCAAAAGGAAGCATTTTTGTTCTTTTTCCTAATACTTCGATATTTTTTATAACAACCTCAACTTCACCTGTTTGTATGTTTGGATTGTATGTTTCAGGATCACGTTTACGAACAGTACCTTCAACACAAACACTAGATTCGATAGGAATTCTAGATGCAAAATCAACAGCATCCTCTTTTCCAGATGTAACTACTTGTGTAATTCCATACATATCTCTAATATCTAAGAATACAAGACCACCAAGGTCTCTAATTGTTTCAACGAAACCGCAAATTTTAACTTCTTTTCCAACATCATTTAAGCTAATTTCGTTGCAATTATGAGTTCTAAATTTACTCATTTTAAAAACCTCCTAAAATATATATTTTGCGAAAGGACAACAAAAAACGCCCTTGCAATATATGCAGGGACGAAACTTTTATTTCCGCGGTACCACCCAGCTTGAAAAACTTTTTTTAGTTTTTCCACTTTATAATATATTGCTCCAATGTGTTGCGAAAATTATGTTCTTCTAAAAAGGACTTTCAGCCATGATCCTTTATCTCTAATAGTAACTTTAATTTCTTATCATTATCAACGCAATTTAAATTATTAACAAATACACAAAATATTTTACAATATTATAACCTAAAAGTCAATATTTATGAGTAAAAAAGAAGAGAGTGGAACTTGTACGTGAAAATTCATAATGTAACTTTATAGACCTTTTTTATTGCGTGCAAAAATCATTTATGTTAAAATTAATACGAAATAATAAAAAAATGGGGGAATAAAAATGGCAAATTCAAAAATAATTATAGTAGAAGGGGCACAAGGAGCAGGAAAAACAACAATTACGGATTTTTTAAGGTATTCAGTAAAATATACTAATTTATATAGATTAACAGGTACAGCAGATAGTAGTGAAGAGGGAAAGAAAAAAGCAACAATTATGTATAGAAATTTAATGACATATATAAAAACATTGGAAAATTTAAGTATTAATTTATTATTTGATAGAACATTTTTTACAGAAGAAATATATTGCAGATTAGGATTTAAAGAGTATTCTTTTACAGATGTATATGAAGAATTACTAGAAAATTTAAGTAAAATGGATTTTGAAATATACTATATTACTTTATATTTACAAGATGAAAGTTTATTTGAAGAAAGAATTAAAAGAGAGGGAAAAGCAGTTCCAGAATACGCAAAATTTAAAGCAGAAAGCAGTATAAATCAACAAATAGCATATTTAAAAATGTCAGATGAAATTAAGAAAAAATATCCTAATATTCATGTAGCAAATATAGAAAATAGTAGGGATATTGAAGTAGTAGAAAAAGAACTAAAAGAGTTGTTGGGTGAGTAAATAAAGGGTAGATAAAAATGAAAACTAAAATATAATAAAATAAAAACAAGTCCATAAAAATTCTACGGAATTAAGTATTAGGGCTTGTTTTTTTACTAAAAAGTGTATATAATATGGAGGTAAATTTTTAAAAGCGATAGGAGTTGATTGTATGGCAGAAGTAAGTAGAGAAGAGTTATTGCATATTGCAAAACTTGCAAACTTAAATTTAAAGGATGAGGAAGTAGATACATATCTATTACATCTTCAAGATATTTTAAATTTTGCGAATATTGTAAATAATGCAAATGTTGAAGGGTTAGACATTACAATTGGAGCAAATGAGGCAAAAAACGTATTTAGAAAAGATGAAGTTGTTGTATTTGAAGATAATGAAGCATTGCTTGCAAATGCACCAGAAAAAGAAAGAAATATGTTTAAAATTCCAAAGGTTATTCAATAAAATACAAGATAGGAGGAAGATATATGGATATTACAAAACTTACTGTTCATGAGTTGCAAGAAAAATTAGCAAACAAAGAACTTACTAGTTACGAAATTACAAAGGCATATGCAGATAGAATTAAAGATAAAGAAAAAGATGTACAAGCTTTTGTAACAGACTTATCTGAAGATGCTTTAAAACAAGCTAAAGAGATTGATAAAAAAAGAGAAAGTGGAGAAATAAATTCTGAGCTTGCAGGTATTCCAATTGGTATAAAAGATATTATTTGTACAAAAGGTGTTAGAACAACATGTAGTTCTAAAATGCTAGAAAACTTTATAGCACCATATGATGCAACTGTTATGGAAAAAATTAATAAAGAGAATTTAATAGATTTAGGAAAATTAAATATGGATGAATTTGCTATGGGAGGTTCAACAGAATATTCATATTTTAAAAAGACAAGAAATCCATGGAACTTAAATAAAGTACCAGGTGGTTCTTCTGGTGGTTCTGCAGCAGCTGTTGCAGCAGATTTAGTGCCATGGGCTTTAGGAACAGATACAGGTGGTTCTATTAGACAACCATCAAGCTTTTGTGGAACAGTAGGATTAAAACCTACATATGGACTTGTTTCAAGATATGGTGTTGTAGCATTTGCTTCATCACTTGATCAAGTTGGACCAATTACAAAAGATGTTAGAGATTGTGCAATGCTATTAAATATTATTGCAGGACATGATCCAAAAGACACAACATCTGTGGATATTGGGGAAAAAGACTATACAAAATCACTTAAAAATGATGTTAAAGGTCTAAAAATTGGTGTTCCAAAAGAATATTTTGGAGAAGGTATTAATAGCGAAGTAAAAGAAAAACTACAAGAAGCAATGGAAAGATATAAAAAACTAGGAGCAACAGTTGAAGAATGCTCACTAAATATTGCAGATTATGCTTTAGCTACTTACTATATTATTGCTTGTGCAGAAGCAAGCTCAAACCTTGGAAGATTTGATGGAATAAGATATGGATACAGAACACAAAATTATACAAACTTAAAAGAGTTATTTAAAAATTCAAGAAGTGAAGGTTTTGGTTCAGAGGTTAAAAGAAGAATTATTCTTGGAACTTATGTACTTTCTTCTGGATATTATGATGCCTATTACAAAAAAGCTCAACAAGTAAGAACATTGGTTATGAACGAGTTTAATAAATTATTTGAAAAATATGATGTTTTATTAACACCAACATCACCAACAGTTGCATTTGATATAGGTTCTAAGTCAAATAACCCATTAGAAATGTACCTAGCTGATATATGCACAGTATCTGTAAATATTGCTGGTCTTCCAGGAATATCAATTCCATGTGGAGTAGATAGTGAAGGAATGCCAATTGGTATGCAATTAATTGGTAAGAGATTTAGTGAAGAAACATTATTAAATACAGCATATACATTTGAACAAGACTTCAAATTTAGAGAGAAATATACACCAGAATTTAAGGGGGGTGCAAAATAATATGGCAAGAGATGATTATGAAATAGTAATGGGACTTGAAGTTCATGCAGAACTTTCAACAAAAACAAAAATATTCTGCTCATGTTCAACAGAATTTGGTGGAGAGCCAAATACACATACATGTCCAATATGTATGGCAATGCCAGGAACACTTCCTGTATTAAATGAAAAAGTAGTTGAATATGCTGTTAAAGCAGGATTAGCTACAAATTGTACAATTTCAAGAGATAGTAAAAATGATAGAAAAAACTATTTTTACCCAGATTTACCAAAATCTTATCAAATATCTCAATTTGATAAACCTCTTTGCGAACATGGATATATTGAAATAGAGGATGATGAGGGAAATTCTAAAAAAATTAGATTAACAAGAATTCATATTGAAGAAGATGCCGGAAAACTAAACCATAACGAATTTGGTGGAGGAAGTTTAGTAGATTTAAACAGAGCCGGAGTTCCTTTAATTGAAATAGTATCTGAACCAGATTTACGTTCAAGTGGAGAAGCAGAAAGATATTTAAAGAAATTAAAATCAATATTAGAATATATTGAAGTATCAGACTGTAAAATGCAAGAAGGTTCATTAAGAGCAGATGTTAACGTTTCTGTAAGAAAAAAAGGTGCAGAAAAATATGGAACAAGAACAGAAATGAAAAACATGAACTCATTTAAAGCAATTACAAGAGCAATAGATTACGAAGCTTCAAGACAAATTGATGTAATTGAAGATGGTGGAAAAATTGACCAAGAAACATTAAGATGGGATGATGTATCTGGAAGAACATTTTCTATGAGAGATAAAGAAGATGCACAAGATTACCGTTATTTCCCAGACCCAGATTTAGTAGCAATAAAACTTTCAGAAGAGTATATTGAAAATATAAAGAATAACTTACCAGAACTTCCAGAAAGCAGAAAGAAAAGATATATGGAAGAGTATGGATTATCTGAAAAAGACAGTAATTTACTTACAGCTTCTAAATATTTATCAGATCTTTTTGAAGGTGCTGAAAAGATTTGTAAAAATGCTAAAGCAGTTGCAAATTGGATATTATCAGACATTTCAAAAATACTTAATGAAACAGAAACAGAGCCAATACAAATACCATTTGATGCAAATCAACTTGCAAAATTAGTTCAATTAATTGATAATGGAACAATAAGTTCAGCTATTGCTAAAAAGGTAATTGTAGAACTATTTGAAAATCCAAAAGATCCAGAAGAAATCATTAAGGAAAAAGGATGGATTCAAATTTCTGATGAAGGTGCAATTAAAGAAGTTGTAACTAAGATATTAGAAAACAATCCTCAATCAGTTGCAGACTATAAAGCAGGAAAAGATAGAGCATTAGGCTTCTTAGTAGGACAAGCCATGAAAGAAACAAAGGGAAAAGCAAACCCACAAATGCTAAACAAAATGTTCTTAGATGAATTAAATAAGTAATATAAAATGGATAGGTTATAAATACCTATCCATTTTTGTAGATATATAAGTTTCATTCTAGCTATAAATTATAAGTTTTGTATTTTTCTTACAGAATCAAATGCAAAGGCATATGCAATGAAAGCTACAAAGAAAAATAAACTTGTCTTAAATAAAGAAAATCCTATAGAAAACAAAATAGGTGTATGTACTGTTTCGTAAGTTGCTAAAACCAATGTTGCAAATAAGCAAAATACAAAGCTAAACTCTATTCCGGACTTCATTAGTTTTAAAATTGATTTATCGATATTTTTAAACTCTTCTAATAATTTATACATAATAACCTCTCTTTCGTATAGATATATATTAACATAAAATGTACAATAAAAGCAAAGGTAATTTGTGGCAAAACAAAAGAGATTTCGTAATGAAATCTCTTTTGTAAAATAAAAAACTGTGCACAATTTTTTATTTTATTTATGCATTAGCAGCATTTAATTTTTTTGCTAAATTTGATTTTTTTCTTGAAGCAGTGTTTTTAACAATAACACCTTTTGTACAAGCTTGATCTATTTTCTTTGTAGCTTCTGAAAATAATTTTGTAGCTTCTTCTATATTGTTGTTGTTTAAAGCTTCTTCAAATCTTTTTATAGCTGTTTTGTATTCAGATTTAATCATATTATTTCTTAATGTTTTTTTCTCAATAACACTAACACGCTTAATAGCTGATTTAATATTTGGCATAACCTTTTGCACCTCCCTTTAAGTTCGTTAATATAACGGATATTATTATATCATGTAGATTTACTTTTGACAAGTATTTTTATAAAAAAAGTGGATAATGATTTACATAAGTACCAGTTTGATAGAAATTCACAGAATATACTTGAAAAAAAGAAAATAAACATATATAATAAAAATACATTAAAACTAATGAACAAAATTTGGAAGGAGAGATGAGCTATGAACATTAAAATAACAAGTAAAGAATTAGTAGCCACAGAAGCAATTAAAAATTATATTGAAAAGAAAGCAGAAAGATTAGTAAAATATTTTGGAGATGAATTTGATGTAAATGCAACAATAAAAACAGAAGGAAGTGAACAAGTTGCAGAAATGAGCATCAAAACAACATCAGGAGACTTTAGAGCAGTTACAGCTCATAGAGATTTATATGCTTCAATAGATAAGGATATAGATATTTTAGAAGGTCAAATTAGAAAAATGAAAACTAAAAAAGATAAACAAAATATGACAGAATCTATTAGAATTAAAGAAATGGCACAAGAAGAAACAGCAGAAGTTGCAGATGAAATTATTAAAGTTTTATATTATGATATAAAACCAATGACTCCAGAAGATGCAAAATTAAAATTACAAGATCAACCACAAAATAAATTTTTAGCTTTCATCGATATAGACACAGGAAAAACAAACATTATTTATAGATTAAAAGATGGCAAAAACTTTGGTATAGTTGAGCCAGAAGCTTAAGTAAAAAGAAAAAAGGACTTATTTTATGGTAAGTCCTTTTTATATTCAAATTATAAAAGGGTAAGAAAATATGAAAATTAATATAGTAATGGTAGAACCTGAAATACCACAAAATACAGGTAATATTGCAAGAACATGTGCTGCAATAGGTGCAAAACTTCATTTAGTAAAACCACTAGGTTTTGAAATATCAGATAAATACTTAAAAAGAGCAGGATTAGACTATTGGGATAAGTTAGAGATAGAGGAACATGAATCTTTGAAAGATTTTTTAGAAAAATATAAACCAGAAGAAAACAATATGTTTTATGCAACTACTAAAGGAAAACATTGTTACTCAGATGTAGACTATTCTAGAATGAATGAAGTATTTATTTTATTTGGAAAAGAAACAAAAGGATTACCAGAGGATTTAATACAAAAATATTTTGAGAATGCAATTCGTATTCCGATGAGAGAACACTTACGTTCATTAAATTTATCCAATTCAGTGGCAATTGTGGCTTATGAAGTGTTAAGACAAGTTGGTTTTGATAAATTAGAACAGGAAAGCAAATATTTTGATATAAAGTAAAAAAGAAACCTACTTAAATATGTACCTAAGTAGGTTTCTTCTTTGCAATAAATATGCAAAACTAACTAATTAAAAAACTATTTCATGTTGTTTTCAGCTTGTTGAATCATTTTTCTAACCATTTGACCACCGATTTTACCAGCGTCTTTAGCTGATATATCTCCATTATAACCTTGCTTTAAGTTAACTCCAACTTCGCTAGCTACTTCATATTTGAATTTATCTAAAGCTTCTCTAGCTTCTGGAACAACTTTGTAATTGCTGTTTGAATTTGCCATGTTTTTCACCTCCTAGAATGTGACACTTATATTTCTACTTTGAAAAAACTAAAATGTTTCTTCTAGTACATATATTGCTCAGTATTAGAAAAAATAAACTGGAAATTTTTGAGAAATTATTGTAAAAAGGAAGATAAATGGTATAATATTTGAATAAATCTTAAATAAAAAGGTAAAACTGATGAAAAATAATAATAGATAGAGGGAATAATATATGTATAAATTAATTGCAATTGACTTAGATGGAACACTACTAAATTCATATGGTCAAATTTCAGAAAAAAACAAATTAGCTTTAAACAATGCAAAAGAAAAAGGAATACAGATAGTTTTGGCATCTGGAAGAACCACAGATTCAGTTAAAAGTATAGCAAATGAAATTGGTGTACAAAATTATATAATATGTGGAAATGGTTCATTAATATATGATTTACAAAAAGAAGAAATTATATACGATAAATTTATTGAAAAGAAAAAAGCATTGCAGATAATAGATATATGTGAGAAAAATAGTATTTATTATAACATATACACCGAAAATATGGTTATTGCAAAAACACTTAATAATAACGTACTTTTTTATTATCAAGAAAATGCAAATAAGCCAGATAGCAAAAAAACAAAAATAAACATTGTACAGGATATTTATGAGTATGTTAAAAATTTAGACAATCAGAATATTTTAAAAATTACAATTAGTGATAGTGATAGTATAATCTTTAATAGTATAATTAGAAAGCTTAGAGAAATAAAAGAAATAGATGTATTAGATGTAGAACATATGTCTAGAAAGATAATTAAAGCAGGAACTGATGAGGTAAAATTAGAGTATTATTATACAGAAATAACAAAAAAAGATGTAGATAAATGGTATGCAATACAATATTTAATGGATAATTTAGATATAAACCAAAATGAGGTTTTAACAATTGGAGACAATGTAAATGACAAATTAATGATAGAAAATGCTGGATGTGGTGTGGCAATGGGAAATAGTGCACCATATATAAAGGAAATATCAGATTTAATAGTATCAGATAATAATGAAGATGGTGTTGCAGAGGCTATTGAAAAAATAATTGGATAAAAAGAAAATAAAAAAGCATAATTAATTATATAAAAATTAATTATGTTTTTTTATTGGAGGTAAATGCAAATGAAAAATGAGAAAGAAATGCAAGATCAAATAGAAAATTCCGAGGATACAACAAAATATGGAGAATTTGTAACTTCATATTTTGCGTGGCTTCCTCTTGATATGCAAAAAGATAAAGTAAAAAGAATAGAAGATATGACAAAAAAGAATTCAAAGTAAAAGGATGTAATAAGAAAATTCTTTTGTTGAAATTTCTTAAAAATATGTAAGAGTAACTTAAATATCAATAGTGTATCATATGGTGTGTAAATATTTTTACATACTATATTTTTATTTTACTACATTTTTATTTTGCTATTGCCATAAAATGTAAATTATGGTATGATACAAAACAGTTATTTAAAATCTATTAAATCTTAAAGACGATTCTGTCTAAAATTTCCAAAATAAAAGAAAAATAAAACAAGTGATAGAGAGGGTGGTTATATAGAATTATTAAAACTAAAAAATGATTATACATTTAAAAGAGTATTTGGCTATGCTGGCAATGAAGAGATAACCAAAGGGTTATTGAATGCTATACTAAAAGAAAAAGTTACAGAAGTAAGTTTAGGTTGTAATACAATCTTAGAAAGGGATTTGTACGACGATAAACTAGGAATATTAGATATTAGAGCAAAAGTAAATAATTCAGTAGATATAAATATAGAGATGCAACTAGTAGACGAAAAAAATATTGAAAAAAGAATAATATTTTACTTAAGTAAAATGTATACACAAAATTTAAAGAAGTCTCATAACTATGCAGAGCTAAATAAATGTATATCGATATTGTTCATAGATTTTGAATTAGAAAAATTAAAAGAAATACCAAAATACCTTACAAAATGGAACATACAAGAAGAAACATATAGTAAAATAATATTGACAGATGTAATAGAGTTATATATAATTAATTTATCCAAGATAGAAAAATATTCAGAAAATACATTATTAGATACTTGGGTGAAATTTATTAGTAATTCGGAGGATTTGAATATGGAAAATGCTGATGAATCAATAAAAAAA
>CAKOVH010000004.1 GCA_934121885.1 uncultured Clostridia bacterium | reverse complement strand
TGGCGGAGAGGGTGGGATTCGAACCCACGGTAGGCTACAAACCTACGCCAATTTTCAAGACTGGTGCCATAAACCAACTCGACCACCTCTCCGTGCATCTGTTACCAATCGTGGTAACAGTATATATATTAACATATTTGACCTTTGCTTGTCAATAGTAATTTTTAGAAAATTTAGGTTTTGCTAACCATTTGTCAACAATTGCTAACCATTTGCTAACAAAATACTATAATTAATTTACTTCTGCATGGCTATTTCTATTGCCTGTTTTTCCTCATCAGAAAGTGCATATTTGGATTTTCCACCTTCTATTGGTTTAGCATATATGTTTGACATATCCCTTGCATATATTCCATTTAAAACCACACCATCATTGTGTTCATTTAAAAGTGCAAGCGAGAAACTTAAATCACTTCCTGTGTCTCTAAATGCATTATATCTTACCATACCAATCTTTTGTGTACATTTTGCAACATTCTCATCTAGCTTTTTACAATATGAAACAATTTCTTCATTTTTATTTGCTACTCTTTCTACTTCATTTATATATACTCTTAATATTTCATCTACATTATTACCGTTTCCAAGCCTTTTCATGAAATTGTTATAGTCTTTTCTAATTTTAGATAGTTTAACTACATTTGAAATATACAAAACAAATAAAATTAGCATTCCTCCTAAAAGAATAATTAAAAAAGTATCTGTTCTTAAAAAATCTAAAATTGATTCCATCTTTCCTCCTAAAAATATTTTTATTTTATAAGTCCTAAAATTCTTTCTAAGTCTTCATTTGAAGAATATTGAATAATAATTCTTCCACTTCTTTTTTTAGCATCTAATTTAACTTTAGTTCCAAAAAATCCTTGGAAGGAATCTTCAATATCTCTAAATATTGCATCATATCTTGGATCAACTTTTTGTACATTTTTCTTATTTTTTACTTTTCTTTCTATATCTCTTACTGATTCACCTTTTTCAACAATTACCATTGCTGCTGCATATTGTTTTTCTGGATCTTGTATTGCCATTAATGATCTGCAATGACCCTCTGTTAATTTTCCTTCTTCTGCAAGTTTTATAACTCTTGGATCTAAATTAAGTATTCTTACTGTATTTGCTATTCCACTTCTACTTATTCCAATTGTATCAGATAACTGTTGTTGAGTCATTCCATATTCGTCCATAAGCTGTCTAAATCCTCTTGCTTTATCTATTGGGTTTAAATCTTCTCTTTGTATATTTTCTATTAAAGCAATTTCTTTATTTTTTCTTTCATCATCATCTCTTATAATGCAAGGTATTTCAGTAAGCCCAGCCTTTTTTGCTGCTCTCCATCTTCTTTCTCCTGCTATTATTGCATAATAATTATCCTTTTTATTCACTATTATTGGTTGAATAATTCCATATCTTTTTATTGATTCTGCAAGTTCCTCTAAAGACTCATTATCAAATATTTTTCTAGGTTGGTCTCTATTTGGCTCTATATCAATAATTTTTATACTTTTTACAATTTCTTCTCCATCTTTTAGTATATTTTCTTCTGGTTGTAACATGCTTTCTGAAAACAAAGCATCTAACCCTTTACCTAAACCTGTTTTCTTTGCCATTTTATTTTATCTCCTTTATATTCTTAGAATTATAATGCATGTTTTCCTTTTGCATCATTATCATTATTTTTTAAGAATTCCTTTGCAAATTTTTCATAGCTTTTTGCACCTTTAGATCTTGGATCATATATAGTTATAGGCATTCCATAACTTGGTGCTTCACTTAGCTTAACATTTCTTGGAATTACATTTTTATATACTTTATCATTAAAGTACTTTTTTACTTCTTTAACAACTTGATTTGATAAGTTTGTCCTAATATCATACATTGTAAGAAGTGCTCCTTCTATTTCAATGTTTTTATTAAGATGCTTTTTAACAAGATTGATTGTATTAATTAATTGACCTAATCCCTCTAGAGCATAGTATTCGCACTGAACAGGAATTAATACACTATCTGAAGCAGTAAATGCATTTAATGTAATTAATCCAAGTGATGGAGGACAATCTATTATAATATAATCATATTCATTTTTTATTACATCTAATTTTTCCTTTAATCTGTATTCTCTTGACATCATTGATACAAGCTCAACCTCTGCTCCTGCAAGGTTTATATTGGATGGGCAAATATCTAAATTTTTAATATTTGTTTTTTTGACAACTTCTTGTACTTCTGTGTCATTTACTAATATATCATATACAGACTCTTCTACTTCTTTGTCAACACCTAATCCACTTGACGCATTTCCTTGTGGATCAGCATCTATCATTAAAACTTTTTTACCTTTTTTAGCAAGTATAGTACTTAAATTAACTGAAGTTGTAGTCTTTCCAACTCCGACCCTTTTGATTTGCAATTGATACTATTTTTCCCATTTATTATAGCCTCCATTTCTAAAAATGACATATTAATGATATAAAATTATTAGTAATATGTCAATAAAAAAGCATAAAAAATAATAATTTTTTATACTCTTTTTTATATTTATATTAATGGTTGTTTGCTTGGAATTCCAGCCTTTCTTGGGTATTTAGAAGGAGTATGTGCTATCTTTTCTATTACAATAATATTTCTTTCATTATCACTATTAGGTAAAACCATATTTTCAATTTTCTTTATTCTTCCTCCTAATACTTTTAAAGCACTATTTATCTCGTCTATTTCTTCTTTGACATTTGGTCCCTTCATACAAATACATTCTCCTCCTACTTTTACAAAAGGAAGCATATATTCTAATAATACATTAAGTTTTGCAACAGCCCTTGAAGTTACGACATCATACTTTTCTCTATATTTTTCATTATTTCCTAATTCTTCAGCTCTACCATGAATACAGCTAATATTTTTTAGATTTAATTCTTTACATACTTCTTCTAAAAACATTATTCTCTTATTTAAAGAATCAGCTAATGTAAAATTAATATCGGTATTTAATATTTTTAACGGCATTCCCGGAAATCCTGCACCTGTTCCAATATCTAGTACACTTTTTTTACCTTTTAAATATTTGTTTATTGTGATACTATCAATAAAATGTTTTAATATTATCTCATGTTCATCAGTTATGGCAGTTAAATTTATTTTATTATTCCATTCTATTAATAATTTCATATATTTAAAAAAATCATCTGATTGTTTCTGTGTAATATGTTCATTAATAATTTCTGCATTTTTGGTTATTTCAGTAAAAAACATCTCTTTATCCATAAATTTCTCCTTTAAATACTAATCTTCTTTTCTTTTTAATTGCTCTAAATAAATTAACAATACTGAAACATCAGCCGGTGAAACCCCTGATATTCTAGATGCTTGCCCAACAGATGTAGGTTTTATTTTATTTAGTTTTTGTCTAGCTTCTATTCTAAGCCCCTTAAGTTCATTATAATCAATATCTTCAGGTAATTTTTTTGTTTCCAATTTTTTAAATTTTTCAACTTGTGCTTCTTGTAATTTTAAATATCCTTCATATTTAACTTGAATTTCTACTTCTTCTACCACTTCTTTAGGTAATTCAGGTCTTTCTATATCAATTTCTCCTAGTTTTTCATATGTAAGCTCTGTTCTTCTTAATAATTCTGCAATTTTTACACCATTTGATATAGTTGAAGAACCATTTTTTTGTAAGAAATCATTTACTTTTTCCGTTGGCTTTATTGTTGTTTTATTTAATCTTTCTATTTCTTTATTAATATTTTCTTTTTTCTCTAAGAACTTTTTATATCTTTCTTCTGAAATAAGTCCAACTTCATGTCCAATTTCAGTTAATCTTAAATCTGCATTGTCTTGCCTTAGAAGTAGCCTATATTCAGCCCTTGAAGTCATCATTCTATATGGTTCATTAGTTCCTTTTGTAACAATATCATCTATTAAAACACCTATATATGCCATAGATCTATCTAATATTATTGGTTCTTTTCCCTGCAATTTTCTTCCTGCATTTATTCCTGCCATAATTCCCTGCACAGCTGCCTCTTCATATCCAGAAGTTCCATTAATTTGTCCTGCGAAAAACATTCCACTGATATTTTTATGTTCTAATGATAATTTTAGTTCTGAAGGTTCTATACAATCATACTCAATTGCATATGCTGGTCTTGTAAATTCAACATGTTCTAACCCAGGAATTGTACGGTACATAGCTATTTGTACATCTTCTGGTAATGATGAACTCATTCCCTGTACATACATTTCATCAGTATCTTTTCCCATAGGTTCTATAAAGATTTGATGTCTTTCCTTATCTGCAAATCTAACAACTTTATCTTCAATTGAAGGGCAATATCTAGGTCCAGTTCCCACAATTTGTCCACTATATAGTGGAGATCTATGTAGATTTTTTCTAATAATCTCATGAGTTTCGCTAGTTGTATATGTTAAATAACAAGGCATTTGCTCCACATTTTCATTTATTTTATCTTCAAATGAAAATGCATCCGGATTTTTATCCCCTTCTTGTATCTCCATTTTAGAAAAATCTATTGTATTTTTATTAACTCTTGCAGGTGTTCCTGTTTTAAATCTTACAAGGTTAATTCCTATATTTTTAAGCATATCTGAAAGTTTTACAGATGGAAAAACTCCGTCTGGTCCACTTTCAAATGAAGTTTCACCAATATATATTTTTCCTTTTAAATAAGTACCTGTAGCTAAAATAACTGTATCTACATCATATATAGCTCCAATATTAGTTTCTACAGATTTTACTTTTCCGTCCTCTACTCCAATATTAACTATTTCTGCTTGTTTTAAGTATAAATTTGGCTGTTTTTCAAGAGTATGCTTCATTTCCATTTGATATCTTTTTCTATCAGCTTGTGCTCTTAAAGAATAAACAGCTGGTCCCTTGGAAGTATTAAGCATTCTTAATTGTGTAAATGTTTTATCTATGTTCTTTCCCATTTCTCCACCAAGACAATCAAGCTCTTTTACTAAATGCCCTTTTGAGCTTCCACCAATATGCGGATTACATGGCATATTAGCAACAGCCTCTAAACTTATTGAGAATAGCAATGTTTTAAATCCCATTCTTGCTGTTGCAAGAGCAGCCTCGCATCCAGCATGTCCTGCACCAATAACTGCTACATCATATTTTCCTGCATTATATTTCATTTTATTCCTCCTTAAAATTCTATGTTAACTATGAAACAAAAATCATTGTTTTACAAAATTGTTTTCGTAGTATTGTTTTTTCATTTCTATTATTTGAACTATTTCGTGTTTGTTTTTGTCTTATTGTCAATCTGTGTGCTTTTTACTTTCCCAAACAAAATTTAGAGAAAATTTCATTTATAATATCTTCAGAAACATTATCTCCTGTTATACATCCCAAATTTTCTAAAGCTTCTTTTATCTCAACTGCAATTATATCGATTGGCAGCTCTTGTTTAACTGTATCTATAGCACTTTCTATGCTTTGAATTGCTTTATGTATTTGATTTTTGTGTCTTATGTTTGTAATAATCGTTTCGTTTCCAATTTCAATTTCATTAACGTTAAACATTTTTTCAATCGCATAATATAATTCTTCGACTCCTTTTTTTGACCTCATAGAAGCCTCTATAACCGTTTTATTTTTCTGAGACATATAATTTATCATTTCAGTGTTATTTTGTCTTAAATCGCATTTATTTAGCAATACTATTCTATTCTTGTTTTTTATCAAATCTAATATTCGATAATCTTCTTCTTCCAACATTTTCGAAGAATCAAAAACTGCAATTACTAAATCAGCATCATCAATTAAACTTATTGCTTTTTTTACACCAATAGATTCTATCATGTTTTCTGTTTCTCTAATTCCTGCTGTATCGATTATTTTTATAGGAATTCCCCTTATTTTTATAAATTCCTCAATTGTATCTCTAGTAGTACCAGCTAAATCACTTACAATGGCTCTTTCTTCATTTAACATTATATTAAGTAATGATGATTTACCTGCATTTGGTTTTCCTATAATAACTGTCTTTACACCGTCCTTTAGTACTTTTCCGTCTTCAAAGCTTGATTCTAAATGGATTAGTTTCTCCTTTATACTATTTAAAGTTTTCATTGCCTTTTCATTTGTTGTTTCCTCCACATCATATTCAGGATAATCAATAGATGCTTCTATATCAGCCATTATATCTAATAATTGTTTTTGAATTACATGTATATTTTCTGATAATTTTCCCTCTAACTGGCTTAATGAAGCTTTCGCTTCTTTCTCTGTTTTGGCATTTATCATATCCATTATAGATTCTGCCTGAGCTAAATCTATTCTTCCATTCAAAAAAGCTCTTTTAGTAAACTCTCCTGGTTCTGCAATTTCTGCACCATTTAGTAAACACAGATTTAAAATCTCTTGTTCAATAATAGATCCACCATGTGAATTTATTTCGCACATATTTTCTGTGGTGTAACTTTTGGGAGCTCTAAAAAAAGATACTAACACTTCATCAATTTTTTCTTTTGTATTAGGATTTACAATATATCCATATTTTATAGTATATCCTGGAACATCTTCTATTTTTATATTATTATTTTTCGGTACAAATATTTTTTCTAATACTTTAAAACATTCTTTTCCACTCATTCTTATAATCCCTACACTGCCCGTACCCGTAGCAGTAGCGATTGCTGCAATTGTACTCATTTTTATTTTCCTTTCTTTAATATTTAACAAAAAAAGTCAAAGAGAGATTAAATAGTTTGTCTACTTAAATCTTCACTTTGACTTCAGATTTATTAAATATTTACTTATTTTTTTCTATAACAACTTTTCTATATGGTTCATCACCTATGCTATAAGTTCTAACCTTACTATTTTGTTGTAATCTGTTATGAATAATTTTTCTTTCATATGCCACCATAGGCTCTAAAGTAATTGATTTTCCTGTTTTTATTACTGTTTTAGAAATCTTATCTGCTAATTCTTCTAATGCCTTTTCTCTTTTTTCTTTATAATTTCCAACATTTAAGATTACTCTAACTTTTGAGTCACTATTTTTGTTTGCAACTGAGTTTATAATAGTTTGAAGAGAATTTAATGTCTCTCCTCTATACCCAATAAGTTTAGTAGATCCTTCTCCTGTAATTTCAACACTTAAGAATTCTTTTTCTATTTTAATTTCATATTTTGTATTTTCAAAATTTTTAAGAAAATCATTTAAAAATTCTTGTACAGAAGCTTTTGCTTTTTCTACATCTTCCATACTAATTTCTTTTCTTGGACTTTCAGTTTTTCTTTCTTGATGTTTATGTTCATTTTCTTTTAATGTTAATTCTACCTTTACAAGTCTTGGTGCTAGTATACTAAAAAAACTTCTTTTTTCTTGATTTTCAAGAACTTTGATTTCTACTTTATCCTTTGAAACTTTTAATTCTTTTAAACCATTTTCAATAGCTTCATTTGTAGTTTTTCCTTCTGCTATAATTGTTTTAGGCATCCTGCTTTTCCTCCTTATGATTAATAATTTTATCAATTATAATTTTTTCTATAATCATTAATATATTACTTATAAACCAGTAAAGAGCAAGTCCTAGAGGAGCAATAAATGCTATAAATACTGACATAATAGGCATCATGTAAGTCATATTTTTATTCATTGCTTGCATTGATTCTAATTCGTCTGGCTCATTATTTTCTCCATCTACAACTTTCTTATTTTCCTCTTTTTTGTTTGCCATATTTGTTGTTAATTTAATTGAAATAACTGAAGAAACAACATATAAAAGTGGTATTATATAAACTCTCCAATCACTCATATTATTACTTGGAACTTTGCTTAAATCAAGTCCTAAGAAATCCATATTTAGAGAAACTCTTTCATCTGAGTTACCATACTTTTCAATTATTGCTATTTCTGAATAATTTGTTTTTTGATTTTCATTTTCTTCTTTTAATTTATCTTTATAATAATCTACTACACTTTTATCTGTATTTTCATCATAATTAACTTTATTTAATCTTTTCATATATGTAAGTGGTTGACTTACAAGCCAAAATACAGCAAGTATAATTAAAAGTTGTACAATTGAACTTAAACATCCACTAAAAGGACTCATTTTTTCTCTTTTATATAGATCTATTGTTTCTTGATTCAACTTTTCAGGATTATTTTTATATTTCTTTGAAATTTCTTTCATTTCTTCTTGAAGCTCTGCTGATTTTTTCATTGACTTTTGCTGTTTTATTGTAATTGGTATTAATATAATTCTTAATACAATTGAAAATATAATAATAGCAATTCCATAATTATTAAACACATTATATAGTGCATTTAATAAATAACCAAATAATTCTGATAAAAATCCCATATATCCTCCGTTAATTCAAAGGGTCATATCCACCTTTTGCAAATGGATGACACTTTAATAATCTTTTTATTCCTTTGAAACATCCTTTAAAGCATCCATATTTTAATATTGCTTGTTTCATATATTCTGAGCAACTTGGATAAAACTTACAGTTTACCCCTACTTCTTTTAACATTGGGGAAATAAACTTTTGATAACCATTTATTAAAAAAAATATTATTCTTTTCATTTTAATATTTCGGCCCTTTTTAGTAATTTATTCATATCTTCTTTAATAATAAAGAAATTTGCATTATTTACTGCATCTTTTTTATTCCATAAAAATACTATGCTATAGCCTACCTCTAATTCATCTTTCATTAGCCTATAATTTTCTCTAATTAATCGTTTTATTCTGTTTCTTTTAACTGCATTACACGTTTTCGTTGAAATGGCTATACCTATTTTATTTATATTTTCTTTATTTTTACTAATATAAATTGTAATTTGCTTTCCAATATAAAATTTTCCTTTAGCCAAAACATTTTGAAACTCATAGTTTTTCTTTAATGTTTTTATTTTTCTCATAATTATCACTCATTTTTTATATTTATCCAATAATATTAGATTTCAAAAAAGGCCACATTTTTTCGTGACCTTTTCCCTTATGCGCTTAATTTTTTTCTTCCCTTTGCACGTCTTGCTTTTAATACATTTCTACCAGATCTTGTTTGCATTCTCTTCATAAAACCATGTACTTTTTGTGTTTGTCTTTTTTTAGGTTGATATGTTCTTTTCATTTATTTCGCACCTCCTGCAATATATTTAAACCGTAAACGGATTATTCACTAATAAGCTTTATAATTATATCTTACTTTTTTTGTTATGTCAATATAAAAAAAACATTTTTTAAATAATCTTGTTTTTGTATTGACTATAAACTTTTTTTCTTATATTATATATAAATATTGTGGATAATTATGTGTATAACTTATACACTCATATAAAACATAATATTTTGGAAGGGTTGAAAACAATGCAAAAAGAAGAATTAAATGAACTTTTAACAAAAGCAAAAGAACTTCTAAAAAATGAAGTTACAAAAATTTCTTATGAAACTTGGATTAGAGATTTAGACATTGATAGCGCTGAAAATGGTCATATCGTTTTAGTTGCAAACAATGCTTTCCAAAAAGAATCAATTGTTTCAAGGTATAATGACTTATTCAAAAATACTTTTACATATATCACTAACAAAAACTGTGATATATCCGTTATCTTAAAAGATGATGTAACAGAAGAGAAAAATTTAGTTTCAAATCAATTAAACGCAACTCCAAATAATAATGCAAATTCTACATTAAATCCAAAATATACATTTGAGTCTTTTGTAGTTGGTAATAACAATAGATTTGCACATGCTGCAGCATTAGCCGTTGCCGAAGCACCTGCTACTGCATATAATCCATTGTTTATTTATGGTGGAGTTGGCCTAGGAAAAACCCATTTAATGCATGCAATAGCAAATGAAATTTTAATTAATAATCGTAATGCAAATATTTTATATGTTACTTCTGAAAAATTTACTAATCAATTAGTAAATGCTATTAAGGATAACAAAAATGAAATGTTTCGCAACAAATATCGTAATATAGATGTTTTATTAATTGATGATATTCAATTTATTGCAGGGAAGGAAAGAATTCAAGAAGAGTTTTTCCACACTTTCAACACTTTGCATGAAAGTGGAAAACAAATTATTATTTCAAGTGATAGACCACCAAAAGATATTAATTTGTTAGAAGATCGTTTAAAATCAAGATTTGAATGGGGACTAATTGCAGATATATCTAATCCAGATTACGAAACACGTTTAGCAATCCTTCGTAAAAAAGCTCAATTAGATAATATTATAATAGACGATGATATTTTATGTGATATCGCTGCAAAAATAGATTCTAACATTAGAGAATTAGAAGGAGTTTTAAATAAACTTATTGCAAAAGCATCATTAACAAATACTCACATTACAATGGAGATGGCTGAAAGAGCAATTAATGATGTTGTAACAAGTCAAGATAAAGTATTATCAATCGATTTAATTCAAGAAACAGTTGCAAAATATTTTAATGTAACTGTGGAAGAATTAAGAGGTGTAAAAAGATCAAATGATGTAACTTTTCCAAGACAAATTGCAATGTACTTATGTAGAAACGTTGCACAGTTACCTTTAACTAAGATAGGGGCTGGCTTTGGTAAAAGAGATCATACAACAGTAATTCATGCATGTAATAAAATAGATAAAGAAATACAAACAGATGCAAGCACAAAAAGAATTGTGGAAAGTGTGAAAAACATATTAATATCTGACAAATAATTTAGAATTAAATGTTTAACTAATTTTATAAAAATCTGTGTTTGATAAATTAATGTTTGGAAAATCAAATTCAAAAATTACTTACGGAAGACTTTCATTAGATATTCACATTATGATGTTAATTATGTGTATATAACCTGTGAATATTTAAGTTTTCCTCAGTTTAAATTTTTCATTGTAGATAAGTTTAACAGTTTTCCACTAAATTATTAACATTAAAAAACTTAGGGAATAGAAACTTCCACATATTTTTCCACACTATCCACATAACCTATTACTACTACTACTAAAAATATAATATTATATATAAAGGAGAGGAAATCAAAATGAAACTTGTTTGTGAAAAGGATAATATCCTTAAAGCTATTAATTCCGTAACGAAAGCAGTAGCTACAAAAACAACAATGCCTATATTAGAAGGTATATTAATTCAAACAAATGATAACGAAGTTAAATTAACAACATATGATTTAGAAATAGGAATAGAATATATAATTAATTGTGAAGTTAAAGAACAAGGAGCTACAGTAGTAAATGCAATAATGTTTAGTGAAATTATAAGAAGATTACCAGATTCAGAAATTAGTATTTCTTTAGATGAAAAAAACTTATTAGTAATTGAATGTGAAGGATCTTTATATAAACTTGCTACTATGAATCCTGATGAATTTCCAGAACTTCCTAAAATAAGTATTGAAAATTCTATAGAAATAGAACAAAATTCACTAAAAGAAATGATAAGAAAAACTATATTTGCAGTAAGTACAGAAGAAAATAGACCAATATTTACAGGTTGTCTATTTGAAATAAAAAATAATAAATTAAATGTAGTAGCAGTAGATGGATTTAGATTAGCATGGAAAAGTAAATTCTTACAATCAAAAACAAATGATTTTACAGCAGTAATTCCAGGAAGAACTTTAAATGAAATTAATAAAATAATATTAGATTCATATGACACAATAAAAATAGGAATTGCAAAAAATCAAGCACTATTTGAAATGGAAAATTGTAAAATTGTTACTAGATTATTAGATGGAGAATTCTTAAATTATTCAAGTGTTATTCCAGAAAACTGGGAAACAAGAATAAGAGTAGATAAAAGTATGATGCAAGAATCTTTTGAAAGAATTAGTTTAATATCTTCATCTAGTATAGAAAAAGAAAAAAAATATCCTGTAAAAGTAAGTATTGATATAGGAAAAGTTACAATTTCTTGTACAAACCAAACAGGTGATGCTAAAGAAGAAATGTATGTTACTACAGAAGGAAAAAATCTAGAAGCAGGATTTAATCCTAAATATTTTCTAGATGCATTTAGAGCTATTGATGATCAAGAAGTATTTATTGATTTTGGATCAAGTATATCTCCATGTATTATAAGACCTGTTGAAGAAGGTGGAGACTATATTTATATGGTACTTCCAATAAGAATGAAAGAATAGTTATAAACAATTAATAAAAAAAAAAACAGGTTATCCACAATTTGGTGGATAATATATGAATAAATCGCACCAATTGTGCAAAAGGACAAATAAATGTACATAGAAAAAATAAAATTAACCAATTTTAGAAACTATGAAAAACAAGAAATAGTATTTAATAAAAATATAAATGTTATTTATGGGGATAATGCTCAAGGAAAAACAAATATACTAGAGTCAATTTTTCTTTGTAGTTTTGGAAAATCTTTTAGGACAAGCAAAGAAAAGGAATTAATAAAATTCGGAGAAGAAGTTTTATCTGTTGAAGCTATTTTTCAAAAAAAAGATAGAGATGGAAAAGTAAAAGTTGATATTGGAAATAAAAAACAGGTATATGTAAATGGAGTAAAAATAAATAAGCTAAGTGAAATATTAGGAAATATAAATATTGTAATTTTTACTCCAGATGATATAAATATTTTAAAAGATGGACCTCAAAATAGGAGACGTTTTTTAGATATGATGATAGGTCAATTAAGACCAAATTATGTGTATAACTTAAATTTATATTTAAAAACAATAGAACAACGAAATACTTATTTAAGACAGATAAAAGAAGAAAATAAGAATGAAGAATTATTAGATATTTGGGATGAGAAACTTGCAGAGTATGGAAATATTGTTTATAATTATCGTGTTGATTTTATAAACAAAATTATAAAAAAAATTAAAGTTATCCACAACAAAATAACAGATGAAAATGAAGACTTAAAAATTGAATATACATCTTGCTGTGGAAATAAAGAAGAATACTTAAAATTACTAAAAGAAAGAAGAAAATTAGATATTATAAAGGGGTTTACAACAAAGGGTATACACAGAGATGATTTTGTGATATATATTAACAATAAAGAAATAAATATCTATGGATCACAAGGACAAAATAGGACAGCTGTATTATCTTTAAAGCTTGCAGAATTAAATGTTGTTTATGATGAAATAGGAGAATATCCAATTTTATTATTAGACGATTTTATGTCAGAGCTAGATGAAAAAAGAAGGAAAAATTTTTTAGAAAATATTGAAAATACGCAGGTAATTATAACAGGAACAGAAAAAATAGAACTTCCAAATTTAGATTATAATTTATACCATATAAAAAAGGGAGAAATTATTTAATGTATGTACATATTGGAAATGATACAGTTATAAATTCAGAAGAGATTATTGCAATTTTAGATATAAAATCTCTTGAAAAAAAAGATTCTTTAGAAAATGTTTGCAAAAATCTAAAAATTAATGATAATATAGTAGATGTATCAGAAGGAAATAAAAAGACTTTAATTGTTATGCAAGGAAAAAATAAAAATAGAGGATATATTTCTAACATATCTTCAATTACACTAGGAAGAAGAACATCAAAATATGAAAGGATGGATAAATAATAAATGGAAAAGTTTGAACACGAATATGGAGCAGACCAAATACAAGTATTAGAAGGATTAGAGGCAGTAAGAAAAAGACCTGGAATGTACATAGGAAGTACATCAATTAGAGGATTACATCACATGGTATATGAAATTGTGGATAACTGTGTTGATGAAGCACTAGCTGGTTATTGTTCAGAAATTGATATAAAAATTGAACCTGGAAATATTATATCTGTAGAAGATAATGGTAGAGGAATTCCAGTTGATATACATCCTAAAACAAAAATATCTGCAGCAGAAACTGTTTATACAAAACTTCACGCTGGTGGAAAATTTGGTGGAGATAGTGGATATAAAGTATCTGGAGGTCTACATGGTGTTGGTGCATCTGTAGTAAATGCTCTTTCAACATGGACAGAAGTTACAATTCAAAGAGATGGTGGAATTTACCAAATGAAATTTGAAAAAGGTAAAACAGTAGAGCCACTTACAAGAATTGGAGATTCAAATAAAACAGGAACAAAAGTAAGATTTTTAGCAGATGATACAATATTTGAAACTTTAAACTATGAATATGAAGTTCTAGAAACAAGATTTAGAGAAATAGCATTCTTAACAAAAGGATTAAAAATAAATATTGAAGATTTAAGAGTAGATCCAACTTTAAAAGCAGAATTCCATTTTGAAGGTGGATTACGTTCTTTCGTTCAATATTTAAACAAAAATAAGGAACCAATTCATCCAGAACCAATATATATTGAAAAAGATGGTGAGGTTCCAGTAGAAATTGCATTCCAATATACAACTGCATACTCAGAAAACATTTATACATTTGTTAATAATATAAATACAGTTGAAGGTGGAACTCACCTAGAAGGATTTAAAAGAGCTTTAACAAAAACATTTAATGATTATGCAAAATTACATAATTTACTAAAAGATAAAGATGGTAACTTACAAGGTGAAGATATAAGAGAAGGAATTACAGCTGTCGTATCTGTAAAAGTAAAAGAACCTCAATTTGAGGGACAAACTAAAACCAAATTAGGAAATAGTGTTGTTACAGGTATTGTATCTTCAATGGTAAGTGAAGCACTAGCAAATTTCTTAGAAGAAAATCCTAATGTTGCTAAAGCAATATTGGAAAAATGTATAAGTGCATCAAGAGCAAGAGAAGCAGCAAGAAAGGCAAGAGAATTAGTAAGAAGAAAGAGTGCTTTAGAGACATCTACATTACCAGGAAAATTAGCAGATTGTAGTGAAAAAGATGCTTCAAAATGTGAAGTTTATATAGTTGAGGGAGACTCAGCTGGAGGTAGTGCAAAACAAGGAAGAGATAGAAGATTCCAAGCAATTTTACCTTTATGGGGAAAAATGCTTAATGTTGAAAAAGCAAGAGCAGATAAAATATATGGAAACGATAAATTAAATCCAGTTATACTAGCTGTTGGTGCTGGTATAGGAGCAGATTTCGATATATCTAAAATAAGATATGGAAAAGTTATAATAATGGCAGATGCCGATGTTGATGGTGCACATATTAGAACATTATTATTAACATTCTTCTTTAGATATATGAGACCTTTAATAGAAAATGGTAATGTATATTTAGCACAACCACCACTATATAAATTATCAAAAAGAGGAATGGAAGATATATATTGCTATACAGATGAAGAAATGACAAAACATTTAAACGAAATTGGTAGAGACAATGTTAATATTCAAAGATATAAAGGTTTAGGAGAAATGAACCCAGAACAATTATGGGAAACTACAATGAATCCTGAAAAGAGAATATTAATTAAAGTAAAACTAGAAGATGCAATTAAAGCAGATGAAATATTTACAATTTTAATGGGAGATGAAATAGGACCAAGAAGACAATTTATCGAAGAAAACGCAAAATATGTTAAAAACCTAGATATATAATATTTTTAATAGCCAGTAATAATTATAATTACTGGCTATTACTATAAAACTAATATTAATCTTCAGCTAAAACATATATGCCTAACTGATAACCTAATATATATTGCTATATAAATAAGCTAACTCATTAAACATACACATCAGTTGCTCGACTGCTAATGCACCCATAATAGCCATATTCATCCACGAGGGACTAATAATAACCACTAAAAAAATACAAGAACAATCTTAACATCAAATATATTACCTATAATGTAACCATAAAGATGAAATTAAAAAATATAATTTATTATAGCTTGCATACAAATAATATACTCTTATCGCCGACATAATACAATATAAGGTCATTACACCATAATACATCTTTGCTCGAATAATATAAAACCAATAATTAAGATCCTATATTACTCTTAGTTCAACTAATATTAATCTTATAATCATATTATGTACAATAACAAAATAAATATTCAAAAATTATAAATTAAATTTTTTTGTCGAAAAATGTAAAAATATTTTTGTTGACTAATATAAAATATAATAGTAATATAATAATAATTTAAATTTATTATTTATTTTCAAATTAATTTATTTTTATTTATTTAAATTCTAAAAAAATTCCAATAAAAAAGAGGTTTTAATGAAAAATACTAAAAAAATAGAAAGTGTTCAAAATTGGTTACCGTTCCAAGAAATATTAGATAACGGAATAATTAAAGTTGATGAAAATAATTTTATAAAAATAATAAATATTAGTCCAATTAATTTTAATTTAAAATCAGAATTAGAAAAAGAAGCAATATTAAATTCATATAAAATATTTTTAAAAACATGTAATTTTGATTTTCAAATTTTAATAGAAAGTAATAAAGAAAATTTATCTAATCATATTTTAAATATTCAAGAAAATTTAATTCAAGAAAATGAAAATATTTCTGAAATATCAAAAAAATATATTTCTTATATTAAAAATTTAAATCTAGAAAAAAAATCATCCTCAAAAAAATATTATATTATTTTAAAATATACAAATAAAAATGTTGAAATAAATAACAAAGAATATCTAGCAGTGCAGGAATTAAATGAAAAATATTATAAAATAAAAGATTGTTTATCTAGATGTGGAAATAATGTAAAAGATTTATCTGAAAAAAATGAAGTAAAAAATATATTATATTCTTTTTTTAATAAAAGATTATTTATAAAAAATAATAATTAAAAAGGAGAAAAATTTGAGAGAAATAATAATTAATAAAATAAATAATTATTTAGAATTAATTAAAAATAAATTATTAAATAAAAATAAAATAAATAATAATGAAGAAAATTATAAAGAGGGAATTATTTCAGAAAAAGATTTTTTTTCGCCCGCATATATTAATAATTCAAATCCTAAATATTTTGAAATTGATGGAATTTATTATGGGTCATTATTATTAGTTAATTATTTTCGTGAGCAAAATGATTTAATTTTAAAATATATAATTGATTCAAATATTGATATTAATATTTCAATTTTTTATGAAAAACAAGATACATACAAAACAATAAGAGATTTAACATTTAATATTGGAAGTGTAGGAGCAGATTTAAAAGAAAAAAATCAAAATAGGCAAGATATAGAAATTGCAGCTTTTACTTATAGTGATGCAAAATATATTAGAAAAGAAATGCAAATAAATAATCAGGAATTATATTTTTTATATATTTATATTACAACATATTCAAATAATTTAAAAGAATTAGAATATTTATTAAATAAAATAGAGGGGTTAATGCAAGCAAAGGGAATACAAACAAGAAGAGGATATTTCAGACAAGAGCAAGCATATCTAGCCTGTTTACCATTTATGAAGAATAATCCAATATTAAAAGAAGTATCAAAAAGAAATGTATTAACAGATGGACTTGTTGCAACATATCCATTTATTTCATCTACAATGTTTGACGAAAATGGAATTTTTATTGGAACAAATATATATAACGATTCTTTAGTTTTTATTGATAGATATAATTCTAATAAATATAAAAACGCAAATATATGTATTTTTGGAACAAGTGGAGCAGGAAAATCTTTTTATACAAAATTATTAATTTTAAGATATAGATTATTAGGAATTGAACAATATGTTATTGATCCTGAAAGAGAATATTGTAATTTATGTGAAAAATTAAATGGTACATTAATAAAGCTGGGTCCAAAATCAAATAATTATATAAATATTTTTGATATAAGAAAAGATAGTTTGGAAGATAAGGAACAAGGATATTTATCAAATAAAATAGATAAATTAATGGGATTTTTTAATTTAATTTTTGAAAATATAAATGAAGAAGAAAAATCATTATTAGAAGAAAAAATAATTGAATTATATAAATTAAAAAATATAACATTTGAAGACTCATCTTTATATAAAAAAGAAAATAATAAAATTACAATTAAACCAGTTTTTAAAGAAACATATGATATGCCAATTTTTCAAGATTTATATGAATTATTAAAAAATGATATAAAAACAAATAAATTATCTATTAAATTAATTCCGTTTATAAAAGGCTCATTAAAATATTTTAATAATTATACAAATGTAAAATTAAATAATAAATTAATTATTGCAGATGTTTATGAATTAGGAGAAGAGAATTTAAAATATGGTATGTATTTATTTACAGAATTATTTTGGGATAAAATAAAAAAGGACAGAAATATAAAAAAAGCAATATATTTAGATGAAATATGGAGATTAATTGGTGTTACATCAAATAGTAAAGTTGCAGGATTTATTTATAAAATATTTAAAACTATAAGAAAATATGGTGGAAGTAGTGTTGCAATAACACAAGATATATCAGATTTATTTAGTTTAGAAAATGGAACATATGGAAAAAGTATATTAAATAATTCTAGTATAAAAACATTTTTTTCACTAGAGGAAGAAAATATTATGGTTTTAGAAAAATATGCAAATTTATCGGAAAAGGAAAAAATAGAAATAAAATCTTTAAAAAGGGGAGAGTGTTTAATATTTGCAGGAGATGACCATATTTTAACAAAAATAGAATCAGCAGATTTTGAAAAAGAATTAATAAATTAAGGTGGTAATAAAATGAAGAAAATAATAACAGCAATAGGTAATCCAATTTTAAATGAGTATTTAAAAAAAGAAGAAGATATTATAGTAATAGGAAATGATATACAATATCAAGATGGAATTTTTGAATTATTAGAAAAAGATAATAATATTAATTTGATAATTATAAGTGAAATAATTATTGGAGAAAATACAATTGAAAAATTAATTGAAAAAATAAAAATAATTAATAAAAATATAAAAATAATAATTATATTAGAAAATAAAAATGAGGAATTAGAAAATAAATTAATTGCCAAGGGAATAATAAAAATATTTTATCACAATAATATTGAAATAAATAAATTTATTAAATTTATAAAAGAAAATAAAGAAAATGAAAATGAAGAATTAAAACAAGAAATAAATGATTTAAAAAATTTAATTTTAGAAAATAAGAAAATTGACGAGGAAAATAAATCAAAAAAAATAAATAATAAAATAAAAAATAATTTATTTGAAAAATTAAATAATAAATATTTAAATAAAAAAATTGTTAAACAAGAAAAAGAAATAATTTCAATTTCTGGACCAAATGGAGCTGGTAAAAGCATAATAGCAGTTAATTTAGCAAAAGTAATGGCACTTAAAAAAGAAAAAATATTAATAATAGATTTTGATATTTTAAATAATAATGTTCATACAATTTTGGGAGTAAAAAAACATCTGATAAAAAATAATTTTGAAATAGAAAATTTAATTATTAAAATAAATAAAAATATTGATTTATTATCAGCAACAGAATTTTTATTTGGAAGCAAAGAAAAAATAGATATAAATAAAATAGAAAATACAATAAATAAATTAAAAGAAAAATATAATAAAATTATTATTGATACATCATCAGAATGTTTTTTTGATTTTACAAAAATAATAATTAAATTAAGTAATAAAAATATATTTGTTACAGATACAAATATTTTAGAAATAAAAAAAGCAAAAGAATTATTAAATATTTATATTAATAATTGGAAAATAAATAAAAATAAATTTAATATACTTTTTAATAAATATAATAAAGAAAGTATAAGTATAAATATTTTAAAAGAATTATTTTGTGAATTTAATATTATTGGATTTTTAAAATATAATTCAAAATACAATAAATTAATTAATAGAAATAATAGATTTAATTTAATAGACAAAAAATTGAAAAAAGAATATTTAAATTTAAAAAATATAATTAATTAAAGGAGAAATAATTATGGAAATAGAAAATAATTTAAATACTGAAAAAACAATTTTAAATAATGAAATAAATGGAAAAGTTCAAAATAATTTTTTAGAAAGTACACTTGGAAAAACAATTAATGCTGCTGTTGATATTGGTTTAAGATGGGCTCTTCCTGACTTAATAGAGGACGAAGTAATAAATATAAAAAATAGCTTAATAAAGGGAGGATTAAAAGAAGGAATAGATACAGCAGTAAGTTCGGCAATAGATTTAGGAAAAAGTGCTATGGGAATATTTACTGGAAATTTTGAAAGTATATCACAAGCACAAAATGCTGTAAAAACAGGAGGGGTTATTGATGGAATATCAAATGTTATAGATACAGTATTAAATAAAACTACTAAAATGGGATTAATTAATAAAGGAATTTCGACAGTTATTCATCAAGGAAAAAATGTTATATTAGATAGTGTTAGTAAAAATATAGAAGAAAGTTTTACAAGTCAATTAAATAATATAGAAAAACTTTCAAAATATGAAAATAATTGGAAAAATTATTTTGAAAAAAGAGATTTTGACGGAATGCAAAAAGAATATGATAAAATTCAAGAAAAATTAAAAGAAATAATGCCATTAGAAAATACAATTAAAGAGGCAAGACAAATAGAAAATATACATAATTTAATAAAAAATAATGGACATAATTTTGATTTAACAAATGAACAATTGGAACTTTCAAAAATGCTTGTATAAACATCAATAAAACTAGCATTAAATTAACTTTTTATAGTATTTTTGCTTGCATATTTTAATCAGGTTTAGTATAATACAAGAGTAGTAAAAACACTAGGAAAGAGGTAATGAAATGGAAGAAAATGAGGGAAAAATTATCGAGAGAAATATTGAAGCAGAGATGAAAACATCATACATTGATTATGCCATGAGTGTTATCGTTTCTCGTGCCCTTCCAGATGTAAGAGATGGTTTAAAACCAGTACATAGAAGAATTTTATATGCTATGTATGAAGATGGTATTACATCAGACAAGCCATACAGAAAATGTGCTAATACAGTTGGTTCTGTTTTAGGAAGATACCATCCACATGGAGATAGCTCAGTATATGATGCAATGGTAAGATTGGCACAAGATTTCACAATGAGATATCCTTTGGTAGATGGACATGGTAACTTTGGATCTATAGATGGTGATTCACCAGCAGCTATGAGGTACACAGAAGCAAGAATGTCAAAAATATCTGAAACAATGCTTACAGATATCGAAAAAAATACAGTAGCATTTATGCCAAACTATGATGATAGATTACAAGAACCAGTAGTATTACCTGCAAAAATACCAGCATTATTAGTAAATGGTTCATCAGGAATTGCTGTTGGTATGGCTACAAATATTCCACCACATAACTTAAAAGAAGTTATTGACGGAATTATAAAAATAATAGATGAAGACAATGTAACAGATGAACAATTAATGGAAATAATTAAAGGACCAGATTTCCCAACAGGAGCTACAATTCTTGGAAGAGATGGAATTAAAGAAGCTTATACAACAGGTAGAGGAAAAGTTACAATGAGAGCAGAAGCAGAAATTGAAGAAATGAGCGGAAATAAACAAAGAATCATTGTAAATTCATTACCTTATCAAGTAAATAAAGCTAGATTAATTGAAAATATGGCAGCACTTGTTAGAGAAAAGAGAATAGAAGGAATTTCTGAAATTAGAGATGAATCTGATAGAGAAGAAAAAGTAAGAATAGTAATTGAATTAAAAAGAGATGTTAATGCTCAAGTTATTTTAAATCAATTATATAAAAATACACAAATGCAAGAAAACTTTGGTGTTATTATGCTTGCATTAGTAGATGGAGAACCAAAAATATTAACATTAAGACAATGTTTAGATCATTATATTGACCACAGAAAACATGTTATTTTACGTAGAACACAATTCGATTTAGACAAAGCCTTAGCAAGAGCACATATATTAGAGGGATTAAGAATAGCACTTGATAATATTGATGAAGTTATTAATATTATTCGTACATCTTATGATGATGCAAAAGAAAGATTAATGGAAAGATTTGGTCTTTCTGAAATTCAAGCTCAATCAATTCTCGATATGAGATTAAGAACATTACAAGGTTTACAAAGAGAAAAAATTGAAGAAGAATATAATGAGTTAATGAAATTAATTGCACATTTAAGAGAAGTACTTGCAAGTGAAAGATTAGTATTTGAAATTATTAAAGAAGAATTATTAGAAATTAGAGATAAATACGGCGATGATAGAAAAACAAAAATACTTGCAGCAGAAGGCGAAATCGATGTTGAGGATTTAATTAAAGAAGAACAATGCGTTGTAGCACTTACTCATTTTGGATATGTAAAAAGAATGCCAATAGATACATACAAGAGCCAAAAAAGAGGAGGAAAGGGAATTACAGGAATTGCAACTAGAGAAGAAGACTTTGTAAAGCAAATATTCACAGCATCTACTCATGATACAATCTTATTCTTTAGTAATAAAGGAAAAGCATATAGACTAAGAGGATATGAAATACCAGAGGCAGGAAGAACAGCAAAAGGAACAGCAATTGTAAATATATTAAGTCTAGATGGTGGAGAAAAAATTTCTGCAGTTATACCTATTTCTAACTTTGCAGAAGGAAAATACTTATTAATGGCAACCAAAAATGGTTTAATTAAGAAAACAGCATTAAGTGAATTTACATCAGTTAGAAAGAGTGGATTAATTGCTATAAACCTAAAAGAAGAAGATACATTAATTGATGTTAAATTAACAGATGGTGAAGATAATGTAGTATTAGTTACAGAAAAGGGAATGAGTATTACATTTGATGAAAAAGATGTAAGACCAATTGGTAGAAATGCAATGGGTGTTATAGGAATTAAACTTGATGATGAAGATGCTGTAATAGGTATGGAATCAATAATACAAGGAAGCAATGCTACACTTCTTTCTATAACTGAAAATGGATTTGGAAAAAGAACTGAACTTGATGAATATAGAGTACAAACAAGAGGCGGAAGAGGAGTTATGACATATAAAATTACTCCAAAGACAGGAAACATTGTTGGAATAAGAATAGCAAGTGATAATGAAGATGTTATGCTTATAACAGATACAGGAACAATAATTAGATTAAAAGTTTCTGATATTAGTATTCTAGGAAGAGTAACACAAGGAGTAACTTTAATGAGAACAAATGAAGGCAAAGTAGTAAGCATTGAAACAATTCCAAGCGAAGAAAAGGAAGAAGAATAATATAAAATAAAAACACTTCAAATTTAATTTGAAGTGTTTATCTTTTTTTAAAACGAATATCATCACCGAAAAAATAACAAATATTATAATTTCCAACGATTCTAGAAACTATACGTTCATCATAATTATCATATAAATTTTTTAAACTAAGATTTGTAGATATAATTGTTTTAGTAATATGATTTGTATTTAAAAGTCTAGTATTAATAATATTAAATAATTCGCTAAATTTCATATTATTCATACATTCGGTTCCTAAATCATCAATAATTAATAAATCTACATTTAATATATTTTCATAAATTGTTTTATCAGTATTTTCTTTACCAAATCTATAATCTATTATTGTATCTAACATAATTGGTGCAGTTTGATATAAAACGTTTTTTTGTTTTTTCAATAATTCATTTGCAATACAACTTGAAAGAAAGGTTTTTCCAAGACCAGTATTACCAGTGAATAGTAGATTTTTTTCGTTAGGATTATCAAAATTTTCAATAAAATTATAACATAATTTTTTTATTTTATTAATATTATCCCTAGGTGAAACTTTCATATGATATTTTTGTTCATCTATTTCTGATGAGTATAATAAATCTGAAAAGTTTTCAAATGTTTGAATACTAAGATTTGATATATTTGATTTATTATATTCAATATCAAATATTTTTTGTTTTAAACAAGAACACATTGAGGTAGTATAATCAGAATTTGTAATATATCCTGTGTCTTTACATATTGAACATCTATATTTTGGCTCAAAATAATCTTCGCTAATATTTAGTTTATTTAAAATAGATTTTTTTTGATTTTTTAATTCTTGAATTTTATTTTGTAAATCTATTAAAGTATCTTCACTAGGATTATTTATCATAGATTTTGCAGAAGAAATAGCAAAATTATGTAATTTTCTATCAATCTCCTCTAAAACTGGTTTTTTAGAATAAATTTCACTTTTTCTTAATTCGGCATCTCTTTCAGCTAGCATTTTTTGTTTATTATATTCAATTAAAAGTTCTTTTAAAATAGTATTAGACAAAATAAAAATTCACCTACTTTCAGTTATAATTATTTTAAATCAAAATTTGCATAAAGACTATTTAAATTATCATATTCTCTTTGCTCATATCTATTGTAACCTGTTTTCTTTTCCATTGTTTGAATGTTTTTATTCTTTTGTTTCATTTCTTGTAAGAAAGTTTGAACTTCGTTTGATGTTTTAAATCCTCTGTCATGCCAGTCAGATAAAAGTTTATTTAAATAATCAAAATTTGGATTTGCTTTTGAAGTAGTCTTTTTAAGAGCTATTTCTATAATATCTAAACTATATCCAAATTCATTAAGCCAAGTTTCAATATAGGCATATTCATATTCAGTAAGTTGTCTATTTAATCCTAATTTTTTAGATATTGTATTTGCGATAGTTTTAACTTTTTCTTGTTTTTCATAATAAGTATCTAAATCATTAAATGTTTTTATATTATTTTTATTCCAAGTTTCTGCTACCCTTTGAATATATGCTTTATGAAGTGCAGAACGATCAAAACAATAACCAAACAAAGCAATCATAACTTCTTCATCAAAATTATATTTTTTAAACCATAATTCTATATCTGGATACCATGTTGTAGGCATTAAACCAGAAAAATATTTGCTATTAATGTGTTCAATAGCCTTTGCACGTTGTTGATTTTCAGCTGATTTTTGAATTTGTTCAGCAGATAATGCAGTTTTTGGTTTATATAACTTATGTAATTCAATCTCTTGAAGATTATTTACAATATACCCTGTATTCTTTTTTGTTATTACTTCTTGTTCTTCCCAATATTTAACGGCATCTTGAATTACTTTTAAAGGTAGCACAAGTTTTTTAGATAAATCATTAATTTTAATATCCTTATCATACTTAGACAAAAATAACATATATAAATATACTTTTATATAGTCACCACTTGCTTGTGATAAATATTCAGAAAAAAAGATATCTGGGATTTCTGTGTTTGAAAATAAAGGTAAGATATCAGATTGTTCAAGTTTCATTATTTATTCCTCCTTAAAAGTATATTTGTCAGATTATATCATTTTATAAAAGTTTTTACAACAAACCAGCGATAAATATATACAATAAAATTAAAATTTTTTGTAAATATAGTATTTTGGTGATTTTATATACAAATAAATATATTTGATAATATACAAAATTTTTTCGTTATTAAATCCTATAATAGAAATTAATAAAAAAGGAAAAAATAAAATAATAAAAAAACATAATTTTAAATATAAATTATTAAATATATTTGAAATTAAATAAATAATAAATCCAAAAAATATATTTAAAAAAATAGTAGTATAATCAATAAATCCAAATAATTTATAATTAAAATTATAATTCTGAGGAAAAATAAATTTCAAAATAACCTCCTAAATAATTATTTAATTAAATTTTTCATAAAAGAAATATTAGTAGAAATATCAGTGGAAATACCTCCAATTAAGTGCTGAAGATATCCATTAGCACGAACCAGTGCATAAATAGATCCTATACAAATTAATTTAGAAAATATATTTTCTAAATTAAAATTTAAAGAAAAAATAATTAATAATATAATTGCAATAAAACTTTGCATAATTAAAAGTGAAATTAAAGTTTTAAACCAACTTCTAAAAAAACAAGAAGTTGAGTGATTAATTAATGTTAAAATAGAAAAAGGAGTAAGTAATGCAAAAACTTTAATCAAGATATATCTTAAGGCATAGGAAAATAATAAATTAAAAAGAGATGCAGAAATAAAACTTTTTAATAATCCATCAAAAGAAAATAAATTAAAGTTTTCATTTTCAATAGAAATAATAGAATTAATATTAGAAATAAAAGAAGAAAAAGAAACTTCTTGTCCAAATATACTTTTTCCAATTTCTAAAATAGAAGAAGAAATTAATGAATTTAAATAAATTAATTTTTCACAAATAAAATAAGAAGAATTTATTGCAATACCAAAAATTATTAATTTAAAAATAAATTGATAAGGTGTTTCTATTTCAATAGAAACAAATCTGGAATATATTAATCTAAAACAATAATATAAGGTAAAACCTACTAATAATGCATTAGCAATTAATATAAGGCCATTTGTAGAATTAGTACCAATTAATTTAGATAAAAAATTATCATGAATAATTGAAATATCAGTAAATACTAAATTGTCTAAGGAGTCGTACATTGTAGTATCTACAGAAGAAAATAAATTCCCAATAATTTGATTAATTGAATCTAGAATTGTTTGAGAAACAGAGTTTGAAGTTGCTACAATTGTGTTATCCAAAATAAACCTCCTAAAAATTAAGCAAGTAGTGATTGAATTGCAGAAAGAATAAGATCAAGAGCTAGAATAAAAGCATAAGAAAATAAAGATCCACGTATTAATTTTTTAGCTACACGTATTCTTTCTTCGTCTCCAAAACTAAATTTTTTCATAAATACACCAACACCAACTGCCACTGCTGCGGCAGGAGTAGAGAGTGTAAATAGCCAAGATTTTATTGTTCCGAATGCATCAGTTAGTTTTGTAATAAGAGTAGGGGTTCCATCAAATAAACCTGCAAAAACATTAGAATTAAAAAATATTAAAATAATAAATGATAAAATAAAAGTAAAATAAAATAAAAAATATTTTTTTCGAATTTTATAAATTTTCATAAGTTCCTCCTTAATTTTTTTTGAAAAATGGTTTTAAAATTATTTTTTCTGGTTTCATAATTTTTTGTCCGTCAGATAAAAATGCAAGACATGTAAAATTTTCTAAAAATTGAGTAAAAAATTTAGTATCGTAAATATAATCGTATTGTAAATAAGTATTAATACTTTCTGAAATACTAGAATTTGTAGAATTTAATGAATTTGATAAATAACTATATTTTGTTTCTTTAGCATTTTCAGATATATTTTTTGATATTTTTTCTTTATCTTCCTTGCCAATTTGTTTTTGTGCCGATTCTATAGTAAACATATCATCAGTTCGAAACCACAATTTATTTACTAAATTTTGAATAATTACTTCAGTAGCATATTTGTTATTTAATGTATTTAGAAGAGAGGTATAACTTTGTGTTGCAATTATATTAATACATTTTGCCTCTCTACTTTGAGAAAAGAAATTGCTATCTGATATAGTGCAATACTCACTATATTCGTCTGAAATAAAAACTGCAGGGGAGAAATCTTCAAAATTATTGTTTGATAATCGATTCATGACTTCTGTCTGAAAATCTAATTTTAAATATGCTGCAATTATTTTTGATAAATTTTTGTATTCTGCTATATTTAAATTTAAAACAATAATTTTTCCAGATATTAAAGCATCTTTAAATCCTAAAAAATTTAAGTCTTTTTTGGGTGGACAAAAGGTTTGAAAAACAGAGTAATCTGATATAAAACAATTTGTTATTCTTGTTATTTCAGATTTTAAAATTGAAAGGGTGCGTGAATCTAAAGAAAAAAATTCTTTTTCAAAAAAAGTAATTGATGAAAATAAATCATATACTTGTGAATATGATAAATTGTTTTTATTAAATAAATCTCTTAAAATTAAAATTTTTTCTTTGTAATAATTTTCAATAGTAATTAACTTATGAATTTCTTCAAAGGTTACATATCCATTATTATATAATCTACATAATTTTATAGCCTCAGTTAAAACTTGTTCTGATTTATCAATCCAATAAGATTCAGAATTATTTGGAGAAAATAAGAGAAGTATATCCTTTAATCGATTAGCAAGAACAGATGCCTTTAAATTAGGTTTGTGCAAAGGATTATAACGAAAATTACCGTTTAATTCTAATACAATTAAATCATTTATTCTATTATATTTTTGACACAATTCTTTTACCTTTAAATAATAATTACCTTTTACATCTAAAATAAGCATAGGCAAATTTTTTTTATTTGAGATTAATTGTTCAGTAAATGGATACATTGCACTACTTGTTTTTCCAGTTCCAATTGTTCCAGTAATTAAAATATTTTGATATAAACTTTTTTCTGGTAAATAAATTGCATTTTTATTATTTTCAGTGTTACCAATAAATAAATTTAATTGTGGTAAATTATTAATACTATTTAAAATACTATTTTTAAACTTATTACTTTTAGATTTTTTAAATATTGAAAAATATAATTTTAATTTATTAAAAATAAAAATTAATATTTTAAAAAAAGGGATAAATAAATAATTATAAATTAAATTAGATAAAATGAGGGAAGAAAAAATATAAGTAAAAATAAATAGTATTTTAATTATTTGCCATAATTCTGGATTTTTTATACAGATGTCAAAAGGATGAATACCATATGTTATAATTATTGATGAAGAAAATAAAATGGGAGAAAAAATACGATATCCAAAAAATATAAATAAAACTGAAATAATAATTATAGAAAAAATATGAATTATAAAATCACCTTCTTGGATTTAATATTTAATTTTGCACCTTGTTTATTATGGAATATTTTTATTTCGAAAAAAAGATATATTGAATAAAAGGTAATAAAAAGATTAATAATAAAAACAATAAAAAAGATATCAATTAAATTAATAAATAGCACCACCTTCCAATTTTTTACAATGATATAACAAAGTTTTTAATTTGTCTATACTTTTTTTAAAAATTATGATAAAATTAATTATCTAAAATATAAAGGAGGAAATGAAATGAAGATAAATAAAGATATGACTATAGGAGAAATACTACAAGTTGCAGGAGAAAAAGCAGATATATTATTAGAAGCAGGAATGCATTGCTTAGGTTGTCCAACTTCACAAGCTGAGACATTAGAAGAAGCATGTGAGGTACACGGAATTGATGTTGACGAGCTTCTAGAGAAGTTAAATGCATAAAAGCAAAGCTAGAAAATAAAAAAATACAAAATTTCACAAAAATTTCATAATTTGTATTGACAAAAGCAATAAAATAGTTTACAATAGTACTTGCGTTTACCTAATGAGCAAACGCAAGTCTAAAATCTGGGTCATTAGCTCAGGTGGTAGAGCACTTGACTTTTAATCAAGTTGTCCGCGGTTCGAGTCCGCGATGGCTCACCAATCTAGGATCTAATTTAATTAGATCCTAGTACAGATTTTTGGCCCCGTGGTCAAGCGGTTAAGACATCGCCCTTTCACGGCGGAGACATGGGTTCGATTCCCGTCGGGGTCACCAATTGAATAATGCCACTTTAGCTCAGCTGGTAGAGCAACTGACTTGTGGAATAGATAAGTTTTTAACTTATTTTGAACTATTTTGCACCTTTATGTGGAAACATATAAAGTGGACACCGCTAATTCGGGGAAGACTAAGTATATAATATATGTTAATCCCGAGCTAAGAAAGAAATTTCTGAGTGTAGAGACTTTATACGGTGTGTCTAAGGCATAAGCTAAGGCAAAGAGAAAGTCCAGACTACAAACACATTTGTGGTAATGAAAATTATAGTAGTATGAATCAGTAGGTCGTCCGTTCGATTCGGACAAGTGGCTCCAATTACTTAGAACTAGGTTTGTTGTATAACTTGCTTAGTTCTTTGTTTTTTATGAAGAAGAAGGTGAAAATTTGAGGTGTCTTAATTGTAATGAACAAATTAATAAAAGAAATAAGTTCTGCAATAATACATGTCAGAAAGAGTATGAATATAAAAAATATATAGAAGAATGGAAAATGGATAAAAAAGATGGACTTAGAGGAGAATATCAAATTTCTTTATATATAAAAACATATCTATTTAAAAAATATAATAATAAATGTGCAAGATGTGGATGGGGTGAAAGAAATAATTATACTAATAATATTCCATTAGAAATAGAACATATAGATGGAAATTATAAAAATAATAAAGAAGAAAATTTAATTTTATTATGTCCAAATTGTCATTCATTAACAAGTACATATAAAGGAGCGAATATTAATAATGGAAGAAGAAGCAGAAAAAAATATAGTAAATAAAGTTATAGTAGTAACTGGAGGATCAAGAGGAATAGGAGCAGAAATAGTAAAAAAACTTGCTAGGGATAACTATAGAGTAATTTTAAATTATAATAAATCAGAAAATGAAGCTAAAAAGATAAAAGAAGATTTGCAAAAAAATAATATTAATATAGAAATATTTAAAGCAGATGTATCTAAAAGGGAAGAAGTAAAAAAAATTATAGATTTTGCAATAAATAAATTTGGAAAGATAGATGTATTAATTAATAATGCCGGAATATCTCAAGCAAAGCTTTTTACAGATTTAACAGATGAAGACTGGAATAATATGATACAAACTAATTTAACATCAGCCTTTTATTGTACCCAAGAGGCTATAAAAAATATGATTAGCAGAAAAGAAGGTTTAATCATTAATATATCATCAATATGGGGAGTTACAGGCTCATCATGTGAGGTTCATTATAGTGTGGCAAAGGCTGGTATAGATGGAATGACAAAAGCTTTAGCAAAGGAAGTAGGTCCTTCAAATATAAGAGTAAACAGCATAGCCCCAGGTATAATAGATACAGATATGAACAAAACATATACTGATAAAGAAATTAAAGATATTATAGAAGATATTCCATTAAATAAAATAGGAAAAAAAGTAGATATTGCAAGGTGCGTAGAATGGCTTATAAAAGATGAATATACAACAGGACAAGTAATTTCTATTAATGGCGGATGGTTAATATAATAGAAAAAATTAATTTATTAAATATATGAGACTAAATTAAAATCTACATTATATAATTCAAATAAAAAAGTTCTCTTTTTAAGAGAACTCTTTTATTCATCTGTATTAATTTTTCTTTTATAATTTCCTGAAATAATTTTTGGTAAATAAGTAATAATTTTATAAACAGCAAGTCTAACTTTTTTACTCCATAAATAAGTTTTTCTAAGTTTTCTAGGAGATGCAATTGTAGTTGGCTCTTGTACAACTAATGCAAGTTCTACTTTTTCAATAGGGAAAATATAATTTGCTCCATTGTTATTATCCCAAATATTATTAGCATCTCTAAAACAGAAATTTAATGTATCGCCAGAAATTAATTCAATTTCTGCTTGGTATCCAAGTTCTGATTTAAGCATTTTTATTTCGTTTAAATTATCCCAATTCAATCCAAAACCATAATGAATATAAACTTCTTCACAATTATCTTGAAAAAGTTTACCTGTATATGAAATTTTGACACTTGTATTTTCTACTAATTTATCTGTGTTAAAGAAAATATTTTTTACTAATTCCATTTTTTTCTCCTTGTTTATCTCTTGTTTAATTTAGTATATAAATTATATTATTAATAAAAAAAATATTCAATAGTTTTTTACAAAATTCATCATAAAAATGTAAAAAATTATAAAACAAGTCCATCATTTGTTCCAATAATTTTACCTATGATTGTAAAATCATCTCTTGAAGAAAGTGATATTTCCTCGAATTCTTTATTTTCAGGTCTTAATACCAGTTTATCTCTTCTTACAATAAACCTTCTAATAAGTACTTTACCTTCGTATTCAAAAATACCTATGTCACGATTATTAAGAGGAGAGTTAAGTTCTACATATGCATATACATCTTTTACAAGCTTTGGCTCCATTGAGTTGTCAGGAATTTTCACAGCAAGAGCAGCACTTGGAAGAATAGCAGGACATTCCATAAAAGAATTTATAGAGTCAACAGCTAAAACTTTATTATATGCCATATGATTTGGAGCTTTGTAGTATTCTTGGTCATCTGTTAAATATTTATCATATGTATACATTAAAGGTTGATAAGGAACTTCTAAAGCTTTACAGATACTCTTTAAAGCTTTATGACTTGGATTTCTTTCCCCTTTTTCTATATGTGTAAGATGTCCAATATTTATATTTGTCTCTTTTGCAAGGTCAGTTTTAGACACTTTTTTTTCTTTACGTATTCTTGCTATCATATCCCCGATCATACGCAACCTACCTCTTTTTCAATATTTTCCATCATTATATCGAAAAATAAAATAAATGTCTAGTATAATTAGTATTTTTTTGTAAAAAACAAACGAAAAATGATATTGTAAATCGAATTAAATTGTGGTAATATTATTTCATACAAAAGTATACAATGTATAAAAGGAGAAAAATATGGGGGATAAAGAAAAAAAGGTAAAAAACCAAAAAGATAAAAAACAAGAGGAGTTTACTGAAGAAATAGGGAAAATTAAAGAGGAAGATAAAAGCGATTTAAACGAGGAAAAACAAGAAACAATAAATGAAGAATTAAAAAATGATGAAATAAAAGATGATGAAGTAAAAGACGAAGAAATAGTAAAAGAAGAAAATAAGACAGAAGAAAAGGAAGACTATGAAACCCAGCCAATCGAAAATGTTAAAGAAGGTGCAACATACATTAAAGGTAAAAAGAATAAGAAAATAGTGCCAATTATAGTTTCAACAGTACTTATATGCATAATTCTTTTATTTTCAGTAATATTTGCTTTATTAAATATAAATAATGACAAAATTATGTCAGGAATAAGCATTATGGGGATTGATGTTTCGGGATTCGGAAAAGAAGAAGCAACAAAGAAATTACAAGAATTAACTGAGAATAAAGCATCAGAAGATATAAGTTTAAAATATGAGGAATTTGAAACATCTATAAATGGTAACCAGTTTAATATAAGCTATGATGTAGAAAAAGCAGTTGCACAAGCATATAACATAGGAAGAGATGGAAATATTATAGTAAATAATTATAGCATATTATTTGCTAAATTATTTAAAAAGAATATTGATATTCAGATTAATTATGATGAAAAACTATTTAGCAGTAAATTGCAAGATGTATCTGCAAAAATACCAGGAGCTGTTAAACAAAGCAACTATTATATAGAAGATGAAAACTTAATAATAGTAAAAGGCAAAGCTGGTTTAAAAATAAAAGAAGCAGAAATAAAAGAAATCATTTTCAAACAATTAGAAAACATATTAAATAAAAATGAAATTGTTACAATTCCAGTAGAAACAGTTGAAGCAGATGCTATAGACTTAAATAAAATTAAAGAAGAAATCTACAAAGAACCACAAGATGCATATGTATCAAAAAATCCTACAACAGTTCATCCACATGTAAATGGTGTAGATTTTAAAATATCAATTGAAGAAGCACAAAAGCTAATAGAAGAAGACAAGGAAGAATATACTATACCTTTGAAAATAACAATACCAAAAAAGACTATAAAAAATTTGGGAGAAGAAGCTTTCCCAGATTTAATATCTACATATACAACTAGATATGATGCAAGTAATTATAACAGAAGCAACAATTTATCGATTGCAGCTAAAAAAGTAAATGGAACAGTTTTAATGCCTGGTGAAACATTTTCCTACAACAAGGTTGTAGGAGAAAGAACAATTGCAGCAGGATATAAGGAAGCAGGAGCATATGCAGGTGGAAAAGTTATACAATCAGTAGGAGGGGGAATTTGCCAAATATCTTCTACATTATATAACACAGCACTACTTGCAAACTTAGAAATAGTAGATAGAAGTAACCATCAATTCGAAACAGGGTACGTAGCAGCAAGTAGAGATGCTACAGTTGCATGGCCAAGTTTAGACTTTAAATTTAAAAATACAAGAACATATCCTATAAAAATAGTAGCATCAGCTAAAAGTGGTGTGGCTAAAATAAGTATATATGGTATAAAGGAAGAAACAGAATATGAGGTTGTTATACAATCAAAAGTATTATCATATATTCCGAATACTACAAAATATATAGAAGATAGTTCATTAGAAGAGGGAAAAGAAGTTGTAGAGCAATCTGGACATAATGGTTGCCAAAGTGAGGCATACAGAATATTAAAATTAAATGGTAAAGTTGTATCTAAAACATTACTTTCAAGAGATACATATGATGCAATGCAAACAATTATTAGAAGAGGAACAAAAAAGAAGGTGGCAACCCCATCTACTCCAACAACACCAAGTACGCCTACAACTCCTACAGAACCAAGTACTCCTACAACTCCTACTACACCAGAAACTACACCGGCAACAACAACTCCTACTACACCTACAACAAATACTATACAATAAAATATTGTTTATAATTATAGAATTTGTGAGTTTTATATATTTTTAATTCAATTATATATAATGAAATACTTTTAATAAAAGAATATAAGTTATATTTGTATGATAAAAGAGAAGATTAATTGAAGAAAAATAGCAGTTACAATAAGTTACAACGAAATAAAAGAAATTTGTAGAAAAAGATGTTATAATAATGTTATGTGAAAATCACATCAAGGAATGAAAAATCTTAAGTATAAAATCATAAATTTAATATATGGTACCGACTTATAACTACAATAGTTACAGATGTAATAATGAAATTCGACAAAAATCATTTATATTTTTTAACTATTATATATTTCCATTCCTTTTAGAAATATTCTAATAGCAAATATTTCTAAGAAAAAAGACTGTAGATATTTAAATCTACAGCCTTTTTTGTATGTAAATTAATTCAATTACTTATGCAGATGCAGTATTAATTTTTGTGATGACTGCATTAATAACAGTTTTCATATTTGGTTTTGCGGGTTCACAAAATGAAAAATATTCTAAAAGTTTCTTTTCGTCACAATTATAATACATATATTCAGTTGAACGGATAACATTACACTTTATATTATTGCAAGATTGATGATATTTTCTAGCAATAACTGGGTAAACAAGTTTATTTAAATTTTCTAATAAAGATTCTCCACGCAAATATATCATGTTAATAATGTCTAATAAATATTGAGTACCTTTATGAGAGAAATCATATCCAAGGTAAAGTAGTTCACTTTGAATAGATGGTCTTAATGAATTAACATTATCTTGAAGTCTTTTACAAACAATTACATCGTTGATATAAGAAACTATTTCAGACACATCTAATTCTCTAGAAAGACAAGTATATATTAAGTTATTGTTAGTAGAGTTTAGCTTTTCTATAATTTTTGGATTATCAGAAGTAATAATAAAAGATTTTTGATATTTATTTTGTTGTTTTTCAGAAACTTTATCTAATATTTCCATTGCATTATACATAGGTGTATTGTAATCTAACAACACAATATCTACAGAATTATTTACATCATTTAAAAAGTTTAATGTTTCCTTTCCGTCCAAAGTAATATTGATTACTCTTATATTATCTGATAATGAATTAATATGCGACATTAAGTTTATTGCGTAATCTATATTACTATCGGCTATTAATATATTTAACATTTGTATCATCTCCTCCATTTATATAGATACAAATGATATAGCAAAAAGTTGCAAAAAAATAAAATTTTGTAACTTGCTACAACTTAGTGTCGAAAAATAGAAAAAAATAGTAGAATACAGCCATATTCTATTTATACTTTGTCTTAAATTAGAGGTGAATACCTCTAATTTTAGATATACAAGGTCAAATAAGCTAAGGAACCCTATGAACCACAAACAATGAGGAGGATTACTATGAAAATGAAATCGTTCATGCGGAAACTTGCGAGCATCCTTTTAGCGGTGCTCTCAGCTATGTGCCTTACAGGCATGTCCTATGCAGAAGAAACAACGACGGCGGCAGCGCTTACGGCTGATGTAACAACTGATGCCGTGGCAAGAGCGGGAACGGAAACGCTGTATGCGGGAACCGGTTGTATTGGAGATTTTTACCTGGAAGGAAACAACATGACACCCGTAAAGACTATGGGGGCGTCTGGATCTTTTTCGCTATTTGGTACAGCGGAGTGCAGTAGCAGTAAATACTGGCAGATTTGTGTGCAGATACGTGATGCCTACACAGGCTCTGTACTTGCAACGGACTATACAACTGGTTCGTCATATAATCACCAGTATTACATAATAGATTTGAATGTCACGAAGGGACAGAAGATACAGATTTATACGTATTATACTTCGACTCCTTCGACAGAAGCAAAGATATCCTTAAATTATTCATTAGGATGAGAAATAAAGCTTATTTGTTCTTGTAAAAAAGGCGTGTCTATTAAAGACACGTCTTTTGCTAATATATTATTTAATTTAATGTAGATAATGGTAAGATATACTCCTCATTATTATAGTCAAAATGCAATGAAATATTATCCGAACAATTATAAATAGTCATATCAAATGTACAAGTATATAAAATATAATCTTTTTCTATTGATCTATAGATTTTATCGTTCGCATTTGTATTGTTGGTAATGTTGAACTTTTCTCCTTTAGAATTTTTAATATAAATATTACTAATAGAATTATAGATACGTTTAATTTCAGTATAGATATACCTTTCATTTTCGGTAATATAATCTCCATTATAATACTCTGTATTTTGAGTATCATAAGAATTTTTAGAATTCTTTGTATTTCTTATTAATTCTTTTAAGTCTTCTATTTCTGTTTCACTAGTCGGTATCTTCATCTCAAGTCTAAGGTCAGTACCAGTTGTATATGTGGTTGCAGTAACACTAATAATATCATTATCTTCATTACTTACATAAGTATAATTTACAGTATCTCTATTTTGAAAAAATGATGACAAAGAAGAGGTTAAATTCCAATTAGCATTAATAACACTATTATCATTCTCCATACGTAGAACGACATTTTCTATATAGATATGTAATGAATTGCTTTTAGGAAAAGTTCCATTATTTACAGAAATATTATACACTAAATTATAATTATTTGAGTTAGTACAATTAGACTTATTACTTGAATTCGAATTAATATAATTATCAGAATACTTTCTGTACTCTACATTTAGATTATTTGATTTTACAAATTTATCAAAAATATCTCTACTTCCTAAATGATAAAGAATATTATTATTCTCATCAGCTATTAGAATATTTTCAAATTCAACAGCTTGCACATTATCAGGTATTTCCATATTTTTAAACTCAAGACCAAAACTAATGTCTAAGTTATAATCATCAAGTAGAATTTGATTTATCTTTAAACTAACATCATTTGAAGTTATAGGTTCACCATCAACATTCATAATATATCCGTTATTAATTGCAGTTTCTATACCTTTTCTACGGTTAAAGTTATTTTTTACATAATTGTATGTAGCATAAGCTATACCAGATGTACATAGTAAGCATATTACTATAATTGCAACTTTATAAAGATTAAAGTATTTGTGATGACAATCATTTGTATCAAGGGAATTTTGTATTGTTCTTATGTAATTTTCAGGCTCATAAATTTCTTTGGTAACAACGCCTTGTATATATTGGTCTAAACTATCCATATTTTATACCTCCTTTACAATTATTTTTAATTTTATCTTTTGCTCTAAATAATTTACTTTTTACAGTGTTTTCTTTCATTGATAATATTTTGCTTATTTCTTTAGTTGTGTAGTTCTCATTATAGTAAAGTATTATAATGAGTCTTTCATCAGAATCTAATGGAGAAATTAACTTATAAAAATCGAGCGTGTTTTCAACAATATCCATATTATCGCAATTTACTGGATAATTTGATTCTTCATATGGTTCGTTTAAAATATCTTCCTTTTTAGATTTATTATATTTTTTATTGCAATTATTAATTAAGATACGAATTATCCAAAACTTAAATTTTGAAACATCTCTTAATTGATAAAGCTTTTGATATGCTTCTATCATTGTTTCTTGTATTACATCTTGAATGTCATCTTCATTCGACAGTCTAGCTTTAGATAATTTATACAAATCATTTCTTATACTAAGAATTAAATTTGTAAAGGCTTCTGAGTCACCTTTTTTAGCTCTTTTCACAAGATCCTCCAAACAACCACCTCCTTCATAGATTTTACATTTATAATAAAAGACTTGGCATAAGCAAGTCTTAAGATAAGCCATAAAGAGGCTAAACCTCTGACTTCATATTAAATTTTACATTATTATAAATATATGGTATTATTTTACCAACTAGTATTATATAACAATATGAGTTAAGTATCAATATTTTTGATGAAAAACAATAGTTACTAAATGTAACTTTATAACCATAAATATAGTTGCATGTTGAATAGATAATATATATAATAAATTAAAATATTAATATAATAAGGAAAATATATGAAAAAAACTATTTTAAAAATTCTTATAAGTACTGCCAGTGCATTTATAATATACATATTAATTACAAGTTATTTTGTATATCCTGTAACGACAGCAGGAATGTCAATGTATCCAACAATTTCACCAAAGGAAATAAAAAACACAAATAGATGGAAAATAGTTTCAAATAGAAGAAATATACAAAGGGGAGATATAATTGTTTTGGATGAACCTAGTAAATTATATATATCAAAGGAAGAATTTGATATAACAAATGTAATGGCAAAATATGATAACAGGTTTAATTTTGAAATTAATACATTTAAAAAGAGATATATGAAAAGGGTAATAGGACTTCCAGGAGAACATATAAAAATTGAAAATGGAAAGGTATATATAAATGAAAAAGAATTAGATGAAGAGTATTTAGAAAGCGAGTATAAATATACTGATACAGAAAGTTATGATGAGAAAATTTGACTGTTAGTCGAACAAAAAAATTGATATAAGCATTGGTAATGCTTATATCAATTTTTTATTTTTTCTTTCGTATTGTGTCGTAATGTTAAATAATACATAAATCATAAAGGAGTATTAATTTTATGAGTTTATCATTGTTAAAATTTAAAAACGCAATTCAGTTCTATGTAATACAATCATACAGAGGCAAAACGAAAAAACACTTCATTTGCTATAATTTTCTCTTAGACTAGCAAATTTAATCAAATGTGAAATTTACTTCTATATTTAGCATTTTTTTCTTTAGATTATTTTTAACTCTTACTTTTAATTCTGTATTTTATTAAATTTTATTAAATTGACCTTTCATATTGAATATATTTTTATTGAATTCAATTCCCCATATTACATGAACGAGGGGAAATATTATCATATACAATATCGCATAAAAGAAATCCTTAAGTGAAAATTCTGCCAAAAAAATACCTACCAGCAAAAAAAAGATTATTGATATTTCTTTACTCTTCATTCCAATTAGTATTAAAATTAAATAATAAACAATCCACAATAAATGATACATAAAGCCATGAATTATTACGAATTTAAGCATTCCAATGTTTTTACTAGTTTCAATAGATTGGGCAAATCCCTTAGCCCATCTTTTTCTCTGGATTATTAGATTAGTAAAGTTTTCTTTTGGTAATTCTTCTCCTAAGGTAGATTTTGAATAATATACCTTTAAATTGCATTTTCTTGCTATCATCCCAAGTGTTAAATCATCATATACTGTATCTTTATCAGGTAAATTATTAATAAAGTTTTTCTTTTTCATTATGAAAATTTGACCTGGTATACTAACTCCAATATTCATCTTCCAAAGAAATGGTCTAATATAATCATGTGATAAATTTTTGTCAATTCTTATAAGGTTAGGAATTAGACCTTGAGTATGCTTCGCTTTAATTTTTCCCCACGCCAAATCAGAGTCTCCTAAAATAAAATCATTTACAAATTTTTTTAATTCATTAAAATATATTGTAATATCATTGTCTATACATAAAATGTTTTCGGAATTACAGATTTTAATAAGTTCTATTATTCTTTTATACTTTGTTGTATTTTTTTGAATTATTTGCCTAACATTATTATTTTTTATATTCAATTTTTTATCAGTAAAAATAATTATATCTATATTTATTTTTTTACCCAATAAAGTACAAAAGTCAAAAAAATTATTATTATATTTTTCTGTATTGCTTATAAATGTGGCAATAGTTAATTCCGACATTTTTATCACTCTTTTCCATAAAAATATTTGCTAATTGTATTTGCGCTTCTATATTATCAATAGTATGAGTACTGTCCACAAATACAATATTTTTATTGTTTGAAATTGTTTTATTCAATAGTTCAATACCATGGTATGTTGGAATCTTTGTGTCAAATACCGAAGATACTAAATCAAATTCTTTAACTTTTATTTCAATCTCTTTGGGTGAAAAATCCCACTGATTTAACATGTTGAACCCTTTTTCACTAGATAAAAGTTTTCTGGATGAAAATGGATTTATTAGAATTAACCTATAAGGTTTATGTCTTTCTGTTACATAATTATAAGAATAATAAGCTAATGATGCTCCAAGGCTTATACCAATCCACCAGTCATAATTATTGTGGATGATATCCCAGTTTTGTGGGTTAAGATCTCCAATATCATATTTAAAATCTATCATATCTATTTTATAATCATTAGTAAATTCATTTCTAAAATACTTTAATATATCAGTATTTTGTCCAATACCTGGCCAATACAAAATTTTTTTCATAATTATAACAATCCCTCATATACTTCATTTGCTAGACTATTTCTTAGTACTCCAGCATCAAAAAATGGTTTGTAATCATATTTATAATAAAGATCGGCAGCATGTCTGTATAATTCAAGAACATAGTCTTCATCTATTCTTCCTAAGCTGTTACCAATTATGGAGCCTACTTCAGCATGATATATATTGGCTCCTGGAATTATTCCTCTCTCAGCCATAAAAGTGAAACCATCTTTCAAATCATCTAAAGGAACAATGCCAGCAACAAAATTTGACCATACTTTACCTGGACCATATAAACTTTCTAAATACATAAGGGATTCTACAATATGATCAAAGCCAACATATTCAGCTTTTCCTGGACAAATTTTTTCAAAATTTTCTTTTGGCCATGCTTCCATATTAAAACTTGGGTTTTCAACTTCATTATTATAAAGTTCATCCAACTTTTTTAAGTCCTTTGGAGGCATCATTGATATGTTGCCTTTAATCTTTCCGTTCCAAGGCAGCTTATATCTAATTGCTTTTATTACATCTAAATGAGCCAGAAATTCTTCATCCTGATTTAAATGAGAGCCACCTGTCACTATAATATAATTAATGTCATCATATTTAGTTGTCAATTCACATACATCTGCTAATTCTTCCGGTGATTTTTTTATTTCTATTGGATTTTCACCATTTACAGTACTTTTTACAGAACAAAATTTGCATCCTTTTCCAACATTCCAAAATTCGCATCCTGAAAAGATATTAAAGTTCAAACTGTTTAATCCGTACATTTGTGCCAATTTTTTTGTTGGTGTTCCTTTTTTAGTTGTATAATTCCAAAAATTTGGTCTGGGAAGAAATTTAAATTCTGATATATATTTTCCATCTAATAAAATATATAATTTTCCTTCATCTTCTTTTAATGTAATAGGAGAGTCTGGTCTTATATGTAACTTTGAAACTATGCCTCCTGGTAGTAAAACTTCAGTTGGTGTTAGTCTTTTCTTATCTACTCCCCAATTTCCGTTGTCATATGCATAATGTTCTTCTTTAAATAATAATTGAAATTTTGAAAAAATTTCTGGTGCATCTTGAACACCATATATAAGTAATTTTAATTTAGCATAAGCACTATTTCTTCTTTCATCTCTTAAATTTATGAAATCTTCTAATTCTTTTTTCATTGTTTATCAATCCTTTTATTATTCAAAATATTTTTCGTCATAAGTTTCTATTTTAGATAAAAGCGTATTGTCGTATCTTTTGTCAAAAGATATATCTTCTCCTAGCCAATCAGGTTGAACAAACTTTTCGGAAGTTTCTATATCTGGAAACTCAACTTCTGCAAAAACAAGCCCATTTAGATTACCATGAAAAACATCTACCTCAGCTATTAAATTTTCATTAATTGGAACTTTATATCTTGTTTTTATTATCATGTGATTATCTACTTTATGATATAAATGCTCATAGTTTTCCTTTGTTAAAGGCATCTCATATTCAATGTTCTGAATTGCCTTTTGTTCAGTAATATTTTTGTTTTTCCATTTATAATTTAATGTATATTCATTATTGATTTTTCTAATTCTAACAGTGGGCTTTATACATAAATATCCTTGCTCAATCTCCTCTCTCTCACATTTTTCAATTTCCTCAGGAATTTTGTTGACCTTAAATTTCCTTTCAATTTCCATTTTATTCTCCTTTCTAATTTTAAATTTCATTATGTTCTATATTATTTTTATGTAATAACCTCAATAAAACTCTAGTATAATCATATACCTCCTCTACACATTTATTGGAAGTATCAATTTCAATCCAGTTTATATCTATTTTTTCTTTTATTCTATCAGTAATCCAACTATATCTATTTTCTCTGCTTATAGTTTTATCATCAAAATTAACACTATTTCTTTCTTCTATTCTTCTTATTCTTTCTTTATTATCACATTTTAGCCTTATAATTACATCTGGTTTTTCAAATTTAGAATATGTTTTATCAAGCAATTTCATTGTTTCCTCATATGAAAATACACCATCTGAATACGCAGCAGCTAATGAACTAATAAAATATCTAATTAACATCACATTATTAGTTTGTCTTTCTTCCTTAGCTAAATCCCCACATGCCTTATTATAAGCCATAAAATGTAGTACTTTATTTTTCCCATTCATTGATTTAGCAATTTCTTCAAATTTTTTAATTCTGCTGTCATATGTAATAATTTTAAATCCTTCAGCTTGAAATTTTTGTGCTAAACTATCTTTTCCAGTTCCATTATCCCCTTCTATTACAAAAAACTGCAATTCAATCATCCTTTCCTAATTAGAATCTTTATATTTTTTCATTTGTAATAGGTTGTTTATTTCGTATATGTAGGTTTTATACTCGTTAACATCATCATATATACCAATTTGTCCCTTATTAGATAATGACTCATAAAAATCTTCAACAATTATAATACTACGTATTTATATTTTAGCATATTTGTAGTATCCTTCCACATTATATCCTACCACATTTTTCCATATTTTTCAACAATTTTTTTAACTTATTATGAATAACTTATATTAGTAATGTATGTGGCAAATAAATGTGTAAAACTATCCGACTTGTCTTAGTCAACAAAAAACAACCAGATTTATTTCTGATTGTTTTTTACATGGTGCGCCATAGAGGATTCGAACCTCCGACCATTTGATTAAGAGTCAACTGCTCTACCAACTGAGCTAATGGCGCATATATTAAATTAAAATAACAATAATATTATAAGACTAAGAAAGCAGTTTGTCAATATTTTTGATTAGAAAGTTGTAATTAAGGGGAAAATATGTTAATATATAGAGCGTGGGGTGATTACTATGTTAAAAATGTTTAATACAGATATAAAAACAAATAAAACAAAAGAAACAGATGAATTTTTAAAGGGAAATTGGATTAACATGGTAGCGCCGACTGAAGAAGAGATAAAAAAAGTATGTAAAAATGTTAATATAGAAGAGGATTTCATAAGATACGCATTAGACTACGAAGAAAAGGCCAGAATTGACTATGAAGAAGATGATAATACAATCTTATTTATTATAGATGTTCCTGTAATTGAAGTTGAAAGTGGTAATAAAGTTTATAGTACAATGCCAATAGGAATTATTTTTGTAAGAGATGATTACTTTATAACAGTATCTTTAACAGATAACTACATTATACAAGAACTTGAAAAAAAGAAAAATGTTATAACATATAAAAAGAGTAGATTACTTTTACAAATTTTCTATTCAAATTCTGAAAGATTCTTAAGTTTATTAAAAAGATTAAATAAAGAAACAGAGGTTGCAGAAGGAGTTTTAAAAAATTCTATGAAAAATAAGGAATTATTAAAACTTTTAAGTTTGAAAAAGAGTTTGGTATATTTTACAACATCATTAAAATCAAACGAAGTTGTAATGGAAAAAACTTTAAGAGGCAACCTAATTAAACTATATGAAGAAGACGAAGATATTTTAGATGATGCAATTATCGAAAATAAACAAGCTATTGAAATGAGTAGAATATATAGTGATATATTAACAGAAACGCTAGATGCATACGCTTCAATTATTTCAAATAACTTAAATGGAGCAATGCAATTTTTAACTGCAATAACAATTATATTAGCTATACCAACAATGATATCAAGTTATTGGGGAATGAACGTTCCAGTGCCATTACAAGATAACCCATTTGGTTTTGTTGCAATTGTGCTATTTTCATTAATAATAGGATTAATAGCTATTATATGGCTTAGAAGAAAACAAATGCTAGGGTAAAATATATTAAAGGGAGGAAATAAAATGCTAACAGCTACAGGAGTTACAATACGTTTTGGAAAAAGAACGTTATTTGAGGATGTTAACATCAAATTTAATAAAGGATGTTGCTATGGAATTATCGGTGCAAATGGTGCTGGTAAATCAACATTTTTAAAAGTTCTATCAGGAGAACTTGAACCAAGTAAGGGAGAAGTTTCTAAAGAAAAAAATGAAAGATTATCTGTTTTAAAGCAAGACCACTTTGCATATGAGGAATATACAGTTATTAATACAGTTATAATGGGAAATCAAGAACTATATAACATTATGCAAGAAAAAGATGCGATATATGCTAAACCAGATTTTTCAGAAGAAGATGGCATGAAAGCAGCTAAATTAGAAGAAAGATTTGCCGAACTTGATGGATGGAATGCTGAATCTGATGCAGCAGTACTTTTAAATGATTTAGGAATTGAGCCAGAAAATCATTATAAATTAATGAGCGAATTAGAAGCAAAAGAAAAAGTTAAAGTGTTACTTGCTCAAGCATTATTTGGTAATCCAGATATTCTTTTATTAGACGAGCCTACAAACGACTTAGACTTAAAGAGTATTAACTGGTTAGAGGAATTCTTAATAAATTTTGAAAATACAGTAATTGTTGTATCACATGATAGATACTTTTTAAATAAAGTATGTACACATATTGCTGATGTTGATTTTGGAAAGATTAAAGTATACCCAGGAAATTACGATTTCTGGTATGAGTCTAGTCAATTAGCTTTAAAGCAAATGAAAGATGCAAATAAAAAGAAAGAAGAAAAAATAAAGGAATTACAAGACTTTATTGCTAGATTTAGCGCAAATGCATCAAAATCAAAGCAAGCAACATCAAGAAAAAAGACATTAGAGAAAATTGAATTAGATGAAATTAAACCATCTAATAGAAAATATCCATACATAGACTTTAAACCAGATAGAGAACCTGGAAAGGAAATATTGCAAGTTAAAAATATTACCAAAACAGTTAATGGAGAAAAAATATTAGATAATGTAAGTTTTACAGTAAAGCCAAATGATAAAATAGCATTTTTAGCAGATAATGAAAATGCAAAAACTTTACTATTCCAAATAATTGCAGGAGAGGTTGAACCTGATGAAGGTGAGCTTGTATGGGGAACTACAATTACATCAAACTATTTTCCAAAGGATAACAACTATTTATTTGAATCTGATTTATCAATTACAGATTGGTTAAGAGGATATTCAAAAGATCCAGATGAAACATATGTTAGAAGTTTCTTAGGAAGAATGTTGTTCTCAGGAGAAGAAGCTTTGAAAAAAGTAAATGTATTATCAGGAGGAGAAAAGGTAAGATGCGTTCTTTCTAAAATGATGCTATCTGGAGCAAATTTACTAATATTTGATGAGCCTACTAACCACTTAGATATGGAAAGTATAACAGCACTAAACGAGGGAATGGCAAAATTTAAAGGAATAATTCTATTTACTTCACATGACCACCAATTAACACAAACTGTAGCAAATAGAATAATAGATATAAAAGCAGATAAAGTTGTAGATAGAGAAGTTACATATAATGAGTATCTAGGAATGGAATAATAGGGGGAGAATAAAGTGTTTTGTAATAAATGTGGAGCACCTGTAGATTTAACAGGAAAGTTTTGCACAAAGTGTGGAAATCCTTTAGAGAATTATCCACATGAGGGAAGCGTAATATTTGCAAGAATAAATCAACTTACTGGAGTAATAATGCCAGTAGATGTTTATATGGATGGAAAACTTGTAGCAACTTTAAATGCTGGAAGAGAAGTAAAAGTACCAATGACAGTTGGAAAACACAGAATTGCATTTAATGTATGGAAAGAAAACGGTGAATATGAAATAGAAACAACAATAAATAATCCAAATATAAAGGTTACTTTTAAACAAACAATGGGACTAGTAGTACCGAAACCTAAAATTGTAAGTATTGTAAATGTATAAAAATAAAAGATTACACCTTAGAATATAAATGAAATATTTATATTGAGGTGTAATTTTTTTATGCAAATTTTTGAAATATATTGAATGTAAGATAAAATAATGATAAAATGCAGATAATAAAAAGAGAGGTGAAGCGTATGATTAATATAAGACCTGTATCAGACCTAAGAAACAAATATCCAGAAATAGAAGAGTTGGTACTAAAAGAAGACGAGGCAGTATATTTAACAAAAAATGGGTATGGTTCAATGGTAGTAATGAGTTTACAAAAATACGAAGAATTAATAAGTGGAAAAGAATATAGTGAATATATAGAGGATGCCCTAGACGAAGCAGAAAAGGAAGCAGAAAATGAGAATACTAAATATTTAACACATGAGGAAGTGTTTGATACTTTAAGGAGGAATTTGGATGAATAAAAAAATTATATAAAATAAGAAAGGAATAAAAAATGAATATTACAGAAGAATTATCACAAGAATTAAATATTAAAGTATCACAAGTTGATGCAACTATAAAATTAATTGATGAAGGAAATACCATTCCCTTTATTGCACGTTATAGAAAAGAGGTAACAGGAGGTTTGTCTGATGAAACATTAAGAGACTTAGGTGAAAGACTAAATTATTTAAGAAATTTAGAAACAAGAAAAACTGAAGTTACAAATTCTATTGAAGAACAAGGGAAAATGACAGATGAAATAAAAGAGGCTATTAGCCTTGCTAAAACTTTAGCAGAAGTAGAAGACATTTATAGACCATATAAACAGAAAAAAAGAACAAGAGCTACTATTGCAAAAGAAAAAGGACTAGAGCCACTTGCAAATATTATATATGAACAAAAAGAAACAAGACCTATAGAAGAGATTGCAAAAGAATTTATAACTTCTACTGTGTATAATGTGGAAACAGACCCTAAAAATGATAAAAAAGTTGTGGATATTTCAGATGCAATTTCAGGTGCATTAGATATCATTGCTGAAAATATTTCTGATAATGCAGACTACAGAAAGAACATTAAAAGAATTTGCTATAGAGAGGGAGTTATAGTAACAAAGGCATCAAAGCCAGATGAAAAATCTAGTTATGAAATGTATTACGACTTTTCCGAAAGTATTAATAGACTTCCAAGTCACAGAATACTTGCAATTAATCGTGGGGAAAAAGAAGAAATTTTAAAGGTAAAGATAGATAAGCCTGAAGATAAAATTATAAACTATATGGAAAAAGATATAATTAAGGGACGAACTCAATTTACTACATATTTACAAGAAACAATATTAGATAGTTGGAAAAGATTAATAGAGCCTTCAATAGATAGAGAAATTCGTTCAGATTTAACGGAAAAAGCAGAAGAAAAGGCTATAAAAGTTTTTGGAAAAAATGCTAAACAGCTATTACTTGGAGCGCCAATAAAGAATTTAACTGTAATAGGATTTGACCCTGCATATAGAACAGGATGTAAAATTGCAGTTATTGATGAAACTGGAAAAGTGTTAACTACAACTACAATTTACCCAACAGAACCACAAAATGATGTTGAAAAAGCAAGTAAAGAATTATTAGATTTAATAAAGAAATATGATGTAAATATGTTTGCGATAGGAAATGGTACAGCATCAAGGGAGTCTGAAATATTTGTTGCAGACGTAATAAAACAAGCAAAAGAAAAACTAGGAAAAGAAGTTCATTATGCAATTGTATCAGAAGCTGGAGCATCTGTATATTCTGCATCAAAGCTTGCAACAGAAGAATATCCTGATATTAATGTATCTTTAAGAGGAGCAATATCAATTGCAAGAAGATTGCAAGATCCACTTGCTGAACTTGTTAAAATTGATCCAAAATCTATAGGAGTAGGGCAATACCAACATGATGTGGACCAAAAGAAACTATCTGAAAGCTTAACAGGAGTTGTTGAAGATGCTGTTAATAAAGTTGGAGTTGATGTAAATACAGCTACACCATCACTTTTATCATATGTATCTGGAATTAATAAAACTGTAGCTAACAATATTGTAAAATACAGAGATGAAAACGGAAAAATAAAAGAGAGAAAAGAGCTTTTAAAAGTATCAAAATTGGGAAAAACAGCGTTTGAACAATGTGCAGGATTTATTCGTATATTTGATGGAAAAAATCCATTAGAAACAACAGAAGTTCACCCTGAAAGTTATGATATCGCTGAAAAATTACTTGCATTAATAGGATATAAAAAGGAAGATTTAACAAATAAAGAAACATTAAAAGAAATAAAAACAAAACTTGAAAGCTTAAATATAAAAGAGACATCAGCAAAATTGGAAGTAGGGGAAATGACATTAAAAGATATTATATCTGAACTTTCAAAGCCAGGAAGAGATCCAAGAGAGGAAATGCCAAAGCCAGTTTTAAGAGAAGATGTTTTAAAATTTGAAGACTTACAAGAAAATCAAATCTTGACAGGAACAGTAAGAAACGTAACCGATTTTGGAGCATTTGTTGATGTTGGTGTTAAACATGATGGCTTAGTTCATATTTCTGAAATGAGCAATGGATTTGTAAAAAATCCATCAGATGTAGTATCTGTTGGAGATATCGTTAAAGTAAAAGTTATTGGAATTGATAAAGAGAGACAAAAAGTTAAATTGAGTATGAAGATATAAGAAATGAGCACCTAAATAAGTACAGAATATACTTATTTAGGTGCTTTTATATAAAATTTTATAAGTCCAAAAATAATTTTAAAAAACTTTTGCATAATGCTTGAATAATAAACAAATGTTTGATATAATAATTTTATATAAAGATAGGAGATGATAATATTGAGCAATTTACAAGCAGAAGAATATAAAAGTTTTGAACAAATAAAAAAGATTAGAGAGGATGGAACAGAATATTGGAATGCAAGAGAATTAAGTGAGGTGTTACAATATGTTCAGTGGAGAAATTTTGCTAAAGTAATTGATAGGGCAAAACTTGCATGTAGAAATAGTGGAAGAAATATAGACGACGATTTTGCTGAGGTCAGCAAAATCGTTGAAGCAGGCGCAACACAGAAAAAAGTAATTAATTATGAGTTGTCAAGATATGCTTGCTACTTAATTGTGCAAAATGGAGATCCAAGAAAAGAAGTTATTGCATTAGGACAAACATATTTTGCAATTCAAACAAGAAGGCAAGAGGTAGCTGATTATTTTAATCAATTGGATGAAGATAATAAAAGATTAGTAATTCGTGGAGATGTAAAACAATGGAATCAAATGCTGTTAGAAGCGGCACATAATGCAGGTGTAATAACAAATGAAGAATATGCAGAATTTCAAAATGCAGGCTATATGGGATTATATGGTGGATTAACTGTAGATGATATACATAGGAGAAAAGGGTTAAAAGATAATGAAAAGATATTGGACTTTATGGGAAGTACAGAGTTAATTGCTAATTTATTTAGAATATCACAGACAGAAGAAAAACTAAAAAGAGATAAAGTACATAGTTGTAGCAAAGCAACTGATACACATTATGAGGTAGGAACAAAGGTAAGAAAAGCAATAGAGGATATTGGAGGAACAATGCCAGAAAATTTACCAACACCGGAAAAGAGTATCAAGCAAGTTGAAAAAGAGCAATTAAGAAGACTAAAAGATAAGAAAACTAAATTAATGCTAGATGAGTAAAAAATGTATTATATGAAAAAAGTATTTATTCTTATAAAAAAAGACCGAGATTTTCGGTCTTTTATTTATATTTTTCTTGGATTTCTAATATTTTATCATAATCATTATTTAGAATATCTAAAAATACTTTTGCTATTTGTGGATCGAACTGTGTTCCAGAACATCTTTCAATCTCAGATTTTACAACTTCTATATCTAATGCATTACGATATGTTCTTTTTGATGTCATTGCATCAAATGTATCAGCAACAGCTGCAATTCTTGCCATAAAAGGAATTTCCTCTCCTTTTAATTTTCCTGGATATCCATTTCCATCATATCTTTCATGATGGTGTTTAACGATAGGAATAATATCTTTAAATACTTCTGCATTGCAAAGAATATGAGCACCTATTGATGGATGGTTCTTTATTTGAGAATATTCATCATCAGTAAGTTTTGCTTCTTTTAAAAGTATACTATCAGGTATTCCTATTTTTCCAATATCATGGAATAGACCACCGACTCTAAGCGTTTTTAAATCTTCCTCAGACATATTAAGCTTTTCTCCAATTAAAACAGAGAACTCAGAAACTCTATCAGAGTGTCCTCTTGTATATGGATCTTTAGCTTCAACTGTATATCTTAAAGTTTGTATACTATCAAGATAAGCTTTTTCAAGCTTTTCATAAGTTTGAGATAGTTCCTCATTCATTCTTTTTATTTCATTCATCTGTTCAATTGATTTTATTCCAGACTCGATAAGTAATAAAAGTTGATCGAATTTATCACTTTTTTCACAGTAACCTTGAATGTCTAACATTCTGATTGTTTCAAGTGGAGGAGCTAAATCCTTATGACCAGTTAGTAATAAAATATACAGTTCTTTATCAAACTTTCTAATTTCCTCTACAACTTGATCACCATGGATAGGATCCATAATAAAGTCCAAAATCATTAAATCAAAGTGTTCATTTCTAACACGCTCAATAGCCTCTAAAGGGTTTGTAACTCCTGTAAAGTTATATCCAGATCTTTTTAAAAATATAGATAAAGAATCAACAATACCTGATTCATCATCAACAGCGATAATTTTATATCCATTAGAATTTTCAGCTTGTAAGTTATTTTTTCTCATTATATCACCTCTATTTATACTACCATATTATATTCATACTTTTAGACAAAAATCAAGGTGGTAAACAAAAAAAGTCGAAAAATGGTTAAAATTAAGCCTAAAATAAAACTCTATACTTTTGGGTATAGAGTTTCATTAATTACATTTTATTCAACTGGTATTATGATATGGAATGTAGTGCCTTTGCCTTGTTCTGTTTCAAATGTAATGTTTCCGTTAAAGTGTGCACGAATCGTTGAATATGACATAAACAATCCAAGACCTGTTCCATTTTTTCCTTTAGTTGTTATCATTTCCTTAAATAATTTTTCTTCAACTTCTTTTGGCAGACCACCTGCAAAGTCTTGTATAGAAAGGACTATATTATTTCCATCTCTATCTACAATAAAGTTAATTTCTTTATTTGGTACTCCGTTATATGCTTGTATAGAATTTGATATCATGTTATTAATAACTTGTACCAAGCTTACTATATTACCATGTAATGCAGTTGAACTTGAAGTGTTCATTTGAACATTAAGAACAACTAAAGCATTTTTAAGTTCATGTTTCATTAAGATATCTACTCTTTTTACAAGTTCATCTATATCAAAAGATACAATTTGTTCTTCTGAAAGAGTAACAGCTTGTCCTTTAACAGTTGTAATTACATCTGACATATATGCTGTATATGTTTTAATTTTTTCTATCCATTCTCTCATATCTTTTGCAATATCGTGGTGGTCTTCGTTAGTAACTTCAGGATCACCAATAGATGAATCATATTCTTTTACTAAGTCTGTTAATCCTTCAGCAGCTCCTGATATAGACATGATAGGAGTTTTTAAGTTATGTGCAATACCACCAATTAATTGTCCAAGTGATGCTAGACGTTCTCTTTCCATAAGTAGTTGTTGGTTATTTTGAATTGTTTGCATATCAAGCATATGCTGGGTGGTGTCACTAAATATGATAAGAGAACCAATTACCTGTTTTTTACCCTTATTTGATATAATAGGTTGAATACTAATCTCAAAGTATTTATGATCACCATGATATGTTATATCCCAGTCATACTTAACTATTGAATTATTCTTATCTGATTTTTTGATTAAATCTTTTATATGAGTTAATCCTATTTTTTTATTTTTCTTAATAATCTCATAAAAATTATCATTCAAATCTATGTGAAGAATTTTAGCTAGATAATTTTTAAAAGCATCATTTGAGTATGTCATTGTTCCATCTTTTTCAACTACAATAAATGCATCTGCCATTATATTTACTATATTTTTTAAAGCTATAGGAACAGCGTCAAAAGCTTTTAATTTAAATATAGAAATGTAAAAACATATAGCTGTTATCAAATAAAGAATTGGAGTTATATATGTTTCCATTGCGATTATCTGCAGTGATGCTAAGATATTAGGAATAATTGGTGCACAAGCACCAATTATAATTAGAATAGTACCAAATGATACAAATCCTGCCTTGTTAATAGACTCCTTAATAATTTTAATAAAAGCAACTAACATAAGAATATATGTATAAATCATATGAATGTAAAAATATGGACCAAGTTCAACATCTGATACATTTATAGCATAATTTTTACAGAACAAATGATGAAAAGGATTAGTATATATCATTATAATTGAAATTGTTGGGACTATTAATAAGTACCAGTATTTTTTTAAATTCACATCTTTATCTTTATATACTGAAGCAATAAAAAATAATACAACGGGCAGATTACATGTAGAAAAATAGCTTATTGCGTCAATATACATTAAACCATCCATATTAGTTATAAAACTTTTAAAAAAGAATAATAACATTAGTGCAAAAACATGAAGAGATAAAAGTAAAAATAATACTTTAAATAGAGTATATATAATTGACTTCTGTTTTCGCGTTGTAAAATATGCAAGGGATAATGTTGCTGCTAATGTGATTGATAATAGTATTGGAATATAACTATCCATTTTTTCCTCCGTATATTAATAAAATTTATTTTTTCCAAATAATTAAAATATTTTAACAGATAATCATCTGTAAGTATAGGCCATTCAAAATCAATCTTTTTAAGCATTTCTTTTGTATATTCAGATTTTATAGTTATATTATCATTATATTCTAAAGAACCATCTTCAGAAATATCGGGTATAATTCCTTGAATTATTGAAATGTTACTTTCTGATTGCATACATTTTTTTATTAGTTTTGTAAAACTTGGTTTATCTAGTACCTGTATCTCTACTCCTAAACTTTTTATCACATTTATAAAATTAGGCATTGGTATATGGTTGTGATTAAATAAATGATATATAATGTTTGAATTTTCTATTTGAATTATTTTATCTATTGCAACTGAAACAACGTCGATTGGAGTCATTTCAATATACTTTTTATACATATCAGAAGATATTGCATTTAAAGCAATTAAAGACTTTATTCTATTTGAAAATGCATTATCCTCTACATTTGGCTGAAATTTACCGTCAGAAAGTCTACCAGTTAAATTTCCTAACCTAACAATTTGAGCATTTAAATTGAAATTTAACATTGCTTCTAAAATTTTTACTTCTGCAATAAACTTAGTATTTACATAGACATTTTCTATGTTTTGATTAATATATAAATTATCTTCACCAAATGTTTCATGAGTCTTTATATTTTTTTGAATGGTCTGACCAGCTTCTAGTATATTTCCAGATACACTTAATGTTGACATTTGAACTAATTTGGCATTTTGTTTTAAGCAATAATTTATTAAATTTTCTACTCCTAAAATATTGTTTTTATAAAATAAATCATAATCTCCATAGTGCTTTACGAAAGCAGCTGAATTAATAACAACATCTATATGCTCATTAAATATATCATTAAATATATTTTCATTAGTTATATTACCACTGACTACTTTAGATTTTGCAAGTATCATAGATATAGTTTTTTTATCAAAGAAGAAAGTTAATTGTTTGTTAAATCTTTCTTCGGCAGATAGATTATCTTTAGGACGAATTAAACAATATATTGTATCAATTTTAGGGTTTTTCGCAAGTTCTCTCAAAATATGAACACCTAAGAAACCTGTAACTCCAGTAAGCAATATATTACCAATGTGATCGGTTAGTTTTATATCTTCACCATGATATATGTTTTTATTTATTAAATTATGTATATCATCAAAATTATAATCTTTCATATCTCTAATTAAAGTATTATATGGTTTTTTTAGAAATATGTATTTATATATATCAGCTGGTGTTTTGTATTTAAATATATCTGCATATACAACATGTATATTTTGAGTTTGTAATTCTGCTATTAACTTCGAAGCTGCAAGTGAGTCACCTCCAACTTCAAAGAAATCTGAATTCATATATATATTTTCATTCTTTAAAGTTTTTCTAAATGAATCCAAAATAAGTTTTTCATCATCATTTTCAGGTAATATAGCAGTATCATCTTCTGAAAAATCAATGTTAGGTAGTTTTTTTCTATCAATTTTTCCATTTTGATTATATGGCATGTTATCTATTTGTAATAACTTGTAAGGAATCATATAACTTGGAAGATATTTTTTTATATAGCTAAAGATTTCATCTATATCAATAGGACTGTTAATTGTGTAATATCCAACAATATATTTGTTTTCATTATGTTCTTTGATAATTAAAACCACTTCTTTTATTTGTTTTAATTCTAGTATCTTGTTTTGAATTTCCGAAAGTTCAATTCGTTGGCCTCTAATTTTTACTTGAGTATCAATTCTTGTCATAAATCTAATTTCACCTTTTGAATTCCATTTCGTTAGGTCACCACTTCTATAAGAAAGACCATCAAAGCCATTTATATAACTGAACTTTTCCTTTGTTAAATCATCTCTTGAAACATATCCACGTCCGAGACCATCGCCCCATACATATAGTTCTCCAGGAACATTTATAGGGCATAATTTTTGACATTTATCCAAAACATACACAGTATTATTTGATGTTATTTTTCCAAGAGGAATGTCTTCATAGCTTTCATATAGTCTATCAATTAATTTTGCACAACAAATAACTGTTATTTCGGCTGGACCATAGGCATTATATATCTTAATGATTCTATTAGCAGAATAAAGCATATTAGTGTATTTTGGTAATAATGTCTCTCCACCAACATAAACTGATTTTATATTGTCAAAAATATGAACATTTTCTTCAACCATTAAATGGAAGATAGGAGTCGCTAAAAAGGTTGTAGAGATATTATTTTCTTTAATATACTCTTGATAATAGTGTATGTCCATAATATGTGATTTAGTCATAATATGTAATGTCATACCATACATCATGGCAGCCCATAGTTCGAATCCAGAAATATCAAATGTTAGAGAAGCAGAAGTCAACATTACATCATTTGGAGAATAGTCAACATAATTTGTGTCAAGAAGTAATCTCACCATTCCTCTATGTTTAATCATATTTCCTTTAGGTAAACCAGTAGATCCAGAGGTATAAATAATATGCAATAAATCGTCTATATCATAGTTTAAATCTAAATTTGAACTATCATTATCCTTATATAAATCTTCATTATCAATAAATAATGTTTTTGTATCTGATATATTTCTATAAAATTGTTTTGTTGTAACAATCAATTTTGATTTTGCATTTTCTATCATATATTTTGCACGTTCATCAGGCAAATCTTCTATAATAGGAGTATATGCTGCTCCACATTTTAATACAGCAATTGCAGCAGGCATGTAATCTAGCGATTTATCAATCATTATAGATACTATATCACCTTGTTCAAGTCCATTACTTATAAAATATCTTGCTAGTTTATTTGCTTTTTCATTCAATTCCTTATAAGTTAGATAGTTACCCTCAAAAACAATAGCTTTTTTATTAGGATTTTCAGATGCACGTTTTTCAAATATTTCATGAACTGTTAATTTTGGAAAATCAGTTTTATTATCATTGAAGCTAATAATTTTTTCTTTTTCCTTTTGTGATATCATCTCTATATCACTTAGTTTCTTATCTGAATTTGAAACAATAAAATTAACAATGTTTAAAAAATGATTTCCAAGGTTCTTTATAGTTAATTTATTAAATAAATCAGTTGCATACTCAAAATTAACTTGATATTTATCAATTTGAGGAACTACTTCACACGTTAAATCAAATTTTGAAGTTGCTCTTTGAACAGGTGCAAATGAAATTACTGAGTTACCTAATTTGAATTCTGGCAAATGCATTGTTTGACATACAAACATTACATCAAATAGTAGATTTCTATTTGTTGATCTTTGTAATTCCAAATCCTTAACTAAATTATCATAAGTGTAAGAACTGTTATCAATGACATCCGATATACTGTCTTGAGATTTTTTAATGTAACTAGAAATTGTATCATTCCAATCAATTTTTGTACGATAAGGTAAAGTTTTTACAAACATTCCAATTGCATTTTCAAGCTTTTTGCTATCTCTGCCAGAGATAGCCATACCCAATATTATATCCTCATTGTATACATACTTAGCAAGTAAAATCGAGAAAGCAGATTGGAACAAACTATTTAAAGTAACAGAATTGTTCTTTATATAGTTATCTATCTTTTTATAATTCTCCTTATCTATTAAAAATTGTATAGAGTCACCTTTATAACTAATATCTTTTTTTCTAGGTCTATCATAAGGTAAATCATTAACTGGCAAAGCACCATCGAAAGTTGTTAAAAAGAAATTTTTTGCTTTTTCTAATTTATTAACATCTGTATATTGCTCAAAATATAGGTTTTTTTTGTTTATAACCGAAATACCATTATATCTATCACATATTTCCTTTAAGAAAACTGCAAATGATGTGCCATCAAATATTATATGGTGTATATCCATTAATATTTTGATAGTATCTTCTAATACATATATTTTTATCTTAAATAATGGAAAATGAGATAAGTTAAATGGCTCGATAAAGTTTTTACATACCGTTTTATATTCTTCAAGTGAAAGTTTAATAACATCTATGTCATATGTAGTATCTTGTGCTATATTTTTAGTAATGACATCATTATTTAAACTAAATTCTGAAAGCATATTATTGTTATTATAAATTGTGTCTAAAATGCTTTTTTTCAACAGTTCAATATCAATAGATTTATCTAAACTAAGTTCAAATGGTGCATTGTATAAAGTATTTGAAGGATTTTTTAACCACTCAAGAAATACACTCTTTTCCCCAGATGATATGGTTTGTTTTATAGTTTTTCTAGTAGATGTTTCAGACCTATGATCTTTAAGATACTCTTCAAGATCTAAAATTGTATTGTTCTCTAATATATCTTTTGTAGATAATGAAACATTAAAAATTTCATCAATATAGTTAGATAATTCTATTGCAGATAAAGAATCCAAACCTACGGAAAATAGGTTATCCTCAATACTAAAATCTACGTTTAATAATTCATGAATAATATTGTATAATTTAATTTGAATATCAGTAGAAGGTTTTACTATTGTAGTATTACTAATATTAGATATCTTTGGCAATTTTGAAACATCCAATTTGTAATTTGCATTTAAAGGAATTTCGTTAATTTGTAAAATACCTGAAGGAACCATATATGATTGCAAGTTTTTGCGTAAAAATTGCAATAATAATTTGGTATTTATCTGTCTTTTAGCGGTAAAATACAAAAGGATTTTTTTATTGCTTTTGTTTTTAGAATCTTCTTTTACAACAACAGCGCAATTTTCTACATCATCGTATTTTAAAGCAACAGATTTTATTTCGTCCAGTTCAATTCTATAACCACGTATTTTTATTTGATTATCTTTTCTACCAATAAATTCGATATTTCCATCATCAAGTAATTGGACTAAATCACCAGTTTTATATATTTTTTTACCAATAAATTGATCATTAAATTTATTCTCTATAAAGACTTCCTTGTTCTTACTAATGTTATTTATATAGCCATTAGATACACCATCTCCACCTATTGCAAGTTCACCAATACAGTATAAAGGTAATAATCTATTACAATTATCTAAAACATACGCAGAAGAATTACTAATTGGTTTGCCAATTGGTAATTCAGTTAATGAAGTATCTTCAACTTTATACATAGTACAGAAAGATGTACATTCCGTTGGACCATATGAATTATATAATTTTATTTTAGGATACGTTTCTAACAATTTTTTTACATGAGGTATAGAAATTTTATCTCCACCAGTTAAAATTTGCTTAATATTCTCAAATACATTTATGTGATTATTAACAATCTGATTAAATAATACAGACGTTATACACATAATATTAATATGGTTACTATCTATATAATTTTTCAAATAAGAAAAATTAAGCAGATTCTCCTTTTTGATTAGACATAAGGTTTTTCCATTAAGCAGAGAAGCCCAAAATTCAAATATTGACAAGTCAAATACAGTAGAAGCGACTTGTAATATACGAGCATCCTTTGGAAAATCCATATATTTTATATTTCTTACTAACTTTATAACATTTCTATTAATTATCTTGACACCTTTTGGATTTCCAGTTGTTCCAGATGTATATAAAATACATACAGGAGTAGTAGGCATAATATTATCACATATATAATTACTTGTTTTTGTGTAATCTATACCTTTAATGTTAAATTGTCTACATTCGAAATCCTGTAAGCTATCAACTAAACATAATTTTACATTTGACTCATTTAAAATATATTTTTTTCTATCAAGGTTATAATTATCATCAATCGGAACATAACAGGCTCCACATTTTAGAACACCTATAATAGATACCAATAATTCAAAAGACTTATCGACTAATATTCCAATTCTATCACCATACTTAATACCATTTTCATGCAAAAACCATGCTACACTATTAGATTTCTCATCTAATTCTTTATATGACATAGAAGACTTGTCTAATATAAGGGCAGGAGCATTTGAATATGCTTTTACTGACTTTTCAAATAATTCAATAATTGTACTAGTGCTCTCGTAAGGAGAAACAGTATTATTAAATATATTAATTATTTTTTGCATTTCAGAGTCAGACATTATTTTTATATTACTTATATTAGAATTATTATCAATACCATCTTGAATTATTGCTAGAATTCTTTCATATAGATATTTTATTTCAGTTTCATTAAATACATCTAGTAAGTAATCGATATCAAATTCTAAGTTACCAGAATCATTTAAATCTAATACATGTAGTTCTAGCTCCTCCTGTGTATGACCATTAAATATCCAATCAATATTATATTTATCTAAGTTAATATCTGCTCTTGCATTTTGGTAAGAAAACGCAATATTAAATAAATTTTCACCATTAGAATTTTTATCTTGTACACCTTTTACTATCTCTTTATATGGATACTTTTGATGCTTAAAAATTTGAATACTGTTAAGTGCTGTCTGCATACAAAGATCGACAAAAGAAAGATCTTCTTCAAATTTAAAACGAACAGGAACAGTTGAAACAAACATTCCTTGAGTTTGTTTTTGCTTGAAATTTGACCTATTTAATACAGGAGTACCTATAATAATATCTGTATTTCCAGTAACTCTGTGTATATATGTTGCAAGAGATGACAAGAAAACAGAATATACAGATAAATATTTATCTTTGCAAAATTCATTAATCTTTTTTGATAATTCTGTACTTAGAACTTTATGAAATCTAGTAGCACGAGTAGAAAGATTATCTTTTTTCTTTAAATAAGCAGGTTCGGCTAAATTGTTAAGGTAATTAGTCCAAAATTCCTTATCTTTAAAATATTTATCACTATTTAAATATAAGTTTTCTTCAGTAATAAAATCTATATAACTTGGTCTTCTTTCTAATTCAGGACCATTGTTTAAAATATTTTCATAAATAGTTTCAAGGTCCGTACCCATTTTTGAAACAGACCATGCATCACAAATTAAATGATGAGTTTTAAGCAAAAATTCACCATATCCATCTTTACGATCTAACAATATAAAGTTAAATGGATTTATAGAGATATCAATAGGTTCATTAATTAAATCTCTTTTTAGCTTAGAACATTCATCAGAAGACATATTAGAAATATCAATACTTCTAACATCAAATGGTTCATAGTCTGCAAGATATTGAGAAACCACTCCTTTATCTACTACGAACTTTAATCTTGTAGCATCATTTAATTCGACAAATTTATTTACAGTCTTTTTAGCAATATCTAAAATAAAACCGGTCTTTATTGTAAAAGTACCAGATATAATATTTATTGTCTTATCTGAATAAAAATTCTCCACAAGCCATATATTGTTTTGTGGAATTGTAAGGTTAAAATTTTTTGCCATATTTACCACCCTTATATGTGTTTTTTAATCAAAAAAATTATATACTTAAAACTATAAAAAATCAACAAAAAATATTGAAAAATTTGGTAATTTAGTATAAAATGTAAAAAAATTGGAGGAAAAAGCAAATGAGTAAAAAAGAAAATAAAAAACAAACTTATCCAGAAATAAAAAATTTCAAAGAATTAGTTGAAAGATATAAAGAATATGATTCAAAAGTAGCATTTAAATTTAAGCAAAAAGGTAAAGTTATAGATATTACATATAATAAATTTTCAGAGGATGTAAGAGCACTTGGAACAGCAATATTAAATCTGGGAATAGATAGAATTGCTGTAATTGGAAGCAACAGATATGAGTGGTGCACAACATACTTAGGTGTTACAAGTGCAGGAAAGGTAATAGTTCCATTAGATAAGGCATTAACAAATAAAGAAATAGAAAAACTTGTTAAAAGAAGCGGAGCACAAGCAATTGTTTTTGAAGATAAATATAAAGAGGCTATTGAAAATTGTGATTTAGAATATAAATTCTGTATGGATGAATATTTTGAAACAAAAGGTGCAACAAAATATAAAGATTTATTACAACAAGGATATGACTTATTAAAAAGAGATTATGACGAATATGATCATGTAAAAATAGATAATGATAAAATGGCTGTAATGATATTTACTTCAGGAACAACAAATGAACCAAAAGCAGTAATGTTATCTCAAAATAATCTTTGTTCACAAATAAGTGTGTTATCAAATCATATAAAATTATACACAACAGATACATTACTATCATTCTTACCAATACATCACACATTTGAATGTATGGTTACATTCCTTTATGGTACTTATTGTGGAATAACTGTAGCATTTTGTGATGGAATAAAATATATTGCTCAAAATTTAAAAGAGTACAAAATAACAGTATTTATAACTGTACCTCTTGTGCTAGAAACAATGTATAAAAAAATACAAAAAGGAATAGAAGCAAGCGGTAAAAAAGAATTAGTTGATAAGATGACTAAAATATCAAATGGCTTATTAAAGTGTAAAATAGATTTAAGAAAAAAATTATTTAAAGCAATAAGAGAACAATTTGATGAATATTTAAGATTAATAATTTTTGGAGCTGCATCTATGGACAAAGATACAATTCAAGGATATTTAAACTTAGGTATAGCAATAGTTCAAGGATATGGATTAACAGAAAATTCACCAGTTGTATCAGTTGAAACAGAAAAAAATTATCGTTTAGGATCTGTAGGAAAACCACTTACTAATATGGAAGCTAGAATAGAAAATCCTGATGAAGAAGGAATTGGTGAAATTCTACTTAGAGGACCTAGTGTTATGATGGGATACTATGAAAATGAGGAAGCAACTAAAAAAGCATTAGATGATGAAAAATGGCTACATACAGGTGATTTTGGATACATTGATAAAGATGGATACATATTTATAACAGGAAGAAAAAGTGATATAATTGTTTTAAGAAATGGTAAAAATATTTATCCACAAGAATTAGAATTTGTTATAAACAAACTACCATATGTAGAAGAAAGTATGGTATATGCAAGAAATAAATCAAAAACAGACACAGTATTAGGTGCAAAGATTGTTTATAATAAAGATGAAATAATTGCAAAATTCGGAAAGCAAAAAGATTATAAAGAATTAGTTTGGGAAGACATAAAAGAAATGAATAAAGAGCTACCAGACTATAAACATATAAAAGAAATAAGTTTAACAGATGAACCACTTGAAAAAACAACAACTCAAAAAGTTAAAAGATTTGTTGAAATGAAAAAAATAGAAACATCAAAATAAAAATGTTTAAATTTTGTAAATCTGGAAAAAATATATATGATAAATATTTTTTCGGAGGTTTATATGAATGATTACATAAAAAAAGATAAACAAGAAAGACTAAAAAGATATTTACGAACCGTAATATTTATCCTTTTAGTCTTTATTATTTGTGTTTTAGCTTACTATATTTATATGCAAATTGATGTAGATAAACAGAAGTTATCAACATATGAAACAAGTAAACAAAACAATTTACCTGCGGAAACTGTGGAAAACATAGAGAAAAAAGACAAGGAAATTGCGGATATTATAAGTGATGTTAACGAATGTGTTGTTGGAATATCTAAAATAAAAGAAGTTGGGGAAAGCATATTTTTGCAAGATGGAGCATCAAAACTAGGATTAGGAACAGGACTTATAGTATCTGAGGATGGATATATTTTAACAAATGAACATGTGTCGGGAAAAAAGAATAGTACATGCTATATTACTTTAAGTACCGGAAAAAATTATACAGGAACAGTGGTATGGTCAAATTCTGATATTGATATGTCAATTATAAAAATCAATGAAAAAAAGTTAAACTATGCTAGTTTAGGAGATTCAGATGCAATTAGCGTTGGAGAAAGTGTTTATGCAATAGGCAATCCAATTGGATATGAATTTCAAAGAACTGTAACATCTGGAATTATTAGTGCGTTAGATAGAACTATTCGTTTAGAAGAAAATGGGGAAGAAACATATATGGAAGACTTGATACAAACAGATGCAACAATTAATCCGGGAAACAGTGGAGGACCTCTTGTAAATAGCAGAGGAGAGGTAGTAGGAATTAATAGTATAAAAATAACATCTGCAGAAGGGATTGGATTTGCAGTTCCAATAAATTCTGTAAAAACTGTTGTGGAGAGCTATGCAAATACTGGTAGATTTAACGAGGCAAGACTTGGTGTATATGCATTTGATACAAATGTAATTTCATATATGAAGGCACAATCGAAAACAGGAATATATGTTACAAAAGTTGTTAATGGAACTGCAGCAGATAAGGCACAAATTCAAAAAGGTGATGTTGTTTTAAGTATAGATAATGAACCACTAGAGAGAATGTGCGAACTAAGAAGATATATTTATACAAAAAATCCAAAGGATGAAGTAACTTTAAAAATATTAAGAAATAACAGAGAAATGGAAGTTACTGCTGTATTAGAGAAAAAGTAGATAGTAATTACTGTAAAAATAAATTGACATTTATGTAAAGTGGTGGTATTCTAATAATATATTGCTTAAAAGCAAATATATAAGCAAAAGGTTCAATGGTGCTATTAAGGAGGACAAAATAATGTATGTTGAACAGCTAACAGAAGAACAGGTTAATGAATTTGCCACAATGCTTAAAGTGGAAGCGCAAAAGGTTACAAACAGTGAGTGGGAAATGATCATATCAAGACCATTCAACGAAAGGGTAATAATTGCAATATACTGCACAAATCCCGTTTGGGATATTTGCGTGCATATGTATGACTTCCATATAGAGGTCATAAAATCCATATTAGTTGAGCATAGTGTAATCAAGGAACACTATGCAAGGTTTATGTATGATATCTTCGGCGAGGAGTATAAGAAAAAATATATCGCTGCAAGAGAGTCAATGCTTGAAAAGTATTAATCTGTTCCAAAGGAAAAACGGCGTAATCTAAATAGGTTATGCCGTTTTCCTTATGGACTATATAAATTTATTTCATAGTTGTTTAAAAAGAAAATAACTGCAAATAATATACAAAAACGAGAAAGGATGAAAAACTATGAAATCATATTGGATTGAAGAAAATAAAGAAAAAGAAAATTATAAAACGTTAAAAAAAGATATTGAAACAGATATATGCATAATTGGTGGAGGAATAACAGGATTATCAATTGCGTACTATCTTAATCAGTATAAAATAAAAAATGTTATATTAGAAAAAGATGAGATAGGAAATAGGACGACAGGAGGAAGTACAGCAAAGATTACAAGCCAACATGGGTTATTTTACAAATACTTAATAGACTCCAAAGGAGAAGAGTTTGCAAAAAAATATTACGAGGCAAATGAAAAGGCAATTTCAAATATTGAAAAAATTATTAAAGATGAAAATATTGAGTGTGAATTTGAAAGAGAATCATCATATGTATTTACGCAAAGTATTGATGATGTGCAAAAAATAAAAGATGAGGTAGAAGCGGTAAAAAAAATAGGCGGAAATGCTAGATTAGTAGAAGCTCATGAAATTAAAGTTCCATTAAAAATTCAAACAGCAATTGAGTTTCCAAATCAGGCACAGTTTAATCCATATAAATATGTAAAAAGTCTTGCTAAAATTTGTAGCCAAAGACATACAGATATTTACGAAAATAGTAAGGTGGTAGATTTAGAAGATATAGATAGCAAATATATAATTACTTTAGATAATGGAAATACAGTAAAGGCAAAGTATGTAGTAATTGCAACGAAGTATCCTATAATAAATTTTCCAGGGCTATATTTTTTAAAAATGTATCAATCAACAAGTAATGCTATTGTGGTAGATCCGAAAGCAGACTTATTTGATGGTATGTATATAAATAGTGAGGCTCCAACTATCTCACTAAGAACCATACAGGATGGAGAAAAAAGATTACTATTAGTTGCTGGATTTGATCATAAAACAGGTGCAGAGATAGATTTACAAGACAGTTATAATTATTTAGAAAAAGTTGCAAAAAGCATGTATCCTAAATGTGAAGTTTTATATAGATGGAATACAGAAGATACAATTTCTTTGGATAAAATACCATATATAGGAGAGTTTTCAAATTTAATGCCACGAATATATGTCGCAACAGGATATAAAAAATGGGGAATGACAAGCTCAAATGTTGCGGCAAATATTATTGTGGATAAAATTATGGGAAATGAAAACGAATATGAAGAGATTTTTAAAGCAACAAGGATGGAGCCCATAAAAAATATAAAAGAAGTTGGAAATATAGTAAAAGAAAGTGTATATTCATTAGTTTTGCATAAATTAGAAATACCAAAGGAAACACTTGAGCAAATTCAAAAAGACCATGGAAAGGTGGTAGAAATTGAAGGAAAAAAGGTAGGGGTATATAAAGATAGTCAAGGTAATCTATTTAAAGTAAGACCAATTTGTATGCATTTAGGATGTGAATTAAATTGGAATAATCTAGACAAAACCTGGGATTGCCCATGCCATGGTTCTAGATACACATATAAAGGAGAGTTAATATATGGACCTAGCGTTAAGAATTTAGAAACATATGAATAATTATGAAATAAAATAGTAAAAACCAATGTGCAATTATTTGACAAAAACATTATATAAGTGATAGTATAATTTGTAATAATAAACGAAAAAAAGGTGAAACAAATGAAGGATAATAGTATTAATATACAAGAGAAAAAGCATAATGCACGATTATATCCTATTTATAAAATGTGCTCATGGGATTTGCTATTTTATTATGCAATAGCATTTGTGTTTTTAACACAAACAAAAGGCATGGATGTTGCAAGTGTTATGATGACTGATGCAATATATCCATTATTTAAAGTATTATTTCAATTACCTACACTAACTTTAATAGACAAAATGGGAAAAAGAAATAGCTTAATACTTGCAAATATATGCTTATCAATATGTTTAATAATAATGATTTTATCGAATGGAATACCAATGGTACTACTTGCATATCTAGTAATGGCATTTGCTTTTGCAATAAAGAGTACAGCAGAAACAAATTTGCTTTTTGATTCAGTAACAACAAGAAAAGGAAAGGGAATGTTTGCAAGACTAGAAGAAATAGGCGCAAGAAATTATTATTTCTTAGATGGAATTACATCAGTATTTACAGGCTTTTTATTTGTAATTAATGGATATATTCCTATTATTGTATCTATCGGATTTACAGTTATTGCAGCAGCGCTTTCAACATGCTTTAAGGAAGTTTATATAGTTCAAGATAAAGATATTAAATCACTTAAAATACGTGTACAGGAATATGCAGAACAATTAAAATCTGCATTTAGATTTATAATAAAATCACATAGACTTCAAGCTATTCTAGTATTTACATTTTTCTTTGATGGTCTAATTTATACATCATATACATTAAGAGAGGGATTATTAACAGAATTAGGAGTTTCAGCACAATATTTTGCAATAATTATTTCTGTTTTAACTGTAATATCTGGCATTGCAGCAAATACACAAGAAGTTATTCACAATAAATTTAAGAATAGAGCATTAACATTTATTTCAGTTATATATATTTTAAGCTTTATTTTAGTTGGAGTTGTTTGCTTATTTGTAAAAAATAGCATCATTTCAATTATACTTGTTTTAGGAATATATGCAATTCAATATACTCTACAATCTCCATATGCAATACTAAATAGTAAGTATTTAAAAAGTTTTGCATCAGCAGATATGAGAATGAAAATTGCAACAACATTTGAGTTAGTTAAGAGTGTTTCATCATTTGTAATTGCACTTATGGCAAGCATAATGCTAAGCTATATGTCTCCACAATTAAGCTTTTTAACTATTGGAATTATTTTCTCAGTAATTATGACCCTAGTCCTTATATGGATGAAAGGCAGATTTGGATTAAAACCAGAAAAGTACAGAAAAGAAGACATTGAGATAGTGGAAAAAGTAAATTAAAAATGTTTAGTTAATAATAAAAAATAATGTATTTACGAAAGGAGAACTTGATATGGAGAGGCACTTTAATGTTACCGTATATGTAAAAAATAAGGAGGGTAAATTTTTATTTATCCGACACAAGAAATTACAAAAATGGTTACCCCCAGGAGGCCATGTGGAAAAAAATGAAATTCCAGATGTTGCTGCTCTTCGTGAGGTAAGAGAAGAAACGGGGCTAAATGTTGAATTGCAGGGAGAAAGATTTCCAAGAGAGAGTGACTGTGTTAGACCTTATGGCATTCAAATGAATGTTATTAAGGAAGGTGAACATGAACATATGGATCTTATCTATTTAGCTAAACCTGTTGAAAATGAAGACTTAATTCTTAATGAAGAAGAGACTGAAGGCATCAACTGGTATAGCATTGATGAAATCTTGAATCCTGAATTTGATTCTTTTGAAGAAACAAAAAAATGGTGTCAGAAATTTTCTGAAATCATTAACTAAACAATAAAAAAATTATTTTCTACCACTGAATAAGTGGTAGTTTTTATGTGAAGAAAATTAATTAAAAGTTTTAAAAAAATATTTAACAATATATATTTTTATAAATCAATGAAAAAAATAGTAAAAGAAGACATTGAGATAGTGGAAAAAGTAAATTAAAAATGTTGACATAATTCAAAACAAGAGATATAATAACAATACGGTCTAAAAGACTAATTATTATTTTTAGGAGGAACAACAACATGAAGAGTTATGGATATTCCTATACTCCTTCGGAAAAAATCGAATTTCAGGGAAATTCGAAGAAGTTGCAGCGGCACATTCATGAAGGATATAGAGTGGTAGCCGGAGGCAATGGTTCATATGTTCTTGCTAAATCGGCATATGGCGTTGTCTACGAGATGGAAGGCGATAAGACAGTTGCGAGAAGATGTGCAAATAACTTCATCCGCGAGCACTACAAACGCTCAAAGATAACAGAGAAGGCATATATACAGTTGATAGCCGACCTCAATGCCGGAAAAGTAAAGTTTACAGATCTTTACTAAGAAAAAGGAGACTTAAGCTATGAAAATAGTTTGGGTCTCTTTTATTTTATTAAAAACAGTGATATATTTTAATAAGATTAATGAAAATGAGAGTGATAAAAAATGTACTATTACACATATATGATAAGATGTGAAGATAATTCTATATATACAGGAATGACGAATAATTTAGAAAAAAGAATAAACGAACATATCTCAAAAGGAAAAAATGGAGCAAAGTACACCAAGTCGCACAATGCTATTAAACTAGAAACAGCTTGGAGAAGTAAGGATAAGTCGTTAGCTTGTAAATTAGAATACTATATAAAAACACTAAAAAAAGAACAAAAGGAAAATTTAATAAATGGAGAAAAAATATCAAAATATATGGCGGAGAAAATAGATTGCAGAAGATATAAAAGAATTTGAATGTAAATTATTAAATAGTAAACAAATTAAATATGTGATATATTTATTAATATATATTAAATAACAATGCATAACAAGAATATATTTCCAATAATATATGATTGACCATTATATTTAAATATAGTATTATATATATATAGACAAAAGAAAAGGAGAAGATTGATAAATGAGACAACTGAAAATAAAGATTATAAGTGTAATTATTTTAGTTGTAATACTTAGTATTTGGTTGAATGTTTTATATGTAAAAAACGAAAGTTTTGCAGTAACATCTGAAGATACATATGATGTTGTTCTATTTTGGGGGCAATCTAATATGGTTGGATATGCAAAAAAAAATAAAGAGGACAGATATGATCCTTCAGATGAAGCGAGTGTTGAAGCATACTCAAAAGAGACTGGAATAGACAAAAGTATATTATCAAAAAATGGGGCTACTAGAAATGAAATTACAATACCACAAGAAGAAGGTACTGTATTTGAATATCTATATAGTAAAGATACTTTGCAAGAAATAAATGCTAATACGAAAAGTTTAGGAGAAACATTGTATTATCAATATGATAGCAATGGTAATTTAACAGAGCTGGGAACAACCGCAAATGCAAGTGAAATGGCTGCAATGTCAAGTTCTAAAGGAATAAATATGATTCCAGAGTTTGGAAATATATGGTACAAAAATACTGGGCATAAAATGGTAGCTGTATTTTGTGCATATGGTGGACAGAGAATAGAGCAATTTTTACCAAGAACTGACTCTGATTATCCAACAGAAAATCAGAGGTATATGTATGAAGCGATAAAAACAAAGTGGAATGCAGCTATTGCATACTTAGACAAAAATAACTATAAAATAGGAAATAAATTATATGTTGTGTGTCAAGGTGAAAATAATATACTTGATAGTAAAGATGAGTATAAAAATAAGTTCATAAAAGTACATAATAACATGAAGAATGATTTAGGAATAACAGTTGGAGCAATAGCAGAAACAAGTACAAAAATAGGATCTCCAACATTAACGAATGTAAATAACAAACATATGGCTTATGAAGAACTTATAGAGGAGAATGATGATATAATTTTAGGCTCATCTTATGCATATGATAGATATGTTCCAAATGAAGCACAATATTCTCTATGTAATACTAAAATCTGTTATGACTCAGATGGAAATAAATTGACATATTCTAAGGCATTGGAAAAAGCAAGTAAAAGCGTAGATTATGATACAAACACAATACATTTTACATCCGCAGCATTATCTCAAATAGGTAAAGAATCGGCAGAATCTTTATCACAAATAAATAAAATAGAGGTAAGCAAGTTACCAAACCAGACAACTTATATACAAAACTATGAGAAAATAAATGTTTCTGGAGGAGAAATAACAGTACATTTCTTAAATATTAAAGATGAGGTAATTCCTTTAAACTCTACAATGGTTAAAGGTTTTGATAATAGTAAAATAGGAAAGCAAACCGTAACTGTAACCTATAAAGGAAAAAGTACAACATTTGATGTAGAAATAAAAGCAAAGGAAGCAATTAGTATCAAGGTTATAGAGCTTCCAAACAAAACGGAGTATATACAAAATTATGAAAAATTGGATGTTAGTGGTGGAAAAATACAAATTACTTATAATGATACAAGTAAAGATATTATAAATATAACTGATGAAATGATATCAAATTTTGATAATAGTAAAGTAGGAACACAGACTTTAACAGTTACTTATAAGGGATTGAAGACTCAATATAATGTAGTGATAAATGAAAAAGCAGTAGATACAATAAAATGGAAACAGAAGCCAACCAAAGTAGAATATATTCAAAATTATGAAAAACTAAATGTTGAAGGTGGAAAAATACAAGTAATATATAATGATAATAGTGAAGAAATAATAGACCTAACAGAAGATATGGTAATGGGTTTTGACAATACTATTATAGGAGTAAAGAAATTAACTGTTAAATATCAAGGGAAAATACTAGATTATGATATTAATATTGTAAGTAAAAAGATAGTAGATATAAGTATTTATAAAAAACCTAATAAAGATGTATATATACAAAACTATGGAGTTTTAGATGTAACTGGTGGTCAATTATATGTACAATATAATGACAATTCTAGTAACGTAATAGATCTTACAGAAGATATGATAACAGGTTTTGACAATACTAAAATAGGAAAAAATGTATTGACTGTAAAATATGATAACTTTAGTACGGAAATAGAAATAGAAATTGTAGCTAAAGAAATTTTAAGTATACAGTTAAAAGAAATGCCATTAAAAACAAAATATATACAAAATTATGAAGAATTAGACGTAACTGGAGGAACAATAGAAGTAAAGTATAATGATAATACAACAGAGAACATAAAGTTAACTAAAGAAATGGTTTATGGATTTGACAATTCAAAGTTAGGACAACAAACATTAACAATTAAATATGGAAACACAAATATTGAATATAATGTAGAGATAATAAAAAAATCTGTTGTTAAAATTCAAATATACAAAGAGCCTAATAAAAAGGAATATCTACAGAATGAAAAAGCTATAGATGTAAGTGGTGGAAAACTAAGCATAATATATGATGATGAAACAACAGAGATAATTGAAATGACTGATGACATGATAACAGGATTTGATACTACGATTTTAGGAACCATAAAGATTACCGTAAATTATGCTGGTAAGATTGATAATTTTAATGTTAAAATTAATCCTGTTATACCTGAGAAAGAAGAAAATAATACAGAAACAAAAGAAGATGATACAATATCAAAAGATATTCTACCTCAAACAGGGGGTAACAGCTATATTTTATTAGGGATTGTATTAATAAACATTCTTATAGTAATAAATATCAAAGGATATAATAAGTATAAGGACATATAAAATAGTGTGTGTGATAAAAAAAGATTGATTATAAACTTTAATGATAGTGTTGACAATTTATAAATTGAATAATATAATACTAATATATTTAAAAAGCAATGATAGTGAGGAGTACATATTAATCGTACTTTAGAGAGAAGATGGTTGGTGAAAATCTTTGTATAGAAATATGGAAGCAGCACTTAAGCTATGAAAAGAACGAGAGTAAACTCTTTAGTAAAATTCATCGGAATCTCACCGTTACAGGAGAAACAGTATGATGGTACTGGTTGAGTGCAAGAGTTATCTTGAAATTAGGTGGTAACACGGATATTATAAATATTCGCCCTAGGCTATTTATAGCCTAGGGCTTTTTGTAGCTTAAATTAAAAATCACATTGCTTAAGGAGGGGTCTATATGAAAAATTTTAAAAAATCTCAAAAATTAAAGAACGTTAAGTATGCTATAAGAGGAAGACTTATGGAAGAAGCGAACAAACTTGAACAAAATGGAAATAGTATATTAAAATTAAATATAGGAAATCCAGCTGTTTTTAATTTTAGCGCTCCTAATAGTATTTTAGAAAGTATGAAAAATAATCTTGAACACAGTCAAGGATACTCGGATTCAAAAGGGGTAAAAATTGCTAGAGAAGCTATTAAAAAGTACTATAAAGGAAAAAATGTAAATGAATTGGCGTTAGATGATATTTTTATTGGAAATGGTGTAAGCGAATTAATACTTATGTCTATGCAGGCACTTCTAAATCCAAATGATGAAATATTAGTACCAATGCCAGATTATCCACTGTGGACGGCTTCGGTTAATTTAGCTGGAGGAAAAGCTGTACATTATATTTGTGATGAAAATAATGAATGGTATCCAAATATAAGTGATATAAAAAGTAAAATAACTAAAAATACAAAGGGGATTATAATTATTAATCCGAATAATCCTACAGGTGCTTTATATCCAGAAAAAATATTAAAACAAATTGTTGATATTGCAAAGGAAAACGAACTGATAATATTTGCAGATGAAATTTACGATAGATTGGTATTCGATGAATTAGAGCATATATCTATTGCTTCATTATCAAAAGATGTTCCAGTTGTTACATTTAGTGGATTATCAAAATCGCATATGGTAGCAGGATTTAGAATTGGTTGGATGTGTATTACAGGAAATAGAGAATCTATTAAAGACTATATTAATGGTTTAAACTTGCTTTCATCAATGAGATTATGTGCTAATGTTCCGGGGCAGAATATAATAGCAGATGCTATCACAGATAATAACAGCATAAAAGCTTTATTAAAAAAGGGTGGAAGATTATACGAACAAAGAGAATGTATTTATAATGAATTGAATAATATTCCTGGAATAAGTGTAGTTAAGCCAAAAGCAGCATTTTATATATTTCCAAAAATTGATGTTAGTAAATTTAATATTGTAAATGATGAGATATTTGCCTTGGACTTTTTAAGGTCTAAACATATATTATTTATAAATGGAACTGGATTTAATTGGAAAGAACAAAACCATTTTAGATTAGTATATTTAGCAGAATGTGATAAATTAAAGTATGCAACAGACAACTTAAAATCTTTTTTAAATGGATATATACAAAAAGTTTAAAGTTATTTATAAGAAGCATTATTATTGGATAATGCTTCTTGTAATATTTTTTTACAAAGAAAACAATTATCTGCTTTTAGGTAATTGATTGAATTATGTAGTTCCAGCATAACCCAACACACAAAATTGACTTTTGTGTGGGTTTATGCTAGAATCATAAAATAGTATTTTAGAAATATTTATATAAGTTAGAAAAACTTTTCATTTTATAATGTTATTAATATAAATAAAATTTAGGAGTATATAAATGATAACTAATGATAATTTATTATGGAATATAGATGAATACCAAGCTGCAGTGGATTATAAAGGTGAAGGTTATAATTTTATTAATGTATTATTAAGTGATGATGTTACTATAAGAGAAAGAAAAGGAAAATTAAAATATTTTCCAAAAACACAAGAAGAGTTTAAAACCTATTTAAAGAGAATAGTTGATTTATATAGTGCAATAAAAAAAAATTATATTTTAAATGGAGATACATTACGAAATAAGAGTCTTTATAGAGGTGGACGAACTGGAAAAAATAATATGTCTTTTTTATCAACAAGCGATAGTTTAATGACAGCACTTGAGTTTGTAAAAGATGTAACAAACGAGAAGAGTCAAGCTTTATTAATGATGACAGATTATCAAAATATACCTTGTGCTCATATAAATAAATTGGTCCCAGAAGCTTGGGGCTTTCCAGAAGAATCAGAAATACTTTTTTTACCATCTGAAATTGGAAGTTCTAAGGATATGAGATTTGAAGAATGTTTGGAAATGTCAAAACAACAGGGAGAACAAATAACTGAATATGATAAACTTCTTGAAAAATATAGTTTATTAAAATGTAAAAAAGTAACTCTGCGTGAGCCAGATTATTCAAAAGAAAAAACTACCCTATCAGAAGAAGATTTAGCTGAGATGTTCACAAAATATCAACAAAATGTACAAACGATTAGAACTTTAGATAAAAATTCTGAAGAATATAATAAAGCTTATCAAAAAATTTTAAAATTTAAAAAAGAATGCCAGACTTGGATACATCAAAAATTTTATGAGATTAATCTAAGCATTGATAATCAGCAAGATGCAAAAAGTAATGATATACAAATATCTTCGGAATATGATAGTGAAGAAATCTTTATAGGAAATACAGGCAAAATGTACCATGTTCATGATAATACAAATGGAGAAGAATATTATTTCAAACCAGCAGTTTTAAAAAATGGTACTCCTCGATCATATAGAGCCTATATACAAGAAGCAGCTTATTCTATTCAACAAATTATTAATCCTGAAAATGCTATAAAATGTAATACTATTGAATTGGATGGCAGATTTGGAGCTATTCAAGAAAAAATACCAATAGATAGAGAAAGAACGAAAGATTTTAAAAGATATTTTGATTGTGGAGAGGGAGAATTATCACCAAAAATAATAAGGCAAATTATGGCCGAATATTTAGTTGATTTTTGTTTATGTAACTATGATTCTAATTCTAAAAATTTTGTAATAGATGAGAATGGAAATTTAAGAGGTGTAGACAAAGAACAATCATTTAGATACATTAATGAAGATAAAGATAACAATATGATGTTCTCAACAAACTATAATGAAAACTATGGAGAAAATCCACCAATATACAATCTTTTATTTGAAAAAATAAAAAGTGGGGAAATGTCAATTAAATATTTTGATGAAATGCGATACAGAGCAAGTAGGTTAGCTCAATATCCAGATAAACAATATAGACAGATATTTGAAAAATATGCTTATACTAAATCAAAAACACCAGAGGATGCAGAGAAATTATTAAGTGGTATTTTAGAAAGAAAAAAAGATATTTTACAGAGAGTTGAACAATTACACCATGAAATTTTTCAGGAGTGGTTTAAAAACAAGGAATCTAAAAAACAGGCTTCAAAGGTGGAAAAAAGTGATGAAAAGAAAACAATATCAATGAAAGCAGTTGTATTAAATGCTATTACTCAAGGCATAACGACAGAAGACATAACAAAATGTGATAATGTAGAACATGAAAAAAGTCAAATATACATATTAAAAGGAGTAACAAAGGATGACTAATACTTATGCTAAGGCATATACAGAGGTTTTAGAAATATTAGGACAATTTTCAATAGAAGAATATTCTAAAATTCCTAAAGAAAAAATTGATTTTTATAAAAATAATATGGATAAAGACTATATATACAAGATTAATCCGGAAATAGATTTATCTCAACAATACATTTCTAAAGAGGCAAATGCAATACTAATTTCTTTATTTAGAGATTACTTTGCAACTGAAAATCAAAGAAAAACATTAAGTAATTTATTAAATCAAAATCAGGTAAAACTTGAAGAAACAAAAAGAGAAAAATATAATTCAAATAATCTTTTTAAAAAGAATAAAGATAATGTTATAAATGAAGTAAAAGAAGAAAAATCTCTGGTAGAAATAAAAAAAGAAAAATGGTTTAAAAAAATATTTTATTTTTTTAAAAGATTATTCAGAAAAAATGTGAATTAATAGACAAAGGGATGGGTGCTAGCAAAAAGAATGTAAATATTTTCTTGTGCACCGCTAGGTAAATCGGAGGCTGGAATAAAAAAAGCCTTAGATGACATATTAACTTTATTTGGAAATACGGAATTAAGAAAGCATTAATCATCAAAAGAGCAAGTCAGAATTTGGCTTGCTCTAAAAATTTATAAAACTATTTTTTAATATTGAAAATAATTATTGTATTTGACTAAATAACTATGAAGGAAAATTGAATGTATTAACACAAATATAAAGGAATTTTTAGAAAGTTTAAGAGGCAAAAAAGGCTAAAAATAGCCTAAAAAACAAATTAAGGAGCCTTTAAAAAGCTCCTTTTTATGGTCGAGGTGACAGGGATCGAACCTGCGACCTCATGGTCCCAAACCACGCGCGCTACCAACTGCGCTACACCTCGATTAATAAATATAATTTAAACTGCTTATATATAATAGCACACATTTTTATTATTTGCAAGTTTTTTTTGAATTTTCTATTGAATAATTTTAAAAAATTGATTATAATATTACTTGTAATTGCACTAGTAGCTTAGCTGGATAGAGCGTTCGGCTACGAACCGGAAGGTCGGGGGTTCGAATCCCTCCTGGTGCACCATTGTAGTTCTTAGGCTATTATTAGTTTAAGAACTCTTTTTCTTTTTTGAAAAAAAATAATAAGTATGTTATACTAAATGCTGGATATAAAAGATTGAAGGGAAAGATAAACAATGAAAGAGAAAAACTTTAAAAAATTTGTAATATCTTTATATAAACCAGTAAAAGGTCTAACTATTGTAATGATATTGTGTATGGTTATATCTCAGATATTAGAACTGGTAAAACAATATATAATAAAAGGAATAATTGATTTACCAAGTATGAATAATTTTAAGATAGACGATTTATATCAAGTGGTATTAACCTTATTAGTTGTTATTGTGCTAGAATTAATATTTTATTATATATCAAATATAACAAGAACTATACATATTGTAAAAAAACAGACACCATATATTTCAGAAAAATTATTTAATAATTTAAATAATAAAACATATTCTTTTTTCACAGACAATTACTCTGGTAAAATTTCAACAGCTATTAATGAAATAAATGATCAAATTACTAATTTAAATACCCAAATAACAACAAAATTTATTTCATTGTTAACCACAATGATAAGTAGTTTAATAGTTTTATATACAATAAATATAAATATTTTTATAGTTGCAACAATACTTTTTTCAGGAATAATAATATCAAGACTAATATATTTTTCAAAGAAGTATTTACCTGCTATAAAAAAAGCAGAGGTATATAACCAAGAATATAATGGAGTCCTAAATGATGCTGTATTAAATTTCACATCATTAAGATTATATAATGCAGTAGAAACTTTTTCTAAAAATCTAAAATCAAAAAAACAAGAATCAAATTTATATAAAAATAAAGCATCAACAAAGGAATTTATATTTGGAGCAATTGCTAATGTAGTATATCTTTTTACATTAATTGCTTTAATTGTTTATTCGATTAAATTATTTGAAAGTAATGCTATGACTCTTGGAAATTTCATATTCTTTATAAATGCAATGATTACACTAAAAAATCAGACTACTTCATTTACATGGTCATATATACATATAGGTGAAATCATGGTAAAGTTGCATAATAGCTATGAATTACTGTACACAAGAGATAATGCAGGAGAAGATAACAAAAGTGATATACAAATAAATACTGGAAAATTAGAGTTTAAAGATGTATTTTTTAGATATAACAAAGATTATATTTTTGAAAATTTTAATTTAAAAATTGAAGATAAGCAGAAAATAGGAATTATTGGAGTAAGCGGAAGCGGAAAGACAACACTTGTAAATTTAATTTTTAAATTTTATAATCCAGAGAGTGGTAGCATTTTAATAGATGATAAAGATTTATGCAAATGCAATGCTAATTCATTATATAATAATTTAACATATGTACCGCAAGAAACCATACTACTTCATTCAACAATTTATGATAATATAAAAATAGCAAAACCTAATGCAACAAGAGAAGAGATATATAATGCGGCGAGAAAGGCTGAGTTACATAGCTTTATAGAAAGCCTCGAAGATAAATATGATACAATTGTTGGTGAGAGAGGAATTAAACTTTCCGGTGGACAAAGACAAAGGATTGCATTAGCTAGAATATTTTTAAGGGATTCTAAAATTGTAATATTTGATGAAGCTACTAGCAGTTTAGACAATAATACAGAATTTAGAATTCAACAGAATATACACAAATATTTTAAAAATCAAACAATTATATGTATAGCTCATCGCTTATCAACATTAAAAAATATGGATAACATCATAGTTATTGAAAAAGGAAAGATAATAGATTATGGAATTCCAGACTATATTATTCCTAAATATGATAAAAAGGAATTTATGGTAGAAGATATTCAGATGGAATGTGAATCCAATAATTAATTATAAATTTGTAACGAAATTATTTAATAAAAACTTAAACAAATTAAAACACAATGAGGGGTAATAGAAAGTGAATATTACAATTACAAATGGAGCAATTGAATTTGGGGCAGAAACTATAATAGAAGAAATTAATTTTGAAATAAATAATAAAGACAAAATTGCAGTTGTAGGAAGAAATGGAGCTGGAAAATCAACATTATTAAGATCTATTATTAATAATGAAATGTTAACAGAAGGAATAGGCGAGGAAAAATTTACTATAAAAAAGGAAGGTAGTCCAGTTATTGGATATCTAAAACAAATAGAGTTTGAAGATGATTCTATTTCTATGATTGACGAAATATTAAAGGTATATAAACCAATATTAGATTTAGAAAATAAAATACAAATATTATTAAATAAAATGCAAACAGATAAATCTGAACAATTATCAAGAGAGTACATACAAGCAATGGATAGATATGAATTTTTAGATGGATATACATATAAAAAAGAATATGAAACAATGATAAATAAATTTGGATTTACAAAAGAAGATAAACAAAAGAAAATCTCGGAATTTTCTGGAGGTCAAAGAACTAAAATTGCTTTTATAAAATTATTATTAAGTAAGCCAGACATTTTGTTATTGGATGAACCTACAAACCATTTAGATGTAACAACTATAAAATGGTTAGAGGGATACTTAAAAAATTATCCAAAGGCAGTTGTTATAGTATCTCATGATAGAATGTTCTTAGATAAGATAGTAAATAAAGTATATGAAATAGAATATGCAACATTAACAAAATATGTTGGTAATTATACTGACTTTGAAAGACTAAAAAAAGCAAATTATGAAAAGCAATTAAAGGACTATGAATATCAACAAGCAGAAATAAAAAGATTAAAGCAAATTGCTGATAAATTTAGGTATAAACCAACAAAAGCTAAAATGGCAATGTCAAAACTAAAACAAATAGAACATATGGTTATGGTAAAAGAGCCAAGTAAATATGATTTAACATCATTTAAAACGAATTTTACGATAGAAAAGGAAAGTGGAAATGATGTTTTAAATGTAAAAGATTTGGAAATAGGATATGAGGGAAAAGCTTTACAAAAGTTATCATTTTCTCTATATAAAGGACAAAAACTAGGAATAATAGGAGAAAATGGAATAGGAAAATCTACATTGCTAAAAACACTTAGTGGAAAAATAGAAAAGATTAGTGGAAATTTCTCATTTGGATATAATGTAAAAATAGGATATTTTGATCAACAAATGAATTTTAAAGACAATGAAAAGACTGTATTTGATGACTTTTTAGATGAATTTCCAAAACTTACAACAACAGAAATAAGAAATTCATTAGCATCTTTCTTGTTTTACGGAGATGATGTTTTCAAAAAAATAAGTATGCTTTCTGGAGGAGAAAAAGTAAGGTTACAGCTTGCAAAAATTCTAAAAAAAGGACCTAATTTACTGATTTTAGATGAACCAACAAATCATATGGATATTGTTGGAAAGGAAAGCTTGGAACTTTTACTAAAAGAGTACAAAGGTACAGTTTTTTTTGTATCACATGATAGATTCTTTATTAATAAAATTGCAGATTCTCTTATGATTTTTTCTAAGAACGGTGTGAAATTTTTTGATGGTAAATATGAAGATTACGAAGAAGATGAAGTAGAAGAGGAAGATATACCAGTTAAAAAAGAAGAACAAAATATTAAGGAAAAAAAGGGAGAAAATCTATATATTAAACAAAAGGAGAATGCTAAGAGAGAAGCAAGAATAAAAAAATTAGAAAGAGAAATAGAAGAATTAGAAAATATAAATGCTAAAAATAAGGAATTATTACAAAACGAAGAAGTTTATACTAATTACGAAAAACTAACTGAAATACAAAATGAAATTGAAAGTATAAATAAAAAAATAGAAAATTATATGGAAGAATGGGAAAAACTAATAGAGATTTAAAGGTTACTTTAAATCTCTATTAAATTTACCATCTTTGTAAAATAAAGTTTGACCGATTTTACTCCAAAAAGGGATAAGTGCATTTGGAATAACTATCTTATTATTATCTCCATAAGATAAAATATAATTATCATTTTCTTTTGATTCAATTGTGTATAAAGTATTTGAATCAATTTCTAAGATATTACTATCATTTATAAATCTATTTTGTATATCTTCAAGCTCATCAATATCAAGCAAACTATCAAAAAATTCTCCGAGTTAATTCTTCTTCATAAATATATTCTCCATTTTTATATCTTAAAACACTATCATTACCTATTTTATCTAGTAATTCTTTAGAAATGTGAGTTTCCTTGCTTACTTTATTGGTATTTACATTTTGTAAATATGCATAATCTGGACCAATTTCAACTACTTGATACAAACAATCTTCTTTTCTCAAATCATTTTCCTTATCAGTAGTTTCAGAATTATTTTTTTCTAAATAGTTAGACATTTCTTCTATAAAATTTTGAATAAAGTTATGCTTTTTATCGCCATTTGATAAATTATTAAATAAATCTAAACTCAATTATTATCACGCTCCATATTTTAATATAATTTTAACTCCAATTATCTCCAGTACTATAATCAATGTTAATTCCTTTTTGCACATTATACACATATACATTAAAGCAAACACCTTTACCTTTATCTTCTACAGAGTAGGCTTCCATTTCTACTCCACTTGCAAGAAGATTATTTCCTTTAAAAATAGGTGTTACTCTATATAATACATGCACATTATTTTTATTGCTTTTTATATAATTTGCTACCTCATTTTCAAAAGGTAACATACCATTTACATTAAAATCTCTTGTTCCAGTAATCAAATTTCGCTTGTTAGCATCTTCTGCTGACAATTGATATCCTATTAAATGGCATCTATTATATAGAAATTGACCATTATAACTTTTCTGTTTCCATCCAGTAGGCTTAACAGATGAAATGTCACCTCTGACATCTCCTTCTTGTGGCATTATCTCCTTACAAACATTGGCATAGGCTGTACAACATCTTTTAAGGCTATCTAGTTCAGAATATTTTTCAAAAGCTTCAGTCGTATAATCTTCTTCAGTAAAATAAGGTATATTGTTATTAATAACAACATAAGGCTCGCTTGAATACTCTGGTATATTTTCTAGATTAAAAGATGTAATAGTAGAGACTGTGGAGGTTTGATTTATATTTAAGAATTCACATATAGAATTATAAAGATTTGGATTTAAATATCCAATTAATACAATTGATATAAATAAAATAATACTAATTACTAAATTTTGCGTTTTTCTTCTAGATGTCTTTTTCTTTGGCATAGGTTAAACTCCTTTACTTTTGTTAATTAAATAAAATTGTATCACAATAAATTATAAAAAGTAAAGAATTATTGTAATTTACTCAAAGTATCACCAAAAATACAAGGGCACATATTATAAGTATAGGTGATTTGTTATGAAAAAAGAAAGTAGAGAGCAAATAGTTAACACAACTATTTATTATACATATGAGATTATGATACGAGATTTACAAAGATTAAAAATTAGATATCCGTTTTTGCAACTAGGAAATATAGGATATACTGTTTTAGAAAAGCCTATCCCATATATAAAAATGGGAAATGGGGAAAAAGAGGTACTATATAGTGCATCATTTCATGCAAATGAATGGATAACAACAGTGGTATTAATGAAGTTTATAGAAGATTTTTGTAATGCATATGAAAATAATGCAAGGCTATTTAATGAAAATGTTAGAGAAATATTTAATCAAACATCAATATATTTAGTACCGATGGTAAACCCAGATGGAGTGGACCTAGTTACAGGAGCTGTGCCACAGAATTCTAGTATTTATAATAATTTTAAAGATATTGCAAGTAATTTCCCTGCAATTCCATTTCCAGATGGATGGAAAGCAAACTTCAATGGTGTAGATTTAAATTTGCAATTTCCAGCAGGTTGGTATAGGGCAAAAGAAATAAAATATGCACAAGGATATAATAAACCATCTCCAAGAGACTTTGTGGGGGAAGGACCATTAACAGAGCCAGAAGCAGTGGCACTTTACAGTTTTACATTAAATCATTTATTTAGATTGATACTTGCTTATCATACACAAGGAGAAGTAATATATTGGAAATATTCAAATTATTTGCCACCAGAATCAGAATATATAGGTGAAAGATTTGCAGATGCAAGCGGGTATTCTTTAGATATAACTCCTCCAGAATCTGCATACGCAGGATTTAAGGATTGGTTTATACAAGAATTTAATAGGCCAGGATATACGATAGAAGCGGGATGGGGAGAAAATCCACTTCCAATATCTCAATTTGATAAAATTTATGAAGATAATATTGGAATATTAATTTTAGGAGCAATATTATAAATAACATAAAAAAGCACTTAAATTATAAAATTTAAGTGCTTGATTTTTCTAAAAGATTTTACATATAAATTCCTAAGAAAGATATAATAAATCTTGCTATATAGTAAATTCCCATAATAATTGCAAATTTCTTAACAAATGTATTATCTTCTTTTTCTTCATACATAGCTTTTAATGTAAAGTATAGAAGAATTGTTGAAATTATACCGCAAAAACTTGAAAATGGGCTTGTAAGTTTTAAAGCTTGACTGCTAAATAATGTTAATAAGCTTACTATTTCAGCAATAACAACTGGTATTTTAGCAACAATTACAGATGTTGCAATATTTATAAATGGTTTTTTCTTGTCTTTTCCCATAAAGTATGCAATTGCAGATAAAACTACAACCGAAAGAACTGGTGCAAGGACTCCTTTTATAACTGATAAAACGTTGTTTACAGAACTTTTGAAGAAAGAACCAACAGTTGAATATAAGCTTGAATAGTAAGAATATGATTTAAATATACCAACTACTTCTCCAATTAATGTTGCTACTAGCCATACAACAAAAACTATAATTGCTATTTTTAAGAATTCATTTTTTGTAGAAGTTGCAACTTTTTCAATTTCTTGGATAGGATTTTTAAATAAATTTGAAACAAATCCTTTTGTTGCATTAGCATCTTGTTTTAAGTCTGTGTTTTTTAATGTTTCTTTTACTTGGTTTGCAGTATTAACAGCTTCTTGTTTAATCTCTTCTGTTGTGATTTTTTCATTATTTTGATTGTTTTGATTGTTTTCTTCCATTATATATCATCCCTTCTTTTAAATTATATTATATATTAAACTACAAAATTACTTATTTGTAAATACTTAATGTGATAAATTGGCTTTATTTGGATATAATAATATAGATTTTTTTATGTTTATATTGCAAAAGAAAAGACAAATCGATATAATAAGCAATGAAAATATAAACAGAAAGATGAAAGGATGGAGAGAATATGGCAGAAAAAACAGAAGGAGAAATCCTAAAAGAAAAACTTTTTAATAAAAAAGAAAATGGATGGGTTTTAAAAAATCAAGAGGAAAGAAATACTATTATGGAATATGCAAAAGGATATGTAGATTTTTTAAATAGATCAAAAACAGAAAGAGAAATTGTTGCAAGTAGCAAAAAAATGGCAGATAGCAATGGATTTAAAAGTATTGAAGAATATGAAACTTTAAAACCAGGAGATAAAGTGTACTACATTAATAGAGATAAAAGTATGTACTTAGCCGTAATAGGTGAGGAAAGCATTGAAAATGGTGTTAATATTATAGGTGCACATGCAGACTCACCAAGATTGGACCTAAAACCAAATCCACTATATGAAGATGGAGGATTTGCATATTTTAAAACACATTATTATGGTGGAATAAAAAAATACCAATGGACAACAATACCTCTTGCAATACATGGAGTTATTGTTAAAGCAAATGGAGAGAAAATAACAGTTAGTATTGGTGAAAGCGAGGAAGATCCGATATTTACAATTACTGATTTATTACCACATTTAGCACAAGAACAAATGGAAAAGAAATTAAAAGAAGGAATATCTGGTGAAGATTTAAATCTTTTAATAGGAAGTATTCCATACAACAAAGAAGTATCTGAGGGAGTTAAGTTAAATATTTTAAACATTTTAAATGAAAAATATGGAATAACAGAAGTAGACTTTTTAAGTTCTGAATTAGAACTTGTACCAGCTATGAAGAGCAGAAGTATGGGATTTGATAATAGTATGGTAGCAGGATACGGTCAAGATGATAAAATATGTGTATATGCAGAAGTGACAGCATTAGTAGATATGAAAGAAACACCAAAAAGAACAGCAGTATGTATTATATCTGACAAAGAAGAAATAGGAAGCATGGGAAATACAGGAATGGAATCACATGTATTTGATACATTTATGGCAGAAATATTAAATAAACTTAATGTTAACAGACCAAACCTATTAGATAAAGTATTTTGCAATTCAAAAATGTTATCAGCAGATGTTGATGCTGGGGTTGATCCAATTTATGCACATGTTTCAGAAAAAAATAATGCATCATATTTAGGAAGAGGAATTGGACTTAACAAGTATACTGGTGCAAGAGGTAAATCTGGAGCATCAGATGCTAATGCTGAATTTGTTGCTCAAATTAGAAATTTATTTGAATCAAATGATATTAGATATCAAATAGGTGAACTTGGAAAAGTAGACATTGGAGGGGGAGGAACAATTGCATATATTCTAGCAGACAAAGGAATCGATGTTATTGATTGCGGAGTTCCAGTTCTTTCAATGCATGCACCATATGAAGTAACAAGTAAGTTTGACTTATATGAAGCATATAGAGGATACAAAGCATTTTGGGAGAAAAATTAAAGAAAAGAGCATTGCCTAAGTTTAGGCAATGCTCTTTTGGTTTAGAAGGCATTAGGATTCTTAATCAAAACTTACCGAAGGAACTACATGAGCTCCATCATCAGCTTCGTAGTACTCCATAGGATAGAAACCACTCATACTTGCAACGATACTCGTAGGAAATCTTTGAACTGCTGTGTTGTATGTCCTTACTTTTTCGTTGTAATACTGCCGTGCAACAGCTATTCTGTTTTCGGTTCCGGCAAGTTCATCCTGCAGAGCGATAAATTGCTCGCTGGCCTTAAGCTCAGGATAATCCTCGGCTATCGCTATAAGCCTGCCAAGAGCAGAATCAAGTGAAGCGCTGGCTTCGCTGATGCTTGATAAGTTTCCGCTGTTAATGCTTTCAGCAAGTTTGGTTCTTGCCTCAGCAATAGAAGTAAATACTTCGTTTTCGTGAGCGGTATATCCCTTAACCGTCTCAACAAGATTAGGAATTAAATCGCTCCTACGCTGCAGAGTTGTCTCAATTTGAGACTGCTGCATTTCGACATCCTCACGTATATCTATCAAACTATTCTTCATTGTGAAAAATATGACAAATGATGTGATAATAGCCACAATTATAATGTCAATAATTAGCCTTTTTGTTTTGAGTTCCATAGAAAAACCTCCTGTGTAAAACATGTGTTGATAAAAAGTTATCTTGAGGCACCGCCTCCACCAGAAAAACCTCCGCCGAAACCACCACCAGAAGAATCGCCACCATAGAAGGAATCATTATCATAAGAAGAATGGCTTTCATGGGAGCATTTTCGCTCTACATAATAGATCGAAATGGCGATGGCGACAATTACTAAAAAGATAATTATCAAACATACCAATATGGGTACAGACTCACCTTCTTTAGGTAATTCAGCATCATCCAATCCGTCAATTTCGACGTTATACTCCTTAGCAATAATAGACAAGACAGCTTTTGCTGTAAGTTCAGTTGCTTTGGTGTATTCATCACTTTCACGATATGGGACGAAGTAGTTATCAAGGATTCTTCCGCATTTGGAATCTGTTAAGCATCCTTCTAATCCTCTGCCGATTTCAAGTCTTACCTTGGTATCCGACCGTGAAAAAAGAAGTAATACTCCATTGTCTTTTCCTTTTTTGCCAATTCCAAGAGTATTAAATAGATTATTTGCATATCCTTCAATACTTCGGTCTAGCAAACTTTTGGCAGAGACAATAACAAATTCAACGCTAGTTTTTTCCTCCAAATCAACCAGCATTGCGTTGAGCTTTTTTTCTACATCATCATCGATGACATTGTCGTCATCATAGATATAGACATTTTCCTCAACCTTGGGGATTGGGATTTTCTCTGATAATGCACATCCAGTAAGAGTTACCATGAAAGTAACTAATACTGTAAGTGACATAGCAAGCGAGATTATCCGTTTTTTACAGGTCATGTTCTATGCCTTCCTTTCTCGGAATATATCCGAATCTATTGATATATGTGAAATAAGCTATAAAGCTTACGTACATATAAGTATACCATAATTTACATAAATTTGCAACAGCATAAGAAAAGTGGCTTCGCCATATGTACACAATTGTTTCGTAATTGGTGCAGACAAATGTAACTTAACCTTGTTGTATACGTAAAAAAAGAGAAGTATATATAATACTTCTCTAAAAATTACTATTATGGTGAGCCAGGAGGGATTCGAACCCCCGACCCCAGGCTTAGAAGGCTTGTGCTCTATCCAACTGAGCTACTGACCCATAAGCAATTGCAGTAATTATAATAGCATATAAAAAAGAAAATGTCAACAAAAGTAGTGGAAAAAAATAAAAAATTCATATATAATTAGAAAAATAAAAATAAAAGGGGAAATATAAATGGAAAAACAAGAAAAATTAACAATATATCAAATATTTTTCTATTTTCTTATATTTAGTATAGTTGGACTTGTAATTGAAACAGTATTTGGATATATAAATACAGGTGTAATTGAAAGTAGAAAAGGATTAATTTGGGGACCTTTTTGCCCAGTTTATGGAATAAGTGGGGCAGTATTAATTTTAGCATTAAATAAATACAAAGAAAAAAATATATTTGAAATATTTTTCGTAGGGTTCATAGTAGGCTCTATTGCAGAATATGTGCTTAGTTTTATCTTAGAATCTTTATATGGAATGAGATTTTGGGAGTATGGATATGCAAAAATAAATCTTAATGGAAGAATATGCTTGCAATATTCGATGTACTGGGGAATATTATCTGTACTTGTTTTAAAGCTAGTAAAACCATTGTTAGATAAAATTATTTCTAAAATTCCGTCTAAACCATTAAAAATAATAGAAGGTATAATTTTTGTATTTTTAATTTTTGATTGTATATTTACTGTATGGGGAATACAAACTTATCAAAATAGACTAATTGAAAATAAGATAAATAATAAACAAACTTCTAATTTTATTATTAATCTTAAACAAAATATAGAAAATAATTATTTTACAAATGACAGAATGTCAAAAACATTTCCCAATTTACGTTCTAAAGATAAAGAAGGAAACGAAATATGGATAAAAACATTAATTAAAGAATAATAAAGCTGGATTTAAAATATAAATCCAGCAATACCAAATATCAGAAATAATATGCCAGAAATTTTCTGCATCACTGTTTCTGATATATATTTGTTTAAAAATTTTCCAAACACAATTGCAATAGAATCACAAACAACCATTGCTAAAATTGCACCTAATACAAGCATAAATTTTGAATTTGGATATTGAATACCAAAACCAAGTGATGCTAAAAATGTTTTGTCTCCAAGTTCTCCAACCATAATACTTAAAGCAATAATTAGGCAATAATTTAATTTCAATTTAGATATTTTTTCTAGAAAACCATTTTTTTCTTTATTATCATGTTTGGTATTTTCCTTTTTAGGAAATAAAGATAGTATTCCCATAAGAATAAAAGAAGAATATGTAATTATTTCAATTAATCTATGTAAAAAGGGATCCTCTAAAAGACCAATACTACTACCAAACAAGATAGCAATTCCATGACTAAAAAAAGAACCAATAGCAACACCAAGCAAAATAGTTTTAGCTTTTAAAGAATTTGAAAAAGAAAGAACAATCAGCTGAGTTTTATCACCAAGTTCAGCAATAAACACCATAATAAAAGCTATAAAAAATGGATAAATCGCTTCCATACATAATCACCTTTTCTAATATTTAATTTAATACACTATACGAAGAAAAATAGAAAATATGCCAAGATAATAATGTGAATTCTGCGTGAACTTTTATAAAACGTATTGCACCTAAAAAAATTAAATGGTAATATATAACAGTAAATTTAACATAGGGAAGTAAGAGATTGGAGGAATTACGTTGATAGAAGTTAAAAATATCACAAAAAAGTATGGAAATAATACTGCTGTTGATAACATTACATTTGAAGTTAAAGACGGAGAGGTAGTAGGATTTTTAGGACCTAATGGTGCTGGAAAAAGTACAACAATGAACATGATTACAGGATTTATAGAACCAACACAAGGTAAAATTATTGTAAATGGAAATGATATTTCTAAAAAACCTAAAAAGGCCAAAAGACAGATAGGTTATATGCCTGAAAATGTACCATTATATTACGAATTAACAGTAAAAGAATTTGTAACATATATGGCCGAGCTTAAATTTGTTAAGAGAAAAGATAGAAAAGAAGAGGTTCAAAGAGTACTAAAAGAAACGGGTTTAGAAGAAGTACAAAAAAAATTAATTCGTAACTTATCAAGAGGATACAAGCAAAGAGTTAGTATGGCAGGAGCTTTAGTTGGTAATCCAGATGTTATTATATTAGATGAACCAACAGTAGGGCTTGATCCAAAACAAATAACTGAAATTAGAAATTTAATTAAAGAATTAGGAAAAAAACATACAGTAATTTTAAGTACACATATTTTATCAGAAGTAAGTCAAATTTGTGAAAGAGTGGTAATCATTAATAAAGGAAAGATAATTGCAGTAGACACTCCAGAAAACCTAGAAAAAATGACTAAAGAAAAAAATGGAATATGTATAACTGTTGAAGATCCTAAAAATAATATGAGAAATCTTAAAGATAAAATTCCTCAAATTGAAAAAATAGATATGATTAAAGATAATGAAGATGGAACAAAACAATTTGTAATTACATCATCTGAGGGAATAGATTTAAGAAAGAAAATGTTTGATATACTTCCAAAAGAAGATATAACAATTTTTGAATTAAAGAAAACAGAAACAACTTTGGAAGATGCATTTATAAAATTAATAGATACAAAGAAGGAGGAAGAAAAATAATGTGGACAATATATAAAAAAGAATTAAAGACGTATTTTTTATCTCCTATTGGATATGTTGCAATTGGTTTATTCTTAGCAATGTATAGTGTATTTTTCTTTTTAACAACCATTCAATATGGAGCAGTCGATCTTGGAAATTTATACTATGCTACAGCAAGATATGGATTATTATTAATAGTTCCAATATTAACAATGAGAATGTTTGCAGAAGAAAGAAAAAGTGGAACAGAACAATTATTATTAACATCTCCAAGAAGCATTACATCAATAGTTATGGGAAAATTTTTAGCAGCTGTAACAATAGTTTTAATTACACTTATTATATCTATTATGTATTTTGTTATTGTTAGCTTTTTTGGAAACGCCAACTTAGTTACAGTATTAGTTACAATGCTTGGATTTTTATTACTTGCAATGGCAGCGATTTCTTTTGGAATGTTTGCATCAAGTATCACAGAAAATCAGATAATTGCAGGAATAATAACAATTGCTTTTTTAGTAATGCCATGGTTTTTACCAGAGTTAAATTCTGCATTTTCACATTTAAACTTAATAGAAAAATTTATAAAATTCCCATATGCACTAATATCTGTATCTGATGTTATAAGTTTATTATCATTTACTGTAATGTGCATATTAATTACAATCGTATTTATGAAGAGAAGAAGAACAGTAAAATAAAGATAGGAGGAAATACCTTGAAAGATAAAAAAGCAAAAATAGAAAAAGAAAGCAAAGATATTGTTAAGACAAAAGAAAAAAAATCTTCTAACGAAGTAATAAGAAAGTGGCTTAGCAAAACATCTTTAACAATAATTTTAATAGCAATTATTATTGGAGCTTATGTGGCAATAAATTTGCTTACTGAAAAGGCAAATTTATCAGATATTGATTTAACAAAAGATAAGATATTCACACTTTCTGAAACATCAAAAACAATTATCCACAATATTAATCAAGATGTGGAAATAATACTAGTAAAAATGGATACTTATTCACAATCTGTTGTAGATTTTGCATATAAGTATAAAAAGGAAAACGATAAAATTAAAATAACAGAGGTTTCTAATATTACAAAATATCCAGAGTTAACAGCTGAGTATAACCTAACAGAAAATACATATGAAATTATAGTAAGATCTGGAAAAGAAGAAAAAATAATTTCAACATCTGACCTTTACACTTATGATTATTCAACAGGGGAAGAAAAGGACTTAACAGAGGAAGCTATTACAAATGCTTTATTAAGTGTAACTACTGAAAATAAGCCAAAACTTTACTTTGTTTCAGGACACAATGATAATTTAGAATATTACTTAACAGATTTTAAAAAGAAACTAGAAGATGAAGCAAATACAGTAGAAAGTTTAGACTTATTAACAACAGCAAAAGTACCAGATGATTGTTCTGCACTTGTTATAACAACATTAAATAATGATTTAAAAACAGTTGAAAGAGATGCTATATTAAAATATATTAAAGCAGGCGGAAAGATAATTTTATTTACAGATGCAAATGTTGCAAAAACAAATATGCCAAATTTCCAAAAAGTATTAGATGAGTATGGAGTTAGCATATCTGAAGGAATTATGATTGAACAAGATACAAGTAAAATGTTATCTGGTTCTCCATCAGCTATTATTGTAACTGTAAATGAAGGCTCAAGCATAACAGATAAAATTAATATGAGTATGAATGCATGTTTTATAAATTCTGGAAAGATAAATCTTGCAGATGATGAGAAGATGGAAAAACTAGGAGTTACATCAGAAATTTTAGCAACTACAAGTGATAAAGCATTTTATAGAAGTAATCTTTCGATCTCAACAACATCTAAAGTAAGTGGAGACGAAGAAGGAAAAGCAGTTGTTGGAGCGCTTTTAACAAAGAAAATTGATGATGATAAAACATCAAAATTAATAGTATACTCAAATAATGTATTTATTACAAATATGCAGGTCGCAGTAAACAGTCAATACTATTTTTATGCATATGAATTTTATAATAACCAAGATTTAGCATTAAATTCTATTTCATATTTAACAGGAAGAGACGATACAATCTTAATTAGAAAAAATACGGATGTTACTACTTACACAGTAACGGAACAGCAACAAATTATTATTTTAACAATAATATTTGCAGTTCCTCTATTAATTGTTATAGCAGGAATTATAATATGGCAAGTACGTAGAAGAAGAAAATAATTCATAAACAACCCCCTTTCATAATAAGCTTTATGAGGGGGTTTTTATTTATGAAAAATATAATAAAAACAGTCTGTGTAATTATTGGAACAATAATAGGAGCAGGATTTGCATCAGGCAGAGAAATTTATTTATTTTTTAGTAAATATGGAATCTATGGATTTTTAGGAATAATTGTTTCAAGTGTATTTACAGGAATTATTATATATAAAGTATTTAGCCATTTAAAGGCAAGAGATGTAAAAGGATATAATGAGTTTTTAGAAATATTAAACATTCCAAATCATATAAAAAGTTTTATAAATATTATAATAAACACATTCTTACTTATAAGCTTTTACGTGATGATTGCAGGATTTTGTGCATATTTTAAACAGGAATTAAATATGGCTCCAATAATTACAGGTGTTGTTATATGTGCTATATGTTATCTAACATTTTTAAATAAAATGGATGGAGTTATGAAAATAAACACAATAATGATACCTTTTTTAATATTTATGATATGTATTATAGGAGTAAAAAGTAATTTATTAAATATACAATTTCAGGGGTTGGAAGTATCACAAAATGCAAATTGGTTTTTAGCAAGTTTAGAGTATGCAAGTTACAATAGCATTATATTAATACCAATATTAATAGGTTTAGAAAAAAGTGCAAAAGGAAAAGAAAAAATTATAAGTGCTTCTGTAACAATTATAATTTTAATACTATCAGCAATTTTATATGGAATACTTTTAAATCAGGATGTAAACCTTCAAAATATAGAGCTACCTTTAATATATGCTGTGTGGAAACTAGGTAAGGGATATGCATATATATATGGAATTGTAATTGTACTTGCGATTTTTACATCTGCTGTTTCTGCAGGTTATGGATTTCTACAAAATTGTAGTACAACAAAAAAAGGATATAAAAGATTAAGTTTATTCATATGCACATCTGCTATATTTGTATTAGGTATAGGTTTTTCAAAACTAGTAGATTTATTATATCCAGTATTCGGAGTAATAGGACTTTTGCAGGTTATTATAATTCTTTTAAAAAGAAAAGCAAAGTATTGAAAAAAAGGACGAAAACTGATATAAATATATGTAAACAAAGGAGGACATTTTATGAAGGAAATTATTAACTTTCAAAATCCAAATGAGCATAAAAATAAAAAAATAAATAAAAAGAAATTGATAATTTTAATTTCTATAGTAATAGTTATTTTAGCAATTATTATTACATCAATTGTATATGTATATAATAAGCCATTTAGAAAGTTTTTAGATAGATACCTATTTAGAAAAAATATAACAGAGGAAAAGCTTACATCAATACAACTTGACTATGACTCAAATGTAAATGTTATTGCATACAATAAATATATTTGTGTATTGGCAGAAAATACATTAAAGCAATATCATACATCTGGTGAATTGGTTAATGAAATAAAGCTAGAAGTTAGTAACCCAGTGTACTACGCAAATGATAAATATTTAGCAATTAGCGAGAAAGGTAGCTCAAAAATATACATAATTTTAGATACAAAAATTGCATGGCAAAAAGAACTTGATGGAAATGTAAGTAAAATTGATATAAATAAAGATGGATATGTTGCAGTAACTTTAACAGGAACAACGCATAAATCGGTAATTGTAACTTATGATGACAAAGGCAATGAATTATTTAAAACATACTTAGCAAGTACTAATGCATTAGATGCAACGGTATCTCCTGATGATAAATATTTAGCCTTTGCAGAAATAAATACATCAGGAACTATTATACAATCTACTATAAAAATTATATCTATAGAAAAAGCAAAAGATAAAGAAGCAGATTATATAATATATAAATATGATGCTCCAGCAAATAGTCTAATTACTAATATTGAGTATCAATCAAAAGATAAGCTTTTATGTTTTTATGATGATTCAATACACATGATTTCAAATAATCAAGATGAAACTATTTTAGATTTACAAGAAAAGAATTTAAAAATAAATGCAGCAGATATAAAACTAAAAGGTGCAATTTATAGAGCAATTGAGAAACAGGCAGGATTATTTAAAGCAGACACAGTAGTTGAAATAACAAATACAGATAATAGAAAAAAAGTGGAATACACAGTTGAAGGAGTAGCTAAAAGCGTATACGCGTATGGAAATATTATAGCTATTAATTTAGGACAAGAAATAGAGTTTATTAATACAAGTGGTTGGCTTGTAAAAAATTATACATCTTCACAAGATATACAAGGATTAGTACTTGGAAATGGTGTGGCAGGTATTGTATATCATGATAGAGTAGAATTAACTAATTTATAGGAGGAAGAAAAGTGTCAGTTATTATTGATTTAGTAATTATTGCAATACTTGCAATATGTATTATTGTTGGATATGTAAAGGGATTAACAGGATGTTTAATTAAAATTTTATCTTTTGTATTATCACTTGTAATTGCTTTTACATTATTTATACCAGTATCTAATTTTATTATAAAAAATACAAATATAGATGATGATTTAGAAAAATGGGTTAGAAATATAATCGTATCATCTGATAATAAAGAACAAAAAGACGAAGAAATACCAGAGGCAATGACTGATTATATAAATAGTAAAGTAGAAGAAGTTGCAAATAATGCAAAAGAAAATATTGCAGATATAGCAGCAAAAGATGTTGCACAAACAATTGTAAAGGCAGGAACTTGGATTGCGTTATTTATAGCGGCAAGAATAGTATTAATACTATTAAAATTTATTACAAGTCTTATAGCAAAATTACCTGTTATAAAACAATTTGATAAATTAGGTGGAATTATATATGGAGCTTTAGAAGGATTAATTATTGTGTATTTTGCATTAGCTGTAATATCTTTCATAACACCTGTAACAAAAGGTAATTTACAACAAGATATAAATAAATCATATATAGGTGGATTTATGTATCAAAATAATTTATTATTAAAGATTATATTTTAATAGTAAATTATTGATATTTAAATAAGATTTTGATATACTCATATGTAACAAAAAAACTTTTTAGGAGTGTAGAAAACGTGAAAACAAAAAATAAATCGAATGAAAAAATAAAAAGAAAAAATGGAAGAAAAATATTATTAATTATTTTGATAATTTTAGCTATTGCAATTGGATTTTTTGCTTATAGAGTTCAAAAAATGGGTGGAGGAAAAACTGGTGTTATTGCTACAATATTAGGACATGATGAAAATACTGTTAACAAACTTCCAAAAATGTATTGTTTATTACTTGGAAAAAGCCAGAACTTAACAGATACACTAATTTTAGCATCATATGATCCAAAAACACAAGAAGCTGCAATGCTATCAATTCCAAGAGATACATTTATAGGTGAAAGTAAAAGTTCTGCATCATCTTGGGATAAAATAAATGCAATATATCAAATAAGCCCAGAGAAAGTATTAAAACATGTAAGAAACTTAACAGGAATAGATGTTAAATACTATGTAACTGTTGACACAGAAGCACTTAGAGCATTGGTAGATGAAATTGGTGGAGTAACATTTAATGTTCCAATAGATATGAAATATGATGATAGAAAACAAAACTTACATATTAATCTTAAAGCAGGAGAACAACTATTAGATGGAGACAAAGCTGAACAAGTAGTAAGATTTAGACATAACAATAATGGAACCACCTATCCTTATGAATATGGTATAGAAGATATAGGAAGAATGAGAACACAAAGAGAATTTTTAAAAGCACTTGCAAAACAGACATTAGTTCCTGCAAACTTAACTAAAATACCGGGATTTATTGATATAGCAAAAAATTATGTAAGTACAAATTTAGACTTTGATGCAGTTAAAGACTATGTACCATATGCAGTTGAATTTAACATGGACAAGCTTAAAACTGATAAATTACCAGGTATAGCAGAAGTTGCAAATGGAGTATGGATTTATTCTGTTTATGAAGACGAAGCTAAAGAGGTAATTAATAATTTATTCTATACAAGAAGTGAAGAAAAAGACAATAGCGAAAATAATGATAATACAAACAGCACAGATAAAAATGAAATCACAAATACTTCTACTGAAGACTCAAATTCAGAAGTAGAAAAAACAACTGTAACTAAAAAGAATGAACTTACACCTGAAGAAAAAGCAAAAATAAAGATAGAAATACTAAATGGAAGCGGAAATAGCAATAATCTAAAAGAAATGAAAGCTGAACTTAAAGCAGCAGGATATACAGTTAGTAAAGAAGGAAAAACAACTACTGCCGCAAATACAGTTGTAATTGAAAGAAAAGCTATTGAAGACTCTGTAAAAAAAGATATCTTACAAATTACAGATTTAAATGAAACACATGAAGGAAAAGAAAGCGAAGATATTACTATTACAATTATTATAGGTACAGATTATATTTCTTAGAATTTTAATCATAAAAGAAAAAGTATGATTTAAATATCATACTTTTTCTAAAACTTTTTTCAATTAATTTAATTCTTATTATAAATAATCATTTATTTGAGTAAATTTTAATTTTCCTTTTCCTTTATGAGAAGTATGTTCTTTACTTGAACTTTTTGACTTTATCCTTTTATTAGAACTATTTTTATTGTTTGGCTTTTTCTTAGAAATATGTTTTAGCAATTTGAAAATTGCATATAAAATAAGAAATAATAATAGTATACGAAATATTGTGATTTCAAAATCTGAAGGATATACTGAACCACCAGCTATAAGATCAGATGTAATTTCTTCACCATCAATATTATATGTTATTTTACCTATAACAGTATTTTCTGCAAGAGGTGCTTTTAAATTTTCATTTATTTCAATAGTTGGCTCTAGTTTAGATAAGTCAGTATCATTCTTTGTAAATACTTCAATTTTATCTTTAACAGCTACATTTAAATTCTTTGATGATTTTGATCCGTTTTCAATTTCTACTTGTTTTACAACAGCTTTTTCATCTTGAATTGTATTATATCCATAATTATTAAATCCATAGTTAAATAATGTTTTACAATCTGAGTATCTTTTGCTTATAGAATCGCTATTTAAAATTACTGCAATTAATTCTTTATCATCTTTTTTTGCAGTAGAAACTATACAATACCCAGAAGCATCTGTATAACCAGTTTTTAGACCAGTGGCATACTCATAATAGTTTTTATTTAATACATCATCATTAATAAGTCCATTTGTAGCATTAAATATTCTATCAGTTTTATCATATTTATTAGTTGTAGGAAGTGTATATTGTTTTACCATTGCAATTCTTTTAATATCTGGAAACTTTAAAGCATATTTACCAATTAAAGCTAAATCATATGCTGTTGAGTAATGATTTTTATTTTGAATACCATTAGGATTAACAAAATTAGTATTTAGACATCCAAGACTTTTAGCCTTTTCATTCATCAATTTACTAAATTCCTCAACAGAGCCAGATATATGTTCTGCAAGCACTATTGCAGCATCATTTGCAGAAGGAATTAATAGTACATTTAGTAATTGTTCTATTGTTAGTTCTTCATCTTCTTTTAAACTTGCATGAGAATATCCAACAGGTATAGAGTATATTGCATTATGACTAACTATAGCTGTATCTGTTAATTTACAGTTTTCTAATGTTAAAATAGCTGTCATTAACTTTGTAGTACTTGCAGGATACATTTTCTCGTAAGCATTTTTAGCATAAATAATTTTACCTGTTTTGGCATCCATCAACAAGCAGGAAGACGAATTTGTAGTTATATCATTTATATTTATATCTTTTTGAGAATTGTTACTATCAACCGCCAATACAGGATGTATAAAACCCAAAAGAGTAATTATCATTAAAAATAGTATTAATAAAGTATGTTTTAAATTGTGTAAACTCATTACATTATCTCCTTAAAAAACCTATTTATTAATATATATTATTTTAAACAAAATTTCAATACAAAAATCGTTATTTTCTAAGGAGGAATATAATTTTATGGAATTTATAAAAAAATTAAATAATACACAAAAAATCATTTTAATAATCTTAATTGCACTTATATGTGGTATTATCGCGTATGCAGTAATGTCAAATAATAGTGAATATGAAGAACAAGATATTTTAGAGCCAAATACTATAGAAAACAAAATAGAAAATAAAATAGAAGATAATATTGAAAATGAAAAAAGGAAAATAGTAATACACATAACAGGGCAGGTAAAAAATTCAGGACTTGTATATTTAGATGAAGGAGCAAGAATTGCAGATGCCATAAAGGAAGCTGGAGGAAGTACCAAAGATGCTGCACTAGATAAGGTAAATTTAGCATATGTTTTAGAGGATGGACAAAAAATATACATTCCAAATAAAAATGAAAAAATATCTGAAATTCAGTATATTATTACAGACAGTGGAGAAAATGTATTGAAAGACACAGGAAAAGAAAGTAATGTAAAAGGAGGAATAAAGAAAGTGAATATAAATAGTGCAAATCAAGAAGAATTGGAAACCTTACCAGGAGTTGGACCAGCACTTGCAGTTAGAATTATTGAATACAGAAATTCAAATGGAAAATTTGAAAAAGTAGAAGATGTTCAAAATGTAAAAGGAATTGGAGATTCCAAATTTACTAATATAAAAGAATATATTTGTATTTGACAGAAGAAGCTTATAATATTATCTTGAAATTAAAAAAGTAAATAATTTCATATAAGCATGCATATTGCGATAGGTATTTAACCAAAAAATAGGAATATCTTTGCAAAAATGGAATAAAATATTGGTAAATGGATAAAAATTTTATCTATGTATTGACAAATGGCGCTAGAAGATGTATACTAACAAAGTAGCTAGAAAATTTAGTGCTACATCAATATATCGCGGGGTGGAGCAGTTGGCAGCTCGTTGGGCTCATAACCCAAAGGTCGCAAGTTCGAGTCTTGCCCCCGCAACCAAAGAATTTATTAGAGTCGCAAGAGATTGTTGACTCTTATTTTTTTGTCTCTGACGTAATTTTGACGTAAATGGGGACAGATTGGGGACACAAGCTTTTATAAAGCTCATAAAATAGCATAAATCCTCATTTACAATTTTAAAAAAGCAATTTTTGAACTTATTGAAATCAAGAGTTTTAGCTGATAAGTATATTAGTTTTTATCTACTAATAAATTTTGCAAGACTATACCTGCACTTCTATTATGAGAAGCAAGTGGATGGACATAGAAATTAAATGTTGTGCTAATTTGAGCATGTCCTAATCTTGCAGCTACAACTGCTACATCAACATTTTGTGAAATAAGTAGAGTAGCATTTGTATGTCTGATACCATGAAAATTCAAATAAGGTAGTCCTATCTTTTGAACAAATTTAACAAACCATTTACTTACTGTATCGGGATGCATAGGTTTGCCATTATCTTGTATAAATAACCTATTAGATTCTTCCCAGAATTCGCCACAAAGCTCTTTTTGACTATCATACCATATTTTATATTTCTCTAGTATTTCGATGACAGAATCAGGTATAGAAATATGTCTAAAAGAACTAGGTGTTTTAGGTGGTTTTGTATAAACTCCTGTACTTGCTAAATATCGACTTGATTTGTTTACAGTTATTTCTTTATTCTTGAAATCAATATTTTCCCAGTCAAGTCCCATTAATTCACATAATCTAACTCCAGTAAATACTGTAAGAATGATTGCAACCTTGTATTTAGTATCTTCGCTAGATAACAGTTCTAAATTTTCTAGTAATATCTTAGTTTGTTCATCATCATAAGATCTTCTTTTTGGTTTTCTAGCTTTAGGTGGTTGAACACGTTCAGCAGGATTCGCCACTATTAATTGCCAATAAACTGCTTTGTGAAGCATTGCTCTTAATAATCTGTGATGTTCTAAAATTGTTTTACCAGATAAGGGCTTTTTTGTTTTTGAACCATTGTTACCTTTTTTTCTAACTAACTGAGTATCTTTTTCAAGTAAATCATAGAATTTCATAATGTCTGTTGTTTTAATTTTGTTGATATAGAAATGACCAAAGTATGGTAAAAGTCTTGTTTCTAACATTCTGCAATATCTTTTATATGTTGATGGAGCAAGTTCTTTTGAGCCATAATCTCTTTTCCATATTTCTGTAAATTCAGAAAATTTGAGAGATTTACCATCTATAACTAAACCATTTTGTACTTCAGTAACAAATTTTGCTAGTTCAACTTCTGCATCTTTTTTAGTTCCGTGTACTGTTTTTCTGTGTATCATTGGTTTTCCATTCAGGTCAAATCCTTCGGATACTGTTAGCCTGTAACTGTTTTTTCCTCTTTTTTCTATACTCCCAGCCATTACTTATTTCACCTCCTTTCAAGCATACCTATGGGTGGGAGGAGTTTGTGTATAATTGTTAACAAAGATGTTATATAATAATAGTTAACAAAATGCAATAGATTTCAAAAAGAAACTTAAAAAATTTATAAATGTAATAAAATGTAAAAAAATGTCGAAAATTTGAAAGCTAAAATTACTTGAAAATACTGGATTATTTACAGAAAATATGATATAATCTGTCGAAAGAAAAGGAGAAGAAAAAATGGAAAAAGATAATACAAAGATAAATGCAAAAGAGAAAATAATTGATTTAAAAGATCATTCATCAGTAGTTGCTTATTTAGAATTCTTACAAAACGTTATAAGCAGAATGGGTGGAAATAGTGCTAATATTAAAGCGTTAATAGCAGTGGTTTATACAATATTCATTACTATTCTAATAGCTGTTAAAGAATTAAAAGGATATTGGTGGGTAGGACTAATTATAGCTTTGGTAGGAATGATTATGGATACTTATTATTTGGCTTTTGAAAGAATGTATAGAAAAAGATATAATAATTTTGTAAAAAAATTAAATGAAAATCAAATAGATGAGAAAGAAATATATAGTATGAATCCTAAAAATACAGATTTAAAATATGAAGTTTTTGCTGTTATGTTAGAGGCTGTAAGATCTTTTTCTGTAATAGGATTTTATATATTATTTATTGGTATTACAATTTTACTAAAATTTATCTAGAGAGGTGAAGTTAAATGAAAAATGTATTTTTTAGTTTTCATTATGATAATGATGTAAATAGAGCAAATGTTGTTAGAAATAGTTGGGTTATAAGAGGTAATAAGGATGCTGGATTTATAGATAAAGCAGAATTTGAGAAAATAAAAGCAAAAGGAGATAAGGCAGTATATGAATGGATAGATGAACAATTAATTGGAACAAGCGTTACAGCTGTGTTAATAGGCGCAGAAACTAGTAATAGGAAATTCATTAGATATGAGCTTCAACAAAGTTATAAAAGAGGAAATAAAATAATAGGAATTTATATACATAACATAAAAGATATGAGAACTGGTTTAACATCTTCTAAAGGTGATACAACTTTTGGAAGTTTAGGAAAAAATTCAAATGGAGAAGATGTATATTTCTTTCAGATAGCAAAGACATATGATTGGATAAATGACAATGGATATGAAAACTTTGGAAAATGGATAGAAGAATAAGGAAGGAGAAAAAAATGGGACACAAAATATTTGTATCATATAAATATGCAGATGACGATGTTAAAAATTTAAATTATTCAGAAAATTCTACTGTAAGAGACTATGTTACCGAATTAGAAAACAGAATAGATAGTTCAAATCATATTTTTAAAGGAGAAAGTGAAGGAGAAGATTTATCGAATTTAAGCGAAGATACCATATGGGAAAAATTAAAAAATAGAATTTATGATAGTACTCTAACTATAGTTTTTATTTCTCCCAAAATGAAAGAAGAAGGAAAAAGTGATAGGAATCAATGGATACCATGGGAAATATCATATTCACTTAAAGAAACTAAAAGAAAAAATGAATCTGGACAAGATGTAACAAGTAAAACTAATGCAATGCTAGCTGTTGTATTACCAGATAGTAATGATTCATATAGTTATTATTTAGAAGATCATACATGTTGCTTTTCTTTTTGTAGAACTCATTATACGAATAAATTATTTAAAATTTTAAGAGAAAACAAATTTAATAAAAAGGATAAATCACAAACTGAATGCCAAAATGATTCAAATAAAAAAATATATTCTGGAGAATGCAGCTATATAAAAGCCGTTAAGTGGAAAGATTTTATTAATAATATGGACAAATATATAGATGAATCTTATGAAAGATTAGATAATATTGATGAGTATAATATTTGCAAAGAAATATAATAGACATAGATATGAAATATAAAATAAGTTGAAAAATGGTCATAAATTAATTATATATAAAGAGAGGAAAAGCAATTGAACTTTTCCTTTATTTATTTTTATCCAACCATTTATCAAACTCTTTGTAAGTTTTCTCCTCAGATCTAATGGCATCCATAAATTCTTTAGCTTCTTTTTTCCAATTTTCATAATCAATCTTATA
>CAKOVH010000003.1 GCA_934121885.1 uncultured Clostridia bacterium | reverse complement strand
ACACAGAAGTCAAGCTCCAATGTGCCGACAATATTTGTGGGTTACCCTGCTGAGAAAATAGGTTGTTGCCAGATTTTATATATTCCTCTTTAGCTCAGTTGGTAGAGCGCTCGGCTGTTAACCGATAGGTCGTTGGTTCGAGTCCAACAAGAGGAGCCAAAAAATAGTAGATTTACTCTACTATTTTTTTTGTATATGTATAAATTGACATAATATATGATTTGTAGTATAATTATATTAATCTTTTTTAAGGAGGCTTTATTATGTTCGAAACCATTCGGGAATTCATGCAGTGGTTGGGCGTAAGTCCTTGGGTAACGGGAATTTTTATTAATTCCCTAATTGCATTAGGAGTTGTAAAGGTTATCTTCCCATGGACGCCAGAGTATAAAGCAAAGACTACTAAAGATAAAGATGGAAACATCATAACGACGTTCTATAAAAGAGATAAATAAACTAAAAGGTGTCTACTATTCAAAGTAGGCACCTTTTACATATTAAAAATAATATATATTTTTTTAGTTATATGATATAAATTATACTAAATTTTCATTTGAAATGTTGGAATACCTGTCGAATATGGAGCAATATCATATTGTTGAAAGTATATAACTAAATCATAAGTGTTACCTCTAGGAACAAGATAGAATTGTTCAGGATTAAAACTATCTAATACAAGCTTACAATAATCCTCAAAATAAATTGAATTTCCACCAGACATTTGACTTTCTATTTGACTATTAATTTCTTTTAAAATGGAAAGTAAAAAATATGGATTATTAGGATATAAACTTTTTAACATAAATTGTCTATCTACCTGCATGTTCCAATTCTGAGAACTTCTAATGGTATTTCCATGTGCTCCTCCTGAAAAAGTATAGTCATCAATATATAAACTTATGATGTTTTTATCGTTATACGTAACTGTGTAATTTGAAACCACCTCATATACCATAATAGGGTAGCCATGCGCAGTATCATATTTATATTGCTGAATGGCATTTTCAAATAGTTCTGTTTCGGCATATTTTTTTAATTCTAATGCTTTTTTTTCATTATATTCATTAAAATGTAAGGATTTAGAAGGAGAAATATCTATTATTTTAGGATATTGGATTTTATATTTTAAAATTGTTTTTCCTTGATATATTAAATCTCTTTCTAAAATTACTGTACTTATTCTAAACATTATTAATCACCTAAAATAGTATATGCAAAAATACTGTAAAATGACACAAAAAAATAAAAGGTTCTATTCTATAAATCTATAAATTAAAGCCTTTTATTTTGGATATATGTTATTTACAATAAAACTTATAATTACAAAAATAAAAATAAATGTAAGAACAAGTTTGTTAGATAATAATTGTAATAATGTAGGAATGTAGTTAAATTTATTTGTAATAATTTCATAAATTAGTATAAATGAGGATGAAACTATGAAAAGAAATAGTGGAATGGATAGAATATTATATGAAAATGCTTGTATTAAGTCAAAATTATATATAATTGAATAAAAAGCTCTTGTCATTCCACAAGCAGGACAATAAATACCAGTAACTTTCTTAAAAAGACAAGTTGCTGGTATTATTGATAAGATTAATAAAAATGTAATTAAAATTGTTAAAATAATAATATTTTTTCTTCTATTTTGCATTTTTATTTAACCTCTATAAATTAGTCAGCTAAAGGATTTCCTTTTCCATCAGTATTAATACTTCCTGTTAGAATCATAATTCCTTCGATTAATCCCCAAATACTAGAAATGAATGCACCAAATCCACATGTTAATAATGTGATTAGAAGTTGTGCAACAGCTTTTCCAGTATATCCTAAATAAAAGTTATGTACTCCAAAACTTCCTAAGAATATTCCTAATAATCCAGCAGCTATTTTAGATTTTTGGCTAGATGATACATTTGGTGCTGCATTATATTGAGGTTGTTGTTGGTATTGTGCTTGTTGTTGATATTGTGGTTGTTCAGCTTGAGCTTGTGTTTGTTGTCCAGCTGTTTGATCTGCTTGAGCAGTAGTAGTTCCAGCTACTTTACATTCTTCACATAATTCTTGACCATCATCAATTGGTTTTCCGCATTGTTTACAAAACATTATTGTTTCCTCCTTTAAATTTCATATACTTTAATTATACAATATTCTACACATTTTGCAATAGTTTAGAGTTAATTTGTTTAATTTTATTATACGTAAATCAAGCTGAAAATATGATATTTGACTTGTATTACACTTGACTTATAGGCATAAATGTAATAAGATAAACACGTAAAATTATATATTAAAACTATTTAATTTAGAATGTAATCAAGGAGGAATTTGAGTTTGGATAAAAACAAAATAAAGGATGTTTTAACCAAAGAAATTTCAGAAGAAAACATATTTATTGATGAACCTATGAAAAAACACACTTCTTTTAAAATTGGAGGTGTTGCTGATATATTTATAAAAGTTAAAAGTGTTCAAGAACTACAATATATAATTGAAGTTGCAAAAAAGGAAAATATTTTAGTAACTATAATTGGAAATGGAAGCAATCTTCTTGTAAAAGATATTGGAATAAGAGGAATTGTTATTATGCTTAATATGGATAAAATTGAAATAGAAGATACAATAGTTACAGTAGAAGCTGGAGTAAAATTAGGTTTCTTAGCACAAAAACTTTTAAAAGAAGAACTTACAGGTTTTGAATTTGCAGCGGGAATTCCAGGAAGTATTGGTGGAGCTGTAAGAATGAATGCGGGTGCTTATGGTGGAGAAATGAAAGACATAATTGTAGAAACTAAATGTCTTACTCCAAGTGGCGAGATTGTAACATTAAGTAATGAAGAACAAAAATTTTCATATAGACACAGTATTTTTATGGAAAATAGATATATTGTTTTAGAAACAAAAATTAAATTGCAAAAAGGAAATAAAGATGAAATAAAGGCAAAGATGGATGACTATGCACAACAAAGAAAGGAAAAACAACCTATATCATTGCCAAGTGCAGGAAGTACATTTAAAAGAGGTACAGATTTTGTTACAGCAAAGGTAATAGATGAATGTGGATTAAAAGGATTTAGCATAGGAGATGCTCAGGTATCAACTAAACATGCAGGGTTCGTTATAAATAATGGAAATGCAACGGCAGAAGATGTACTTAGATTAATAGAACATGTACAAAAAGTAGTATTAGAAAAAACAGGAAAGAAAATAGAACTAGAAATAGAAGTTTTAGGGGAATAAGGAAGGAAAGTTGGAAATATGAAAGGATTTTTTAGATGGTTTAGACCAAAAGCAAAAATGAAAAGATGGATGTTTTTAATACTAGTAGGTATTATATTATGTTGTTATGGAATGGCAACAGTATTAACTAATAGAGAGATAGAAGTTTCAAATATTGCAAAAATTGTTGCTATATTTGTTGCCGGATTTATTTGTGTGGTTGTGGGAATTGTTTCAATGCAAAAAAGAACATTAGAGTTACTTGTTGAAGATTCAGATAAAAGAGTTAAGGATGAGAAGGTAAAAGTTAAATCATTAATTTTTGACAGAAAAATATATAATCAAGGACCAAAGATTGTTACAATTGGTGGAGGAAGTGGATTAAATTCTGTTCTAAAAGGGTTAAAAAAATACACTGATAATATTACAGCAATTGTTACTGTATCCGATTATGGAGAACCTGCTTCAGATTCAAGACAAATGTTAGATACATTACCAACTGACGATATAAAAGATAGTTTAATAGCATTAGCAGCAGATGAAAAAGAGATGTCTGATTTATTAAATTACAAATTTAAAAATGGAAGATTAAGATCACTTAATTTTGCAGATATTTATTTATCAGCAATGCAAGGTGTTCATGGAGATTTTGCAGAATCTGTAAAACAGTCACAAAAAATATTTAATATAACAGGAAAGGTTTTACCTGTAACTTTAGAAGAAATTAAAATATGTGCAGAACTTGAAGATGGAACAGTTATTGAGAGTAAAAACAAAATACCAGAAGTGGTAAGCGAAAAAACAAGCAAAATTAATCGTATTTATATTAATCCATCAAATTGCAAGCCAGCTCCAGGAGTACTTGAAGCAATAAGCGAAGCAGATGCTATTATTATTGGACCTGGTAGTTTATATACAAATATTATTCCAAACCTACTTGTAAAAGGTGTAGCAAAAACAATAAAAGAAAGCAAAGCATTTAAAATTTATGTAAGCAATTTAATGACTGAACCTGGTCAAACAGATAACTATACATTATCAGAACATATAAAAACAATAAATGAACATGCTGGAAAAGGTGTAATTGATTATTGTATATATGATACAGGTGAGATTGTTCCAGAATATATTAGAAAATATAATATGGAAGGTTATGAATTAATAGAACAAGATGTATCAAAGGCTAAAGTTGAGGGAGTACATCTAATACAAAGAAACTTATCATATATTGATGATGGTTCTGTTCGTCATAATCCAGAGGCTATTGCTGCATCGATTATTCAATTAATATGCGATGATTTAAAATTTAAAGATATGCAAAATGATTCGCAATACATGATGCTTAATGATAAGCTAAAGAGTTCAAAGAAAAATGTAAAAAATGACAATAAAGCAAAGAAAAATGAAATAAAATCAAGCCAAAAAGAAAGCAAGAAAAAAGCTAAAAGTGATAAAACAAAACAACAAAGTAAATTCTTTAAGAAGTATCAAAGTAGAATAGATTCGATAAGAGAATCAGAGAAAAAGCTAAAACAAAAAGAAGAAAAAGCAAAAACATCAAATAAAAAATAAAAGATATAAACAAAAGAAACAAATGGAGGAATACATATGAAATGTAATAAGAAAGAATTAGGATTAGAAGACGGGTTAAAAAGAGAATGGATTATTACAAATGGAATAGGTGGATATAGTAGTTCTACAATAATTGGAGCAAATACAAGAAGATATCATGGTTTGCTTGTAGCACCACTTATGCCACCTGCAAGTAGAATGGTTATTCTATCCAAGCTTGATGAAAATATACAAACAAATGGAAAGAGCTATGACTTATATACAAATATTTGTAAAAATTACATTTCAGATGGATATAAAAAATTAGAGTCATTCGAAAAAGAATATATTCCTGTTTTTTCATATAAAGTTGAAGATATAAGTATAAAAAAATTTATATGTATGCAATATGGAAAAAATACGGTTGTGGTATATTATTATATAAAAAATCAAAATAGTGATACAAAGCTTACTTTAGCACCTGTTGTAAATAATAGAGACTTTCATAGTTTAAATAAAAAAGACTATGCAGATGTTAAACAAACTATAAAAGAAAATAAAGTAAAACTTATAATCGATAATAATTCTAAAACACCAATTTATATGAACTTATCAGATGGAAAATATATTAAGCATGAAGATGATAGTTTTAAGGGAATGTACTACTTAGAAGATGAAAAACGTGGACAAGATGCTGAAGAAAATCATGAAGTTCCTGGTAGATACGAAGTTGAACTTAAACCTAACGAAGAAAAATATATTACATTTGTATGTTCATTAGAAGAAAATATTGAAGAAATTGATGGAAAAGATGTTATAAATAAAGAAATTGTAAGACTAAGTGAGATAATTTATGATACAGATTTATTATCTGAGAAAAAGAAACAAAGTCAAAATCCAGTATATGTGGATTTAGTTAAAACATTTGTAACAGCGACAGACAATTTTATTGCATACAGACCTTCATTTGGACTTTATACAATTCTTGCCGGATTTCCATGGTTTCTTGATTGGGGACGTGATAGTTTAATTTCATTTGAGGGGCTTTTATTAAAGACAAGAAGATTTAGCATTGCAAAAGAAGTTTTACTTACAACGATCAGAGATGTAAAATTTGGACTAGTACCTAATGGGTACTCAGGATATGATAATAGACCACTATATAATAGTGTAGATGCATCACTTTTATTATTCGAACAAGTAAAAAAATTCCTAAATTATACATCAGAATATGAGTGGATAAAAACTAATATTTATCCATCATTAGAAAAAATTATAGAAGCATATACAGGTCATATAGATGTGGATGGAAACAATATTTATATGGATGAAGATGGCTTAATTTCATCAGGTACTTGTGATACACAAAATACATGGATGGATGCTAAAATAGGAAATTTTGCAGTAACTCCTAGAAATGGAAAAGCTGTTGAAATAAATAGTATGTGGTATAATGCCTTAAAAATTATGGAAGAGCTAACTATATTAACAAAAGGAAAGCAAGATGCTAAAAAGTATGCAGAGCTTGCTAAAAAGTGCAAGGAAAGTTTTGAAAAGAAATTTTATAATAAAAAAAGAAAATGCTTATATGATGTAATTGGAGATTCAAAAATACGACCAAATCAGATATTTGCTTTTTCACTTAGCTATCCAGTTATAGAACCTAATACTGAAGTTGCAAGACAAATTTTTGATATTGTAACAAAAAAATTATATACACCTTATGGACTAAGAACTCTTGCAAAAGGTGAAGAAGGATTTAGAGATAGATATGAAGGAGATATGATAAAGCGCGATATGAGTTACCATCAAGGAACAATATGGCCATGGTTATTAGGACAATACTATAATGCTTTAAATAATATGATAAAATCTGAAAAGAAGAAAACAGTAAAAGCAAAACTTGAAGAACAAATGGTAAAGTTTAGACAAGAAGTTGCATCAACATTTATAGATGAAATGTATCATAATGCCACAATTGGAAATATTTTTGAACTATATAGTGGAACAAATAAAAAATATTATCCAGGAGGCGCATATGCACAAGCTTGGAGTGTAGCAGAAATATTTAGAATTATTATATAACAGGAGAAAAATTCATGAGGATATTAGGGATAGATCCTGGTTTCGCAATAACAGGATATAGTATTATAGATTACATAGGAAATAAATTTAAACTAATTACATCAGGTGCAGTTCTTACACAAGCTGGAGAGTCATTTCCATTAAGATTATTAAAATTAAATAATGACTTAGAAAATATAATAGATACATATAAACCAGATGCAATATCGGTAGAAGAGTTGTTTTTCAATAATAATGCAAAAACAGCCATAAATGTAGCACAAGCAAGAGGAGTTATATTAGTTGTTGGATGTAGAAAAAATGTGCCAACATATGAATATACACCTTTGCAAATAAAGCAATCAGTAGTTGGATATGGTAGAGCAGATAAAATACAGGTACAAAAAATGGTAAAAGCTATTTTAGGAGTTGACTCACTTCCAAAACTAGATGATACAACAGATAGCATGGCTGCTGCAATATGCCATGCACATTCATCTAAATTCTCACAAAGATTATAATTATTAACTTTGAAAAAGGAGGTAAATAAAATGAGTATTCAGTTACTTTATGGAGAAGAAAAGTATTTATTAGAGACAAAACTAAAAAAGATGAAAAAAGAGTTTGGAGAACTAATAAAAGGTATAAACTTTATTTTGATTGATGAATCTAATGTTTCAGAAATAATTTCTGATATAGAAACACCTGCCTTTGGATATGAAAAAAAGTTAATTATTGCAAGAGACACAGGACTTTTTAAAAAGGAAAAGAAAACTACTAAAGCAAAAGATACAGATACAGAACCAAAAAAGCAAAATACATTTGTAGATAAACTTGCTAAATATATAGTAGACAATCAAAATCTATTTAGTAATGATGTAACATTGATTTTTGTAGAAGAAGAAGAACCAGAAAAGAATGCTTTATATAAAGCAATAGAAAAAATAGGCGAAGTAGAAGAATTTGAAAGCTTAAAATTACCACAATTAGTAGACAATATTATAAAAATTTGTAGTGCATATAAAGTGAAAATAGATAAGGACACAGCTAAGTATTTTATCGAGTGCTGTGGTACTAATATGCAAGATTTAATTAATGAAATAAGAAAATTAATTGAATATGCAGGAACAGATGGAATAATTACAAAAGAAGCAATTGATAAATTATCTATTAAGCAAATAGAAAGTGTAATTTTTGATTTAACTGATAACTTGGGAAAAAGAGATATTGAAAAATCATTAGAGGTTTTAAATAATTTGCTTTATGCTAAAGAGCCTATTCAAAAGATACTAATAACACTATATAATCATTTCAAAAAATTATATATAGTTAAAATAGCAGAAAGAAGCGGAAAAGATTTGGCAACAGCTATGAACTTAAAACCAAATCAAATGTTTTTAACAACTAAATATAAAATGCAAGCAAGATATTTTAAAGAACAAGAATTAAGAATGATATTACAAGAATTAACTGACCTAGATGCAAATTATAAAATGGGTACAATAGACTTAAATATTGGATTAGAAGCAATCTTGTGCAGATATTGTTCAAAATAATTATATAAATTTATGTATAAAATATGTATTTCTTTCCAAAAATATAATAAAAGGAAGGGAAGGTATATGTATAATTTTAGAACAGATTTAGCCTTAGAGAGAAGAGATTTATATAAAAAGGCAAATAATATTGAAAAAGAAATAGATGGAATCGAAACAGAGGAAGAAAATATCGAAGACAAAATCCATTTATCTAGAGTAAAAGTAACAAATAAACAAGGAGAAGATGCAATAGGAAAGCCAATAGGCAATTATATTACAATAGATATAAAAAACTTAAAAACTTCAAATGAAGATGATATCCAAAAAGCATCAGAAGTTGTTACAAAGGAACTTAAAAATTTGATTTATAAACATATAGATAATAAATCACCAGTATTGGTTGTAGGACTTGGAAACCTATATGTTACACCGGATGCATTAGGTCCAAAAGTTGTAAATGAAATTGATATTACAAGACATTTAATAGAATATATGCCAGGGGTTTTAGATGAAAGTACAAGACCTGTTAGTGCAATTGCACCTGGAGTACTTGGAACTACAGGAATAGAAACCCAGGAAATATTAAAAGGTATTGTAGATAATATAAAACCAAGTTTAATAATTATAATAGATGCATTAGCTTCTAGAAGTATTGAAAGGATTAGTAGTTCAATACAGCTTGCAGATACAGGAATAGTACCAGGTGCAGGTGTAGGAAATGCAAGAAAAGAATTAACAGAAGAAAAACTTGGAGTACCAGTTATTGCAATTGGAATACCAACAGTAGTGGAAGCTGCAACAATTGCTGCAGATAGCTTGACATTATTTATAAAAAAGGTACAAGAACAGGCACAGTCAAATGATTTCTTAAATCAATTACAAGAAGAAGATAAATATGAGATGATAAAGGAAGTTCTTTCACCTAATGACTATAATTTTATAGTAACACCAAAAGAAATAGATGAGTTAATTGAAAATATGAAAGATATTGTTGCAAGAGGAATAAACTTTGCAGTAAATTAGTATGAAGATTAAAAGACAGTTATTGTAATATAACTGTCTTTTATGATATACTTTATAAAAAAATAAGGTGGAGTAAAGATGGAAGAAAATAATAGTAGTAATATACCAGAGTTTCTTACCATAATGTTAGAAAAGCAATATGGAGAAGATATAACCAAAAATATAATTAAGGGATATGGGGTAGATAGAAAAACAACTTTAAGAGTAAATAATCTAAAATCTAATATAAACGAAATAAAAGAAAGGTTATTAAAAGAAAAAATACAATATAACGAGATATCTTGGAGTAAAGATGCCATTGTAATAAATGAAAACGACCAAATTAGCAAGTTAGACATTTATGAAGATGGAAAAGTATATTTGCAAAGTCTTTCATCAATGTTGCCTCCAATTATATTAGATCCAAAAGAAAAAGAAAATATATTAGATATGGCAGCAGCTCCAGGAAGTAAAACAACTCAGATTGCTTCAATTACAAATAATAATTCATATATTACAGCATGTGAAATAAATAATATCCGAGCAGAAAGATTAAAATACAATATAGAAAAACAAGGAGTAAACTGTGCTTTTGTAATGGTAAAAGATGCCAGAAAACTAGATGACTTTTTTTCCTTTGACAAAATACTTTTAGATGCACCTTGTAGCGGAAGTGGAACAATTTCTTTAAAAAACGAAAATTTGCAAAAGGTATTTACTGAAAAATTAATACATAAATCAGCAGAGGTGCAACTTGCTCTACTAAAAAAAGCAATTAAATTACTTAAACCTGGAGGAGAGATGGTGTATTCAACTTGTTCAGTTTTAAGTATAGAAAATGAGGAAATAGTTGAAAAAGCATTAAAGGGAACAAAAGCAAAGATTGTACCAATAGAAAATGATGAATTAGTTAAGGAGCTTCCTTTACTACCAGTAAAAATAGAAGGAACATTATGTGTGGCACCAAACGAATTATATGAAGGCTTTTTCATTGCAAAAATTCGCAAAGATGTATAACTTTACTTATATTGAATAATGTTATAAAAGTAAAAGGAGTGGTTATATGATACTTGTAGATGGACATTGCGATACTTTAAAAGAGACCTTTAAAAGGAATATTGATTTAGATAATAATTGTTTGAAATTTAATATATCATCTAAAATGAATTTTCCTATTTTACAAATGATGGCAACATATATTTCACCAGAAGAAGCGGAAAATGGATATGAAATTACAAAATCTGTATTAGATTATTTTGAAATCCAAAAAGAAAAATTTGGTGATAAAATTATTCAGGTAAAAAGTAAAGAGGATATTCAAAAACTTATGCCAGAAAAGTATGGAATGATGCTTACAATAGAAAATGGAAGTGCTATACAAGGAAATTTAAAAAATATTGATTACTTATATCAAAAAGGTGTAAAAATGATGTCTATTGTTTGGAATGAACGAAATGATTTAGCATCAGGAGCAATGGAGAAAATAGATACAGGTCTTACAGAGCTTGGAAAAGAGTATATAAAAGTTTTAAATGAAAAAAGAATTTTGGTAGATGTTTCTCATGCTTCAGAAAAAACTTTTTGGGATACTGCACAAATATCTAATGCACCAATTGTTGCATCACACTCATGCGTGTACAGTTTATGTGAGCATCCACGAAATTTAAAAGATAATCAAATTAAGCAGATTGCGAAAATGAATGGGATAATTGGAGTGGTATATAGTAGTGGATTTTTAAATAAAACAGAAAAAGCAGATATCCAAGATATAATTAACCATATTAAATATATAAAAAAATTGGTAGGAATTGATTATGTGGGTTTGGGAAGCGATTTTGATGGATTAGAAGAAAATCATATACTTAAAAGACTAGAAGGATTAAATGATATAAATAATCTAATATATGAGTTAAAAAAAGAATTTAACAATAACGAGATAGAAAAAATTATGGGAGAAAATTGGCTAAGAGTTATAGGAGAAAACATTTAAATTAAATAGTATTTCAATAAAAAAATAGTACTATCATAATAATTGGAGGAGTGAAAATGAAAATATTAATTATAGAGGATGAATATGCATTAGCAGACGCAGTAGCAGAAATTTTAAAGAAAGAAAAATTTAATTTGTCAGAAGAAATTAATATGGTAGGAGCAATGTTTGAAAGCATGGCTTATGAAAAAAAGGTTAAGATAAAATCTAAAGTGGCAGAAAATATTGATTTCATAGGAAACAAAGAAGACATAAAATATGTTGTATCTGTTCTTATTGATAATGCTATTATGCATACAAAAGAAGATGGAGAGGTAATTTTAGAATTAAAAAAAGAAAAAGGAAATATAGTTATTCAGGTAAAAAATCAAGGAGACCCTATTCCGGAAGAAGAAAGAGAAAAAATATTTGAAAGGTTTTATCGTATAGATAAATGTAGAAATAGGAAAGAAAAACGATACGGATTAGGTTTAGCAATTGCTAAATCAATATAAAGGAAAAATTGATGTAAATTGCAAAGATGGTTATACAACTTTTAAAGTAACACTATAAAAACAATGAAGGTTGACTTTTATATTTAAATAATAATATAAGAACGTAGAATTTATTTATGTTGATGGTTATTTTTTTCAAAAATTTCATTTATCTATTTATTTTTTTTAATAATTTATATATAATGGTAAAAAACAAATGGAGGGTAAAAAATGAATTTGGCAAATAAACTAACTATTTTCAGAATTATATTGGTACCAATTATGATGATAATACCTTTCCTTAACATACAAGGAGAGTTTTTAGAAGTATCAATTTCATATATTATAATAGATGTAATTTTTATTATAGCATCAATAACAGATAAATTGGATGGTTACATAGCACGCTCAAGAAATCAAATCACAACATTTGGAAAATTCTTAGATCCTATTGCAGATAAAATTTTAGTTATTGTTGCAATGCTTATACTTGTAGATGGAAATCAAATACCATATTGGATACCTGCAATTGTTGTGATAAGAGAATTTATAGTTTCTGGTTATAGACTAGTTGCAGTGCAAAAAGATGGAAATGTAATTGCTGCAAGTATATGGGGAAAAATAAAAACAGCAACACAAATGGTAGGTCTTGTATTTGCATTTATTGACCAAAATGCATTTGGAGCAATTTTTACACAAAATTTAACAGGATATAGTTTAGTAGTAAATTTAATCACAACAATTCTACTTTCAATTTCTGTAATTGCAACAATAATTTCAGGCATTGATTATTTAAAGGGAAGTAAAAAATTATTTAAAGGTGAAATATAAAAAACGAGGGATAAAAATGGAATTTGAACAAGCAAAAGCAAGAGTAGAGGAATTAGTTCCTTTACTACAATATTATACACAAAAATATTTTGATGACGTGCAAGTTGTAAGCGATTATGAATATGACATGCTTATGAAAGAATTAAAAGGAATAGAGGCAAAATTTCCTGAACTTATTAGAAAAGATTCGCCAACGCAAAAAGTAGGAGCAAGTTTAAAAAAAGGGTTTGAAAAGGTAACACATGAAGTACCCTTGCAAAGCTTACAAGATGTATTTTCTTTTGAAGAAGTTAGAGATTTTGATGAAAGAATGAAAAAAATAGCAGAAGAAAATAATACAGAACTTGAATATGTTGTAGAAACTAAAATTGACGGATTATCAGCAGCTCTTGAATATAAAAATGGAGTATTTGTAAGAGGGGCTACTAGAGGAAATGGAACTGTAGGAGAAGACGTAACAGAAAATTTAAGAACAGTAAAATCTATACCTAAAAAACTTAGTGAACCTATTGACATTATTGTTCGTGGTGAGGTTTTTATTGGAAAAGAACAATTTGAAAAATTAAACGAAAATAGACTTATGGATGAAGAAGAGCAATTTGCTAATGCAAGAAATGCTGCTGCAGGTTCTTTAAGACAGTTAGATAGTAAAATTACAGCTACAAGACCACTAGATATTTATATATTTAATGTTCAAAAATCTGATACAAAAGAATTTAAAACACATAGTGAAAGTTTAGACTATTTAGATAGTTTAGGATTTAATGTAAACCCTATTAGAATATTATGTAAAAATATTGATGAAGTAATCTCGGCTATAAATAAAATTGGAGAAGATAGAGAAAATATATCATTTGGAATTGATGGAGCAGTTGTTAAGGTAAATAACCTAAAATTAAGAGAGATTATTGGAACAACATATAAAACACCAAAATGGGCTGTTGCATATAAGTATCCACCAGAAAGAAAAGAAACTAAATTAAAAGATATAGCTTTTCAAGTAGGAAGAACCGGAGCAATAACTCCACTTGCAATACTAGAACCTGTTGTAGTTGCAGGATCTAAAATATCTAAAACAACATTACACAATGAAGATTATATTAAAGAAAGAGATATAAGAATTGGAGATATTGTTATTATACAAAAAGCGGGAGATGTTATACCAGAGGTAATAGAAGTTGTAAAAAAGAAAAGAACAGGTGAAGAAATAGAATTTAAAATGCCAGAAGTATGTCCTGTATGTGGAGCTCAAGCGGTAAGAGAAGATGGAGAAGCAATTTGGCATTGTATAGGAATTGAGTGTCCTGCTAAACTTACAAGAGGAATTATACATTTTGTTTCAAAAGATGCGATGGATATTAATGGCCTTGGAGAAAACTTAGTAGAAGAGTTCATAAACAGAGGGTTAATCAAAAATATAACTAATATATATGATTTAACATTTGAAGATATAGCATCTTTAAAGAAAAACGGAAAAAAATTCGCTCAAAATTTAATTGATGCAATAGAAAAAAGTAAAAGCAATGATTTGTACAGACTAATTAATGCACTTGGAATAAGACATGTTGGAGTAAAACTTGCTAAATCACTTGCAAAATGGTATAAAAGTATGGATGCTTTAATGAATGCTTCTGTCCAAAGTTTAGCAATGAAAGAAGATGTAGGCTTAATTACAGCACAAAGCATTTATGATTTTTTTAAACAGGCTCAAACTATAGATTTAATAAATAAACTGAAAGAACATAATTTAAATATGAATTACAAAGATGAAAATATTGAAGATACAAGGTTTGAAGGAAAAACTTTTGTATTAACAGGAACATTAGAAAATTATTCTAGAGAACAAGCAAGTGAAATTATTGAAAAATTCGGAGGAAAAACATCTGGAACAGTTTCTAAAAAAACAAGTTATGTTTTAGCAGGAGAGGAAGCTGGAAGCAAACTAAAAAAAGCTCAAGAACTTGGCATAACAATTTTAACTGAAGCAGAGTTTAATGAAATGATAAAATAAAGGAGACAAAATGGAAGAATATACATTTGAAAAGATGTGGCTAGATTTAAAAAATGGATATCAAATATATTATACATATGTAGGAAATAGATATGTATTATTTAAAACAGCAGATAACTGTTATACTCAAAAATTATTATCTAATCATAAGAAAAATTCTCAACCAAAGCAACTAATGTTAACATTAAAAAGAGTAAAAGAGATATTTCCATATATGGAAGAAATTGAATATAAGGTAGGAATATAAAAGAAAAAAGACTTAACATGCAAATAATAAAAAATAAAGAAGTCAAGAGTTGCATTTTATGTAAAATTGTGCTATAATTTATTTAGTGCCGCAAAAATGTGGCCAAAATAAATAAAACTCTGGAGGGAAAAAAGTATGTACAAAAAGCTTACAGAAACAGCGCTAACAAAAATAAGGAAGGGCGGACGCTTATTCCGGCAGAAAATATTAACTGAAGAGTTCAGCAATATGGGGATGCTGGACATTCAGGAGTTTTTGAGTACACGGTCGCTTAGTGTAAGTGGTTGTAGCGAATTTACGAATCCGGAAAACGGCGAATCTACTCTTTACATTGCTATTGAAAAATTTGGCAAAGCTACATGTGCCGATATTGGACATATGTTAAAGGGAAAGATTTGCTGGGATCATTTGATTCTTGACGGACAGAGAGTGTTCTAAGAGATCACTCAATCGTATCTCCAAAGCAAGAGCTGGGTGCAATGCATCCAGCTCTTTTCTCATGTTATAGGACAAACAGGTTTTACAATAACATTTTTATTGTTAGTATATATAACCATTCCGGGTTTTGATTTAGAGGGCTTTTTTACATTCTTGATTAATGTGTAATCAACAGAAACATTACTAGATTTACTAGCTTGACTATAAAATGCAGCAATAGAAGCAACTTTATTAATAGTGTCTTGTGATGGTAGCTTATTATTTATTTTTAAAATGACATGGCTTCCGTGAACATCTTTTGTATGAAACCAAAAATCAGTTGGGTTTGCTTGCTTGGTAATAAAATCATTTTGTCTATTATTTTTTCCAACTATAACAGAATAATTATCTACCATATATTTTAAAGGTTCTCCAATTTTTTCAATGTGTAAATTGTTTTTCTTTGTATTTTTTTGATTTTTCCTGTTATTTTTAATAGACAAGTTTTTGTCAGTTAAAAAGGTTTCATAAAACTCATTTCTAATATCTTCTATTTCTTGAGTAGTTGTAGCTACTTTAAATTCATAAATAATGCTTTCTAAATAGCTAAGTTCTTCCTGAACTTCCTCTTTTTGCAATTCGGTAATTTTTTTAGCATTTTTTAGTTTTGAATATTTTTTAAAATATTTTTTAGCATTTGCTGAAGGCAAAATACTTTTATCTAATGGAATTGTAATTAAATTATTGTTGTCATAATAGTTTTCAATAGTAAGAGATTCTATATGATTATTTGAAATCCTATATAAATTGTTTGTAATAAGTTCTCCATAAAGCTTATATAAATCAGCATTTTGGCATTCTTTTAATCTATAGTTTATGTTGGTTAGTCTAGTATTAAGCTTTTTAAAATAGGCTAAAACTTCATTTAAAAAACTATTCTTTATGTTCTTGAAGTTTTCATTTTTCTCTTTAGAATAGTAAAAATCATCTATAAAAAAGTTTACTTGTAAAGGATTATCTTTTTTGAATAAACAAACTGAGTAATCTTTTTCATTATAATATGTTGCAATTGTATCAGTAGTATTTTTTAATAATTTTCTTAAATAAGAATAAACCAAATTAGCGTTATTCTCAGAAAGAAAATCTTCTATGGAGAGTTTTTCTAATAAACAAGAGATTAATGTTTTACTAAAACCAATATATAAGTTAGAAAGTATATCTGTTAATTTATCTGTGTTATATTCTTTGCTATAATTTAGGCAATCTTCATAAAAATTTTTTTCATCTTGCATAGTTATAAAGTCATGTTTAGAAGATAAAGGAAGAGTATATTTAGAACCTGAGATAATATTTCTATAAGAGTTTTCATCATTATTAAAATGCTTTAATGCATCAATTATTACATTACATGAATCTACCAAAATAATATTACTATGTTTGCCCATTAATTCAATTATTAATTTTTTCTTGCCAATATTTTCTGATTTACTATGACCTTCAAATTCAATTATCATTATTCTTTCTAAAGATAATGTATATAAATTTATAATTTTAGTATTTAGTAAATGTTTTCTTAGGACCATGCAAAAATTAGGTGCAAATGTTGGATTAACTTTTTTATTTTGAGTTAAACATACACGATAATTATTAGATGAAGTAACAATATCTAATGCATATTTTGAGCTATTATTGTAAATACCAATTATAATTTCATTATTATTTGGCTCAAAGATAGAATCGATTTTACCTCCTATAATGCATGGAGATAATTCTTTTGAAATTGTATAATTAACAAAACCGTCATATGCCATTATATTAGCCTCCTTATATACTTTGTAGTAAAATATAGCATAAATTATAGAAAATATCAATAATTTACGATTTAAGGCTTGACATTAAAAGAATAACTGCCTTATAATACAAGCATAGAGGAAAACTTCGTAGGAGGTAGCTTTAAGCAATATGAACAATAAAGGTGTATTTTATTCTTCAAAAAGTGATTATGAAAATGCAAAAGATGAGGATTTAATTGAAATCATTAAATCTGGAGATAAATGCGCTCTTGATTATTTAATAAATAGGTACAAAGAGCTTGTAAATATAAAAGTTAGTAAGTATTATATCATTGGGGCTGAAAAGGATGATATTGTTCAAGAAGGTTTAATTGGGCTTTTTAAAGCAATAAAATGCTATAAACCGGACCAACAAAATTCATTTAAGACTTTTGCTAATATGTGTATTGAAAGACAATTAATAACAGCTATAAAAACATCAAATAGGCAAAAGCACATGCCTCTTAATTCTTATCTATCTTTAAATATGTCTGCTTACGATGACGAAAGTGATGATACTGAGGTAATGGAGGTTTTTGAATCTACCATTGTTGAAGATCCATTAGATACAATAACTAAAAAAGAATATTATATGTATGTTGAAAAAGCAATTGATGAATCATTAAGTGATTTTGAAAGACAAGTATTAAGTAGATATGCTAATGGAGAAAGTTATGTTGAGATTGCAAAAAAATTGGATACACCTGTAAAATCAATTGATAATGCAATACAAAGAATACGAAAAAAAGCAATAAAAGGAATTAACCAAAACTAATGCTTCTATAGCTCAGTAGGTAGAGTGCAGCCTTGGTAAGGCTGAGGTCGCGGGTTCAATTCCCGCTGGAAGCCCCATTTTAAATTATAAAATGGGAAAAATAGAAAGGAACTTGAAATGAAAATAGGAATTGTAGGATTACCAAATGTAGGAAAAAGTACAATGTTTAATGCGATTACAAATGCAGGAGCTGAATGTGCAAATTATCCATTTTGCACAATTGAACCAAATGTTGGAGTGGTTCCAGTACCAGATGAAAGATTGGATAATCTGGCAAATATGTATCACCCAGAAAAAGTAACACATGCTATTATAGAATTTGTTGATATTGCTGGATTGGTAAAAGGAGCAAGCAAAGGTGAAGGATTAGGAAATAAATTTTTATCACATATTAGAGAAGTAGATGCTATTTGTGAAGTGGTAAGGTGCTTTGAAGATCCTAATATTGTACATGTTGATGGAAGTATAAATCCTATAAGAGATATAGAAACAATTAATTTAGAATTAATATTTGCAGATATAGAAACACTAGATAAAAGAATAGATAGTGTAAAGAAAAAATTAAAAGCAGATAAAAAATGTCAATTAGAATTAGATGTACTAGAAAAAATAAAATCTGCATTAGAAACTGGAAAATCAGCAAGAACAGTTACTCTTAATGATGAGGAAAAAGAATTAATAAAAGATACATTTTTATTAACAATGAAACCAATAATTTATATAGCAAATGTATCAGAAGAACAATTGGAAAAACCTTTTGAAATAGAGGCAATTAAACAAGTGGTAGAGTATGCAAAGCAAGAAAATGCAGAAGTTGTTCCACTTTGCGTAAAAATAGAAGAAGAACTTGCAAGCCTAGATGGAAACGATAAAAAAGAAATGTTAGAAGCTTTAGAAATTGAAGAGTCTGGACTAGATAAAGTAGTAAAAGCAAGCTATGATTTACTAGGGTTAATGTCGTTTTTAACTGCAGGAGAACCAGAAGTTAGAGCATGGACAATAAAAAAAGGAACAAAAGCACCACAAGCAGCAGGAAAAATACATAGTGATATTGAAAGAGGATTTATTCGTGCAGAGATAGTATCTTATGATGATTTAATGAGAGAAGGAAGTATGGTAGCTGCAAAAGAGAAAGGTTTGGTTAGATCAGAAGGAAAAGAATATATAATGCAAGATGGAGATATTGTTTTGTTTAGATTTAATGTATAAAGAAAAAATTTCAAAAAATGACAAAAAATACTTGACTATGAAAATTATTAATAGTAAAATAATTTAAGAATATATTTAAAGTTACATAGTATAAAAAGCAGAAAAAAATAAATACTATATACTAAGGTATCAAAAGAAGAAAAAAGAAAAGGAGAGAAAGATATGTTAAAGAGTAAAAAAATGTTAATCACAATTTCTGCAATAATGATAATTGCAATTTTTGGAATGGTAGGATTAGAGGTATATGCAGCAGACAATCCAATAAATTTAGATATTACAGGAATAAATCAACAATCTGATGCAAATCAAGTTACTACTAACCAAACAGATTCAAACTCAACAATTATTCAGCCAACAACAAATACAAGCACAAATAGTGAAAATACGCTTCCAAAAACTGGTGTAACAGAAGATATAACAGTAATGTTCTTTATTGTTGTTTGCGCAATATCAGCAGTATATGCTTACAAAAAAATAAGAGACTATAAAGCATAAAAAAGTTTAAAGTAATATATTAAGAGAGATTAAAATCTCTCTTTTTTTAACTTTATGTGTAAACCATTGGTCTTACCCGTCGTTTTTTTCGCAACGAACAATTAATCTATTACCTGAAACATTATTACAAGTTAAAAGTGTAACTATTATTTTGCCATTTGTATTTTGATTTGTACAAGATAAATCATTAGATTTTACTTCATACATATTTGTAACAATATATTCTACCATATTTCCAGATAAATCATATATTTTTACAATGTCATTATTGGTTAATTCATTTAATCTACTAAAGAATTTATAATCTACATAATTATGACCCGCTATACATAAATTTCCTGTTACATTTGGAAGAGGACCTGCAAAACGACAAACAGATACATCAAGTAAATCTTTATTTGTTTCTGATAAAATTGGATATGTTAATCCTATTTTATCTATTTTAATCATACCTATTACAAATGGCTCGGTATTGGAATTGTTTGATGATGTAACTTGCTTAGCGGAATATGTGGTGTTATTAGTGTAAAGAGTTGATACTTGATAATCACTAATTAATCTTTGAGAGATTTTAGAATTTTGATTTATTCTAAACAATCTATAAAAAAAGAACATAGTAAAACACACAGCTATAATTGATGAGATAAAAAATAGTATCTTGAAAAATAAAAAGCTGTTATGTGTATTTGAAAAATTATTATATTCTTGTTCTTCAGAAATTTCAGAAATATTGCCGTTTAAAATTTGATTCATTTTTGTATCCTCATAAAAAATTCATATATATTATTTGCAAAATAATAGAAAATATTTGAATAATAAAAAATATTAAGAAATTTTTAAAAAAGTAATGCAAAAATATATAAATATATGATAGAATAGGGAAAGTTAAAAAAAATGATAAAAGGAGTGTTGATTGTGCCAGAGATAAAATACAAACGTGTATTATTAAAGCTAAGTGGAGAAGCATTAGCTGGTAGTAATAAAACAGGAATTGATTGGGACACAGTTGAAAAAATTTGCGAAGAAATAAAAAAAATTAAAGCTTTGGGTGCGGAAGTTGCAATAGTTGTAGGTGGAGGAAACTTTTGGAGAGGTGCTAAACAAGAAAAAATGGATAGATCTTCATCAGATTATATGGGAATGCTCGCAACTGCAATGAATGGGTTAGCACTACAAAATGCATTAGAAGCTAAAGGAGTCGAAACAGTACTTCAAACTGCAATAGAAATGAGACAAGTGGCAGAACCATTTGTAAAAAGAAATGCAGTAAAATATTTAGAAAACGGTAAAGTTGTTATATTTGGATGCGGAACAGGAAGTCCATATTTTACAACAGATACAGCAGCATCATTAAGAGCCGCTGAAATAGGAGCAGATGCAATACTTGTTGGTAAAACTATTGATGGGGTATATTCAGCAGATCCAAAAGTAGATAGCAATGCTATAAAATATGACAAAATTACATATTCAGATATACTTAATAAAAATTTAAAAGTTATGGATTTAACAGCTATATCTTTATGCAAAGATAATAATATAAAACTTATTGTATTTGAACTTGCAAAGCCTGAAAATATTGTAAAAGCAATAAAAGGTGAAGAAGTTGGAACATTAATTAATGAATAATTTTTTAGGAGGAATTAAAAATGGATTTTACAAATATTGAAGAAAGAATGATGAAAACTATTAGTGTTTTCGAAGAAAATTTATCAGAAATTAGAGCTGGAAGAGCAAACCCAGCAATTTTAAACAAGATTTCAATTGATTACTATGGAACACCAACACCAATTAATCAAGTAGCAGGTATTTCTGTACCAGAAGCAAGATTAATAGTTATTCAACCATGGGATGTTAGTATATTAAAAGAAATTGAAAAAGAAATTTTAAAATCAGATATAGGAATTAATCCAAATAATGATGGAAAAGTAATAAGACTAGCTTTCCCTGAATTAAATGAAGAGAGAAGAAAAGATATAGTTAAAGAAGTAAGAAAAATGGCAGAAGAAGCTAAAGTTGCTGTAAGAGCTGTAAGAAGAGATGGAATTGATGATGCAAAAGCAAAACAAAAAAATAGCGATATTTCAGAAGATGATCTTAAATTAGCTGAAGATAACATACAAAAATTAACTGACAAATATGTTGCAGAAATAGATAAAATATTAGAAGCAAAAGAAAAAGAAGTAATGAGTATATAAGTAAAGGATGATTTTAATATGACAATTAATGACATTAATAAGGAATGTATGCCAAAACATATTGCTATTATTATGGATGGAAATAGAAGATGGGCTAAAGAAAAAGGAATAGAGGTAAAACTAGGACATAAAGCTGGTGCCGAAAATCTAGAAAAATTAGCATATTTTGCAAATGATTTAGGACTTAAGTATTTAACTGTGTATGCATTTTCTACTGAAAACTGGAAAAGAACAAAAGAAGAAGTTGGAGCTTTAATGTTACTTTTAAGAGCATATATAGATAAGCTTTTAAAAAGAACTACAAGTGATAATATAAAAATAAAAGTATTAGGTGATATTGAAAAAATTGATGAAGGACTAAGAAATGATATTTTAAAAATAGTTGAAAGCACCAAAAATAATACAGGGCTTACTTTAAATATTGCTTTTAATTATGGTGGAAGAGATGAAATTACAAAAGCAGTTAAAAAAATTGCATCAAAAGTTGCAAACAATGAATTAAACATACAAGATATTAATGAACAACTAATTTCAGATAATCTTTATACAGAAGGTGAACCTGATCCAGACTTAGTTATAAGAACAGGTGGAGAACAACGTGTTAGTAACTTTTTACTATGGCAAATTGCATATGCAGAGTTTTTATTTGTTCAAAAATATTGGCCAGATTTTTCAGAAGATGATTTAGTTGATGCGATTGTAACATTCCAAAATAGAAACAGAAAGTTTGGTGGAAAGTAAATACATAAGCGAAAGGAAAAAAACATGAATTTTAAGAGAGTTTTATCAGGATTAATATTATTTCCTTTATTTGCAGTAATAATGATATTTGCAAATAAATATGTAATAGATATTGCAATTGCTATTGTTGCAATTATGTGCCTACATGAATTTTATAAGGCATTTAAAGGAAAAGCAAAGCCAGTAGAATGGGTAGGCTACATTGCAGCAGGACTTATTGGAGCTATACATTTAATACCTTCCAACCTAATACTTCCAATTGTTGCAGCTATAATTCCATTTTCCATTATGGTTTTGTTTGTAAGAATTATATTAAGTCATATGAAAGTAAATATTATAGATATTGCTATAACATTTTTTGGAATATGTTATGTGGTTTTATTTATAATGTTTGCACCGATTATTAGAGAAAATGTTCCAAATGGTAAAATACTAATATGGTATGTATTTATATGTGCTTGGGGAACAGACATATTTGCATATACTGTTGGAAGAAGAATTGGAAAACATAAATTTTCAGAGATTAGTCCAAACAAATCTGTTGAAGGGTGCGTAGCAGGAGTGATTGGAGCTTTGATACTAGCTTTAATATATACTGCCTTATGTAATAATATTTGGAATCTTAATATTAATTATATATATATTGGCTTTATTGCAATGTTATTTAGTGCAATTAGCCAAATAGGAGATTTAGCAGCATCAAGTGTAAAAAGATATTGTGAAATAAAAGACTATAGTAATCTTATACCAGGACATGGAGGAATGTTAGATAGAATAGATAGTGTTATATTTGTTCTACCATTTGCATATTTTTTATTAATGGTACTTTAATTTTGGAGGAAAATAATTTGATTTTTTTTATTAATGCAATTAAGATTATATTTATTTTAGGTTTTTTGGTATTAATTCATGAAACAGGACATTTTATTGTAGCAAGACTCTGCAAAGTAAAGGTTAACGAGTTTGCAATAGGATTTGGACCTACAATATTAAAAAAGCAAGGAAAGTCAACTAAATATGTTTTAAGATTAATACCTCTAGGTGGATTTGTAAGTATGATGGGAGAAGAAGAACGCTCTGATGAGGAGGGTTCTTTTAGTAAGAGTAGTATTCCAAAAAGAATTGCAATTGTAATGGCAGGAGGACTTGTTAATATTATATTTGCACTTATAACATATATTATTTTAATGACTGTTGTACTTGGAGATTTTGGAACAGCACTTTCATATACTGGAAAATTTGCGTTTTCTATTGTAGATAGTTTAAAAATGTTATTTTCTGGTGGTGTTTCAATTGACCAACTTATGGGACCAGTAGGAATTTCAGAAGTTGTTATAAAAACAACAGGAGTAGCAGATTTTGTATATATATTAGCTGTTATTTCTATGTCTCTTGGTGTTACAAATTTACTTCCATTTCCTCCACTTGATGGTGGAAAGGTTGTTTTGCTTATAATAGAGGCAATTAGAAGAAAAACATTAAAAGAAAGTACGGAAATAAAAATACAAATGTTAGGATTTGTGTTACTTATTACATTATCAATATTTGTTACCTATAATGACATAGTAAGAATATTTTAAATGAAACAATGGATATAAATTAGGAGTTTGAGGCTAATGGAAAAAACAATTAAAGAAGTATTTAAAGATTACAATTCAAAAAGCATAGCTTTAAATGATTCAAAAATTAAAACAATTAATCTATTTAAAAAGACAAACAAACTAGAACTAAAATTAATTGCAAGTGGCTGTATTAAAATTGCAGACTTGTATGATTTTGAAAGATACTTAGAAAAAAGATTTGATATAAAAGAAGTAATAATAGAAATAGAATATGAAAATAAAACAGAGGTTGATTTAAAATTAGAATGGCCAGATATTGTTAAATATATGGCTTTTAAGCATCCTCTTATAAAAGCATTGTTAAAAGATAGTAATATAGAAATCCAAGAAAAAAATTTAATAGTAAATTTACCACGTAAAGGAAAAGAAACACTAGATGCAGGAAAATTTGATAAAACATTAGAAGACATTATTTCTAATATTTATGGAGAAAAATTAAAAGTAAAGTATGTAGAAAATATAACAGAAGAAATGATGCTAAAGTTAAAAATGCAAGCAGAAGAAAATGAAAGGCAAATAGTTATGGAGGCTCAAAAAGCTGCTAAGGAGTTCGAAAAAGAGGTAGCCGAATGTATACCAAATGCTGAAAATTATCCAATGGACATAGATAATATGCCAATTCCACCAATGATGGATGAAATACCTTTAGAAGAAGATTATTTAGCAGAACTTGAACAAGCAGAGCAAGAAAAAAATGTTATATTAGGAAAGCCATCTAAAGCAAAAGAGAATAAAGTAAAGATAAAAGAAATCTCTGCAGATAATAAAAGAATAACAATAGAAGGAAGAGTAGTATCTTGTGAATGTAGAGAGACAAAAACTGGAAAAGGTATGATTATTTTTGAACTTTATGATGGAACAGGAATGATTACTTGTAAGTCCTTTACAACAGATAGTAAAGAAGGAAATGAAGTAGCAACAAAAATTAAAAATGCAAGTGGAATAAAAACTATTGGAAAAGCAGGACTTGATGCATTTGCAGGTGATGTAACTGTAATGTCTAATATTATTATAGAAGTTAATGGAGATAACTTTCCAAAGCTTCCAACAGAAGATGAAAACTCACCTTTAATACTTGGAATGAACCCAGAAATTAAAGAGCCACTTATAAAAATAGAAAACCTTGGAGTAGATAGTGGAAATGTATGTATTGATGGAGAAGTTATCGCAATAGAGGATAAGGAAATAAAAGGTGGAAGTGTTATACTTAGTATTTCTATTTATGATGGTACAAGCACTATGACTTGTAAGGCGTTTACAAGTAAAGATAATGCTAAAAAAGTAATGGGAAGAATAAAAGATGCAAAAGGTATAAAACTTGCAGGAAAAGCCGAAATGGATCCGTTTTCAAAAGAACTTACAATAAGAGCAAATACAATTATTGCTTCAGAGGGAATAAAGAAAGTAACAAGAATGGATAATTCAGAAGTAAAAAGAGTTGAGCTTCACATGCATACACAAATGAGTCAAATGGATGCTGTAACATCAGCAACAGATTTATTAAAACGTGCTGCTAAATGGGGTATGAAATCTATTGCAATTACAGATCATGGTGTTGTACAAGCTTTCCCAGAAGCAAATCATTTTACCGAAAAAAATCCAGACTTAAAAATAATATATGGAGTAGAAGCATATTTAGCACCTGATAGGACTGCTATAGTATCTTTCCCAAAAGGACAAGATATAGATACAACATATTGTGTACTTGACTTAGAAACAACAGGACTTTCATTTAGAACCGAAAAAATTACCGAAGTTGGAATTATGAAAGTGAAAAATGGAGAGGTAATAGACGAATTTTCATGTTTTGTAAATCCTGAAAAACCAATTCCACCTAAAGTTGTAGAAGTTACTAACATTACAGATGATATGGTAAAGGATGCAGAAACAATAGATAAGGTTTTTCCTAAGATATTAGAATTTGTTGGAGATAGTGTTTTAGTTGCTCATAATGCAGATTTTGACATTGGTTTCTTAAAATATAATGCAAAAGAACTTGGCTATACTTTAGATAACACATATCTTGATACATTAAGACTTGCAAAAGATTTATTCCCAGAATATAAAAAATATAAATTAGGTATAATTGCTGAAAATCTAGGAATAAAGGTTGAAGTTGCTCATAGAGCGTTAGACGATGTAGATACAACTGTAAAAGTATTTAAAGTAATGATAGATATGCTAAAAGAAAAAGGTGTAACAAAAGTTGACGAAATTGATACAATTGGAGCAGGAGAGGTAGATTACAAAAAGCTTCAAACATATCATGCAATAATACTTGCTAAAAATTATGTTGGATTAAGAAATTTATACAAACTAATTTCTTATTCACACCTAGACTATTTTTATAAAAAACCTCGTATATTAAAATCTATTTATAAAAAATATTCAGAAGGATTAATATTAGGAAGTGCCTGTGAAGCAGGTGAACTATATAGAGCAATAGTAGCAGGAAAATCCGATGAAGAAATAGAGGCAATTGCACGTGATTATGATTACCTAGAAATTCAACCAATAGGCAACAATATGTTTATGGTACGTAATGGTACGGTTCCAGATGAAAAAGCATTACAAGATATAAATAGAAAGATTGTTGAACTTGGAGATAAACTTGGAAAACTAACTGTTGCTACATGTGATGTGCATTTTATGGACCCACAAGATGAAATATATAGAAGAATTTTACTTGCAGGACAAGGATATGATGACGCAGATGAACAAGCACCTCTATATCTTAGAACAACAGAAGAGATGTTAAAAGAGTTTGAATACTTAGGCGAAGAAAAAGCATATGAAGTAGTTATAACAAACACAAATAAAATTGCAGATATGTGCGAAAAAATAAGCCCTATATCTCCAGAAAAATGTCCACCACATATTGATGGTTGTGAACAAACAATTAAAGATATTGCATATGATAAAGCACATAAGTTATATGGAGATCCATTACCAGCATTGGTACAAGATAGATTAGACAAAGAACTAAATTCTATTATAAAAAATGGATTCTCAGTTATGTATATTATTGCACAAAAATTAGTATGGAAATCAAATGAAGATGGCTACATAGTAGGTTCAAGAGGATCTGTTGGTTCGTCATTTGTTGCTAATATGACGGGTATTACAGAGGTTAATTCTTTGCCACCACATTATAGATGTCCAGAATGTAAGTATTCGGATTTTACAGACTATGGCTGTCAATGTGGATTTGACTTACCTGATAAAAATTGTCCAAAATGTGGGCACAAATTAATTAAAGATGGAATAGATATACCTTTTGAAACTTTCCTTGGATTTAATGGAGATAAAGAGCCAGATATAGACTTAAACTTCTCTGGTGAATATCAAGCAAAAGCTCATAGGTATACAGAAGTAATATTTGGAAAAGGTACAACCTTTAAAGCTGGAACAGTTGGTACTGTTGCAGATAAAACAGCTTATGGATATGTAAAAAAATACTATGAAGAAAGAGGAGTGCCTGTTAATAATGCAGAGGTTTTAAGAGTAGCACAAGGATGTACAGGTATAAAAAGAACAACAGGTCAACACCCTGGAGGAATTATAGTTGTTCCGAAAGGAAGAGAAATTTATGAATTTACACCTGTACAGCATCCAGCTGATGATCCAAATTCAGACATAATAACAACTCACTTTGATTATCACTCTATTGATCAAAACCTTTTAAAACTTGATATTTTAGGTCATGATGATCCAACAATGATAAGAATGTTATTTGACATTACAGGAATTGATCCAACAAAAGTACCACTTGATGATAAGGCAACAATGTCTATATTTAGTTCAACAGATGCTTTAGGCGTTACACCAGAGCAAATAAAAAGTAAAGTTGGAAGTTATGGGGTACCAGAGTTTGGAACAAAATTTGTTAGAGGAATGTTAGTAGATACAAAACCTACAACATTTGATGAATTAATTCGTATTTCTGGATTATCACACGGAACTGATGTATGGCTTGGCAATGCACAAAGTTTAATAGACGAAGGAACAGTAACATTAAATGAGGCAATCTGTTGCCGTGATGATATTATGATTTACTTAATAAAGAAAGGTGTCCCACCAAACCACTCATTTAAAATAATGGAGACAGTTCGTAAAGGAAAAGCATTAAAAGACCCAGAAAAATGGGCAGAATATGTAGCATTAATGAAGGAACATGATGTTCCGGATTGGTACATTAAATCATGTGAAAAGATAAAGTACATGTTCCCCAAAGCACATGCTGCAGCATATGTAACAAATGCATTTAGAATTGCTTGGTTTAAAGTACATGAGCCAAAAGCATATTATGCATCATACTTTACAATTAGAGCAGACGAGTTTGATAGTGATATTATGTGTTATGGAAAAGAAAAAGTACTTAACAAAATGAAGGAAATAGATTTAGCAGGAAATAGTGCAACAACTAAAGACAAGAACATGTATGCTATACTAGAACTTGTACTTGAAATGTATGAAAGAGGAATAAAATTCCTTCCAATAGACTTATATAAATCTCACGCAACAAAATTTATTGTTGAAGAAGATGGAATTCGTCCACCATTAAATAGTATACCAGGTCTTGGTACAGTTGCAGCAGAAGGAATAGATGAAGCTAAAAAAGAAGGTAAATTTATGTCTATAGATGATATGAAAATTCGTTCTAAAATTGGAAAATCAGTTATAGAACTATTAGAAAAAGTTGGTTGTTTAAAGGGAATGAGCCAAAGTAATCAAATGAGCTTATTTGGTTAGAAAAATACTGTAAAAAAGAGGAGAAAACATATTCAAATTTTCTTCTCTTTTTTATATACGAACAAATATGCTGTGTACATAAAATACGGTTATTATGCGAAAAAGACAACAATGGTTTGCATAAAAAATTACATAATAAAAATGTGAATAAATTGTATTTTGAAAGCCACTAATAATACTTATTCACAAAGTTATCCACATTATCCACACATATGTGAACAACTTGTGAAATTTATAAACAGCGAAAAAAGTAACATAATGTCGACAACAAAAACGAAAAAATTAATCTTTTAAAAACACTTGTAATTGTTATTTCTATTGACTTTTATAAAATATATTGGTAAAATTTATAGCAGTTTAAAAAGTAGGCTTTTAGCCACAAGAAAGAGGCGTATAAAATGGAAAAAATGACAATGGAAAAATTAGTTAGTTTATGTAAAAATAGAGGATATGTTTATCCAGGCTCTGAGATTTATGGAGGTTTAGCAAATACTTGGGATTATGGACCTTTGGGAGTTGAACTTAAAAACAATGTAAAGAAAGCATGGATGAAAAAATTTATTCAAGAAAATGAGCATAATGTTGGATTGGATTGTGCTATTTTAATGAATCCAAAAACATGGGAAGCATCAGGACATTTAGCAGGATTTAGTGACCCATTAATTGACTGCAAAGAATGTAAAACAAGACATAGAGCAGATAAACTTATAGAAGAATGGGCTCATAAAAACGGTAATGATATAATTGCTGATGGAATGTCTGATGAAGAATTAGTAAACTATATTAAAGAGCATCATATACCATGCCCAGAATGTGGTAAGGAGAATTTTACATCAATTCGTAAATTTAATTTGATGTTTAAAACATTTCAAGGTGTTACAGAAGACACAACATCAACAGTATATTTAAGACCAGAAACTGCACAAGGAATTTTTGTAAACTTTAAAAATGTATTAAGAACAACAAGAAGAAAGCTACCAATGGGAATTGGTCAAATAGGTAAGGCATTTAGAAATGAAATAACACCTGGTAACTTTACATTTAGAACACGTGAATTTGAGCAAATGGAACTAGAGTTCTTTTGTAAGCCTGGAACAGATATGGACTGGTGGAAATATTGGAAAGAATATTGTAAAGATTTCCTATTGTCATTAGGAATGAAAGAAGAAAATATACGATTAAGAGATCATAGTGCAGATGAACTTGTATTTTATAGTAAAGCAACTACAGATATCGAATTTGCATTTCCATTTGGATGGGGAGAACTTTGGGGTATTGCAGATAGAACAGATTATGACTTAAGCAAACATATGGAATTTTCTAAGGAAGATATGAATTATTTAGATCTAGAAACAAATGAAAAATATGTACCATATTGTATTGAGCCATCTGTTGGTTGTGATAGAGTTGCACTTGCATTTTTATGCAATAGCTATGACGAAGAAGAGGTTGGAGAGGGAGATATAAGAACTGTACTTCACTTACATCCAGCACTTGCACCATACAAAGTTGCAATACTTCCTTTATCAAAAAAATTAAGTGAAAAAGCAACTGAAGTATACCATAAATTATCTAAAAAGTTTATGTGCGATTATGATGAAGCAGGAAGTATAGGAAAGAGATATAGAAGAGAAGATGAAATTGGAACACCTTACTGTGTAACAATCGATTTTGATACATTAGAAGATGAATCAGTTACGATTAGAGATAGAGACACAATGGAACAAGTAAGAGTTAAAATTGATGAACTTGAAAATTGGATACAAGAAAAAGTTGAATTCTAATAGGAAAGGAACAAAAGTGGAAAAAGCAGAAAATAAAAAAAATAAAGGCACATCCTTTATGAAAAATGTATTTTTACTGATGTGTTCAGAGATTATAGTAAAAGTTTTAGGATTAGTATACAGATTAGTAATAACAAATGTAGAGGGGTTTGGAGATACAGGTCTTGGGTATTATTCTGCAGGGTATCAAATATATGCCTTGCTTCTTACCCTTTGTTCTATAGGTATTCCAAGTGTTATCTCAAAATTAATATCAGAAAGATTAGCAGTTGGAAATAATTATGGAGCACAAAGAATATTTAAAACAGCGTTAAAGCTGTTTTCTGGAATAGGACTATTTTTCTCAGTAACCTTGTTTTGTGGAGCAGATTTTATTGCAACGCATATGCTTAATGTTCCTGATGTTGCATATGTTTTAAGAGTTTTAGCACCTGCAATCTTCTTTGTAGCAACATCATCAGTATTTAGAGGATATTTTTCAGGTCAACAAAATATGAAACCAGCAAGTGTTACTCAAGTATTAGAACAGTTTTTAAATTGTGTATTATCAATAGTATTTGTATATGCACTAGTTGGAAAAGAACCATACATAATGGCAGCGGGAGGAAACTTATCTACAACACTTAGTATTATTGTTACATTTTTATACCTAGCTGCTTATTATAGAAAAAATAAAATAGATGTAAATGAAAATGAGATATCTAAAGAAGAACAGAAAAAATCTACTAAAGACATAGTTAAAACAATTTTAAAGCTTTCAATTCCAATTACAATTGGTTCAGTTATCTCAGTTATAAGTTCTGTTATAGATACTGCAACTGTAAGTAATTGTATACAACAAGCCTTCTCGGGAATAGTAACAGGAGGAAAAGAAGTTCTAGAACAATTAGCAATGGAGAAAACAGGAATACTTTCAAAAGTTGATAATTTAACAAATTTACCTATAGCTGTAAATCTTGCATTTTCAACTGCATTGGTTCCAGCAATTTCAGAATCAATTGCAAAAAAAGAATATGGTGTTGCATCAAAAAGATTATCATTTTCATTTTTTGCATCAGTAATAATTATTATACCATGTGCCATTGGATATATGTGTTTGTCAAATCAAATACTAGGATTAATATATCCAAATGCACCAGATGGATCAAATGTTTTAAGACTTTCATCTATAGCCATGATATTTGTAGCATTAAGTCAAACAATAAATGGTGGATTATATGGATTAAATAAACCACTAATACCAGCAATTTCGCTTGCAGTTGGAGCAGCAATTAAATTAATACTAAATATAATTCTAGTAAGTAATCCAGATATAAATATTATAGGAGCACCTATAAGTTCAATAGTATGTCAGATAATTGCATTCTTAATTTGTTATAAAGCACTAACAAAGAAAATAAAGCTACATATTCCTATTGGAAAGTGTATAATAAAACCTATTATAGCGGGAGTAATTATGGGCGTATGTGTGTATTTTTCAAATATTGCTTTAAACTTAGTTTTATCACAAACAATTTCAACAGTAATATCAATATTAATAGGAGCAATTGTTTATGTGCTTGCAGTACTTATTCTTAGAATTTTATCTGAAGAAGATATATTAATGATTCCATATGGAACTAAAATATATAGTATTCTAAAAAAGCTAAAAATATATAAAGAGCCTAAAACAAATGCATAAAACAAAATCTAGAATTAATATAGAGGGGAAATGAAATAAAATGGGGAAAGTAAAATATCTTGCTAAAAGAATTATGAAACTAGACTATAAAAACATGTTTAAAATAGCCAAAAAGGTCGGAAAGAAAATTAATAAAAATTACATATTGGTTCTAATGGATATGGTAAGATGTGGGTTAAAATATCAAGCCGGATACTATGATTACCAAGAGTTTGAGTTTTATAATCTAAATAAAGAGCAAAGAAAAACGTATTTGACAAGAGGAAAAAACAATGAAATAATAAAAAAATTTAATGATAAATCTAAGTTTTACTTATTTGACGATAAAGCACAGTTTTGTGCTACGTTTGATAAATTCTTAAAAAGAAAATGGATGATACTTAATGGTAATAATTTTGAAGAATTTAATAACTTTTTAAAGGAGAACAAAGTTATTATTGTAAAACCTACTGATGGTGAAGGTGGACAAGGAGTAGAAAAAATTAGATTTGAATCTGAAGAGGAAAACAAAAAATTATACCAAAAGCTAATAGATAATAATCAAACTTTAGTTGAACAATGTATTAAACAACATGAAGAATTAAATAAACTATATCCAGAATCAGTTAACTCAATGAGAATGTTTACATTTTACAAAGATGGAAAATCATATTTCTTGCAAGCATTATTGAAGTTTGGAAATGGAGGAGTTGTAGATAATTTCTCAAGTGGAGGAATGTATACATATGTTGATGAAAATGGATGTGTATATGTAGGTGCTATTGATAAAGATGATAATATTTTTACAGAGCATCCTGTTACACATCAGCCAATAGTTGGTTTTAAAGTACCAATGTTTAAGGAAGCAGTAGATATGGTAAAAGAAGCCGCAAAAGTTGTACCCGAAATAGGATATGTTGGATGGGATATTGCAATAGGAGAAAAAGAACCAATAATGATTGAAGGAAATTGTTACCCTGGAGTATTCCAAGTAAAACCAAGTTTATCAAAAGAAAAAGTGGGCTTAATTCCAAAGTATAATGAAGTAATGCATATTTTTTAGACAAATCAAACCACTTTAATAAAGTGGTTTTGTTATAGAGAGGGAATAATAATATGATATATTTTATAATTTATTTAGTAATTATTAATATTATAGCTTTTTTAGCAATGTTTATTGATAAAAGGAAAGCAAAATATGGCAAGTGGAGAATAAAAGAACATACATTATTTATTTTAGCACTAATTGGTGGAAGTGTTGGAGCAGTTATTGGAATGTATACATTTAGACACAAAACTAAAAAAGCAAGGTTTTTTATAGGATTTCCGGTAATACTAATTGTAGAAGTTTTACTTGGTTTTATGATTTATAATGATTTTATAAAATAAATATATTTCCAAAAATAAAAAAAGAGTGAATAATTTTATTTACTTTTTCACAATTTATATATATAATGTTTTGGAATGAAAACAAAAGAAATAAGGAGGCTTTTTATGAGCAACAAATATGTATATTTATTTAAAGAAGGAAATGCATCAATGCGTGAACTATTAGGAGGAAAAGGTGCAAACCTAGCAGAAATGACAAATCTAGGACTTCCTATTCCACAAGGTTTCACAGTTACAACAGAAGCTTGTACTAAATACTACGAGGATGAACAAAAGATTTCAGAAGAAATTAAATCACAAATATTTAGTAGTTTAAAAGAACTAGAAAATATTACAGGCAAAAAATTTGGAAGTACAGAAAAGCCATTATTAGTATCTGTACGTTCAGGTGCTAGAGCTTCAATGCCAGGTATGATGGACACTATATTAAACCTTGGATTAAATCAGGATGTTGTTGATACTCTTGCAAAGAGTAATGAGAGATTTGCATATGACAGCTATAGAAGATTTATTCAAATGTTTAGTGATGTTGTTATGGAAATACCAAAAGCTTTATTTGAGGAAGCTATTGATAAAATGAAACAATCAAGAGGAGTTAAGCTTGATACAGAGCTTACGGCAGACGATTTAAAAGAACTTGTAAAAATATTTAAAGAAATATATAGAAAAAAACATGGAAGTGAATTCCCTACAAATCCAGAAGAACAATTAATCCAAGCTGTTGAGGCTGTATTTAGATCATGGAATAACCCAAGAGCAATCACTTATAGAAGATTAAATGATATACCAAGTGATTGGGGAACAGCAGTTAATGTACAAGAAATGGTATTTGGTAATATGGGAGAAGACTGTGGTACAGGTGTTGCATTTACACGTAACCCAGCAACAGGAGAAAATAAAATATTTGGTGAATATTTAATGAATGCACAAGGAGAGGATGTTGTTGCAGGAGTTAGAACACCAGAGCATATTGCAAAACTTGAAAGTACAAATAAAAAGGCATATGATGACTTTATAATGTATGCTAATAAACTAGAAAGACATTATAGAGATATGCAAGATATGGAATTTACAATTGAACATGGAAAATTATTCTTCCTTCAAACAAGAAATGGTAAAAGAACAGCAAATGCTGCACTTAAAATTGCAGTAGATTTAGTAAATGAAGGTATGATAACAGAAAAAGAGGCAGTACTTAGAGTAGAACCAAATCAGTTAGATCAATTATTACATCCAAACTTTAATGCAGAAAAATTACAAGAAGCAACGGTAATTGCAACAGGTTTAGCAGCATCTCCAGGAGCTGCAACAGGAAAGATAGTTTTTACAGCTGAAAGAGCAGTAGAATTATCAAAAGAAGGAGAAAAAGATTTAATATTAGTAAGATTAGAAACATCTCCAGAAGATATTGATGGTATGACAGTATGCCACGGAGTTTTAACTGTAAGAGGTGGTATGACATCACATGCAGCAGTTGTTGCTCGTGGTATGGGAACATGTTGTGTAGCAGGATGTGGAGATATTGTAGTATCTGAAGAAAATAAAACAATGTCATTACCAAATGGAAACGAATATCATGAAGGTGATTGGATTTCACTTGATGGTTCAACAGGAAAAGTATATGGAGAAAAAATTGAAACAGTTGAAGCATCAGTTTCAGGAAATTTTGCTAAATTTATGGGATGGGCAGATAGTTACAGACAAATGGAAGTTAGAGCAAATGCTGATACTCCAAGAGATGCAAGAAAAGCATATGAATTCGGAGCACAAGGAATTGGATTATGTAGAACAGAGCATATGTTCTTTGCACCTGAAAGAATTGCAGCTATTCGTGAAATGATTGTTTCTAAAGATGTAGAACAACGTAAAAAAGCTTTAGAAAAATTACTACCAATGCAAAGAGAAGATTTTGAGGGACTATTTAGAGCAATGCATGGATTACCAGTTACAATAAGACTTTTAGATCCACCACTACATGAATTTTTACCTCATACAGACGAAGAAATAGCTGAACTTGCACAAGAAATGGGAATGACTTTTGATGAATTAAAAAATATTGTAGTAGGACTACATGAATTTAACCCAATGATGGGACACAGAGGATGCCGTTTGGCTGTAACATATCCTGAAATTGGAGAAATGCAAACAAAAGCAATTATTCAAGCAGCTATAAATGTTTCAAGAGAGGGAGTTAAGGTAAAACCTGAAATAATGATTCCTCTTGTTGGAGAACTAAAAGAACTTAAATATGTTAAAGACATTATAACTAGAACAGCAGCACTTGTAATGCAAGAAGAAAATACAAGAATTGAATATATGGTTGGAACAATGATTGAAATTCCAAGAGCAGCAGTTCTTGCAGATGAAATTGCAAAAGAAGCAGAGTTTTTCTCATTTGGAACAAACGATTTAACACAAATGACATTCGGATTTAGCCGTGATGATGCAGGTAAATTTTTAGGAGAATATTATTCAAAGAAAATTTATGAAAATGATCCATTCAAGAGAATTGATCAAAAAGGTGTTGGAAGATTAGTTGAAATGGGTGTAGAACTTGGAAGAAAAACAAGACCTGATATTGAACTTGGAATATGTGGAGAGCATGGTGGAGAACCTTCATCAGTTGAATACTGCCATAGAATTGGTTTAACTTATGTATCTTGCTCACCATTTAGAGTTCCAATTGCTCGTTTAGCAGCAGCACAAGCAGCAATAAAAAATCCAAGATAGATTTTTAAAGAGGTAGAAAATTAAATTCTACCTCTTATTTTAAAATTTAGTTGACTTGCGTGTAAACTATGATTTAAAATGAAATATAGATTGGATGGAAAATAAAAATGAAGAAATTAAAACTAACTTTGATAATATTTATAATTATAGGGATAATAACATTAAGTGGAGTGTTTATGGTTAATTGGTTCGTAAAATTAAGTACAAAAGATAAAATAATAGAGGATTACTCTAATATAAAAGATGCAGATGCAATACTAATATTTGGATGTGAAGTTAAACCAAATGGATCATTAAGTTTAATGCTTAAGGATAGAGTGGATAAAGGAATAGAATTATATAAAAGTGGAGTTGCACCAAAAGTAATTGTTTCCGGAGATCATGGAAGAGATGATTATGACGAAGTAAATGCAATGAAAAAATATATGATTCAAAATGAAGTACCAAGTGAAGACATTTTTATGGATCATGCAGGGTTTAATACATATGATAGTATGTATAGAGCAAAGAACATATTTAATGTAAATAAATGCGTGGTAGTAACACAAAAATATCATTTATATCGTTCGATTTATATTGGAAATGCACTGGGAATGGAAACATATGGTGTACCAGCTCAAGATATAAAATATGTTGGTCAGTTTGGAAGAGATATACGAGAAGTCTTAGCAAGAGATAAAGATTTTGTTAAATGCATTTTTAAACCACAGGCAACATATATGGGGGATACAATTCCTGTTAACAGTAATGGAGATATAACTAATGATAAATAAGATGAAAAGGAATACTAGTAGACAGTATTCCTTAATTATTTTAACAAATTCATAATTGTTTCAATTACCAAATTTACCATTACTTCATAATTCATTTCTTTATGCTTATGGTAAACTATTTCATGGCACAAATCATCAATTAGATTTATTGAAATATGTACTTTTTCTTCTAGATAATCTGGGCAAATATTACTATTATTTAATACATTTACGATTTTATCTGTCATATAAAGTTCATGCTCATGAAAGAAATTTGAAATTTCTTTGTCTGAATGAATCATAGCTGTTATTTCTTCGTGAGCTGATTGAGACAATTTATGATTTTCGATAAATGTATTAATCATTTTTCTTAAAACTGTTTCTAAATTATCTTTATTTATTTTTTCAGAAGAAGTAATATTTAGCATTGGAAAGAAAATATCCTTTGCATATCTTTTAATTCCTTCTAGTAATATATCGTGTTTATCTTTAAAATATTGATATACAATACCAGTTGAAACACCAGCAGCTTTGGCAATTTCAGCAGTATTTGTATTATAATAACCTTTTTGACAGATTAATTCGAAACCATATTGAATTATTTTTTCTTTCTTTTCAATAGAACGCTTTTGTATAGGTTCTCTAATTTCATTTTCGCTCATAAAATCCTCCTAAATTAAGAAGCTAACAACCCTATTATAGTATCCTTTCGAGAATATGTCAAGAATATGAAAATATTTTCATATTCTATTGACATTTTATTTCCATGTGATTATAATACTATCAGAAAATATGAAATAAATTTCAATTAAGGAGGAGCTATGGAAAAAATAGTAGAAATAAAAAATGTAAGTAAAACTTACAAAATAGGAGAAAAAGAATTTAAAGCATTAGACAACATTGATTTATCAATCAACAAAGGAGAATTTGTTGTTATACTCGGACCATCAGGAGCAGGAAAATCAACATTATTAAACTTAATAGGTGGAATGGATACACCAACCTCTGGAAGTATAAAAATAGATGGAGAAGATATATCAAAATATAATGAAAATCAATTAAGTGAATATAGAGCAGAAAATATAGGCTTTATATTTCAATTCTACAATATTTTACCAACATTAACAGTACTTGAAAATGTTAAACTTGTAAAAGATATTGTAAAAAATGGAATTGATAGTAAAGAGGCTATAAAAGCAGTAGGACTTGAAAAACACATGGATAAATTTCCAAATCAGTTATCTGGAGGAGAACAACAAAGAGTATCTATTGCAAGAGCAATAGCAAAAGATCCTAAATTATTACTTTGTGATGAACCAACAGGAGCACTAGATTCTAAAACAGGTGTTGATGTTTTAAAACTTTTAAGAAAACAATGTGATGGAAATAATGGTGCAAACACTGTAATTATTGTAACTCATAATAGCTTATTTGCTGAAATTGCAGATACAGTAATAAGAGTAAAGAACGGAAAAATTGAAAGTGTAACTACTAATAAAGAACCTAAAAAGATTGACGAGGTGAAGTGGTAAAATGTTAAGAAAAAAACTTTTTCGTGATGTTATAAAAAACAAATCACAATTCATTGCAATCTTTTTAATGGTACTATTAGGAGTAATGGTCTATGGTGGTGTTCGTTCATATATGGATGGAATGCAAATTACAGCAGATGTATTTTATAAAGAAAATAATCTGCAAGACCTTACTGTTATAGGAAGTAACTTTAGCAAAGATGATTTAGATAAAATAAAGAAATTAGAAAATGTAAATGATGCAGAAAGAAAACTAACATTGATGGCATCTATTGAAGAAGATAAGGATAAAGTATTACAATTAAACTTTATAGAATCTAATAATATATCAAAGTTTTATATAATGGATGGCGAAGGATTTGATATAAACAAAAAAGGATTATGGCTTGATAATTTTTATGCTAACAAGAACAACTTAAAAGTTGGAGACATTTTAAAAATAAAATATGATGGTGAAACATTAGAAGAAAAGATTATTGGACTAATTAATGTTCCAGACCATGTATATGATGTAAAAGATGAGTCAGAAATATTCCCAAACCATGAAAATTATGGTTTTGCTTATTTATCAGTTAATGAATTTCCTGAAAGTTATGTAAAAAAATTAGCTATGAAGGAAATGAATATTGAAGATGAAAAAATCTTTGATAAATATGTAAAAGATTTTAATTATAAAAATCATCTTATATTTAATTATGTTCTAGTTGATGTTAATAACGAAGAAAATAAAACAAAGGTAAAATCTGATATTGAAAATAATATAAGTACAGCTATTGCAGTAACTGATATAAAAGATTCAGCTTCTTATTCTATGTATCAAGGAGAAATAGAAGAAGGAGAGACATATGTAGGAATATTTTCAGGATTATTTCTATTTATAGCAATTTTATCTGTTATAACAACAATGACAAGAGTAGTAAAAAAAGAAAGAATACAAATAGGTACACTAAAAGCATTAGGATTTAAAAAATCTAGAATTACTGCACATTATGTTGGATATGGATTTTGGGTATCTTTAGCAGGAGCAATTGCAGGATTAATTGCAGGACCTGCATTAATAGGAAATCTATTTATTAGTATGGAAATGGAATATTTCCAAATTCCCGATGGTCATGCAGTAGTAGTTCCAAGTAGTTTTGCTGTTGCAGCATTAGTTATATTACTTATATCAGTTGTTACATATTTTACATGTAGAAGTGAGCTAAAAGATTCACCAACAGAAACTTTAAGAGAAAAAATGCCTAAAGTTAAAGCAAATAGTTTAAATATAACTTCAAAAGGAATATTTAAAAATATGAAATTTGCTAGTAAATGGAACTTAAGAGATATCTTAAGAAACAAAATTAGAACTTTTATGGGAATAGTAGGAATTACAGGATGTACAATAATTTTGGTTTGTTCATTTGGAATGTTTGATACATTAAGACAATTTATAAATTGGCAATTTAATGATTTGTATAATTTTAAATACAAATTATCTATAAAAGAAGACGTTTCAGATAAAAGACTAGAAGAATTACTAAAAGAATATGGAAATTCTACATCTCAAACACTAGGAATTGAAATCAAAAACGGTGAAAAAAAAGAAGCAAATAATATATTTGTAACAGATGCAAAAGACTATGTACGCTTCACAGGTGCTGATGATAAATTTATAAACTTAAGAGATGATGGAGTTTATGTTACAAAAAAATTAGCTGAAAATAAAGGATATAAAATTGGAGATAAAATTAAGTGGCATATTTATGGCGATGATAAATATTATGAAACCGAAATTGTAGGTTTTGATCGTGATCCACAAAATCAAAATGTAAAAATGACAAGAAGATTTTTAGAAAAATTGGGATTAGAATATAAAGAGGATACAATATATACAAATACTGATTTATCTGATATAAAAGAAATAGACGGAATAGAAATTATACAAAATAAGGCTATGCTAGAAGAAGGAATGAGCAATATGTTAAATACAATGCAAACAATGATTATTTTATTAATTGTTGTAGCAGCAGTTTTAGGAAGTGTAATATTATATAATCTTGGAATATTGTCATTTACAGAAAAGCAATATCAATTTGCTACTTTAAAAGTTTTAGGATTTAAAACTAAACAAATAAAAAAGATATATGTAAAGCAAAATAATTGGCTAACATATGTATCAATTATTATTGGATTACCATTAGGATATGTTTTAACAGATACTATATTTAAAATGGCTCTTTCAGAGGGATTTGATATGCAAGCACATATAAAAATACTTTCATATATATATGCAGCAATAGGAACTATGGTGGTATCTTTTATTACATCACATATTCTTGCAAGAAAAGTTAAAAAAATTGATATGGTAACAAGTTTAAAAGGAAATGAATAATTGGAAATATAGTTGTATTAGATGATTTAACAATTAATCAAATCGCAGCAGGTGAGGTAATTGAAAAGCCTATGTCTGTAGTAAAAGAATTAGTAGAAAATTCTATAGATGCTCGGTGCTACAAATATTATTATTGAAATAAAAAAAGTTGAGGATTTGGAAAAATCATATACAATGGGATTTAGAGGAGAGGCATTGGCAAGCATTGCCTCTATTTCAAATTTTACAATTATATCAAAAATGCAGGAAGGTATAGCAAATAAAATATGTGTTAAAGCAGGGAACATAACAGAAATTGAAGAGTGTGCTGCACCAAATGGAACAACAATGATAGTAGAAGATTTGTTTTTTAATACTCCTGTTAGATATAAATTTTTAAAACAAGATTTAGCAGAGTTTAGATATATCAAAGAATGGATACAAAAAGCAGCTTTGGCAAATACTAATATAAGTTTTAAACTAATAAATGAAGGAAAAAATATCTTTTCTTCTAGTGGAAATGGAAAGATATCAGATATTATATATTTACTATATGGAAAAGATATTAGAGAAAATATTATCGACGTTGATTATGAAGAAAATAACATTAAAGTTAAAGGCGTTATTGGAAATACTATGATTGCAAGAGAAAGCAGAAAAGATCAAATTGTATTTCTAAATAAAAGAAACATAAGAAATGCAGTATTAACAAGTAGTGCTGACCAGGCTTTTAAAGGTGCTACCGGAATTGGAAAGTATGGATTTTTTATTTTAAATTTAGAAATGCCGGCAAATTATTATGATGTTAATGTTCACCCAACTAAGATGGAAGTAAGATTTAAGGATGAAGACTTAATTTATAAAATATTCTATCATGCAATAAAAGAATCAATGTTAAATAATAAGTTTTTAGGAAACAATGAGCAAACTAATAAAGAAGAGTATGTTGAAAATGAACTAGAGTTTTTAACTAATAAACTAGAAAAAAGTGAAGAAAAGACAGAACTAAGAATACGAAAAGAAAAAAGAAAAATAGATTATAAATACATTGGAATACTGCTTAGAACGTATATAATTATTGAAATTGATAATGAATTATATTTTATTGATCAACATGCAGCACATGAAAGAGTGTTGTATGAAAAAATAAAAGAAAATTATAAAAATAATATGAGTAATAATACACAGATGATGATAATTCCAGAAGTAGTTAACTTATCTCATAAAGAAATGGAATTTGTATGCAATAATTTAGAGATAATAAAAAATACAGGACTTGATATTGAAATTTTTGGTGAAAATTTGGTAAAATTAAATGGTGTTCCAAACATTGAATATAGAAGAAAAACAAGCAATGTGTTTCTAGATACTTTAGATGAGATGATATCACAAGAAAGAACAGCAATTAAAGATGTAGAGGAAAGATTTATTGCAACTGTTGCTTGCAAAGCAGCTGTAAAGGCTAATATGGACTTAACATGTGTCGAAGTAGATAATCTTATACAAGAATTATTAAACTTAAATAACCCATATATATGTCCTCATGGAAGGCCAACAACCATAAAATATTCAAAAGAAGAACTAGAAAAAATGTTAGAAGGGAAATGATAATATGAATTTAATAACAGGTCTTTTAATTCCATTTACAGGTACAACATTAGGTTCGGCAATGGTATTTTTTATGAAAAATAAAATGAATGCTAAAGTAGAAAAATTGTTGTTAGGATTTGCTTCAGGTGTTATGATAGCTGCATCTATTTGGTCACTTATTATTCCATCTATTGATATGGCAGAAGAGCAAAATAAAATAGCATGGATACCTGCAGCTGTTGGATTTTTGCTTGGAATAACATTTTTACTTGTATTAGATAGTGTAATACCACATTTACATTTGAAAAGCGATAAACCAGAGGGAATAAAAAGCAAATTAAAAAAGACAACTATGATGGTATTTGCAGTAACTCTTCATAATATACCAGAAGGAATGGCTGTTGGTGTAACATTTGCAGGTGCATTAATTGGAAATGCGGGAATTACAATGGCAGGAGCATTTGCGTTGGCAATCGGAATTGCTATTCAAAATTTTCCTGAGGGTGCAATTATTTCTATGCCACTAAAAAGCGAAGGAATGTCAAAAACAAAAGCGTTCATTTATGGAACTTTATCTGGAATTGTTGAACCAATAGGAGCTGTTATAACTATTCTACTTACAAATGCTGTGGTACCAATCTTACCATATTTACTTTCTTTTGCAGCAGGAGCAATGATTTATGTTGTAGTTGAGGAATTAATTCCAGAATCACAATCCGGAGATCATTCAAATATTGGAACAATAGGAGTTGCAATAGGTTTTACAATAATGATGATATTAGATGTGGCACTTGGATAAAACAATTGACATAAAATGGATCGAGTGCTATAATATTTTTGTAACTGTAGGACAAGTCCTACGAATTAATTTGCAAATATTGCAAAGGAGGACCTTCTAATGAAGGAAATTAGTGCAAATACAAAAAGAAATGAACGGTATAACATTGATTTTCAAAAAATTGAAAAAACATGTATAACCGTAAAAGGTATGAAGAGCTACATTTATCAATTGAAGTGACGGATGGACCTAACAATCATTTTTTGGATAACGGAAAAAGGTACTCTGTTATTACAGGCGGAGGAATAGAACATCAGCTCGAATTCGGAAATGATGGAATTTCAAAGGTGGTTGAACTTGAGAAACTTGAGGGCATGCAAATCTTTAAAATCCTTGTTGAAGAGCAAGGAAAAAAAGAAGAAACTGGAATTAGTTTTTATGTGAATGTTCAAGATTGGAAAATCAAAGATGTGATGCTAGTATGCAAAACGCTAGCCACAACAAGGTTTGACGAAAAATCTATAAACCTAAACATAATAACGTATGAAGGTTAAAAAACAAGGATATCTAGAAATAGGTATCCTTGTTTTGTTTTAAAATTAAGATTCTACTTGTAGATAAAATAGAGGTTATCCAAAACTTTTATTTTAATATAAATCTATATAAAATAATTGACATTACAGAACAAAAGTTCTATAATATAAAGACAATAATATCATATCAAAAACAGTAAGTATAATGATATTAAATATAGTAATTAATGAAGAAATATATGCTATTATGAGTTGAATATTAGGAAGTGATATCTTATAGAGAAAGAAAATGAAAATTTAGTACAGATAAATGAAGAATTGAAAATAGCAGAATATACAAGTGAAGATATTAAAGATTTAATTTATACTGTAAGAGGAAAACAGGTAATGCTGGATAGTGATGTAGCAAAATTATACAAATGTGAAACTAAATATGTAAATCGTGTGGTAAAAAGAAATATTGAAAGATTTCCAGAAGAATTTTGCTTTCAATTAGAGCAAGAGGAATTTCAAAATTTGAGGTGCCAATTTGTCACCTCAAGTTTAGAAAAACAAAACTATGGTGGCAGAAGATATATGCCATATGTATTTACGGAGCAAGGAATAGCAATGCTTTCAGCGTTATTAAAAAGTGAGATAGCGGTTAATGTTAGTATTCAAATTATGAAAGCATTTATTGAAATGAGAAATTTTTTATTTTACAATGGACAAGTATTTCAAGAAATAAATGCTATGAAAAGTAAATTATTAGAACATGATGAAAAGTTTAATATAGTATTTGATAAACTACAAAGTAAAAAAGAAAAAGAATTTAACGAAAAAATATTTTTTGATGGACAGATTTGGGATAGCTATAGTTTAATAATTGATATTATAAAAAGAGCAAAAAATAAAATACTAATAATTGACAATTATATAGATGACAGTATTTTGAAGATGTTGGCAAAGAAAAATAAAGATGTAGAAGTAGTAATATTAACATCACAAAACTGTGATATAAGCAAATTAGATATAAATAAATTTAATAAACAATATCCAACACTTAAAATAGCAAGGAGCAATAAATTTCATGATAGATTTATAATAATAGATAATAAAGAATTATATCATTGTGGTGCATCACTTAAAGATTTGGGAAAGAAATGTTTTGCAATTTCAAAAATAGAAGATATGGAATATATAGAAAAAATAAGCCATTTATTTTAAAGTTATAATGATATTTAAAGATTAACAAATATATAGGAAAATATCGGCATAACGATTAAATCTAGAGTAAATTAAGTAAAATCTAGAAAAACTTGAAATCACAAAAATTATGACTTCAAGTTTTTTGATATTATAATACTTATAACTCAATTTTAGGCTGATACCTTTCAAGCCACATATTAACTTGACAAAGATATGCCATAAGCTGAGGACCAGTCATTAATTGACCAAACCAAGGTCTTGTAAAAGCCTTTCCATCTGTATTTAATATTTCCAAAATATATTCTCTATTAAGCAGATGATTAATTGGAGCTTCTTTATTTTCCATAATATCCGAAAGCATCTTTTTAACAGTATTTAAATATGTTGGGTTCCATGTTTTAGGATAAGGGCTTTTCTTTCTATCTACAATTTTAGAAGGTAAAATATCTTTCATAATATATCTTAACAATCCTTTTTCTCTTCCTTTTAGAGCTTTTATTTCCCAAGGAATATTCCATACATATTCTGCTAAACGATAATCACAAAAAGGAACTCTAATCTCGAAGCCATTATACATTCCCATTTTATCTGAACGATCAAGAAGTGTTTGCATAAACCAATTAAGCGTTAAGTGAGATATTTTTCTTTTCTCAGCTGTTTCAGTAGAATCTGTATCTAAAATTTCTACATCTTTTAAACTTTCGTTATATCTATAATCTACATATTCTTTTAAATCTACCTTTTTAGCAATCTCAGGGTTTAACAATTTTTGTCTTTCAGATAAAGCAATTGACCATGGAAATGTTTTACTATTTAAAGCATCTTCTCTAAAGAACCAAGGATATCCACCAAAAATTTCGTCTGCACACTCACCAGTTAGTGTAACTGTTGCATCATTTTTTACATGTTTACAAAAAAGTAAAAGGGAAGAGTCAACATCTGCCATACCTGGAAAATCTCTCGCAATCATAGCGTCTTCAAGATAACTTGCAAGTTCAGGTGTATCAAGAACGATAGTATGATGATTTGTATTTAATTTGTTCCTCATTAAATCAATATAATAATTATCTGAATTAGGCTGAAAATCAGTTTTTACAAAATTTTTATCATTATCAACGTAATCTACTGAGTATGTGTTAAGTGGAGGAAGATTATGTTCTTTGCAATAATTTGCAGCATAAAGTGTAATAATACTAGAATCTAAACCTCCAGAAAGAAATGTACATAAAGGTACATCAGAAACAAGTTGCCTTTTTATAGAATCTTCTAATAATTCTTTTACAGTATCACATGTTTTATCTAAATTGTCTGTATGAACTTTGCTTTTTAATTTCCAGTATTTTGATATGTGAATTTCATCATCTTTAAAAATAAGCATGCTTGCAGGTTTAAGCTCATAAATATTTTTAAAAGCTGTTGTTCCAGCAGTGTGAGCAGGACCAATACCAAATAGTTCACATACTCCTTGCTCATCCAATGATGCTTCTATACCGGGGAAATTTAATATTGCTTTTATTTCAGAAGCAAATACAAAATTATGATTTATGAAGCAGTAATAAAGAGGTTTAACTCCAAAATGATCTCTTGCTATAAATAGCTTTTTGTTGTTAGTATCCCAAACAGCAAAAGCAAATATACCATTTAATTTTTTAACAACATCCTCTTTAAAATGTATATAAGATTTTAATAATACTTCTGTATCTGAATGACCTTCGAAGGTAAATCCGAAGCCTTTAAGTTCATTTCTTAATTCATCAGTATTATATATTTGACCATTATATAAAATTGTATATGTATTACCCATATACTTAAATGTCATTGGTTGTTTACCACCATCAGGGTCAATAACAACTAATCTACGATGACCAAATAAAACGTTATCTTCTAAATAATAACCACATTCATCAGGACCTCGTTTACTTAAGGTTTGATTCATGTTAATTATTACTTTTTTTTTATCTATAATTTTTTCCTTTAAGTTTACTACACCAGCAAAACCACACATAATAACAACTCCTTTATATTTATTTATCATATAGGTATAATATGCAATTTATAGATGTTTGGTTTGTTTTTGTAAACTTTTTTGCAATATTTTCATTAGAAACTTGACAAAGATTAAAAATATTAGTATAATCTTATAGTATCAATTTTAAGAAAGCTATGTAAATAGATATATACAATAGATAACAGTCGAGGGGGGAGTTAAAATGGCACAACCAAAAAGAAGATGGTCAAAAGCAAGAACAGGTTTAAAAAGATCTACATGGAAATTAGAAAACCAAAATTTAGTAGAATGTTCACATTGCCACGAACTAATTAAACAACATAGAGTATGTCCTACATGTGGATACTATGATGGAAAAGAAGTAGTTGCAAAATCTGAAAACTAATTATAAATAAGAAAATCCGAACAGCATATTATATGCTGTTTTTTCTTTACAAAATGTTGCAAAAATATATGTATATGTGATAATATTTTAAAAAATGAAGGGATTAAAATTTTATGGAAAAAAGAATAGATAAAGATAATTATTATTTAAACATAGCCGAAACTGTAGCTGAAAGAAGTACATGCTTAAGAAAAAAGGTAGGATGTGTAATTGTAAATCACGATGAGATTATTTCAACAGGATATAATGGTGCACCAAGAGGAAGAAAAAATTGTATTGACATAGGATTTTGCACTAAAAAGAGATTTTTCCCAGATGTAAGACATGGTGGATATGATGCATGTAGATCTGTTCATGCAGAACAAAATGCTTTAATAAGTGCTAGAAGAAATGATATGATAGGTGCAACTTTGTATTTGGTGTTATATAATCCCGAAACTAAAGAATATGAAGTTGGAGCGAATTCTTGTCAAATGTGTAGAAAACTTATTATAAATTCTGGAATAGAAAAAGTTATAGTTAGAGAAAAAAATGATAAGGGATTCAAAGTTATAAATGTTCAAGAATGGATAGATAATGATGATTTATTAGAAGGAAAATTAACATATTAAAGGAGTATTAAACATATGAAAAATATATTAAAAAAATATATAAAAAACAAATGGACGCATTATATTATTATAGCAATAATTGGATTATTAATTTCAATACCAATGCTTAATATGCAAATTATTGAAACACATGATGGATCAATACATTTGCTTAGAATAATAGGTTTAAAAAAATCTATGGAAGAATCTGAATTTCCATTTTTGATAATACCATATTATTGTAGAAATTTTGGGTATAGTATGAGTGCTGTATATCCACAACTTGTAACATATATTCCTTTTTTACTTGGAATACTTACAAAATCTTTTAATTTAGGGTTGAAGTTATTTGCAATGCTTACAATACCTATTTCGGGAATTTGCATGTACAATTTTACAAAAGAAATTACCAAAAGGAAAGATATTTCGTTTTTATCTGCAATTATTTATATGACATTTCCTTATAGATTTGAGGATATTTTTACGCGCTTTGCAATTGGAGAATTTGCTGCTTTTATATTCTTACCAATAGTATTTCAAGGATTGTATAATTTAATAAACGGAGATAGAAAAAAACATTTTTATATTGCAATAGGTGCAACTGGCCTTGTACTTTCACATACTATCACAACAATATATGCAGCAATATTTTGCACAATCTACATTATATATAATTTCAAAAAGTTTTGGGATAAAGATATAATAAAAAAATGCATAATAGATGTTATATTTATTTTGTTAATATCAAGTTTATTTATCGTTCCACTATTTGAATATAAAACTCAGGCTAGATACTCTATATTTGAACCAGCTGTAATGAGAACATCGGGAGATTACGTACAAAGACAAACAATAGAAATTTGGCAGTTAATTAAAGATAAAGGGGAAGAAAGAGGAGTTTCTTTTGTTGTTGATATTCCTACAATTATTATGCTAATGCTAACAATTTTGGTATGGAAAAATATTGATAAAAAATACAAAAATTTTTACGGGATATGTTTGATATTTGCAGTCATTAGCATATATATGTGTACCAAATTCTTCCCATGGAGAATTATGCCACAATTAATATGCAATATCCAATATCCTTGGAGAATGATTGGGTTTGCAATGTTATTCCTTACACCAGTATTTGCAATAAATGTATGTACATTATTAGATACAATAAAAAACTTTAAAATTAAATCAAGTTTGTATGTTTTATCTTCAATAGTACTTATAATATTTGCAGTAATAAAAATTACAAATTACCAATACTTAAATAACGAAAATGATAAAAACTATGAAAATCGCATACAGAATAATCCTATAATATCGCATTTTGCTATCAATAGAGATTATATGCCATATAAAGCAATTATTAAACAACGTTCATATGTACAAACAAGAGAGGACCGTATATATGTAATAAAAGGAAATGAAATAATTGAAAATGAAGAAAAAGATGGATTGAAAATGTCTGCTGATATAAAAAATGCAATAAAAGATGATGTATTAGAACTTCCATATTTCTTTTATCCGGGATATGAAGTAACAATAGAAACATCTGAAAAGTGTATAAAACTAAAAATTGAAGAATCTGAAAATGGATTTGTACAAATTACAATTCCAGAGAATATCGAAAGTGGAAAAATTAATTTTTGCTACAAAGGAACTAACATTGAAAAAGTATCATATATAATATCAGCAATTTCTTTAGTTGGATTTATTATATACATTATCTATTATAAAAAGAAGGAAGCATAATGAAAAACAAAATTAGAAATTATATTATAATTATTATATTTGCTATTATTGTATCTATTCCATTATTTAGCAAGGATATAAATATCTATAATGATGATGGAATCCAGCATGTGTGTAGGCTAATAGGAACATATCAATCTGTAACAGAAGAAAATCAAACTTTTCCTGTTATAATGAGTAGCTTTTGCAATAATTTTGGATATTCGTGGAATTTGTTTTATAGTCCACTTACTGCATATGTTCCATTGTTATTCAAATTATTTACAAATTCATATGTTATATGTATAAAAGCATTTATTATATTAATTACAATATTAACAGGAATTTCAATGTATGAGTTTGTAAATAAAATTACTAAAAATCAATATGCTGGATTACTTGCAAGTGTGATTTATATGTTTGCACCATATAGACTAACTGATATGTATATAAGGTATGCAGTTGCAGAGCTTGCATCATTTATATTTTTGCCAATGATTTTTCAAGGAATATATACAATATTTAATGATACAGAAAAAAAACATAATTGGATGTTATTTACATTAGGTGCTACTGGGTTAATTTTAACGCATACAATAGTAGCAATGTACACTGCAATAATTGGATTTGTATATGTTTTAATTAATATAAAGAAATTAAAAGAGAAAATAGTGGTAAAAAAATTGATAATCAGTTTATTAGGTATTATTCTAATTACTTTGTTCTACTTAGCACCTATGCTAGAACATAAAATAAATACAAACTACGAAGTATTTCAAGAAGGAAGAATGGAAAGAACTAATGTTTTAATAGATTATAAGTTAGATTTACTTGAACTTGTGCATACAAAACAAAATAGTATGAGCTATGAAATAGGATTAATAACAATTGTTGGAGTAATTCTTACAATAATTGCAATAAAGAATATAGGCAAAGAATATAAATCAATATATATATATTCGTTAGTTATGGGAATATTAAGCATACTTATAACATTAAAGTGGTTTCCTTTCGAAAAGATGCCAAGTATACTAAAGATGATACAATTTCCATTTAGAATGTTAGAATTTTCATCATTCTTTTTAGCTTTTGTTGCAGGTGTAAATTATAGTGTAACTATAAAGAACTTCAGAATGAGGGATGTACTTGTACTAAGCACTATTGCTGTACTTTTAGTTGTTCCATTAAAAAAGAATATACAACATAAAGAAATAAGTGAAGATTGGTTAATTCCATCTGTTCCTGTGAATAAATATACTCTAAGGGTACATGCAGGGTGTGCAAGTTTTGAATATTTGCCAAGTAATGCTTTTCAAAACTTAGATTATATAAAACAAAGAGAAAATAAAACTTATGTAATAGAAGGAAAAGCAGAAATTAAAAAAGAACAAAAAGATGGAACTAATATGCAAATTGATATATCAAATGTAGATGAAAATACTATATTAGAATTACCATACATTTATTATTTAGGATATAACGTAAGTATTGAAAAAAATGGAGAAAGCAGTAATTTACAAATACAAGAATCTGAAAAGGGATTTATTCAAATTAAGATAGATCAAAAAGTAGATGAAGCAAAGATCATAGTTTCATATACCGGTACAAAAATAATGAAAATATCGGTAATTATATCATTTATGTCTTTTACAATTCTTTTAGTTATATATGTATTACAAAGAAGAGAAATAACCATAAAATAGCAAGAAATTCTTGCTATTTTTTTTCTTGTATAGTAAAATATTATAGAAATAAGAAGAGGTGAATAAAATGGGAAAACCAACAGTAGCTATTGTAGGAAGACCTAATGTAGGTAAGTCTACATTTTTTAATTATATAGTAGGAAAAAGAATATCAATTGTAGAAGATACACCTGGTGTAACAAGGGATAGAGTATATGCAGATGCAAATTGGAGAGGAAGAAATTTTACTTTAATAGATACAGGTGGAATTGAACCAGAATCTGAAGATGTTATTTTATCGCAAATGAGAGAACAAGCAAATTTAGCAATTGCAATGGCTGATGTTATTATATTTGTAACAGATATAAAACAAGGAGTAACTGCAGCTGATAATGATATTGCATTAATGCTTAGAAAATCAAAAAAGCCAATTATATTAATATGTAATAAAGCAGATAATTATGGAAAAGTACCAGATGAAATATATGAGTTTTATAATTTAGGACTAGGAGAGCCACATAGAGTTTCATCTGTTAATGCAATTGGAATTGGAGATGTTTTGGATAGTATTTGTGAGGCACTTCCAGAAAAAGATGAAAGTGAAGATGAAGAAGATGCAATAAAAGTTGCTCTTATAGGTAAACCTAATGTTGGAAAATCATCATTAATAAATAAAATTCTTGGTGAAAACAGAATGATTGTTAGTGATATTGCAGGAACAACAAGAGATGCAATAGATTCAGAGTTCCAAAACGAATTTGGAAAGTATGTTTTTATTGATACAGCTGGTATCAGAAAAAAGAACAAAGTATCAGAAAAATTAGAAAAGTATAGTGTAATGAGAAGCCTGCTTGCTATCGAAAGAGCAGATGTATGTATATTAATGATTGATGCAAACGAAGGGGTTACTGAACAAGATACAAAAATTGCAGGAGAAGCTCACGAGGCTGGAAAAGGTGTTATTATAGTTGTTAATAAATGGGATGAATATGAAAAAGACACAAATACAACAGAAAAATATAAAAAAGAGGTATATGACAAGTTAGCATATCTTTCATATGCACCAATATTATTTATATCTGCAAAAACAGGTCAAAGAGTTAATAAACTTTTTGAGTTAATAAATAGTGTTGCAAGTCAAAATGCAATGAGAGTATCAACATCTGTTTTAAATCAAGTACTAAATGAAGCAATTGCTATTGTACAACCACCTACAGATAAAGGAAAAAGACTTAGAATTTTTTATATGACGCAAGCAACTACAAAACCACCAACATTTGTTGTTTTTGTAAATGATAAAAATTTGTTCCATTTTTCATATGAAAGATATTTAATAAATCAAATTAGAAAAGAATTTGGTTTAACAGGAACACCTGTAAGAATGATTGTAAGAGAAAAAGGTGAGAAAGAATAAAGGAGGAATAAAACATGGCAGCATATATTATTATTGTTGTAATTGCATATTTAATAGGAAGTGTTAATTTTTCAGTTATATTTAGCAAAAAGATGGCTGGATTTGATGTAAGAGAAAAAGGTAGTGGAAATGCTGGAACAACTAATATGTTAAGAACCGTTGGAAAAAAAGCAGCTGCTTTAACTTTAGTTTGTGATATTTTAAAAGGAGTTATATCAATATTAATTGCAAAATTAATAGGAAACATTTGGAATAATTTAAATACAGCATTACTTGTACAACTTGCTGGACTATTTGTGGTTATAGGACATACTTTTCCAGTATTTTTTAAGTTTAAAGGTGGAAAGGGAATTGCTACATCACTTGGAGTATTACTTACAGCAAATTGGCAAATTGGTCTTATCTGTTTAGTATTTGCACTTGTTTTAATGGCTTTAACACAAATGGTATCTGTTGGTTCAATAGTGGCAGCTATACTATATCCAGTTTTAACAATATTCATTCATCAAAATTATATTGCGGATGGAAATTATGTTATTTTTGCGATAATTCTTGCAGTATTAATAGTATTTAATCATAGAGAAAATGTTAAAAGAATATTAGCAGGAAATGAAAATAAAATTAGTTTTAAGAAAACAAAATAAGGAGAAATATATATGAAGAGAATATGTATTATAGGAAGTGGAAGCTGGGGAGTTGCTCTTGCAATTCATGCAGCAAGTATGGGACATGATGTTATTATATGGTCATTCTTAGAAGAAGAAGCAGATTCAATAAATAATGAAAGAAAATGCAAATTTTTGCCTGATGTTGTAATTCCAGATAATATTAAATGTACAACAAATATACAAAAAGCAGTAGAGGGTAGTGATGTGATTTTTCATGTTACACCATCTAAATTTACAAGAGATACTGTAAAAAAATATAAAAATTATGTGCAAGATCAACCAATAGTAATTTGCTCAAAAGGTTTTGAAGAAGATACTTTATATACTTTAAGCCAAGTAGTAGAAGAAGAAATGCCTAATACAAAAGTTGCTGCTTTTACAGGACCGAGTCACGCAGAAGAAGTTTCACTGGGTATTCCTACAGCTATTGTTGTAGCGTCAAAACATATAGATTTACTATATAATATTCAAGATATGCTTATGAATGAAAAAATGAGAATATATACATCAAATGATATAATTGGAGCAGAACTTGGAGGAGCTCTAAAAAATATTATTGCATTTTGTTCTGGAATAATAGCAGAGTTAGATATGGGAGATAACACAATAGCAGCACTAATAACTAGAGGACTTACTGAGATATCGAGACTTGGAGTGGCAATGGGAGGAAGTTATAATACTTTTTTCGGATTATCAGGGCTTGGAGACTTAATTGTTACATGCCTTAGTGAACATAGCAGAAATAAAAGAGCAGGTAGATGTATTGGAAGAGGACTAACTGTTGAGCAAACAAAAAAAGAAGTTGGAATGACAATTGAAAGTATTGATAATATTGATGTAGCCCACAAACTTGCAAATAAATATAACATTGAAATGCCAATTGTAAATACAGCATATGATGTTTTATATAATGGTTTAAAACCTGACGAGGCAGTTAGAATTTTAATGACAAGAGAGAAAAAGTCAGAATAAAAAAACTTACCAAGGGTATCTTTCGTAAATGTATCTAATAAGTTTATCAGCATTTTGCTCATTTACGTTTATAAATACATTTTTATCTAGGCTTACCCACATATTAATTTTATAATTATCATTGTTTTCAATAAAAGTACCAATCATATCTACGATATCAAGTGGATTTTGGTACTTTTTTTGCCATTCTAATTTTGTTTCTTTTTCAGAAAATTTCATATTATTTGACGATTTGTAAAAACTATTTAAAAATCTATTTATTTCATTTTTTTTATTTGAGTATAGTTTAACAATGTATTCCATTTTGTTCTCCTTGCGATTTTTATATTTATTAATAGTATTTTTCAAATAAAAATAAAAATACCAGAGAATAAAAGGTAATTTTTTTGGAATAATAAAATAAAAATATATTTCTAAACGGAGGATTGTATTTTTAATGAAAAAATATATTATAATAATTATTGCAGTATTATTAGTTGCATTTGGAGGAGTTTATGTATATAGTACAAATAAAACACCTAAAGATGATACATCTTCACTAAAGTCTAAAGCAGATGAAGAAATCAGCTATTTAGCCAGAACTGTAATTTTATTAATGAATAAGTTTAATAACATAAATTATGCCAATTATAAAGTGGTTGAACAAAGCGTTACTGAAAAAAAGGATGATAAAACAGATTCTAGCTCATATGAAGAAAGCCAAAGTCAAAGCTCAAACAATGATGAACAAAAATCTAAAAGTAGTGAAAGTGGAAAAAGTCAAAGCAATTCAATAAATACAACAAGCATAAATATTGAATATAGTAGTATTCTTGTAAATACAGGAGATAGTATAGACTGGGATTATATAAAAAAAGAAGTAGAAAAAATGTATTCAACATGGACTACCGTCCTTATAGATTTAAACAGTTTGAATGTTAATAAGGATAATCTTTTAAAATATACAAGTACATTAGATAATGTAACAAAAGCATTAGAAAGTAAACATAAAGAAACGGCAATGGGAGAACTAGCAAATTTATATAGTTTACTTGCTTCATATATGAAAAATTATTCAGACAATACAACTAATATTTATATATTAGAAACAAAATCAAATATATTATATGCATATGCTCTAGCAGAGTATAATGACAAATGGACACAGATTAATGAAAAATTAAAATTAGCACAGGCTTCATATATGAATATTGTTAATAACCGTTCAAACGATAAATCTGGTACAAATAGCATCAATAAAGCGTATATACTATTAAATGAAATACAGAAAACAACTGATAAAGCAGATAAAAAAGTTTTTTATATAAATTATAAAAACCTTATGCAAGAGTTAGATGCTATAGATTAAAATTTGACAATTTGGTATGTATGTTGTAAAATATAAAAAGAGTAAATTAAATAGTCGCGTATAGCAATGCCGAAAGGCAGCGTACGAGGAAAGTCCGGGCCCCATAGAGCAATGATGCTGGATAACGTCCAGTGAGGGTAACCTTAAGGAAAGTGCAACAGAAAATAACCGCCTATTAATAGGTAAGGATGAAAAGGTGAGGTAAGAGCTTACCGCTGGAATGGTGACATTCTGGGTCAATGTAAACCCCATCAGGAGCAACACCGAGACAAGAAGGTTAAGACTGCTCGTCGTCTTCTTAATTTGGTGGCATGAGACATATAGTAATATATGTAATAGATAAATGACTATTCTAGACAGAACCCGGCTTACAGATTTACTTGTATAAATGTAAAAAGATAGGTTTAAGCCTATCTTTTTTCGTTAATTAATTGCAATAAATCATCTGGAATTGGAGCAATATATTCTACTTTTTTTCTTAAAAGAGGATGAATAAAACTAGTTTTATAAGAATGTAAAGCTTGCCTATTAATTAAATTAGATTGCTTTCCATATAATGTGTCTCCTAAAATAGGGTGATTTATATATTGCATGTGAACACGTATTTGATGTGTTCTACCAGTTCTTAAAATGCACTTGACTACAGAATAAGGAGAAAATATATTTTCACTTTCTTGTAATACTTCGTATTCAGTAATTGCATTTTCACTACAATTAAAGTTAACACATCTTTCAATAATGCTATTTTCTTTCCTGGCAATAGGAGCATCTATAATGCCACTATTTTCATTAAAGTGTCCTTCACAAATTGCTATATACTCTTTATGAAAAGTATTTGCTTGCATTTGTTTTATAAGACATTCTTGTACATATTCATTTTTAGCAAATATAACGATACCTGAAGTATCTTTATCCAAGCGATTAACTGGTCTAATTTTTTTATTAATTCCTATAGAATCGAAATAATATCTAATACCATTTGAAAGACTATCTGTAAAGTGGTCCATAGATGGATGAACAGGTATTCCTGGAGCCTTATTAATTATTAAATAACACTCATCTTCATACAAGATATCTAAGTTCATTTTTGTCGGAATTATATTTGAATTATCCTCGTCAAAATCTAAAAACACCTCTACTATATCGTTTGCTTTTACACTAGAATAAATGTATGATTTTTTAGAATTTAAAAATATTTTTTCCTCTCTTTTTAATTTTAAAAGTAATCTGTCAGAAATCTGAAAGTATGATTTTAATACATCTTTTATAATTATATATGTGTCAGTTTCTTTAATTTTATACTTTAATATCATATTTAAGTCCTTTTAATTAAATTTTAGATATTATACAACAAAATAAAATAAAATGCTATTTTTTATTGCGATTTTATTTTATTAATGTTATAATTCCGTTATTAAAAAGGAGGTGAAAAATATGGAAAAACATTTGATAGAATTAAAGGAAGTTCAAGCAAAGCAAGGAAAAGACATTGAAGAATTAAAAGCAATTCAAGCAAAGCAAGGAAAAGACATTGAAGAACTAAAGGAAGTTCAAGCAAAGCAAGGAAAAGACATCGAAGAACTAAAAGAAATTCAAGCAAAGCAAGGAAAAGACATCGAAGAACTAAAAGAAGTTCAAGCAAAGCAAGGAAAAGACATCGAAGAACTAAAAGAAATTCAAGCAAAGCAAGGAAAAGACATTGAAGAACTAAAAGAAATTCAAGCAAAGCAAGGAAAAGACATTGAAGAACTAAAAGAAATTCAAGCAAAGCAAGGAAAAGACATTGAAGAACTAAAAGCAATTCAAGCAAAGCAAGGAAAAGACATCGAAGAATTAAAAGCAATTCAAGCAAAACAGGGAAAAGATATCGAAGAACTAAAGAGAATTCAGGACAAACAAGGAAAAGACATTGAGAATATGAAAGTTGATATCAAAGAATTAAAAAGAGTACAAAATGAACATTCAAAAGAACTAAAAGATATAAGAAACATACTTGATAACCATACACGTATTCTAGATGATTTACAAAGATCTATGGTAATAATAGAGGATTGTATTGCAAATAAAATTTCAGTGTTATTCGATGCTGTTGTTGCAAATCAAGAAAAAATTACAGCAAATGATAAAATGCTAGATAAGGAAGAAAGAACATTACAATTTCATTCAGTAAAAATATCAATTTTAGAGGATACACTTAATAAACATTCAGAACAATTGGCAAAATTAAATTCTAAATAACATCAAAAAAATGGAGCTTAGATATGTAATTTATAAATAATTATATATTTAAGCTCCATTATATTTTTAATATATTATATTATTTTCTTCTTTATACCTATTAAATATATCTATGCAAGCATCTCTATCTAAAGGGTGTAGTTTAATAATGTTATTTTTATTTCCTGCTAAATAATCATATATCATATTATCTCTAAAACCAATAGATTCTGCATCTATTCTAGTACAAGCATAATATACATCTTTTATATTAGCCCAAATGATTGCAGATAAACACATAGGACAAGGCTCACATGATGTATATAAAATATAATCTGATAAATCATAAGTATTTAGCTTTGAACATGCGTTACGAATAGCAACAATTTCGGCATGTGCAGTTGGATCATTATTTTTTAAAACTTGATTATTTCCAGTAGAAATAACTTCGCCTTCTGAGTTAACTATAATTGCTCCAAAAGGACCTCCTTCTTTGTTAGTTATTCCTTTCTCGGCCACTTCTTTTGCAAGTTTCATATATTCATTCATAGTAAATCCTCCTTAATAAAATTCAGTACATATTTTAGCATATATTATAATAATTATCCAATAGTTTTAATACTAAAGAGCATAAAAATTTTTGAAATTGTAAATAATACAAAAAAAGGAGATTTTTATGTGGAATATTAGCATTGATGAAGTTTTTAAATATTTTAATAGTAGTAAAAAAGGTTTAACTCAAGAAGAAGCACAAAAAAGAATAAAAATAAATGGAAAAAACTTAATACCAAAAGCAAAAAAGAAAACATTATTTGAGACTTTTGTAGAACAGTTCAAAAGTCCAATTATTTTAATATTATTTGTTTCTGTTATTCTTTCCATTATAACTAAAAATTATGCTGATTCTTTTTTTATACTAGCTGTTATTTTTATAAATTCTATTATTGGAACATACCAAGAATGGAAAGCTGAAAAAGATAGTCAGACATTACAAAATTTAATACGAATTAAGTCAAAAGTTATTAGAGATGATTTAGTAAAAAATATAGATTCAGAAGATATAACTTTAGGAGATATTGTATTACTAGAGTCTGGGGATAAAGTACCAGCAGACTTAAAATTAATAGAAACATATGAGTTATTAGTAGATGAATCTATACTTACAGGAGAATCTGTTACAAAAACAAAAGATGCTGATAGTCAAGATGAAACAGGAGACTTATTAGATAGAAAAGATTTAGTATATGCTGGAACTATTATAATAAAAGGACGCGCTAAAGGAATAGTAGTTGGAATTGGAAAAAATACGGAGTTTGGAAAGATAGCTAAAAGTGTTATAGAACGAGAAGAAACAAAATCTCCACTAGTTGTAAAAATGGATAAGTTTACAAAACAAATTAGTGTAGGATTTATTATTCTTGCAAGTTTAATATCAATCTTCTTGTATATTAAAGGATACGCATTTTCAGATATATTATCAACTGTTGTAGCATTAACTGTTTCTGCAATACCCGAAGGATTAACAATTGCAATGACTATTGTTTTATCTATTGCCGCTTCAAAAATGGCTAAAAGGAATGTTATTGTTAAAAAATTAAATGCTGTTGAAAGTTTAGGAAGTTGTACAAGAATTGCAACAGATAAAACAGGAACATTAACAGTTAATGAGCAAACGGCAAAAAAAATTGTGCTTCCCAGTGGAGATATGATTTATATTACAGGAGCAGGACACAATGATAACGGAAGTTATGAAGCGGAAAACGATATTTCTAATAATAGTATAGAACAAATGAAAGAAATTGCTAAACTTGGAGTTTTAGCAAATGAGGCAAGCCTATTACATGAAAACGGAAAATGGAAATATCATGGTGATGCAATAGACATTGCGTTTTTAGCACTTGGATATAAGATGGAGGTAAAAAAAGAAAATCATATTATTGATATGATACCATATGAATCAAGACTTAAATATTCATCTGTATTATATGAAGAAAACAGAGAAATTAATGTAGCAATGAAAGGCGGAATAGAAAAAGTTTTGGAGTTTTGTACAACAATGTTATACAAAGGTGAAATTGTAGATTTGGATTATAATAAAATTATAGATCAAGCAGATGAATTATCAAGCCAAGGATTTAGAGTTATAGCTTTGGCTAAAAAGAATAATATAAAATTTCAAAATGATAAATTTACTCAAGATGATATTCCAAAACTAATATACATGGGAATGGTAGCTTTTGTTGATCCTATTAGAGAGGATGTTGTAAATGCTATATATGAATGTAAAAAAGCTGGAATTGGAATAACTATGATTACAGGAGACTATAAACTTACAGCAGAAGCTATTGCCAAGAGACTAGAAATTGAGGATGTATATTCTCGTGTTACTCCTATGGATAAATTAAATATAGTAGAAAAGTTAAAAGGTGAGGGCGAGATTATTGCAGTAACTGGTGATGGGGTAAATGATACTCCGGCACTAAAAGCTGCAGATATTGGTGTGGCTATGGGAAGTGGAACAGATATTGCAAAAGAAACTGGAAGTATGATAATTGTAGATGATAATTTTTCTAGCATTGTTCACGGAATTGAAGAAGGAAGACGAGCCTATAACAATATTAGAAAGGTTATTTATCTATTACTATCTACAGGATTTTCAGAGATCATATTATTTATATTTTCTATAATTGTAGGCTTGCCAATACCGCTTCTTGCAATACAATTTTTATGGCTAAATTTAATTAGTAATGGTATACAAGGAGATGCACTAGCTTTTGAAAAAGATATAGAAGATGTAATGAATAAAAAATCTAAAAGAAAAAAAGAAGTAATATTTAATAAACTCTTAATAATAGAAATAGCTGTTTCTGCAGTTACAATGGCAGTTATTGAATTTATTATGTATATATATATAACAAAAACAAAGCAATATGATATAACAACGATTAGATCATTATTATTAACATTAATGGTATTTATTGAAAATATTCATATATTTAATTGTAGAAGTGAAAATTTATCTATATTTAAAATACCAATTAAAAATAACATTTTTTTGATAGCGTCAATTATTATTACAACCTTAATTCAAATATTAATTGTAACAAATGAGTCTTTAGCAAGTATATTTAAACTTTCAGTAATAAGTGGAAGACAAATAATTATCTTATTAATATTAACAATTCCGGTCATTATTGTAATGGAAATTTTTAAATTAATAAAAAAGCAAAATTCAATAAAATTTCAATAATTGGGAGATATATTATAAGCAATAAATATTTAAAGGAGGAAAAAATATATGAAAAGAACTTTAAAAAACATTTTAATGATTGCATTAATATTGCTTATGGTATATGCTATGTTCTTTACAATGAATTATGCAAAAAGTAATAGTACAACCACAAAAAACAATCAAAGTATTGAGCAGGGTGAAAGTAATAATGAAGGGGATATGCAGAAACCAACAGAAATGCCAGATAACCAAGATATGAAAGAATTAGATAAAAAACAAAACAACTTATCATATGTATATTATATTGTATTTGGTGCTGAAGGATTAATATTATCTATATCTCTTGTATATTTAATTATATCAAAGTTCAATAAAATTACTGTAAAAGAAGTATTCACAAATAAAAACAAAATAATAATTTTGATTATAAGCATAGTTATTCTTACATCAGTACTTACAGTATTAGATATATATCTAACCAATAATTATTTTTTAAATACAAGTAATAGTAAAATGACAGATGGTATGATGGAAAGAGATGATACTAAAAAGCCTTCTGGAAATATGGGCAGTTCAGTATCATATACTGGGGTAAAAGAAATAACAGAAGATACAACAATAACAGGAGAAACAGTTACATCATCAAATTCTGATGAAAATGCAATGCTAATAAATGGGAAGATAAAAGCAACAATATCTGATAGTACTGTAGAAAAAACAGGAGATTCTGATGGAGGAGACAGCAGTAGTTTTTATGGAAATAATTCAGCTATTATTGCAATTAGTAATTCTAAAATTACAACAACAGGAGATAATGCAGGAGGAATAATGACTACTGGGGGAGGCATAACCAAAGCAACTAATTTAACAATTACTACAAGTGGTACTTCAAGTGCTGCAATAAGAACTGATCGTGGAGGAGGAACAGTTACTGTAGACAAAGGAACATATACAACAAATGGTCAAGGTTCGCCTACTATCTATTCTACTGCTGATATAACTGTAAATGATGCTAAAGCAACAATTAATTTGAGTAACAATACAATAACAAACAATGATAAAAATGGATACTTTTTAAGAGCTGAGAAAGGAGCTTGGGGAAAAAGCGGATCAAATGGAGGAATTGTTACATTAGTTATGAATAACCAAAGTGCTATAGGAAATATTTCGGTGGATTCTATTTCTACTCTAGAAATGGAAATGAATGAAAGTTCATATTATGAAGGAACAATTAATGGAGATAATACTGCTAAAAATATAAAACTTGTTCTAGATAAAACATCAAAGATAAAATTAACAGGAGATAGTTATGTAACATCTCTAAATGATAGCGATTCAAGCTACAGTAATATTGATTTTAATGGATATAAATTATATGTAAATGGTGTAGCAATTAATAACTAAAAAATAATAGATAGTATTATGTTGTAAGTAATTAAAAAGAGCAAGACTTGATTTTTATACAAATTTATGTTAAACTGATAATGTTAACTTTGGAAGACCATATGTTACAGGAGGAAAAAACTATGGCAGAATTTAAACTTTGCCCTGAAGGGCTGGCAAATTTTCACAATGCTCAGAATCTTGAAGTTGGAAAAATATGCGTTGGTAGAGTAGTTCGGTATGACAAAGAACTTGGCTGTTTATTTGTCTACCTGGGTGGTGGAAAGATAGGAATTATTCCTGAAAGGGAAGCAACTATCTATGAGTATACGTATCCTTATGGAGATACAACTCTTACACCATATCAGATTTCCTCAATTGTTGGAAAAAAGATAACGGCAAAGATTATGGGAATATCATCTGGTATTTATGTACTCTCTCGAAGAAAAACCATCAAAGAAGCATATAAACAAATAACTTCAAAGGCAAACAAAAATGTGCGAGTACAGATAACGGCCATATATGATTATGGATTATTCTGTGACATCGGGAATGGTGTTATAGGATTTGTTCCGATTTCGTATTGCTCACTCTGTCGTATCCAAAATCTTAAAAAATATTTTTCTGTTGGGGATACAATAAAGGTGAAAATTACGGAAATAAAAACGCCTAAAGAAAATTACAGAATAACGCTATCTCGAAAAGATGCGTTCAAAACTTTGGAGTTTGATACGGTAGCCACTAAAAGTGGAGACGTATGCATTGGAACAATATGCTTACCTGTGCAGGACTGTGATGGGTATTATGTTGAAGTAACACCAGCAATCTCAGGAATAGTAGACGTTCCAAATGAAGTTCCACATATCCATGAAGGAACAAAGGCATCATTCTATGTCAGAAAAGTAACAGAAAAAGGACTTAAACTTGGTTTAGTTGCTCTTTTGACAAAAGAATGATAAATTCTGTTTAGCTTAGTTAACCAAAAAAAGCATCGCAACTGCGGTGCTTTTTTCATGAAAATATTTAAACTAGGTTGAAAAAACATATAAAAAATGTTATTATAATATCTAGGTTAAAATAAAGGTAGGGGAATTATAATTGAAAAAATGTATAAATTTATTACAAGAAAAAATAGAAAATGCGTTTGAAGAATGTGGTTACAATAGTAAATATGGAAGAGTAATTAATTCAAACAGACCAGACTTATGCGAATTTCAATGTGATGGTGCTCTTATGGCTGCAAAAGAATATAAAAAAGCTCCAATTATTATTGCAGAAGAAATTGCTCAAAAATGCAAAGAATGCGAAGAATTTGAAAGTATTGAGGCTGTAAAACCAGGATTTATAAACTTTAATATATCTAAAGAATATTTAACAAAGTATTGTAATGATATTATAAATGATGAAAAATTTGGTTGTACAATGGAAAATGATAAAACTGTTGTTATTGACTATGGTGGACCTAATATTGCAAAACCATTACATGTTGGACATTTAAGACCTGCAATTATAGGAGAGAGTGTAAAAAGAATACATAAATTCTTTGAAAATAAAGTTATTGGAGATGTGCATCTTGGAGATTGGGGTCTTCAAATGGGATTGGTAATTGAAGAATTAAAAGTTAGACATCCTGAATGGGATTATTTTAATGAGAACTTTGAAGGAGAATATCCAAAAGAAGCATTATTTACAGTAACAGATTTAGAAGAAATATATCCTTGTGCAAGTGCAAAAACTAAAGTTTCTGAAAACGCAACACAAGAAGAAATTGAAAAAGCAAATGAGTATAAAGAAAATGCTAGAAGAAATACTGCATATTTACAAGAACATAAAAAGGGATATTACGATTTATGGAAAAAAATTGTAGAGATATCTGTTGCAGATTTAAAGGAAAACTATAAAAAATTGGATGTACACTTTGATTTGTGGCTTGGAGAAAGTGATTCACAAAAATACGTAAAACCTATGGTAAATAAAATGCAAGACCTAGGAATAATATATGAAAGTGATGGAGCTATGGTTGTAGATGTACAAGAACCAGAGGATATAACAACAATAAATCCATGTATGGTATTAAAATCTGGTGGAGTTTCTTGCTATCAAACTACCGATTTAGCAACAATAATGCAAAGACAAATGGATTTTAGTCCTAATGAGATAATTTATGTAGTAGATAAAAGACAAGAATTACATTTTATACAAGTATTTAGATGTGCAAGAAAAGCTAAACTTGTAGATGATAATACTAATCTTGTATTTCTTGGATTTGGTACTATGAATGGAAAAGATGGAAAACCATTTAAAACAAGAAATGGTGGCGTTATGAGACTTGAAAGTCTTATAGAAGAAATTAATAATCAAGTGTATTTGAAAATGGACAATACAAAAGAGATGAAAGATGAGGACAAAAAAGAAATTTCAAAAATTGTTGGACTTGCAGCACTAAAATATGCTGATTTATCTAATCAAATTTCTAAAGACTACATATTTGATGTAGACAAATTTACATCTTTTGAAGGAAAAACTGGTCCATATATTTTATATACACTTGTAAGAATTAAGTCAATATTAAATAAATATTTCGAAAACAATGAGCTTAAAGAAAAAAGAATACTTGCTCCAAAAGAGAATATAGAAAAAGAAATATTATTAACTATTTCAAAATATAGTCAAATATTAGAAGAAAGCTATAAAGAAGATGCACCATCTAAAATATGTACATATTTATATGAACTTGCAAATAATTTTAATAGTTACTATCAAAAAATAAAAATATTACAAGGAGATTCACAGCGACTTGAGTCTAATATAACATTACTTATATTACTAAAGAAAATTTTTGAAAATGGTATAGATTTATTAGGATTTAGTGCACCTGAAAAAATGTAAAACTAAATAAAATCAATTCACAACAAACTCACTTTTTTCATAATATAATTTATGAAAGAGGTGAGTTTGTTGGCCTATTCAGATAGAGAATTATTAGCAAGAATTGTGCAGTGTGAAGCAGGGGGAGAACGGAGATAATCGGAATGAAAGCAGTTGCAACAGTTATTATGAACAGAGTAAATGCATCAGAAGGTGAATATTCTAGAGTATCACAAGGAGGAAATATCCGTAATATATTTTTTCAGACAGGACAATTTGATTGTGCAAGAGAGACAATAAATTATGCATATAACCCACAAAATATATATAATATGGTTCCAAATGAGATTCATTATAATATAGCAGACTGGGCTTTAGCTGGAAACAAGTTAAATGAAATTGGAGAATGCTTATGGTATTTGAATCCATTTAATCCGAATTGTAGTAGTACATTTCCGTATAATGGTTCAGGAACGTTTCATACACGAATAGGACAGCATTGCTTTTATAGGCCAACTACAATCTATGCTGATACCTAATAAAAGAGAGGAGAATTATATGGAAAAAGATACAAGTAGACAACATGTTGTTACAAATGATAATTCACCAGAGATACTTACTAATAACATATATACACCCGCATTTTTGAGACAGCAAATAGGAAAGTTGGTAAGAGTTGAGTTTTTAATAGGAACTAATAATTTAACAGATAGAATAGGAATATTAGAAGATGTAGGAGCAAGCTATATTTTGCTAAGATCTTTAGATAGCAATACTACAGTGTATGCAGATATCTATTCAATTAAATTTGTAACAATATCAAATACATTTCCTTCTAATAACACAAACATGGGATTTTATACACCTTTTTATAATTAATAAAAGCAAAATATTAAAATTACTCTTGAATGATAAATATCACTATGATAATATATAGTAAAAAAGAAAGAGTGAATAGAATTAATGAATGAGAAAACAAAAGATATTATAGAATGGGTTGTTTGTATTATAGTTGCAATAGTTTTGGCACTTGTTATTAGGTTTTATGTAATTACACCAACAGTTGTTAATCAAGAATCTATGAAGCCTACGCTTGAAAATGGTGATAAATTATTACTAAATAGATGGATGAGAACAACCAATTCAAAAATTAATAGAGGGGATATTATAACTTTTGAGGCTCCAAGTAAAAAGAAATTTGAAATTAATGAAGCGGATATTTCAAATCCAGTAGCAGAGTATAATAATAACATAAATGGAACATTAGAAAAATTCTCATATTATGTGTTAGAACTTACTAAGGAAAGCTATATAAAAAGAGTTATTGGACTTCCAGGAGAGTATGTATACATAGATGAAAATGGAAATGTATATATAGACGGAAATTTGTTAGATGAAAGTTATTTGCCAAATGGTGTAAAAACAAAAACAGGTACATTTAATGAATTGGTAGTTCCTGATGGATATTTATTTGTGATGGGTGATAATAGAGAATACAGTATGGATTCGCGTGCATTTGGTTGTATACCGATAGAAAAGGTTGAAGGCAGAGTGCTATGTAGAATATGGCCTTTTAGTAAATTTGGCACGGTAGATTAATAGAAAAAATAATTTTACAAAACATCTTGTACTTTTCTTAAAATACTTATATAATATATGTGTTGTTTAAGTATTGCAAATTAAGGAGGTATAAGATGTCTTTTATTGATGATATAAAAAATAGAGCAAAACAAAACATAAAAACAATTATTTTAACAGAAAGTGAAGATGTAAGAGTATTAGAAGCTGCATCTAAGGTTACAAAGGAAGGATTTGCAAAAATAATCCTTATAGGAAATCCAGATGAAGCAAATAGTTTGGCTAGTAGCCATAACATAGATATTTCAGGTATTCAAATAATAAATCCTGTAACATCAGAAAAATATGATGAATATGTAAATAGCTTTTATGAATTAAGAAAAGCAAAAGGAATAACAATTGATGATGCAAAAAAATATATGAAAGATAATATGTATTTTGGAACAATGATGGTAAAACAAGGACATGCAGACGGTTTAGTTTCAGGTGCTTGTCATTCAACAGCAAATACATTAAGACCAGCGCTTCAAATATTAAAAACAGCACCAGGTACAAAGCTTGTATCAGCATTCTTTTTAATGATTGTTCCAAATTGTGAATATGGAGAAAATGGAACATTTGTATTTGGAGATTGTGGTCTAGTTGAAAATCCATCAGCTGATGATTTATCAGAAATTGCAATTTCATCAAGCAAGAGTTTTAATAAACTAACAGGAAAAGAGTCAAAAGTTGCAATGCTTTCATATTCTACATATGGTAGTGCACATTCAGAATTAACAGAAAAAGTTGTATCTGCAACACAATTATTAAAAGAAAAAGCACCAGACCTTAAATGTGATGGGGAATTACAATTGGATGCAGCTATTGTACCAGAAATTGCAAAATCAAAAGCTCCAAATGGTACATTAAATGGAACAGCAAATACATTAATATTCCCAGACCTAAATGCTGGAAATATTGGATATAAACTAGTACAACGTTTTGCTAAAGCAGATGCTTATGGTCCTTTATGTCAAGGAATTGCAAAGCCAGTAAATGATTTATCAAGAGGTTGTTCAGCAGATGATATTGTTGGAGTTGTTGCAATTACATCTGTTCAAGCTTCAGAACAAAATTAATAATATAAAAATAATTTTTGGGAGGATTTTATGAAAATTTTAGTTGTAAACTGTGGAAGTTCATCATTAAAATATCAATTAATTGATATGAAAGATGAAAATGTTATGGCAAAGGGGTATCTAGAAAGAATTGGATTAGAGGGTTCTTTCTTAACACATACTGTAAATGGAGAAAAACATAAGATTGAAAAGAAAATTTCTAATCATGAAGAAGGAATGGAATTAGTTGTAGAACAATTATTACATCCAGAATATGGAGTTATTAAAGACCTAAACGAAATAGATGCAATTGGTCATAGAATAGTACACGGTGGAGAAAAATTCACAGAGTCTGTATTAGTTGATGATGAAGTAATTAAAGGAATAGAAGATGCAATAAAGTTCGCACCACTACATAATCCAGCACATTTACAAGGAATTTATGCATGCCAAAGAGCATTCCCATCAAAACCAAATGTTGTTGTATTTGATACAGCATTTCATCAAACAATGCCCAAGAAAGCATATATGTATGCAATTCCTTACGAATATTATGATAAATACAAAGTTCGTAAATATGGTGCTCATGGAACATCTCATAGATTTGTATCTAAGAGAGTTGCAGAAATAATGAATAAACCTGTTGAAGATTTAAAAATTATTACTTGCCATTTAGGTCAAGGAGCAAGCCTATGTGCTGTAAAAGATGGAAAATCAGTTGATACATCTATGGGATTAACACCACTTGCAGGTGTTCCTATGGGTTCAAGATCAGGAGATATTGATCCATCATTAGTTACATTCTTAATGGAAAAAGAAGGATTAACACCACAAGAAATGGATACAATATTAAACAAAAAATCTGGTAAATTAGGATTATCTGGAATTAGTATTGATGATAGAGACATTGAAGTAGCAATAAAAGAAGGAAATGAAAGAGCAAAACTTGCAATTGATAATTTCGTATACCAAGTTGCTGGATATATTGGAAGATTTGCAGCTCAAATGAATGGAGTAGATGTTATTACATTCGCTGGTGGAGTTGGAGAAAACGGAATTGATGCTAGAAAACAAATTTGTGAATATTTAGGTTTCTTAGGTGTGAAGATTGATGACGAGAAAAATAATTGCAGAGGAAAAGAAGTTGAGATTTCTACACCAGATTCAAAAGTAAAGGTATTTGTAATACCAACAAACGAAGAATTAATGATTGCAAGAGATACAAGAGATTTAGTATCTAAATAGTTATATGAAGCCATGGAAATATTATCTATGGCTTTTATTTAATGTAAAGGGGTTTACTTATGGCTAAAAAGAAAAGCAAAAAAAATGGTATAATACTTATAATTTTCTTTATTGTTATTATTATTGCTATATATTTTTTTATAAATAACATAAAACCAGATAAAGCAAAAGATTTATTAAAAGAATATATGGGGTACATAGAGAAACAAAAATATGATGAAATGTATGAATTATTATCTGATGAAAGTAAATTACAAGTGTCAAAAGAAAAATTTATTCAAAGAAATAAAAGCATATATGAGGGAATTAATGTAAAAAACATAAATTTAAAAACAATTGTAGTAAATAAAGATGAAAACAAAATAAAATATCAAGTCGAAATGGATACTATTGCTGGAAATATAAGCTTTTTTAATGAGGTTTCATATATAATAAAAAATGAAAATTATTATATTAATTGGAATTCGTCATTAATATATCCAGACTTATCTGATGATGATAAAATAAGAGTAGAAATAAATGAAAGCCAAAGAGGAAAAATATTAGACAGAAATAACAATATACTAGCAGAACAAGGAACAGTAAGTGTTGTAGGTTTTGTACCTGGAAAGATTAAAGAAAAGGAATCAGCAATAAAAGATGCATCTAAATTACTAAATGTATCAACAAGTTTTATTGAAGAACAACTAAAAGTTGCAAATGAAGATGAGTTTGTACCAATAAAAACAATGTCAAATGAAGATGAAGAAAAAATTGAAAATCAGCTTTTACAAATAAAAGGAATAATGATATCAAGTGAAAATGCAAGAGTTTATCCATATAATGAGATTTGTTCTCATTTAATAGGATATGCTACTACAATTAATAGCGAAGAACTTACAGAAAACAAGGAAAAAGGTTATACATCTAATAGTATAATTGGAAAGACTGGTATTGAAAAAATATATGAAGATAAATTAAGAGGAACAAATGAAACCGAAATATATATTGTAGATGCTAATGAAAACAAGAAAAAAACAATAGCAAAAATTGAAAAGAAAGATGGAGCTAATGTTAAACTTACAATTGATATTAATATTCAAACAAAAATATACAATCAATTAAAAGAAGATAACGGACTATCTGTTGCAATAAATCCAAAAACAGGAGAAATATTAGCCATGGTAAGTACGCCATGCTATAATCCAAATGATTTTGTAATTGGATTTTCAAGTGATGAATGGGAAAAAATAAACAATGATAAAAACAATCCTTTATTTTGTAGATACCAAAGTACATGGGTTCCAGGCTCATCATTTAAACCAATTATTGGAGCAATTGGACTTACAACTGGTAAATTTACCGCAGATGAAGATTTCGGAAAAAGCGGGCTAAATTGGCAAAAAAATGATAAGTGGGGAGATTACAAAATATCAACATTACAAAACTACAGGGAAACAGCTAATTTAAAGAATGCTTTAATATACTCTGACAATATATATTTTGCAAAAGCAGCTTTAAAGATTAGTGATGATCTTTTAGCGAAAGAACTTTTAAACATTGGATTTAATCAAGACATACCAAATATAAAATATATGGAGCAATCTAAATTTAGTAGTAATAATAAATTTAGTTCTGAAATTCAACTAGCAGATACTGGGTATGGACAAGGAAAGTTACTAATTAATCCTTTACATATGGCATCAATGTATTCAGCTTTTGTAAATGATGGAAATATGATAAAACCATATATTGAATATAGTAGTGAGGATAAAAAGGAATATTGGATTCAAAATGCGTTTTCAAAAGAAGCTGCAAATGAAATAAAGGAAGATTTGATACAGGTTGTTGAAGACGAAAATGGAACAGCCCATGAAGCTAAAATAGATGGAATAACTATTGCAGGTAAAACAGGAACAGCAGAAATAAAATCATCACAAGATGATAAAGATGGAACAGAAATAGGATGGTTTAACTGTTTTAGAGTAACTGATAGAAGTAGCGAACAATTGTTAATAATTAACATGATACAAGATGTAAAAAATAAAAATGGAAGTCATTATTTGTTACCAAAGGTTAGAAAAATGTTTGAATAAAATTTATATGCAATTTTAAAAAATCAATTTCAAAATTTACATAATTTCATATTATATATTAATGCATAATAGAAAGAGGGTGAAATTTTGAAATTAAAAGGAAAAAAAGTTGGATTTGTATTAACAGGATCTTTTTGTACATTCAAAAATACAATATTACAAATTGAAAATATTATGAAAGAAGATGCAGAAGTAGTCCCTATAATGTCTAATCATGCATATGAAATGGATACGAAGTTTGGAACTGCTTCTGATTTTATAAATCAAATTGAAAACATAACTAAGAAAAAGATTATTCATACAATTCAAGATGCGGAGCCTATAGGACCAAAAAATATGACAGATATTATGATAGTAGCACCAGCAACAGGAAATACAATTGCAAAAGTAGCAGGAGGAATTACAGATACACCTGCAACAATGGCAATAAAATCACATCTTAGAAATCGGAAATCCATTAGTTATTGCTATTTCAACTAATGACGGATTATCTGGTGCAGCAGAAAATATTGGTAAATTATTAAATAGAAAACATTTTTTCTTTGTACCATTTAGGCAAGATAATCCAATTACCAAACCACGTTCATTAGTATTCGATCCAAAATATATTATTCCTACACTAGAAGATGCACTAGAAAAAGAACAAATACAGCCAATATTATTGTGAAAAAAAGAATTTCTACCCAGCATATGCTGAATAGAAATTCTTTTTTATTGTAATTTTTTCTTAACATCTATATTTTGTATTAAACCTAATATACACCAAAAGATTGGTGCAACGCCTATTGTACTGATATTAAAAAAAGCTTGGCATATATATGATATTATTGGTATTACTAATATAAATGAACTAGTATCTTTAAACATATTTTTTTGCTTTACTAATATTTGACCTAAGAATATTAAATATACGATTAATGCAGGAATGCCCATAGTAGCAGTAACTTGCAGATATTCATTATGAGCTTTGTCTATATATTGACCATGACCCTTTATATAAGCTAAAGCATCATTTGTGCTATACTTAATTAAAGAATATGCAAGTGTATCTGGTCCTGTTCCAAGTAGTGGAACTTTAGGAATAACTCCTAATACGATATTCCATATTTCTATACGATAGCTTCCGAAACTATTTTTTACATTTTTATCTTTTAATGCTGATTGCAACTCAACATTCATAATATCAAGTCTATCTTGTAATAAATCATTTTCAATAATTTCAATGTTACTATTACTATGAAAGTTTATACTACTAAGAAGCTTTGATACCCACTTTGGTGAATTTAAAGCTATAACAAAGATAATAATAAAACCAATAACAATTTGCAAAGTGTTTTTTATTAAGCTTTTGTTTCTATTTTTTATAACATAAATAAGTCCAAAGATTGATGCAAAGAATAATCCTACCCATGAGCTTCTGGTTATTGTTGCAAGCATTGCAAAAAATGATATATAACTGGTAAATAAATACACTTTTTTATTTTTAGTAATATAAAGAGCCATAAAAGTAGGAACAATAATTGCTAAAAAGTTACCAAAGAAATTTGTATTTCCAAATGTTGAAGAGGCAAAGCTTGCAACATGAGGTATCTTAAAAATATTATATATAAAAAACAAATTATGATATTGCAAAATACCAATAATTGAGGTAATCCACACAACTATAATTGCAAACTTTTCTACATATTTATGAGGCTTAAAATAATACTTAGAAGTATAGTAGGTTAAAAAATAGCAGGTAAGTGTAAGCAAGCCTTCGTATCTGTATTTAGCACCCAATATTGCACTTTTTAAATTAATAGAAAATATTGTACTTAAAAAAATTAGTATATACAAAACCAAAAGTGTTTTATCTATATTATCAAATTTTAATTCTTTTCTTTTTACTATTAAAGTAATAAGCAAAATTAAGCCACATAATAAAAGAACAGATATTTTAAGAATATTATATGAAATTTTGCTATATCCAGTAGGAATTATAAGTAGTGGAACAATAAATATTATTACATTAAGTGTGGCGTTTATTATTTTATTTGTCATAAGTTTTCCTCCTAAAGATTTGCAAGTGGATTTGATTCCACAGCATTTCTAACTTGTTCGTTATTAACATGAGTATATATTTCAGTAGTAGATATACTTTCGTGTCCTAATAATTCTTGCAAAGCCCTTATATCTATATTTCCATATTGATACATTAAAGTTGCTGCAGTATGTCTTAATTTATGTGTAGAATATTTGGTAGTATCAAGTCCGGCTTTTAATAGCTCACGATTAACAATGTACTGAACAGTTCTTCTACTAATTCGTTCATACCTTTTACTTAAAAATAAAGCATCCTGAGACTTTTTATTATCGCTTTTTACATTACCAATAGGGCGAACTTTTAAATAATCTTGTATAGCGTTTATACAAGCCTTATTTAAATATATAGTACGTTCTTTATTACCTTTACCAATAACATTTAATTTACATTCACTAAAATCAATATCTTTAATATTAATTCCAACAAGTTCAGATAAACGAAGCCCACAATTTAAAAATATAGTTATTATTGCATAGTCACGTTCTTTATTTTCATCATTTTCATCCATAGAAACGGCAAGTAGCTTTTTACTATCTTCAAGAGATAAATATTTAGGCATACGTTTTTCTTTTTTGGGTGTTTCTATATTCTGAGCAGGATTAATCTCTAAGATATTTGCCTTTTGTGTAAGGTATGCAAAAAAAATACGAATTGTAGATAGCTTCCTTGCACGTGTAGCAGGCTTTGAGCCTCTATTTAAGGCTAAATATGAGGCAAATGACATTATATCATCTTGTTTAATTCTTTTTAAGTCTTCAAGTGTAAAATTTTTTATATAAATGTTTTCAAAGTCAGTTTCATTTGTCATATTAAAATGAACCATCATATATTTAAGAAACATATTTATATCATAGTTATATTCTTTAACAGAATTAGGAGATTTATTTAAAATGGTAATAGAATAATCTAAAAAAGAGTTAACATATTCTGGATTTTGTTCTATGTTTAAATTTATCATAAGTTCTCACCTCAAAGCATTTTTGCTAAATTATATCATAACCAAAATAGAACTGCAATTGATTGAACACATAAAACAGACTTAATTTTGTAATAAAAATGTAATAAAAAAGATATTGTGTAAAAATATAAAGTATGGTAATATGAATATATAATAAATGTTAAGGAGGATTTTTTTATGAAGAAACAAACGATAATAGGAATAATAATTGCAGTTGTTCTAATAATAGCAATTGTTATTGGAGTAGTAGTTTTTAACAATCAAAAAAATAATAAAGTAGAAAGTAGCGATAACTCAAAACTTGAAACTGTATCACAAATGAAAAAAATGATAAATGCAGTTTATAGTAAACTTGGAGATCAATTGCCAAGCTTGGAAACATCAACAATCTCTAGCAGTGATATAAATCAAGTTAAAACATATACAGGATTACAATCAACTGATAATATTGAAAAAATAGTAGTATCTGAGCCACTAATGAGTGCACAAGCATATCTTTTAGCTACTGTTAAAGTAAAAGATGGTGCAGATATTGAAAAAATGAAACAAGAGATGCTTAACAACTTAGATATGAGAAAATGGATATGTGTTTCTGCTGAAAAATTGTATATTACAAATCATGAAAATACTATATTTATGATAATGTCAAGTGCTGAGTGGGCAGATCCAGTATATAATGCTTTCAAAGAATATGTAGATAACAAAATAGGCAAAGAACTTACAAAAACAGAAGAGGAAGAGATAGAACTTCCACCAGAAATGATTGTTAAATAAAGTATAAATAATAAAGCTTCCGAGATAGGAGGCTTTATTAGCTAATAGGAGGAAAAATGCTTTTTACAAGTATAAGTTTTTTGTATTATTTTTTACCAATAGTAATAGTAGCATATTTTATAGTACCAAAAAAATTAAAAAATTTGATACTATTTATAGCGTCAATTCTATTTTACTTTTATGGTGAACCTAAATATATAATTTTAATGATTGCAGAAATACTAATCGCATATATTGGGGCAATTTTGATAAACAAATATAAAAGCAAAGCTTTATTAATTACTGTAGTTATTATACATGTTGGCTTACTTACAATATTTAAGTATACAGATTTCTTTATAGAAAACTTAAACAGTATATTTAATCTAAAATTATCATTACTAAGAATAGCATTGCCAATAGGAATATCATTCTATACATTTCAGATTATAAGCTATGAAGTTGATGTTTTTAAAGAAAAAGTAGCAGTTCAAAAAAATCTATTAAAACTTGCAACTTATGTATCTTTATTTCCACAACTAATAGCAGGACCAATTGTAAGATATGAAACAATTGATAAAGAACTTAGCAGTAGAAAACATAGCTTTGAAAATTTTGCATATGGAGCAAGAAGATTTACTATAGGGCTTGCTAAAAAAGTGCTAATTGCAAATATGCTAGGAGAATTATGTAATACTTTTAGTTCTACCAATGAAAAAAGTGTACTATTTTATTGGATGTTTGGGATAAGCTATATGCTACAAGTATATTTTGACTTTTCTGCTTATTCAGATATGGCTATAGGTTTAGGCAGAATTTTTGGATTTCACTTTTTAGAAAATTTTAATTATCCATATATATCCAAAAGTATAACAGAGTTTTGGAGAAGATGGCATATATCTTTAGGGTCATGGTTTAGAGACTATGTATATATTCCACTTGGTGGAAGTAGAAAAGGAAAAAAGATATTAATAAGAAATTTGCTTATTGTATGGGCTCTTACAGGAATATGGCATGGAGCAAGTTGGAACTTTGTAATTTGGGGCCTAATGTTTGGAATAATTCTTATAATAGAAAAATTATTTTTATCTAAATACTTAGAAAGACTGCCAAGTATTTTTAAAAGACTATATGTTCTAATAATTGTTATGATAAGTTTTATAATATTTAATGCAAGCACAATGAAAGAAGCATTTACAAATATAACAGGTTTATTTGGAGCAAATGGAGAAAGCTTTGTAAATAGCTATACATTATATTATTTAAAGAATTATCTGGTAATTATAATAGCAGCAATTATAGGTGCAACACCAGTTTTAAAAGAATTAATACAAAAATTAAGAAAAAATAGTGTGATAAATAAAATAATAAACATAATAGAGCCTATATATATGGTGGTATTAATTTTTGTTGTTACATCATATCTAATTGACAACTCATATAACCCATTTTTGTATTTTAGATTTTAGAAAGGAGGATATAATTTGAACGATAAAATAAAGGATGTTATAGTAACAATTGTATTTCTAGCAATAATAATAGTTTTTTTTATCATAAATATTGAAAAGAAAGATGATGTCATTTCAATATCTGAAAGAAGAAAGTTAGAACAATTCCCAAGCTTTTCTGTTTCTAAGTTATTTGATGGAACATTTTTTGAAAAATTTGATAAATATACAACTGATCAATTTTGGAAAAGAGAAGATTTTAGAAAACTTAAAATTAACACAGAGTTTAATGTATTTAAAAAGAAAGACTATAATGACATGTATGTATATGACGGTTATATAATTGAACAAATATATCCTCTTAACAGTAGCTCACTTAATAACTTTACTAATAAGCTAAATTATATACATGATATGTATTTAACAGAAAATAACAAATCATATTTTACGATTGTACCTGACAAAAATTATTTTGTAGATGAGAATAATTTAAAAATAGATTATACAGAAATGGAAAATACACTAACTCAAAATTTAAAATTTGCTAGGTATATAAATATTTTTGATAAAATGGAATTATCAGACTATTACAAAACAGATGCACATTGGAAACAAGAAAATTTATTAAAGGTTGCAAATGAGATAGCAGAAAAAATGAATATAGATATAAATTTAAAATATGAAAATGTTAAGGTAGATAATTTTGAAGGTGGGTATTCAGGAAGGATACCAGTAGACAAACAAAATGATGAAATTAGAATATTAACCAATGATATTTTAGAAAATTGCACTGTATATAATTATGAAACAAATAAACAAACTAATATTTATGATATGGCTAAGAAAAATGGACTTGATAAGTATGATGTATATTTATCAGGTGCTACTTCATTAATGGTAATAGAAAATCCTAATAGCATAGAGAAGAGGGAACTAATAGTGTTTAGAGATTCATTTGCAAGTAGTCTAATACCGTTACTTGTAAAATCATATAGTAAAATTACATTAGTAGATACAAGATATATTTCACCTAAAATACTAGATAGATATATTGAGTTTTCTAATCAAGATATATTGTTTGTGTATAGTACATTAATAATAAATAATAGTGTATCTTTAAAATAAAGGTATCTAAGTTAAAGTGATATATGTAATAATGGAGGGAGAAAAATGACAATTGCAGAAGTTAGTAAAAAATATGATATTACACCAGATACATTGAGATATAATGATACAATAGATAGATTAAATTATAAAATAAAACTTTATGATGAGATTGTCTCAGGAAAGAGAAAGGACTTTACGGAAGAGGTATAATAAGAAAAGTGGCTTTGCCATATGTTTTATTATACAACAAAAAGAGAAGCGGCACCCATATTGGGTGCCGCTTACGGTCTCCGTATACATTTGAAAGCTACTTTATGTGGCTAGAAACAGCCAATGCAATGGTCGAAGACCGATAAAAGTAGATTCATTTAGAGTATTCTGAATTTAAAGCATATATTGCTAAGTAAATCCAGAGGGATACCGCGTTTTGTTCATACGAACATTCCTCCATACTTTTCAGATTAGCCGTCGGAGCGCCGGGTCAGCCAGCGAAGATAGCGTAAGAAAAACAATTTTTAGCAATCGCTGAAGTGGGTCCTCTTGTCATATTGCTTTCATCCTTTCATAAAAAGTATTTTGTTGCACCAAAACGAAGTTAGGCGTCTTGGCTAGTAATATATAAGTGCTCTTGAGCAACTTACAAGGCTAATTATAGCACATCATTTTATAAAAAGTCAACATAAAAAGTAAATATTTTTTAAAAAAGTTTAAATAAATAATAAAGAATATGTATTGACTTATATAAAATATAAAGTGATAATGTAAGTATTGTATAAAAATAAGAAAAAGGATGTGCTAAAAAATGTACAAAAAGGTATATAAATCACAAATTGGAAATATTTTTATGAGAATATGGTGGAGGAATAAAAAACAAAATAAAATTACTAGAATTAGAAAAAAATGATATGAGCAAGTTTACTGTTCCAAAAAAACGGGACAGCCTTATAGGAGTATATGATGGAAAATAAAAAAAGATGTAAGTGGTGTAATCTAAAAAATCAGTTATATATAAAATATCATGATGAAGAATGGTGCAGACCAAATTTTAATGAATCATACTTATTTGAAATGCTGATATTAGAGTCGTTTCAAGCAGGTCTTTCATGGGAATGTGTATTAAATAAAAGAGAAGACTTTAGAAAAGCTTATGATAATTTTGATATTAATAAAATCTGTAATTATGATAATTCTAAAATAGAGCAATTATTGTTAAATGAAAATATTATTAGAAATAAATTAAAAATAAATGCTAGTATACAAAATGCTAAAATATTTAAAAACATACAAAATGAATATGGCTCGTTTTATAACTACTTAATAACATTTACAAATGGAAAAACTATTTACGAAATTAATAAAACAACATCTGAATTATCTGATAAAATTTCAAAAGATTTACAAAAAAGAGGTATGAAATTTGTAGGATCTACAATAATATATTCGTATCTACAAGCAATAGGAGTTATATACTCACATGATAAAGATTGTTTTATGTATAAGAATGAAAATAGATATATTGACATGACATCCTCTAAAATATAATACAAAATACAAACAACTGTTTTAAACTAAACATTACAAGAAAAGTGAGATGAAATAATGAATAAAGAACAAATATACGAATACATAAGAGAAAAAAATATTTGGTATGAAATTACAGAACATAAAGCTGTATATAGTATGTCTGAACTTAATGATATAGAAATCCCATATCCAGAAGGAGATGCGAAAAATCTTTTTGTTCGTGATGATAAAAAGAAAAATTATTATTTAATAACTGTAAGAGGCAACAAAAGAGTAAACTTAAAAGAGTTTAGAAAAAAGAATAACACTAGGCAACTGGGATTTGCATCTGAAGAAGACTTGATGGAAATATTAAATCTAAAGCCAGGTTCAGTAACTCCACTTGGCATTTTGAATGATATAAATAAAAAAGTAATAGTTTACCTAGACGAGGATTTTAGAAAAGCGCCTGGTATTATTGGAATTCATCCAAATGATAATACAGCAACTATATGGCTAAAAATTGATGATTTAATTAACATTATAAAGGAACATGGAAATATTGTAAAAGAAGTATATATAGATGAGATAAAATAGTACATAAAGATTAATTGAGAGTAATACTATAAATATATAAAGGAGAGATTTATATATGTATGCATTAATTACAGGTACAACCAGTGTTCCAGGAGTGTCTGGAGAAACAGTTGCATAAGTATCCTTATTACAATAGCATTTTCATATTTCTATTTAAAAGAAAAGCTAAATAAAAAATCGATAATAGGACTTATAGGAATAGTTGTAGGAACATTATTACTATTAAAAAAATAATTATAAGAGGTAAAAATGAAAGTAAAAGAATTTATTATAAAAAATTTAAAATGGATTATATTATTTATTTGTTTAATTGGATTTCTAGCACTAGCAGAAGATGTTTTTAATAAAGAAATATTGAATGGTGATATAATTGGATATAAAATAGTGTCAGAATTTTTAATATCTGATTTTGCAACGCCAATCGCAAAATTTGTTACTAATTTTGGAGGAGCAATATTTTTAATAATATTGGCAATGACTTTATTAATACTAATAAAAGATAAAAAGATTGGATTATCAATACTTTCAAATTTGGTAATAATTACTGTATTAAATCAATTGTTAAAAATAATATTACAAAGACCGAGACCAACAGATTACAGAATAATTGAAGAAACAGGGTATAGTTTTCCATCAGGACATTCTATGATAAGTATGGCCTTTTATGGTTATTTAATATATTTGATTTATAAATACGTAAAAAATAAATATATTAAATGGATTTATATTGTGCTATTAAGCATTTTGATATGCTCTATTGGAGTTAGCCGAATTTATTTAGGTGTACATTACACGAGTGATGTTTTAGGTGGATTTTTTATATCAATATCGTATTTAATTATATATATAAGTGCAGTTAATAAGTTTTTAATAAGAAAATAAATTACAAATGTAGACAAGAAAATTATTATTATATATAATAATGAAAGTGTAAAGGTAAATAGTATAAATTAGATTGTAATAAGAGGACATATATGAAGATAGGAATTTTTGCAGATAAAGAAGATAAGAAATTTTATTATAGAAAGATAATTTATTAAGAAGAATGTTTGAAGATATTTTGATTTGAATTTATTTGTATAAGATGTAAAAATTGTATAAATCATTAATTGAGATTTTATTGTATAATTATAGAAATAAATTAAGGACGTTTAGGGGAAAGATATGGAAAATAAAGAAATAATTAATAGCTTAATAATAGAGAAAAAGGTCAGAGAAAACGAAGAAGTGATTGTTACATTTATTCCAGAAATAAAATACATGATTGGTTTTGAACATAAACATCCTCATCACAATTTAGATGTATGGAATCATACATTAAAAGTGCTGGAAGGTATTGAAGATGCTGATTTAGAACTAAGAATGTCAGCTCTTCTTCACGATATTGGTAAGCCATTTTCATATCAAGATGGAGAGGTTCGACATTTTCATAATCATCCACAAATATCGAAACAAATAAGTGAAAGAATTTTAAGAAGATTGAATTACGACGAAAATTTTATAAATAACGTTTGCTATTTAGTGGAAATGCATGATACTATAATAGATACCAATAATTTGGATAATAGTTATGATATGATAATTAAAAGATTAAAATTACAATATGCAGATGCACAGGCTCACGACCCGAAATATGTCCATAAAAGACTTCAATTCTTGGATGAAATAAGGACAAAATTAGAAGAAATGGAAAGGGTTCTATATTAACATGAAAAAAATAAATGTAAAAGAATTACGAGAATTGTTCGTAGAAATAAAACATGATAATAAAATAGCATTTGAAACATTATATAAAAACTATAATAAACTTATATATGGGATTGCATATAGTCTATTAAAAAATAAACATGATGCAGAAGATATAGTTCAAATAGTATTCGAAAAACTATATTATATGGATAAAGATAAATTACCTAATAATAATGAAGCTTGTTGGCTATATTCTGTTACGAAAAATGAAACTCTAAATTATTTAAAGAGTAAAGAGAATAATATTGATTTAGATAATATATATGAAATTGAAGGTAATAATAATGAATTAGATAAAATAATAGACCAAGATAGTTATAATAGGCTGATTAATAAATTAAATGACAATGAAAAAGAAATCATTTCATTAAAAATATTATCAAATTTATCATTTGAGGAAATAGGAAAAATATTAAATAAACCAACAGGAACAATAAAATGGAGATACTATAAATCAGTACATACCTTAAGATTATTATTAAGTAATTTGGGAATGTTTTTAATTTCATTCATATCAAGTATTATTGCATTAAAAAGTGGAAAAAAATCAGCCCCACAAATTAATGCAGATAGTGAAAATAGTAGTAAAGAAAATACTTCAAGTATTAAAAATGAGACTGCAAAAAATAATGATAGTACACTTTCTAGAGATGATGAAAATACAATAACAGGAAATGATTATTCACAAATACACGAAAATACTATTTCAGACGCATCACAACATATTAATAATAATTATATAGGTATCAGTTTAGTAGGAGTTTCTACAATTTTTTTTGTATTAACGATAATTTTTTTAATTATTTTTTCAAAATACCAACTAAAACTAAGAAAAAAATTGTCTAAATAATAGAAAGGTTAAATAGGTGGTATATATGAGAAAAAATGTATTTAAAATCTTAATTGTAGTCGTGATTATAGTTGCAATGATAATTGGAGTTATGTATTTGATTGACTTGAACAAAATGAAAAATGGAGAAGAAGTGGTATTTAGTACTTGGGGAACAAAATATGCACCTGCATTGAAGAATAATGAAAGTGAAAACAATGATACCATTAGCAAAAATTATCAGAAGTATTCTAAAACAATAGATAATGTCAAAATAGAACTAAATATTCCAAATGAATGGAAATATAAAGAAATTCCACAAAATAAAGATAATAACTTTTATAAATATGCTTTGAAAATATACAAGAACAATGAAAATCAGTATGCAATGTTGTATTTTTATAATCATCCATTTGGTGTTTGTGGCACAGGAAGAACAACAGAAAATATAGTTTTAAGCAATGGCAAAGAGGCAACTATTGGATATTATGATGGAAATAAAAATTGGAGTGATATATCATTCTACAGTATAAACAAAAACATAGCAGTTTTAAATTATAATCTAATGAATGAAGATGTCAAAGATGTAATAGAATTTATAAAAACTATAAATATTGTTTGAGATTTTATAAATTTAAGAAAATAAATAGGAAAAAATAGAGATTTATCATATAATAAGAAATCCTCAAAAAATAGCAGAGTAGGAGAGAGAGGCAGTTTGGAAGAATTAGTAATGTAAAGAAAATATTAAAATAAATTTTAAGAATGATAATCTTAAGAATTAAAAAATAAAAAAATTCAATAATCAATATTTAAAGAATTAAAAATTTAATTTAAAATTTTGTGTAAAGTCAAATTTTAATAAACGAACATTTGTTATAATGCTTGTGAATAATTTTGCATTATAGTTTAATTTTTATAAATATTATATAATTTTAGATTACAAATCTGTAACATATAATTTTAGATTTATGACACGCTAGAATCGATTTTGAAACATTTTTATATTTAATTAAACAAGTTATATGTTTATTATTAGATATGTAAATTTATAAATCTAATGTTTATTATATAATTTTTAGTATAAAGGCTCATTTTTAACTATTAATCAAAATGGCTAAAAAACCGAGGCTCTAAAATCGATTTTAAGGAATTTTTATAAAAAAGTAATATAGTTTGTTATTAGAATAATAAGCTAAAATAGGTACAATGGCGAAGAATATATCAATATTTTTATAGGTAGGATCATATTTATTTAATCCTACCTTTTATTCCTATCTCTTATTGCGCAAAACTTTGATTTTGTGCAATAGTAATATATATTTTTAGAAGTTCTCCCTCTTTTACTCTATATTAATATCACAGAAAAATCAAATTGAAAAATTATTTTCTTAAACTGTAATTATATATATCACAATAAAAATTAAAAGTCAATGACTCTTTTCTTTCTGTTGTTTTTTGAAATTCATCATTTGTAAAATAAACTAACAACCTAATAAACTTTGATATAAATAAAATTCCCTATGGTATAAATTAATTAATATTAAGCCCATTTATCCCCTAACTATCTTTTTATTCCAAATTTAAATATAAAACGTTGACAAATATTGTAAAATATTAGATAATAAATAAAAATTATCAAGGAGGTTAATTATACGTATATGGAAAAAAGACAAATGCAACAAATTGAAAAATTAGATGAAAAAGGTTATTTAGAATATACAATAATACCGAATTATAGGTTAAAACAAAATTTTATAACAGAAAATGAAATAACATTATATAAAACATTAAAGAAAATTGCTTATGAGATGAATCTAACACTATTTACACAAGTATCATTAAACAGAATACTTGAAGTAAATAACAGAAGAAAGCAACAACAATTACAAAATAGAATAGATAGAAAAAGTATTGATTTTGTTTTATATGACGAAAAAGTAAATCAAATAAAATTTTGCATAGAATTAGATGACGAAACACACAATAACGAAAATAGAATTGAAAGAGATATATTTTTAGATAAGATATTTTCTACAAATATAAAGTTAATACATATAAAAAGAAAGAATTACTATAAATATGAGGATATAAAAAAATTAGTAGAGCAATAAAACTCTACTAATTTTATTTATTATTAATTATTTATTGTTTTTCATACCAATTTGCAAATTCTTGCAAAGCTTGTATAGAACCATCAATTGTCCTTCTATTCTCTCTTTCAAAAGAATCCATTTCAGCTAAAGTTTTATCAAATCCATTTGGTTTAAAAATATACCATAAATCAGACCATTTTTCCTTTCTATCCTTCCCTTGTATGTTATTAGATAAATTTCCGAGGATGTTTGCCATAAAAATAATGTATTTCTTTTCCGTCATTATATGCTAGACATTCGTGAAAGGCACATTTTCTATTTTCTACATTTTCCATTAATTTTAAAATACCATTTATACCAATTGTATCTAATGAAAAGTTTACAAAAGCACGTGGGAATCCATTTAGTGCTTCTATTCTAAAATCAGTATCTAATGCTATACATGGCTTTTTTACAATATCATAAGCCTGTTTTACTTTGGCTGTTGCAATTTCCTTTATATCATCAGATCTTGGTTCATCTAATTCATAATTAAACGTTGTAAATTTTAGGTTTTTAAAGTATTTTTCAGCTGATTTTATTTTTCCTGTATTATGTGTTACAAATACAATTTCATTACTCATTTAATTTTTCACTATTCCTTTTACGTATTTACTATTTATTTTATTTAATATCTTTTAAATATTCATTTATCTTTTCTATAAATTCTTCATTATTTTTAGTTTCTAACATTTGATTAATTAATTGTTCTGTAATTTCAGATATTGGCTTTGTAGACATAGCTTTTCTTAAAGCAAATACTGTATCTAACTCTTGCTTTGTTAGAAGAAGTTCTTCTCTTCTAGTACCTGATTTGTTAATATCAATTGCTGGGAAAATACGTTTTTCTGATAAGCCTCTATCTAGGTGAACTTCCATATTTCCAGTTCCTTTAAATTCTTCAAATATTACATCATCCATTCTACTACCAGTTTCTATTAAAGATGTAGCAAGAATTGTTAAACTTCCCCCATTTTCTATATTTCTTGCAGCTCCGAAGAATTTCTTTGGCTTATGTAATGCATTAGGATCTAAGCCACCAGATAAGGTTCTACCAGATGATGGAATAACAAGGTTATATGCCCTTGCAAGTCTTGTTATACTATCAAGTAAAATTACAACATCTTTGTTTTGCTCTGTAAGTCTTTTTGCTCTTTCTAAAACCATTTCAGCTACTTTTACATGATGTTCAGGTAATTCATCAAAAGTTGAATAAATTACATCACCTTTAATTGAACGACGCATATCTGTAACTTCTTCAGGTCTTTCATCAATTAAAAGTACAATTAATTCTATTTCTGGATTATTAGTACTAATACTATTTGCTATTTTCTTTAACAATGTTGTTTTACCAACTTTAGGTGGTGCAACAATCATTCCTCTTTGACCTTTACCAATTGGCGATATTAAGTCTATCATTCTCATTGCATATTCATCTGGAGATGTTTCTAGACGTATTCTTTCATCAGGATAAATAGGTGTTAAGTCATCAAATTTCTTTCTTCTATATGCTTTTTCTGGTAGATCACCATTTACTTCACCAACATATATTAAAGCAGGGAATTTTTCACCTTCTTTTGGAAGTCTTGCAATACCTTTAATTTTATCACCTTTGTCCAATTTAAACCTTCTAATTTGTATTGGAGAAATATATACATCTTTAGGACTTGATAAATAATTTTCTCCCCTTAAAAATCCATATCCATCTGGTAAAACTTCTAATATTCCTTCTACAATTTCATCATCTTCATTTGTAAGTTTATATACACCTTGGGTATTAGTAGATTGTATATTTTGATTATCTATATTTTCAGTATCAGTATCTGTATCTTCATTTTCATTATTAGTTTGTGTCTCGTTGTTATTTAATAATTCTATTAATTCTTCCTTTTTTAGTTTTGATACATTTTTTACACCTTTTTCTTTTGCAAGTTGACGTAGTTCAACTAGTGTACAATCATCAATATTCATAATTTTGCCCCCCTATTTGTTTATGAATGTTATATATAATAATAATCTTAATTGGATACATATAATAAGAATCTAAATAAAAAGAATTAAGTTACAAAAAGGAGCATCATATATATGCCCCATTCTTTGTTATTTACCTATATCAATATAGACACGCTCATTAGGCAAGTACATATCTAATTTTTCTCTTGCGATTTGTTCTATATATTCATTAGAATTAATATTATTTTTTGTTTCGTTTAATTTTTGATTTTCTTCTTGTGCTTTTTCTATTTCTTCATTATACTTTGTTGCTTCAGCTTTATAAGCATTTAATGTTTGCTGTTGAGCAATAAAAGTGTATATAATATAGATTGCAAATATTAATACGAACAATCTTTTATAAAGCTTTTTAAAATTAATTTTCTTCATCTGTATTCTTATCTCCATTTTTCAATATATATATATTTTTTTCTACATTTTTTAACGAAATCCTTCTTTTTTACCACTTTTTATCTTAAAAAATATTAAAATAATCTATATTAATTTGCTTTTTTACTTTTTAAATTACGAATATTGTTGAAAACAAAAATTATTGGTCTAAAAATAAATCTTTTTATAAAATTATAAATAAGTTTTATAGGATAGCAAACGATTTTCTTTATTATTTCTATAATCTTGACATTTATCTTAATAAAAAATTTACTTAAAGTTAATAGGTATATCGTTAGTCCAAATAACAAGCTCACAAATATATAAAGGCGTATTTCTCCATTATTAAATGTAAATATTGTAAATAATAAAATAATACCAGCCATAAGCCAAAACAAAATATCTTCTATGTATGTTAAAAAATCAGGTGTTTTAAAGCTTCTTCTAATAATTCTAAATATATCAAAAAGAACTCCAATTACAATTCCGGTCAAAATAAATAATAGCATATTAATTAACTGATTCAAATTATTTTACCTCTTTACTAAAAATTATCTAAAAATTTTACCAAAGAAACTTCCGGATTTTTGGCTATTTTCTTTTTCACTATATCCTAAATTATATATTTCGCCATCTACAACAACCTCAGAAGTATCTAAACTTAGCTTGTTAATTCTAAGGTTCTCTCCTTTTACAGTAAGTAAACCTAATTCCGTTTCTAAGATTACAATTTGATCATCAAAACTTAAAACATCAAGTACACCTGATATACTTAGCTTTTCTCTATTCTCCAATATAATATTTTGAATAACATTTGTACTATTATTAATTGCATTTGATTTTCTATCTTCAATTGTCATAAAACATCTCTCCTTTGTATATAGTCTAAAATATATATATTCGGGACTTGTCTTGTTTAGAACTAAAGAAATAAAAAAATCAGTAAATTTGTAAATTTACTGATTTTTATTTTATACAATTAATTCATGATGAAGTTGTTCTAGAATTTTTCCAGATACTTTTTCCTTTGTTATTATCGATATTTTACATTCATCTATTTGCATTGTTAATATATCTAGATTATTTAGACTAAATATTCTTAATATTTCTTTTAATATTTCCTCATTGTTTGAAATTCCATATCCAACAAGAGAAATTCTTGAAATATTAGTAAATGAAGAATTAAACATCTTTAAATCCGTTTCTAAAAGCTTTTGAAAAACGTTTAATTTTGTTGTTTTAATAGTAAAACTAATACATAAATTATTTGTACTATTATTAATTAATGTTGAAGGAGATATTTCGTTTTCAAGTAATAGTAAGTATAGCTTATTAAACATGTCACTATTATATGTTTCGTATTTTAAAGTAACTAGAAATAAATCATCATTTTTTACAATGCTTTTTACCGAACTTTCTTCCATTTTGTCGCAAATAACTGTGCCAATATTATTATTAAAAGTTGAACCTGTTTCAATTAATACATTATATTTTTCTGCTATTTCTACACATCTATTATGAAGTACCTTTGCTCCTTCATTTGACAAATCAAGCATTTCTGTGTAAGATAGCTGTTCTATTTTTTTAGCTTCTGAAATCTTGTTTGGATCTGTTGAATATACTCCATCTACATCAGAAAAAATATAGCAATGGTCAGCATTAATAGCAGCACTTATTGCGACAGCTGTTGTATCAGAACCTCCACGGCCAAGAGTTGTAATATCTTTATTTTCATCTATTCCTTGAAATCCTGCAATTACAACAATCTTGTTTTGCTCTAATTCCTTTTTTATTCTAGAAGTATCTATCTCATTAATGGTAGCTTCTTGATGTTTAGCAGTTGTATAAATACCTGCTTGCCATCCTGTTAATGATATAGCTTCATATCCCATTCTAGTTAGTAAAATACATAATTTTGAAATTGATACCTGTTCACCTGTGCTTAATAACACATCCATTTCCCTTTTAGAAGGCTCATATGCAAGCGATTTTGCATCTTTTATAAGATTATCTGTTGTTTTTCCTTGTGCAGAAACAACTACAACAATTTGCTTACCTTGATTATAAAATTCTATTATCTTATTTGCTACAATATTTAGCTTGATATTATCAGAAAGTGAACTTCCTCCAAACTTTAATACAATTGTTTCCATATGTTGTTCCATCCTTTATATATTGTTTGATATAAGTAACTATAATTATAGTTTACCTATATTATATTGTATTTTGTTTTTGGCAGATAGTTACTTTAAATTAAATTGTTTATGTTTATTTTACTAAGCTCTTTAGATAACTATCAATAAAACCATTTAAATCACCATCCATAACTCCTGCTACATTTCCTACTTCATAATTTGTTCTATGGTCTTTTACAAGAGTATATGGGCAAAATACATATGAACGAATTTGACTTCCCCATGCTATATCCATTTGTATTCCTTTTAATTCATCAATAGTATCTTTTTGCTCTTTTTCTTTTAAATTCAAAAGTTTTGATTTTAGCATTTTCATGGCTGTTTCTCTATTTTGAATTTGAGATCTTTCTGTTTGACATGCTACAACAATATTGGTTGGAATATGAGTTATTCTTATCGCTGATGATGTTTTGTTAATATGTTGACCACCTGCACCAGATGCTCTGTAAGTGTCTATTCTTAAGTCATCTGGATTAATGTCTATTTGAATATCCTCAGTTATCTCTGGAAGAACTTCTACAGATGCAAATGACGTATGTCTTCTACCTCCTGCATCAAAAGGGGATATTCTAACCAATCTATGAACTCCCTGTTCCCCTTTTAAATATCCATAAGCATATTCTCCAGATACTGAAAATGTTACACTTTTAATTCCAGCCTCGTCGCCTTCTAAATAATCTAACTCTTCTACTTTATATCCATTTGCATTAGCCCATCTTGTGTACATACGATAAAGCATTTCTACCCAATCTTGAGCTTCTGTTCCACCAGCTCCAGGATGTAAAGTTATAATTGCATTATTTGAGTCATATTTTCCAGATAGCAAAGTTGATACTTCTAATTTTTCTATCTCTTTTTCAATATTATTGGTACTAATTACAATTTCTTTTTCTAAGTCTTCGTCATATTCTAATTTTATTAATTCATTCGTCTCAATAATACTTTCTAAGTTTGATTTTACTTTTTTATACTTATCTATTTTAGACTTTAAAGATGTAATTTGTTTTAATATTATTGAATTGCTTTTAGTATCACTCCAAAATTCTGGTGTTGATGATTGTTCTTCTAATGCAGATAACTCTGTTTCCAGTTTAGAGATGTCAAAGTGAATCACCTATTTCATTTAGTTTATTTTTTAATTCATTTAGCTTACGAGAAATTTCTTCTAAATCTGCCAACTTTTATTTCACTCCCCTATTTTAATTTTTTAAATAATATCATAAATAAATATAAAAATAAAGTATTTTAAAATTAAAAAGATTAGCTTTAGAAATTTATTCTTTAACTAATCTTTTTATACATTTTTATCTTATTAATCTTAGTGCATTTAATACAACTGTTAAACTACTTATTGTCATTGCAAATGCTGCAATCATTGGATTCATAGTAATTCTAAATGAACTAAAAATACCACAAGCAATTGGAATCATACATATATTATAAAAAAATGCCCAAAATAAATTTTGCTTTATGTTTCTAATAGTTTTATTACTTATTTCTATTAAAGTATTTATTCTTTCCAAATTATCATTCATAAGGATTATGTTAGCCGAGTCCATTGCTATATCTGTTCCACTTGATATTGATACTCCTATATCTGCTGTTACTAAACTAACACTGTCATTTATACCATCACCGCACATCATAACAATACCATCTTTTTTTAGGTTCTCTATTGCTTCTGCTTTTTCTTTTGGAGTAACATTAGCAATAACTTTATCAATTCCAATTTGCTTTGCTATAATCTCGGCTGTTTGTTTATTATCTCCTGTTAGCATAATAACATCAATATTCTTCTTTTTAAGTTCTTGAATTGTTTCATTTGCATTTTCTTTTAAGATATCTTTTACTCCTATTAAAGCTATTAGTTCATTATTTACGCTTATAAATAATAGACTATTTCCAGCTTTTTCTAAGTTTTGTTCATCATTAATATTTTTTATTTGAATGTTGTTTTGCTCCATTAATTTGCTGTTTCCAACAAGTAGTTCATCACCATTTTTCATCTTTCCGTAAATACCATGACCAGCAATTTCTTTAAATTCGGTTATATCTTCTAATATTATTTGGTGTTCTTTAGCATATGTTATAATTGCTTTTGCAATTGGATGATCTGATTTATTTTCTATGCTAGCTAGTTTTGTTAAAACTTCTTCATCAGACATTGAACTATAGTTGTATATTTTTGAAATACTTAAAGTTCCTTTTGTTAAAGTACCCGTTTTATCAAAACATATAGTTTTAACATTATGACAGTTTTCTAGTGCCTCTCCTGTTTTTATTAATATTCCTTGTTTACTAGCGTTGCCAGTTGCTATAACAATTGCAAGAGGAGTTGCTAAGCCTAAACTGCATGGACATGCAACAACCAAAATTGTAACAAAAATATTTATTGAATATGCTAAATCTTTAGATATAATCATCCAAATTATAAATGCTAGTACAGCTATTACTAAAATAGCTGGAACAAAAAAGCCACTTATTTTATCTACAACTCTTGCTATTGGTGCTTTACTTGAACTTGCATTTGCAACTAATTTTACAATCTCTGATACTGTTGATTCTTTACCAATTCTTTCAGCTTTATACTTTATTGTACCTTCATAATTAATGCTCCCTGCTATTACTTTTGAGCCTACTTCCCTTTTTACAGGCTTGCTTTCCCCTGTAATAAATGATTCATTTATATGTGTAATTCCTTGTATAATTTTGCCATCTACAGCAATTTTTTGCCCTGGCTTACAAATTACTATATCTCCCTTTTGGATTTCATCAATTGTTACTTTTATCTCTTTACCATCTTTTTCAATAATAGCATCATTTGGAGTGATGCTCATTAGGTGTTGTAATGCTTCTTTTGTTTTATTTTTATTTTTACTTTCAATATATTTTCCAATTTTAATAAAGAAGATAACAATTGCAGCAGATTCATAATATAAATGCTCAACAAACATTGTATTTCCAAATATAATTTGAATCGTTCCATAAATGCTATATATAAAGCTAGCTAATACTCCTATCATTACAAGCGTGTCCATGTTTGGAGTTGCATGTATTAGGTTCTTGTAGCCATTTTTTAATATATCCCTTCCAAAAAATATTACAATTATTGTTAAAATTAAAAGTGAAATTGCATAATTTATAGGATAATCCATCATATTTAAGAATGGAATAACTGGTAGTCCAACCATATGTGACATAGAAATATATAGTGTTAGTAAAGATGTTATTGTAATTATAATCAATTTGTATTTTTCATTACTCTTCTTTTTTTCTTCTTTTTGAAAGTTATCTATTCCTAAACTTGTAAATCCTGCTTTTTCTATAAATTTTTTTATTTGTTTTAAATCTAACGTCTTTTCGTCATATTCAATATTGGCATTATTCATTATTAAATTAACTGTTACATCATTTATTCCATTTTGTTTTTTTAAATATTTTTCCAATCCAGAAGAACATGCCGAACATGTCATTCCATCAATTTTTAATAATATTTTTTTCATTAGCGTAATCTCCTAAATAAATCCATAAGTTCATCTATAATTTCTGAATTACCCGCTTTAATTTCGCGAGCTATACAGTTTTCTATATGACTATGTAAAATAACATTTTCTAAACTTTCTATCGACTTTGTAATTGCAGATAATTGAGTTAGTACATCATCACAGTATCTATCTTCATCAATCATTTGTTTTACTCCTCTGATCTGCCCTTCTAAAATGTTTAATCGTTTAGTTATATTCTTTTTTTCGTCATCTGATCTATGTGTAGATTTTTGGCATTTACAGCATTTTTCACAATTCATTTTATTATTTCTCCTCTATTATTATAAAATGAGTATATACCCCCATAGGGTATATTGTCAATAGAATTTTACATCCAAAAAAAGAATATACAATTTTGTATATTCTTCTAGAAATTCTATGTTCATGAACACACTCATCTAACTATTTTTTATAATTATTAAGTATTCTTTTTAAGAAATTCCATGGGCCAGTTTTTTCTGTTAATCCAGAATAATTATTTTCAATCATACTTAATACTTCTTCTTTTGAAAAATATTTTACTTCTGATACTTCCTCTTCTTGTAGCTTTATTTTTGATGTATCTATGTCCTTTGTTATTAAATAACATTCATTATAATGTTTATTAATTATATCTCCTTTTATGTTTATAGATGATGAACCAACTAAATATTTTATATCATCATCTGTTATATCTATTCCAAGTTCTTCTTTTACTTCTCTAATAAGAGATTGTCTTCCAAATTCACCAGCATCAACATGTCCGCCTACTGTTACATCCCACATATTAGGCCATAATTTTTTCTTTGCACTTCTTTTTTGCAATAAGATGTTTGAATTTTTGTCTATAATAAATGCATATACTGCTCTATGCCATAACCCTTTTTTATGGCATTCTTCCCTTGTTGCGACTTCTCCTGTAAATTCTCCAAACTCGTTTAATACATCAAATTTTTCTTCCATATTTTTACTCCTTAATTTTTAAATTATTGCTGTAATTTTATCATAATAATTATATTTTTTTCAATATAATTATTAACAAAAAGTGTAAATACAAAGTACTGTATTTACACTTTCCGTGTTATTTATCTATTTATTCATTTCCAGCACCAACAAGTATCTTTTTTCCAGTACTAGAAAGAATGATATCCAATTGCCTATATTACTTATTTCTTCCACAACAGTTTTTGTATTTTTTGCCGCTTCCACAAGGACATGGATCATTTCTACCTATTTCTGCTTCCTTTTTTACATATGGTGTTTTTGGTCCTGAAGAAGATGCTGGTGCTGTATTTTCTGATAAGTTAAGAGTAGCTTCTTCTCTTCCCTCACTTGTTATCTTAACAGATTCTTTTCTTTCAATTGCTCCTTCTCTCTTTCTTGCATTCATAAGAATTTTTACAACATTTAGTTTTATGTCTGCAATCATTTGATCGAACATATCAAAGCCTTCTATTCTGTATTGTACAACTGGATCTTTTTGTCCATATGCTTGAAGTCCTATTCCGTCTTTTAATTCATCCATTGCATCAATATGATCCATCCATCTCTCATCAACAATTTTAAGCATAACAACTCTTTCTAATTCTCTTAAGTTGTTTTCGCCAAATTCTCTCTCTTTTTCATCATAAATCTCATGTGCTTTTTCTTGTAATTCATTAATAACTTTGTTTGCATCAACTTTTTTATCATCTAATGAAGATAGTTCTTCAATTCCAAATATTGTGCTAATTTCAGGAAGTAAAGCTTCTTTATTGATTCCGTTTTCTGTTATATAACTATTTACTATATCTTCAGCTAAAGAATTTATCATGTTTGAAATGCTTTCTTTTAAGTTATCACCATCTAAAACTTGTCTTCTTTGTTTGTATATAATTTCTCTTTGTGCATTCATAACATCATCATATTGAAGTACATTTTTTCTAATACTAAAGTTTCTTCCTTCAACTTTCTTTTGAGCATTTTCAACTGCATTAGATATTAATCTAGATTCAATTGGCATATCTTCATCTGCACCTAAAGAATTATATACTCTAGTAATCATATCTCCACCAAATATTTTCATTAGGTCATCATCAAGTCCAATATAAAATCTTGATTCTCCTGGATCTCCTTGACGTCCACTACGTCCTCTTAACTGATTATCAATTCTTCTAGACTCGTGTCTTTCTGTACCAATAATTTTTAGTCCTCCAGCTGCGATTACTTTTTCTTTTTCTTCTTTTATTTCTTTATCAAATTTTTCTTGTAATTCTTTAAATTTCTTTCTTGCATCTAAAATTGCTTGGTCACTTGTTTCATTAAATGCTGTGGATTGTTCAATTTGATCCATTGAATATCTTTGTCTTCTCATTTCTTGTTTTGCTAAAAACTCGCTGTTACCACCAAGCATAATATCAGTACCACGACCTGCCATATTTGTAGCAATTGTTACAGCACCAAGTTTACCTGCTTGTGCAACTATTTCAGCTTCTTTTTCATGATATTTTGCATTTAATACTGTATGTTTAATTCCTTCTTTATCTAGTAATTTGCTTAATTTTTCAGATTTTTCAATAGATACTGTACCAACTAAAACTGGTTGACCTTTTTCATGGCTTTTCTTAATATCATTGATAACTGCTCTAAATTTTGCATTTTCATTTTTATAAATTATATCTGAATTGTCTTTTCTTATCATAGGCTTATTTGTTGGTGTTTCTATAACGTCTAATTTATATATTTCTTCAAATTCTGCTTCTTCTGTCATAGCAGTACCTGTCATACCAGATAATTTGTCATACATTCTAAAATAGTTTTGGAATGTAATTGTTGCAAGTGTTTTTGATTCATCAGCTATTTTTACATGTTCTTTTGCTTCTATAGCTTGATGTAATCCGTTATTATAACGTCTTCCATACATAATTCTTCCTGTAAATTCGTCAACAATTAAAACTTCTCCATCTTTTACAATGTAGTCAATATCTTTTTTCATAACTCCATGGGCACGTAATGCTTGATTTACATTATGAACTAATTCTGAATTTTCGATATCGTTAAAATTCTCTAATCCAAATTCTTGTTCAGCCTTTTTTATACCTTTTTGAGTTAATGAAGCAGATTTTGCTTTTAAATCAACTATATAGTCATAGTTTTCGTTATCTTCTGCTTGTTCAAAGTCTTTTACATCTTCTTCTACAATTACTTTTGGAGTTAATTTGCTTACAAAGCTATTAGCTTTTTTGTAAAGATCTGAAGATTGAGCACCTCTACCAGAAATAATAAGTGGTGTACGTGCTTCATCTATTAAAATACTATCAATCTCATCTACTATTGCATAATTTAGTCCTCTTTGTACTAATTGGTCTTTATATATAACCATGTTATCTCTTAAATAATCAAATCCAAATTCATTATTTGTACCATATGTAACATCACATGCATAAGCTTCTCTTTTTTCATGTGGTTCCATTCCAGCAATAACTAGTCCGACTGTTAAACCTAGGAATTTATATACTTTTCCCATCCATTCACTATCTCTTTTTGCTAAGTAGTCGTTTACAGTAACTACATGAACGCCTCTTCCTGTTAATGCATTTAAATAAACTGGAAGTGTTGCAACAAGTGTTTTTCCTTCACCTGTTTTCATTTCAGCAATTCTTCCTTGGTGTAATATAATTCCACCAATTAATTGAACATCAAAATGTCTCATTCCTAAAACTCTTTTTGATGTTTCTCTTACAGTTGCAAATGCTTCTGGTAATATATCATCTAAAGTTTTTCCTTCTTCTAATTTAGCTTTTAATTTAGCTGTTTGATTTCTTAATTCAGAATCTGATAGTTTTTCCATCTCAGGTTCTAATTCATTAATTTGCTTTACTATTGGCATTAATCTTTTAACTTCTTTTTGGCTATATGTCTTAAATAATCCCATTTTCTTCTTCCTTCCTATTATGTAATATATAAATTATGCATTAAATCTTATGCACCTATTAAACTTATGTTACTATATCACTTTTCTTTTAAAATCGCAATACATATAATTGGTTTTTTATCGTTTTTATAGAATATATTGTTAAAACCAGAATAGATATTATTATACTAATTTTAAAGGGGTTTATATATGTTTGTTTTTAATATTAAATTAGATGGAAATAAAACTGCAAAAATCTTTATAGGTATCTTATGTGTTATTTTATTACTGATAACATTTTTTGTTTGCTATAAATTGATTTTTAATAGTTTTTTCAAAACTAATGATGATGTAAAATTAAGAGATACTGTTTATGATATAAATTCTCAAAACTATACTAATGTTTTACAAAATGTACATAATCATTTAAATGATTATGTCGGTCAAAAAGTAAAATTTTCTGGGTTTGTTTACAGGTTGTATGATTTTACAGACAGCCAATTTGTTTTAGCCAGAAATATGATAATTTCTTCTGATTATAAATATGTTGTTGTAGGTTTTTTGTGCGACTCAAACCTTATTAGTAATTACAAAGACAATGATTGGATAGAAGTTACTGGTACAATAACAAAAGGTGATTATAAAGGTGAAATACCAATTATTAAAGTTGAAACAATTAATAAAATAGATAAACCAACAGATGAATTTGTATATCCTCCTGATAGTTCATTTATTACAACATCTACAGTAATTTAAAAATTAAAAGCGTAAATAAGATTTACTCTTGTTTACGCTTTTATAATATTATCCTATATCTTTATTTAATCCATCCCAAATAACAATTTGATTTTGAGCTAAACTCTTTTTTACATCTATTATTCTTTGATTGCTTGATCCCCTAAATCTTAGTTTAGGATCTTTTAGTTCATCAACAAAACGTCCATCAACAATATAATCAATATTGTCAAGCATTTCTTTTGTTGTTTGTCTATGCTCTTCTCCAATCATTTGACCTAATATTTGTTTGTCAAATGTAAATCCAGTATAACACCATATTTCTTTATTTGGATATGTTTCTTTTACTTTTTTTATAAGAGGTACTAATCCTTCTTGATTTGTTTTTTCAAAAGGTTCTCCACCTAAAAGGCTTAGACCTGTTATATAATCTGGTTTTAAATCTTCAATAATTTCACTTTCTTGTTTTTGAGTAAAATCATCTCCATAATTAAAATCCCATGCTTCTCTATTGAAACAATTTTTGCAATGATGATTGCATCCTGTTACAAACAATGAAACTCTTACTCCTGGGCCATTTGCTACGTCGCATTTTTTTATTTTAGCATATTTCATATCTTTTGCTCCTTCCCATTTAAAGGTTTATTTTATAAATGTAAAACTCTAGATTTTATTTCTTTTGTTTTTCCTTCATTCCAGAAGTTTTCTCCTAAGTATCCACATGTACGTCTTGTTACATTCATTTTATTTTTATCTTTGTTTCCACAGTTTGGACATTCCCATTCTAGTTTATCATTAATAATGATTTCTCCATCAAATCCACAAACATGGCAATAGTCAGATTTTGTATTGAATTCTGCATATTGAATATTATCATAGATAAATTTTACTAAGTCTTCTAATGCCTTTAAATTGTTTTTCATATTTGGTATTTCGATATATGAAATAGCTCCACCTGAAGATATTTTTTGGAATTCACTTTCAAATGCAAGTTTTTTAAATGCATCTATTGGCTCTCTTACATCAACATGGTAAGAGTTTGTATAGTATCCTTTATCTGTTACATCTTTAATTTCTCCGAATTTTTCTTTATCAATTCTAGCAAATCTGTAACATAAGCTTTCTGCAGGAGTTCCATATAGTCCAAAACCAATGCCTGTTTTGGCTTTCCATGCATCTGTAGTATCTCTTAAATGTTGCATAACTTTAATTGCAAAGTCATGTCCTTCTGGTGCAGTATGAGAAACACCTTTCATTAATTTAGTCATTTCATATATTCCAATATATCCTAAAGAAATTGTAGAGTAACCATCTTTTAATAATTTGTCAATTTTTTCTCCTGGTTGCATACGAGCAATTGCACCATATCTCCAATGAATTGGGCTAGTGTTACTTAATGTTCCAAGAAGTGCATAATGTCTACACATTAATGCTTCATAGCATAATTCTAGTCTTTCATCTAATAGTTTCCAGAATTTTTCTTCATCTCCATCAGCAATAATAGCAATTTGTGGTAGATTTATACTAACAACACCTTGATTAAATCTTCCTTCAAATTTGTAGTTGCCATTTTCATCTTTCCATGGAGATAAGAAACTTCTACATCCCATTGGGCTAAATACATTTCCTTCATAATTTTCACGCATTTTTTTAGCTGAAATATAATCTGGGTATAGTCTTTTTGATGAGCATTTAACAGCAAGTTTCGTTAAGTAATCGTATTCCCCACCTTTTAAGCAGTTATGTTCATCTAATACATATATAAGTTTTGGAAATGCTGGTGTAATATATACACCTTTTTCATTCTTGATTCCCTCATATCTTTGTCTAATGATTTCTTCTATAACCATTGCATTTTCTTTAATGTATGGGTCATCCTTCTTTAAATTTAAGAATAATGTTACAAAAGGTGATTGTCCATTTGTTGTCATTAATGTATTTATTTGATACTGAATTGTTTGTACACCAGAAGATACTTCTTTTCTTAATCTTTGATGTGCCAGTTTTTCTATCATATCTTTTGATAATTCATTTCCAAATTCAGTTTCAATTTCTTTTTTGAATTTTTCATAGCTTTTTCTAACATATTTTCCTAAATGGCTTATGTCTACAGATTGTCCACCATATTGGTTTGAAGCAACAGCTGCTATAATTTGAGTCATAACAGTACATGCTACTTGGAAACTTTTTGGTGATTCTATTAATTTACCATTCATAACTGTACCATTATCTAACATATCACCTATGTTAATTAAGCAACAGTTAAATATTGGTTGTAAAAAGTAATCCATATCATGGAAATGAAGAATTCCTTCTTCATGGGCTTTTGTAATTTTTTCGGGTAATAAAATTCTTTTTGTTAAATCTTTTGAAACCTCACCTGCAATGTAATCTCTTTGTGTTGATGCAAGTACAGAGTTCTTGTTTGAATTTTCTTCGGCAAGTTCTTTATTTTGGTTTCTAATTAGTCCTAAAATTGATTCATCTGTTGTGTTTTGCTTTCTAACTAGGGCTCTTGTATAACGATAAATCATATATTTTTTTGCTAAATCAAATCTTTTTCTATCCATTAATTGTTGTTCTATAATGTCTTGGATATCTTCAACAAGGATTCTTTTTTTATCCAATTCTTCAATATATTTTGTAATTTCTGATATTTCCTCTTTTGTGGCTCTTTCTTTTGGTTTTACTTCATTGTTTGCTTTTTCAATCGCAATTTTAATTTTGTCTCTATTATAGTCTACTGCTCTTCCGTCTCTTTTTATTACCTTCATTTTACATATCCCCCTTTTGTATTTGATATGCTTATTATATAGTAATAATAAAAAAGTTCTGTTGCATTTGCAACAAAACATTAAAAATATTTTTGTCGATTTTTGTAACTCAATGGTTTCTAAGTAATTTTCAAATATTACAATTATATTACAAATGTGTCAACCTATATTTATGTATTTTTTCCTTGCAATATCAGTAGTTATAGAGTATAATATTAACATAATTTATGCAATTCCTTTAAGACAAAAACTTTGAAAGGTGGTATTTTTCATATGGATAATGTTGCTAAGATTGTAAAAGACATAGCTGAAAATTGTATGAGAATTCAAAGAAAAACATTTAAGAAAGGCGAAACAATAACAACATATATAGAAAAAAGAAAACAAATATGTATTCTTGTATCAGGAAATGCCCATTTAGTAAGATACGATTTGAATGGAAATAAAGATATTATTGATAGTTTTTCTTCTAATTATATTTTTGGTGAGGCTTTCTATCCAGTAAACACCAACAATGAACTTTTTATTATTGCAACAAGTGATTGTGATGTTTTATTTTTCTTATATGATGATGTTCATAATAAATGTAAAAGAAATTGTAAATTTCATTCTACATTAGTAGCTGATTTAATGGATTTAGTATTAATTAATTCAGTTCATCAAAACTTAAGAATTGAAGTTTTGTCAAAAAGAACTATAAGAGAAAAATTGTTAACCTATTTTTCATTATTATCAAATAAAAATTTTTCTAAAACTATTACTCTTCCCTTTTCTCTTACCAGCTTAGCCGACTACCTAAGCATTGATAGAAGTGCTATGATGAGAGAACTTAAGTATTTAGTAGATGATGGTTTTATAGAAAAAAATGGAAATAAAATAAAACTTTTATATTAAATTATAAAAGTTTTATTTTTTTACTATTTATCTTTCAAATAAGGATTTTACTACACCTTTATCAATTAATGTTCCATAAATATTTTTTAATATGATTAATATAATTGGTCCTAATAACATTCCAAATACACCTATAAATTTAAATCCTGTATACATTGCAATTAGTGTAAATATTGGATGTATACCAATTTGCCCACTTACAATTTTCGGTTCTATAAATTGTCTTACAATTGACATTATCGCCCATAAAATAAAGATTGCCATTCCAAGTTTAATATCACCTGAAAAAGCTAAAAATATTGCCCATGGAACCATAACTGTGCCTGAGCCAAATATAGGAAGAGCATCCACAAAACCAATGATTAAAGCAATCATTAATGGATATGGTACATTCCATCCAATAAAATAAAAAATATACAATCCTATTAAGGAAATTATAAAAGATATAACAACCAGTATAAATTCTGCTTTTAAATAGCATCCTAAAGTTTTTATTATGCCTCTTAAGTGAATGCCTATTCTTTTAACCCAGTTTTGTGGCAAATGATGTTCTAATTGATCAAGCATATAAATTTTGTCAACGCAAATAAAATATAATGCTAAAAATGTTATTGCAACATATATTCCTATTGCAGGCATAGAAGTTATAAAACCAATTAATCCAGTTAATGCATTTTTTGCCCATTCTGTAGCTGTACCTAAAAATTCTATAGCTGAATTTTGTATTGTGTGCATTACATTCTCTGGAATTTGAAATTTACTAAAATCTAATTTAGTAATAATATTTTGTATAGTATTATATGCACTATCTGCATACTTATTAAAATTAAAAAGTAAGTTGCCTGTTTCTGTAATAAGTGATGTAATTCCCCATGCAAGTAATCCAACTATAATACCTATAGCAAATATAAATACAATAATTGAACTTGTTTTCCTTTTTAACTTTGTTTTTCTCATTATAAATTTAATTAAAGGCTCTAGCATTAAAGAAATTATAAATGCAATTAAAAAAGGCATATAAAATACAGCAAGTTTAAATCCTAAAAATATTCCAATTATACTTAGGGCTAGTACTACTATGTTTTTCGTAACTTTACCCCAATAATTCATATCAACAACCATATGTAATCTCCCTTATATAATTATTAATGCATGTACATTGTTAAATATTCCATAAATTAAATATGTAATAGTGTACAGAAAATATTCCTGTACACTAAAAAGAGATTACTATTCAGCGTTTTTCTTATCGCATCCACATATATTTTCTAACGTAGATATTACTCCATCTGTCTTAACATTTGTATTTGCAGCTAAATCACCTAAAGTTAAAATTCCTATAATCTTATTATTTTCTATTATAGGTAATCTTCTAACTTGATTATCAGACATTAATTTTTCTGCTTCACAAACGTCTGCATCTGGTGTACAACAACATACATTTCCAGTCATAATATCTCCAACAGGAGTGTTCTCTATTTCTTTACCACAACCAACTGTTCTTAAAATTAAGTCTCTATCTGTTACAAGACCTATAACTTGTTTTTGAGCATTACATACTGGTACACAACCAATATGATTATTACACATTAACTTAGCACATTGCTGAACTGAGCATTCAGGTGTTACATATGTCACATCATGACACATACAATCTTTTACTTTCATAGAATTTACCGCCTTTCTAGTATATGCTCATTAAAACTTTAATGAAACTAATTATATTGTTTGCAAAAAAATAAAAGATATACAATTTTAAATTGTATATCTTAAAAAATTAAAATTTTAAATAACCATCATAATATCTATCGTCTCTTGGAAATGGTGGTCTCATTGGTGGTCTTGGTGGTGGTGGCATTCCTGGACCTCCTGGAAATGGTGGACGTGGTGGCCTACCGAGGACCAATTCCTCCTAGTAATTGATTTAAAATTAATATTTTTATCAAATCTCTTAATGCGCTATTTGCCCCAATTTGTCTTGTATTCTTGCTTTCAGATATTTCTCTTGATTGTTTGATTTCTTCTTCTCTTTTTGATTTTGTACTACTATTTGAACTTGAAGAACTGCTACTTGAAGATGAGCTACTAGATGAAGATACTCTATTAGATTTTTCACTGCTTGGAGCTTGTGTGCTAACTCTAACATTAACTACAGTATCCATTTTTGGATCACTTTCTAAGTTAGAATAAATCTCATCTGTCATACTTTCTAAAAGTTCTCTAGTAAGTGGCTTTGTATTGCTTTCACAAATTTTGCATACCATTGGATTTACTATCTGGTATATCTCTGGATACAAATCGAGCATTTCTCTATTATAGTTTGATGGATTTACATATGTTACATCTGGCATATATTGCATTTCATATGTCGTTTCATATGTATTTTGTCTACTTTGTGCTGGATATCCTAAAACACTTCTCATGTAATCTTCATAATTTTGATAATACATATTATACCTCCCATTAATTTTTCTTTTATATAATATGTATTATCAATTTTTTTGTTACTTATAGACTATTTACTATTTCTTTAAATTTATTACCTCTATCAGCAAAATTTTTGTATAAATCGAAACTTGCACTTGCAGGAGATAAAAGTACTACATCTCCCCTCTTTGCTGTTTCTTTTGCTACATGAACTGCTTCGTTCATATTAGTGCAATAAAAAATTTGAAGTTGCTTTCCATTTAAAGCTTTTTTAGTTGCTGTTTCAATTTTTTCTGAAGTTGGACCAGTCAAAATTAGAGTTCCAACCTTTTGAGCAATTACTTCTCCAATTTCATCATAATCTAATCCTTTATCTGAGCCACCTGCAAGCAATATAATATTTTCTGAAAAAGATTTAAGACCTGCTATTGTGCTTGCTGGACTTGTTCCAATTGAATCGTTATAATATTTTACACCATTAATTTCTTTTACAAATTCTAGTCTATGTTCAACTCCTGTAAATTCTTTAATAGCTTTTACTTGTGTATCTACATCAACTAATCCACTTGTTGCAGCAAGTGCAGCACAAATATTTTCATAATTATGTATTCCTCTAAGTTTTATATCACTCTTTTTTATTATATGTCTGCGAACACCATCTTCACAATATTTTATAGTTTCATCAGAATTATCATAAATATATCCATTATCTAATTTTTCTTTACTACTAAAGAAAATTACTTTACCATTACAATGTTTTGCAAATTCTCTAGTATACTCATTGTCATAGTTTAATACTGTTCTTCCATTTTCATTTTGGTATTTAAATATATTTTCTTTTGTTTCCCTATACTCTTCATAAGATTTATGAACATTTAAATGGTCTGGATAAATATTAGTTACAACTGCAATTTCTGGACTATTTACTACATTCATTAATTGGAAACTGCTAAGTTCTAACACAACAATGTCTTCTTCGCTCATGTCCTTTATTTGTGTAAAGATTGGCTTTCCTATATTTCCACCTAGAAAACACTTTTTACCAGATTCTTTAACTATGGCATATATAAGCGAAGTTGTAGTTGTTTTTCCTTCTGTTCCAGTTACACCAATAATTTTTCCTGGGCATAATTTTAACACCATTTCAATTTCTGATGTAAGTATAGCTCCTCTTTGTATTTCTTTTACAATTTCTTCTGTATCAGGTCTGCAACTTGGAGATCTAAATATAATATCAAATCCTATAAGTTTCTTTAGTGCATCCTTGCCAGTAATTAGATTTACATTGCTATCTTTAACTTTTTTTATAATTTCTGGTTTCATATCTTCTTCATTTTTTTGATCAAATACTGTTATTTTGCTTGTAAAGTTTGCTAAATAATCAAGCAAAGGTAAATTACTAACTCCCATTCCTATTATGGCTATATTTTTTCCTTCAATATTTCTTTCGAATTTTTTTAATTTTGCGTTCTCCAATTATTTATCCCCCTTAAATTTCTTTTATAAAATGCAAAATTTCCATTGCTCCCTCTTTTGCATTTTTGAAATTTGTTACATCTACTTCAATTGTATTATCATATTTTTTATAATATCCTGCAGCTTCTTGAAGTTCATCTCTTTTTATGATATTATCTCTAATTTCTTTTTGATTAACAATTTCATTATATTGTATGCATTTTCTTCTTACACGTTCATCAAGGGAAGCTGTAATTAGAAAATGATAATCTAAATTAGGATAAATCTTCATCAAATCTCTTCCTGACACTATAACATTAAATTTTTGTTTATACATATCTATTAAAGTTCTTCCAAAAGCATAAAGCTTTGAATTATCAGCAGATTTACCTGCTATAGATACTGCAAGTGAATTATCTTTTGATTGCAATTTTTCATCATCAATTTTTTCATTTGCCACATAAAATACAGTTTCTCTATTTTCAAGTTCTAATCTTACTTGTAATTTATCCATAAGAGCTTTAATATCAATATTTTGTAGGTTTTCGCTTAAACTTTTTAATTCCATATGATTATTTTGCATATTCATTAAAGCGTAAACTATTGCTCTATATAAATTACCACCATGTAGTAAAATACTGTTTGGTATTTCATTTAATAATTCTTTACATATTGATGTTTTGCCTGCTCCAACATATCCTTCAATTCCAATAACAATATTATTCATAAACCTCATCCTTTTATTATTTTCAAATTTTCAAAAATTATTTTATCATAATATATAAAAAAGCACAACTAAATGAATATTTTTTTAATTTTATGACAAAATAAAAATGAAGTATAGATTGGAGGTGCTTTTTATGTCAGAAAAGAATAATCAAAACAATCAAAAAAATAACAAGAAAAATAACAGCAAAAATAATCAAAAAAGTAGCGAAAGAATAGATAATAACAATAATAATTGTAGATAGTAAAAAGGAAGTTCTATTATAAAAATAGAACTTCCTTAATTTATCTTTCTAATTTATTTTTCTAAATATTTCTTTAAAAACTTTCCTGTATAACTTTGTTCATTTTTTGCAATTTGTTCAGGCGAACCTACAGCTATAACCTTTCCACCATTGTCTCCACCTTCTGGTCCCAGGTCAATTATATAATCTGCTGTTTTTATTAAATCTAAATTATGCTCAATTACTACTATGCTATTTCCTGTATCAACTAATCTTTGCAAAATATCTACTAATTTGTGTACATCTGCAATATGAAGTCCTGTTGTTGGTTCATCTAAAATATATAATGTTTTTCCTGTTGCTTTTTTTGATAATTCTGTTGCAAGTTTTACACGCTGAGCCTCTCCTCCTGATAATGTTGTGGATGGTTGTCCAAGTTTAATATAGCCTAAACCTACGTCATACAATGTTTGTATTTTTTGTTTGATTCTTGGAATATTACTGAAGAAATCTAATGCTTCTTCAACAGTCATATCAAGTACATCTGCAATTGTTTTTCCTTTATATTTTACTTCTAATGTTTCTTTGTTATATCTTTTTCCTTTACAAACTTCGCATGGTACATATATATCTGCTAAGAAGTGCATTTCTATTTTTAATACTCCGTCACCACTACAAGCTTCGCATCTTCCACCTTGTACATTAAAGCTAAATCTTCCTTTGTCATACCCTCTCATCTTCGCTTCATTAGTACCTGCAAAAATATCACGTATTATGTCAAATACCCCGGTGTATGTAGCAGGATTTGAACGTGGGGTTCTTCCTATTGGAGATTGATCAATATTTATAATTTTATCTATATTTTCAATTCCTTTAATTTCGTCACATTTTCCTGGCTTTTCTGTTGCTCCATTGATTTCTTTTGCTAGTGATTTATATAAAACCTCATTTACAAGGGTACTTTTTCCTGAACCTGAAACACCTGTAACGCAAACAAATTGTCCAAGTGGAAATTTTACATTTACATTTTTTAAGTTATTTTCTGTAGCACCTTTTACCTCAATAGCTCTTCCATTAGATTTTCTTCTCTTTTTTGGTACCTGTATTTGCTTTCTTCCACTTAAATATTGCCCTGTAACAGAATCTGTAACAAGTTTTACTTCTTCCGCTGTTCCTTGAGCCATAACTCTTCCACCATGTACTCCTGCACCAGGTCCAATATCAATAATTTGATCTGCAGCATACATTGTATCTTCATCATGTTCAACAACTAACACTGTATTTCCTTGATCTCTTAATTTTTTTAGTGTATCTATAAGTTTTTCATTATCTCTTTGGTGTAAACCTATACTTGGTTCATCTAAAATATATAGTACCCCTGTTAATCCAGAACCAATTTGTGTTGCAAGCCTTATACGCTGAGCTTCCCCTCCAGATAATGTTCCTGCACTTCTTGATAATGTTAAATATTCAAGACCAACATCCATTAAGAATTGTAATCTTTTATTTAATTCCTTAAATATTTGATCAGCAATCATTCTATCTTTTTTACTAAGTTCTAACGAATTAATATAGTTTTTTATTTTGTCAATCGACATGCTTGTAAGTTCGTTTATATTTTTATCTCCAACACGAACTGATAAAACTTCTTTTTTTAATCTAGCACCTTTACATTCATGGCATTCACTTTCACTCATATAATATTCATAGAAATCTCTCATACCTTGTGATTTTGTCTCGTTATGTCTTCTTTCTAATGTTGGAATAACTCCTTCAAATGGTGCTGTAAACTTTCTTGTTCCTATTGATGATGTATATTCAAAATCTATTTCTTCATTTCCTGTTCCATACAATATTTTATCCAAGAAATCTTTAGGTAATTTTTTTATTGGTACATCTTTTATTTTTACTCCATAATGTTTTGCAATACTTTCAAAATACATTTTTGCCATTGTATCGCCTTTTTTCATTGTGCTTGCACCAAATGCTTTTACACCATCATAAAGTGTTTTATTTTTATCTGGAATAATTAAATCTGGGTCCATTTTCATTAAATATCCAATACCTGTACATGTAGGGCATGCACCAAAAGGATTATTAAATGAAAACATACGAGGAGATAATTCTTCAAAACTTATTCCACAGTCAGGACATGCATAATTTTGACTATATAATTTTGTACCTTTTCCTGAAATATCTATGCTTACTAGATTATTTCCATGTTTTAAAGCTGTTTCAACAGATTCTGTTAAACGACTTCTTATATCTGGTTTTATTACAAGTCTATCTACTACAATTTCAACATCATGTTTCTTTTTTCTGTCTAAATCTATATCATCAGATAGTTCAACAACATTTCCATCTATCCTCGCTCTAACAAAACCTTCTTTTTGAAAATCTTCTAATAATTTTACAAATTCTCCTTTTCTGCCACGTACAATAGGCGATAATACTTGTATTTTAGTACCTTCTTCTAAACTTAGTATATCATCTACGATTTGATCTATTGTTTGCTTTTCAATCTTTTTCCCACATTTTGGACAATATGGAACACCAATACGAGCATAAAGTAAACGTATATAATCATATATTTCTGTTACAGTTCCAACTGTTGAACGAGGGTTTTTTGATGTTGTTTTTTGATCAATTGAAATAGCTGGTGATAAACCTTCAATATAATCTACATCTGGCTTTTCCATAAGTCCTAAGAATTGTCTAGCATATGAGGATAAACTTTCTACATATCTTCTTTGACCTTCTGCATATAAAGTATCAAATGCTAATGACGACTTTCCTGAACCTGATAATCCCGTAATAACTACTAATTTATTACGAGGAATCTCAATATTTATATCTTTTAAATTGTGCTCTTTTGCACCTTTTATAATAATACTATCTTGCATATTTCCCCCAAAATTAAAATATTAAAATTTTTGTCTTAATTATTATAAAACATAAGTTTGTTATTGTCAATGAATTGCATGGTTAATATTCATAGAATAATATTATTTTAATTTACATTTGAAAAAAGAGAATTTATAATAAATTGTTTGATTCTTCTAATAAAAGTTTTTCAATTCTATCTACATTTGGAAAGATTAAATTAATTCCGTTTTGATTTTAATTTAAAAATTTTATTTACTTTGTATGTAATTTCTTTTTGAGTTCCTTCAACAACAGGAACTGCCTGATTTCTAATAGTATCTATATGATCTATGTATTTTTCAGTTATTGGAAAAATATTTTGTATTAAGAAAACTGTCTCCTTTCTTCTATATTTACCAATTACAATAGTATCACAAACCCCGTTTTTTTCTATTTTTTGTTTCTTTAACTTTCTATATTTCTCTACTTTAGAACTCATAGGAACAAACCACAGAATTTTACTTTTTGTATTTTTTATACAAAAATACGTTGGTCTTGTGTTTCCGTCTTCATGATTTTTCATAAGTTTTTCATCTTTTGCAAATTCAAAATATTCATCCTTTATATGATATACATATCCTGTTTCTAAAAACATATTGAAATTTTTTCCTTTCTATAATTAAAGCCTCCTATAATTTAATATAGAAGGCCCCAATATTTTCAAAATAGATAATTTATTACTCGCACCACTATAAAGCGAGAACATTTAGCAAAATGGATAATTTATTACTCGCACCACCATAAAGCGAGAAACATTTTCTTACTATATTTATTATACATTGTAAAAAAATAAATTGTCAATATGTTTTGTATAATAAGTACAGTATATTTTATGCTTTTTTCCTAATATTATTATTTTTTTATAGTTCTTCTCTATATAATACATCTTTCCATTCTTCTCTTTGAACAAAAGAAACTATTGGTTGTTCATGAACTCTACTGCTCTCTAATTGAATGTTGTTTTGTACATTATTATTGTTTTTCTCATTAATTGGATTGCAAAATTGATCTGTCATATCTAATATTCCCATCACTTTTTCCTCCTAAAATTATTATATTTATTTTATCCTAATTGTTTAAAAATAAACCTTTTTTATTATACCATATTTTACCTAAAATTGCAAACAAATTATTTCATTGATTCTAATTGTTTAATTTGATCGCGTAATTCTGCAGCTCTTTCAAATTCCATTTCTTGAGCACATTTAAGCATTTCATCTGTAAGTTTAGAAATAATATCTTCAATGCTTTCAACTTTGCTAATGTTATATTTAGATTCTGCATTTTCAATAATACTTGCTTTAATTACATCTCTTACAGATTTTTGAATTGTTTTAGGTGTAATTCCATGTTCTTTATTATACTCTTGCTGAATCTTTCTTCTTCTATTTGTTTCTGAGATAGCTTTTTCCATTGACTCTGTTAGTTCATCTGCATACATTATAACTTTTCCTTCTGTGTTTCTTGCTGCACGTCCAATTGTTTGTATTAATGATCTTTCTGAACGTAAAAATCCTTCCTTATCTGCATCTAATATTGCAACTAATGAAACCTCTGGTATATCAAGTCCTTCTCTTAATAAGTTAATACCAACTAATACATCAAATTCTCCTGTTCTTAAATCATGAATTATTTTCATTCTCTCTAATGCTTTTATATCTGAATGCATATATTTAACTTTTATATCTATTCCTGCAAGATAAGATGTTAAATCTTCTGCCATCTTTTTAGTAAGTGTTGTTACCAAAACTCTTTCCTTTTTTTCTACTCTTTCTCTTATTTGCTCAATTAAATCGTCAATTTGATTTGTTACAGGTTTTACTTCTATTTTTGGATCTAATAATCCTGTTGGTCTAATAATTTGTTCTACAATATTATCTTTAGAATGCTCTTTTTCATAATCTGCTGGAGTTGCACTTACAAATACGACTTGATTTATTCTTTCTTCAAATTCTTCAAATTTTAATGGTCTATTATCAAAAGCTGATGGAAGTCTAAATCCATAATTTACAAGTGATTCTTTTCTTGCTCTATCTCCATTATACATTGCTCTTACTTGAGGTATTGTTGCATGTGATTCATCTATTAATAGCAGAAAATCTTTTGGAAAATAATCAAATAATGTAAAAGGAGGACTTCCCTCTTCTCTTCCACTAATGTGTCTAGAATAGTTCTCAATTCCTTGACAGAAGCCTGTTTCCTTCATCATTTCCATATCGAAATTTGTTCTTTCTTCAATTCTTTGTGCTTCTATTAGTTTGTTATTTTCTTTAAAATATTTAACTCTTTCTTCTTTTTCTTTTTCAATTGTAATTAATGCTCTTTCCATTTTTTCAGATGTTGTAACATAATGTGAATTAGGGAAAATCATAACATGATTTCTACTTGCAATTACTTTTCCTGTTAAAGGATTTATTTCATTTATTTTATCTATTTCATCTCCCCAAAACTCAATTCTAATAGCTGTTTCACTTTCATCTGATGGATAGATTTCTAGTATATCACCCTTGGCCCTAAATGTTCCTCTTTTAAAGTCTAATTCATTACGAGTATATTGCATTGTAATTAATTTTTTCATTATTTCATTTCGCTCTTTTTTCATGCCAGGTCTTAAAGAAACTATCATATGCTCATAGTCGATTGGATCTCCTAAACCATATATACACGATACAGATGCCACAATAATAACATCTTTTGTTTCAAAAAGGGACGCTGTTGCTGAATGTCTTAGCTTATCTATTTCGTCATTAATAGATGCATCTTTTTCTATATAGGTATCTGATGATGCAATATATGCTTCCGGTTGGTAATAATCATAATATGAAACAAAATATTCAACATTATTTTCTGGAAAAAATTCTTTAAATTCTGAATATAGTTGTCCGAGCCAATGTTTTATTATGTGCTAAAACAAGTGTTGGTTTTTGTACTTTTTCAATTATATTTGCCATTGTAAATGTTTTGCCAGAACCAGTTACACCAAGTAAAGTTTGAAATTTTTTTCCTTCTTTTATGCCTTTACTTAAATATTCAATTGCTTGTGGCTGATCTCCTGTAGGTTTATATTCTGAATGTAGTTTAAACATATATCCTCCTAATTAATATTATTTCATATATCTTATGTATTATACCATAGTGTACATTTGTTTGCAATAATAATATAAAAAAAGAACCATAAATTTATATGAAGTGAACCCAATATAGTGGACACTGAAAAAAGAATCTATGGGACTACATTAATTTGTAGTCTCATATTT
>CAKOVH010000002.1 GCA_934121885.1 uncultured Clostridia bacterium | reverse complement strand
AATACTACATTAATACTTACTGTTGCAAGTATTATTAATATTATTATTGTTACTACTAGCGCTATTAATGTTATTCCGTTTGTTTTGTGCTTTTTCTTTGTTTTTTAAGTTTTTCACTTTTTCTACTTCTCCCTTCCCTTGTTTTTCTTTTTTCATTTCTATACATTCCTCCCTTTCCTTTTAAGCACGCAAAAAGGACAGGCTATATTTTTATTTAATATAGTCTGCCTGTTTTTGGTTATCACTAATAAAGGTGTTTCCACCTTTTGTTATTTTTATAGAATTACTTGTGTGTGTGTGTGTGTGTGTGTGTGTGTGTGTGTGTGTACAGCCACAAGGCTTTCGTATTTTTTCATTTCTTCTCCTTTGCGTGTTTTATTTCTTTTTAGCTTTTGCTTATTTTTATTTTACACATAATTTCCATATTTTTCAATACATATTGGTTAAATGTAATATACGTGTAATACATTTGTAATATTTTTGTAACATTTTAAAAGAGCCATTTATTTTACTTAAATGACTCTTGCTATCTAAAATCTATTTTTTTGAATTAAATTATAACTTTTCTATTTCTTCTTTTGTTAAATCTGTGCATTTTATAATTATTTCTATATCAATATTGTTTTGTTTCATTTTTTTAGCTATACTTTTTACTCCTTTATCAAATCCAGCTTCTTCTATTCCTTGTCTTTCAAATATGTACTTTTCTCTTAAATGCGCTAAATATTGTTCATGTTCATCTTCACTTATTTCATCTAATACCTCTTTGGCTTTTTTTATTGATTCATCAGCATTTTCCATATTCAAATCCTCCGAATTACTAATAAATTTCACCCAAGTATCTAATATCCTATTTTCTGAATATTTCTCTACCTTGGATAAATTTATTATATATAACTCTAATACATCTGTCAATATAATTTTACCATATGTTTCTTCTCGTATGTTCCATTTTGTAAGGTATTTTGGTATTTCTTTTAACTTTTCTAATTCAAAGTCTATAAACAATATCGATATACATTTATTTAGTTCTGAGTAATTATGAGACTTCTTTAAGTTCTGCGTATACATTTTACTTAAATAAAATATTATTCTTTTTTCTATATTTTTCTCATCTACTAATTGCATTTCAATATTTATATCTACTGCATTATTTACTTTTGCTCTAATATCTAGTATGCCTAGCTTATCGTCATATAAATCTCTCTCTAATATTGTATTACAATTTAAACTTACTTCTGTAACTTTTTCTTTTAGTATAGCATTTAATAATCCTTTGGTTATTTCTTCGTTGCCAGTGTATCCAAACACTCTTTTAAATGTATAATCATTTTTTAGTTTTAATAATTCTATACAACCACCCTCTCTATCACTTGTTTTTTCTTTGATTTTTTATTTTTCTTTCATTTTGGAAATTTTAGACAGAATTGTCTTTACGAATTTAATAGATTTTAAATAACTATTTTGTATAATATCATAATTTACATTTTATGGCAATAGATAAACAAATTATGCACCATACTCTATATTTATTTTTTCTAATAATTTTAATTCACATCAAAATTTTATAATCTTGACAAGCTCGAAATTTTATTTAAAACAAAAAATGTCAAACAAATATTTGACATTTTTTTGTTATTTTTATTTTATTATTTTGCATTTGAAATTTCAAAGTTATAAGCATTAGATACATCACCTATTACTCCAATGTTTAATTGTGCTTTCTTTCCAGATTCTAGTCTATCAATTACTCCTGCTATTTCGGTAATTATATTACCTGATTTATCTAGTATTTTGATTTTTACAGTCTTAGCTTCTACTGTTGAGCCTGTTTTGTTTTCAACGTCAGCAAGTAGTTTTGTTATGCCATTAATTTCTCTTAATTGAATATTAGTAATTTCTAATCCATCTAATGTTTTAGTTTTTCTTAATTCTTCACTAACATTTAATTTACTACCATCATCTAAATTTTGTACATATTCTTCTGTAGCTTTCTCAGTTTTTGTTTGTGTACCACTATTTTGGTTATTATTTTCTCTCATTGCAAAGAAAGCAATTATACCAACTATAATAGTAATAATAACTAAAATTAAAATAAGTTTTTTCTCTTCTGGTTTCATTTTTTACACCTTTCCTTTCGTTTATTACTTTTTATACTTTTGTATATTATATATTTTACTTATAAATTCTATTTTTGTAAATGGCTTTTTTATATTTTTTTAATCTTCCCATTCAAGTTCATAATCTGCTATTTTTACAATGTCGCCTTCTTTTATACCCATTTTCTTTAATTTTTCATGAACTCCTAATTCATCTAGATTTTTTTGAAGATAATATAATGATTCATTATCATCAATATTAACTCTTCTCATAATTCTTTCTACAGGTTCTCCCTCTATTACAAACATTCCTTCTTCTTTTCTAATTGTATAATCATCTTTGTTCTCTAATTTGTAAATCTTTTTATCTTCATATTCTAATAGTTCTTCTTTTGGCAATGTTTTTAATAAATCTGACACATATTTTATTAACTCAGATATACCTTCACCTGTTACAGCAGATATTTTAAATATTTTTATATTTTGTTTTTGGGCTAATTTTGAAAGTTCTTCAAATTTTTCTTCATCTTGTATAATATCTGACTTGTTTGCGACTATAATTTGTGTTCTCTCACTTAATTTTTTACTATATTTCTTTAGTTCACTATTAATTTTTTCAAAATCATCTACAGGATCTCTTCCCTCTGAACCAGAAACATCTATAACATGAAGTAATAATCTTGTTCTTTCGATATGTCTTAAAAATTGTAGTCCAAGTCCAACTCCTTCACTTGCTCCTTCTATAATTCCAGGTATATCAGCAATAACAAAGCTATCTCCGTATTCTGTTTTTACAACTCCAAGGTTTGGCTCTAAAGTTGTAAAATGGTAATCTGCAATTTTAGGAGTTGCAGAAGTTGTTCTACTTAAGAATGTAGATTTTCCTACATTAGGAAATCCAATTAGTCCTACATCAGCAAGTAGTTTTAATTCTAATATTAATTCTTTTTCTTCTCCATTTTCTCCATCTTGAGAAAAACGAGGTGCTTGTCTTGTTGCTGTTGCGAAATGGCTATTTCCTTTTCCACCTCTTCCACCTTTTAAAACAAGTTCTTTTTGTCCTTCATGAGATAAATCTGCAAGTACATGGTTAGTCTCTGCATCCTTAACAATAGTTCCAATTGGTACTTTTATTGTTAAATCTTCTCCACTTTTTCCATATTTATTGCTTCCTTCTCCATTGCTACCATTTTCAGCTTTAAATTTTTTCTTATATCTAAACTCTAAAAGAGTATTTGAGTTTTGGTCAACTTCAAAATAGATGTCTCCACCTTTTCCTCCATCTCCTCCATCAGGTCCACCTGCTGCAACATATTTTTCTCTTCTAAAAGATATTGCTCCATTTCCGCCGTTTCCAGCTTTCGCATATATTTTTACATAGTCTGTAAACATTTCTTTTTCTCCTATTCCATATTATCAAAATAATTAAGTTTCATTGCTTTTTTTACTTTTTTCATTGTTTCTTTTGCTGTCTTTTGTGCTTTTAAAGTTCCCTCCATTAACATTTTATCTACAAGTTCTGGTCTTTCTTCATAGTAAGCTCTTTTTTCACGTATTGGTCTTAGCTCTTCTATAATATTTTCAGCAAGTTGTTTTTTGCATACTACACATCCTCTTTTTCCTGCTCTACATTCTTCACAAACATTTTTTACTTCTTCTTTGCTACTAAAAAGATTATGATAATATGCAACCATACAAACATCTGGATTTCCTAAATCATCTTTTTTTATTCTTTTTGGATCTGTTACGGCACTCATTACTTTGTTTTTAATTTCTCCTGGTGTATCAGATAAATATATTGCATTACCTAAAGATTTACCCATCTTTTCATTTCCGTCTAATCCTTTTATTCTTTTTGAACTTGAAAGTACAGCCTCTGGCTCTATTAATGTATCACCATATATGCTATTAAATTTTCTTACAATTTCCTTACATTGTTCTATTAGAGGAAGTTGATCTTCTCCTACTGGAATTAACTCTCCTTCAAAGGCTGTTATGTCTGCTGCTTGGCTTACTGGATATCCTAAAAATCCATATGTAACACTTTCTCCAAATATATCTCTTTTTTGAGCTATTTCAGTTTTTACTGTTGGATTTCTTTGAAGTCTTGCTATTGTTACTAGATTTGAGTAAAATACTGTAAGCTCTGCTACCTCTGGTATCATTGATTGAATATATATTGTTGTTTTGTTAGGGTCTATTCCAACTGATAAGTAATCAAGCATAACTTCTCTTACATTTTTTCTAACTTTTTCTGGATTATTAAAATTATCTGTTAAAGCTTGAACATCTGCAATTAATATATATGGATCATATTCTCCTGATTCTTGCAATTCAACTCTCTTTTTTAAAGAACCAAAATAATGTCCGATATGTAATCTTCCTGTTGGTCTATCTCCTGTTAATATACGTTTCTTTTCCATTATACTCTTCCCTTCATGGTTATTTTTTCTTGAAAAATAGTGTAATAAAATATATTGCTCCTGATATTAGTACAATCATAGGACCTGTTGGAATATTAAAATAGTATGAAACTATTAATCCTGTTATCCCTGAAAATACTGAAAATAATATTGCAAATAAATGATAAAATCTCATATTTTTAGCAATATTTCTGCTTGATGCTGCTGGTAATATTAGTAGTGAATTTATTAATAATATACCTATCCATCTAATTGATATCATTACTATTATAGCAATTAACATGGCAAAAATATTATCAATCTTTTTTACACTAATTCCTTTGCTTTTTGCAAGTGTACTATTTATACTTATTACATTTAATTTATTAAATGTGAAGTACCAAAATACATATACAAATATTGCTGCTATAAATACATATAAAATTTCAGTATCAGTTATGCTTAAAATATCCCCAACTAAATAACTTGAATATTTGTTAAAATTACCACTTTGAGCAAGTAATGCTAATCCTAGTGCTATAGCTATTGATGAAAATACACTAATAATAGTATCTGCTCCAGATGTTGCTTTATTCTTTACATAGTTTAATAATAAAGCAAATACGATTGCAAATAAAATCATTCCAACATTTATGTTTGTAACTCCTAATACCATTCCTATTGCAATTCCCGTTAATGCAGAATGTCCTAATGCATCTGAAAAAAATGCCATTTTGTTATTAACAATCATTGTTCCTAATATAGCAAATATCGGTGTTATTAAAATAATTGCAATTAATGCATTTTTCATAAACGCGTAATCTATAAATTCAAATGGTAATATTGTTTCTAATATACTATATATCGCTTCCATTTTTTCTCCTCTTTTATTTTATACCCCAATAGTTCCAAATCTATTTTTAAATTCTAAACTATTAAAAACTTCGTCTGGTGTTCCTTCTTTTACAACTTTTCTGTCTAATAAAATTAATTTATCAGCATATTTTTTTGCAAGTTCTAAATCATGTGATACCAATATAATTGACATATCATATTCTTTTTTTAGTTTATCAATAATTTGATAAAAATCTTTTATTCCGTTTTTGTCTATTCCAGATACTGGCTCATCTAAAATTAATAAATTTGGTGTTGGCTTTGTTGCAATACTTATTAGTACTCTTTGTAATTCTCCTCCTGATAAATCGCCAATACTTTTATCTATTAAATTATCTGCTCCAAATATTTTTAGATGTTCTTTTATTTCTTCATATATTTTTTTGTCTTTTTTGAAACATACCGGTACATGACATATACATGATGCGAACATGTCGTACACAGTAGTTGGCATATGTTTTTCAACATTTATGTGCTGTGGTACATATCCAATTTTTATTTTTTTCGTTAGATTATCTTTTTGATCTACAAATGTTACATTTCCCGTATGTTCTACTTCTCCTAAAATTGCTTTTAAAAGTGTGCTTTTTCCTGCTCCATTTCTACCTATAATAACAGTTAGCTCACCACAATGAATATGAATATTTACATCTTTTAATATTTCGTCTTTTCCAAATTTTACACTTATATTATTTACCTTTGTACAGTGTAAGCCACATGCCTTTTCCATATATTCATTCCTTCCAATACAAACTATTTACTCACTTAGTCTATCAAAATTTGCATTCATGCATTTTATATAACTTTCTTTATTTAGTGCACCTGTTATTGCTGAATCTAAAGCATAAATCTTTGCACCTGTTTCATTTGAAATTGTTTGTGCATTTTTTAAGTCATCATCTTTATCAACAATAATAATTTTTGTATTTTTTTCTTTCATATCATTTATAATGTTTTTTAGTGTTTCTGCAGATAGTGTACTTTCTTCATGAGATGTCTTTATTGTTGTAGCATTAAGTCCTATATCTCTTGCCAAATATTCGAAAGACTCATTTAAAACTACTGCACTTTGTCCATTTAATTGTTGCAAGCCTGTTTCAAACTTAAGCTTTAGTTCTGATAATTTCTTTATATATTCTTTTGTATTAGCTTCATAAATTGACGCATTTTCAGGATTTTTTTCACATAATTCTTTCTTTATATTTTCAACCTGCATAATGTAATTTGATGTACTTGTCCAAATATGAGCATTTGTTTCATCTTCATCTTTAATTATATTTAAAATGCCTTTGCTTGAATCAATAATTTGAACATTTTTATTTGCTGATATTGCTTTTTCCATAAAGCTTTCTAAGCCTAATCCATTTTGAATTATTACATCTGCATTTTCTATTTTTTTCATATCTGAAGTTTGCAAAGTATAATCATGTATACATCCAACATTAACATCTGCCATATTAACTAGTTCAATATTGTTTGCTCCTTGTGTTATATTTGCTGTCATTATATAAATTGGATAAAAAGTTGTTACTATTCTATATTTTCCATCATTAATTTTTTCTTTTTTATTTTTATTAACTGCTATAATTCCGATTATTGCAATTAATAAAATAACTACTATAGCAATAATATATTTCAAATTTCTTTTCACTATAAATACCTCCATTTTTACATATATAATAATACCATCTTTTTCCCTATTTTTCAAGCATTTAGAATAATATAATTGTTCTTAATTTTCTAAAACATTTTTTATTTCATCTATATTTTTTATTACTGCATCATATCCATAATTAAAACAGCCATCCAATTTTCCAATATCTAATAATCCAACTTTATCTGTATTTACATTTAAAACATAATCACTTTTACTTAAATTTTCTTCTGCAATTTTACTTCCCATTATATCTATCGTTTTCATCGCAATATCCATAATATTGCTTGTTTCATCTACTTTATCAGCATTAAATTTAACTGCAATAACTTTATCTGCTCCTTGTTTTTTTACTTCATTTACAGGAACATTATTTAAAGCTCCTCCATCTATAAAAGCATGCATATTAACACTACAGGTATTAAATACTGCAGGAAAACTGCTGCTTGCTCTTACAGCTTTTCCTACACTTATATCTGTAATATACTGCTTTGTATTTTCGGCTCCCTCTGGTATAGAATTTGTAAATATATATTCTTTAGACTCTATAATATCTACTGTTGGTATTACTATTGGCATTTTTATTTGGTTCATTTCTTTTATACCTTTTTCTTCTGCCATAATCTCATATACTTCTTCAATGTTTTTACCATTTCTAAAACCATTTAATTCTCCACCTTTTTTATTCATAAAATTTCGTATTCCTGTAATAAAAGGTATTGAATTTGCTCCTATAATTTTTTTTGCATTCTTTTTAAAGAGCTCGTGTATCTCATCTGGCGTATAGCCAATTGCATACAAACTTGCTATCATTCCTCCTGCACTTGTACCTCCTATAACATCTATGTTTATTCCATTATCCTCTAATGCTTTTAATACTCCTGCATGAGCAATACCTCTAATTCCTCCCCCTGACAAAGCAATGCCAATTTTCATTTTACTCACTCCTCACAAATAATATATGTATATTATTTGCAATTTGTTTTTGATTTAAACAAAACTTCGTAGAAACTTAAAGAGAATTTATACATATTTTTAGTATAAATTCTCTTTATTTTTATAATACAGTTCTTCTTACGTACTCATAAATCATAATACTTGTTGCAACAGCTGCATTTAAGCTTTCTGTTTTACCAAGCATTGGTATTTTAACCTTTTTATCTGCAATATTTTGTACCTCTTTTGAAACACCATTGGCTTCATTTCCAATTACTATTACTTTATTTTTGTATTTAATATCATAAATATTATTAGTAGTATCTAAAGATGTTACAACCACTTCAAATTTATTTTTTTGCATTTTTTCTAATGTATCTACTAAATCATCTGTTTCTATAATATTTAATCTAAATATTGCTCCCATAGTAGATCTAACTACTTTTGTATTATAACAATCTGCACTGTTTTTTGATATTATAATTTGTCCTAAATTTGCACTATCAACTGTTCTTAAAATTGTTCCTAAATTTCCTGGATCTTGTATTCCATCTAAAGCAATTATAATATCTTTAGAATAATCAATTTCTGTATTTTTTCCCTTTTTACCAATAACTGCTAATATTCCTTGAGGAGTCTTCACATCTGTAAGCAAATCAAATATTTTTTCTGTAACATAAATGCATTCATGTTTTGCCATCTTATACATAATTTCCTTGTTTAAAGTTCCATTGTTAATACATTCTTCGCATATAACAATTAATTGTATTTTTGCATTTTCATCTATTGCTTCTTCAACCATTTTTATTCCTTCAACAATAAATGCATTTTCTTCATCTCTATATTTCTTTTCTTTTAGTTTTTTTACTTTCTTTACTAATTCGTTATCTTTACTAGAAATAACTTGCACTTTTTTCTCCTTACTAATGTAGAATTTCTACATTATTTATATTTTTATGTAGTTTAAAAACTCTTTTATATCTTTAATAACGTTTTCATCTGCTACGCTATCTATCTTAAGTGTAACATATGGCTCAATTCCACTTGAAAATTTAACATTAAATTCATATTTTTTTATAAGCTTATCTATTATTTCTGGATTATACTTATTTTTATCAAAATAGAATACAATATTCTTCATTCTCTGTGCAACTTTTATTATATTTGCCGCTCTACATAGTTCTTTTATCCTTGCAACTTCAATTAAGTTTTCAAGTTCTTTTGGCATTACTCCATATCTATCTATTATTTCATCAATAATATTTTGAATATTTTCTTCATTTCTACATAATGCAATATTCTGATATACTTCAATCTTTTGACTACTACTATCAATATAGCTATCTGGAATATAGCTTGAAATATTAATATCAATTTGTATGTCTTGCTCTTCTTCAACTTCATATCCTTGCATTTCTTTTACCACTTCATCAAGAAGTTTGCAATATGTATCATATCCAACTTGTTCCATATGTCCATGTTGAATTTCTCCAAGTAGGCTTCCAGCTCCTCTTATCTCTAAATCTCTCATTGCAATTTTAAATCCAGAACCAAACTCTGTAAATTCTTTTATTGCTTTAAGTCTTTTATCTGCAACCTCTGTTAAAAGTTTATCTCTTTTATACATAATATATGCATATGCTTGTTTATCACTTCTACCAACTCTACCACGAATTTGATAAAGTTGCGCTAATCCTAATCTATCAGCATTTTCTACAATGATTGTATTTGCATTTGGTATGTCAATTCCCGATTCTAATATTGTTGTACATACAAGTACATTAATATCTTTTTCTATAAATCTGCTCATAATTTCCTCTAGTTCATTACCAGACATCTTTCCATGAGCAAATTCAACTTTTGCTTCAGGTACTAATCTTGAAATTTCAGTAGCTTTTCTTTCTATCCCTTCAACATTGTTAAATAGATAAAAAATTTGTCCACCTCTTTCAATTTCTCTTGTTATTGCTTCTTTTATTACTTCTAAATCATATTCTAATACATATGTTTGAACTGTCCTTCTATTTTGTGGTGGTTCATATATAACAGACATATCTCTAACACCTAAAATAGACATGTGAAGTGTTCTTGGTATTGGAGTTGCAGTCATTGTAAGAACATCTACACTGTTTTTTAACTTTTTAATTTTTTCTTTATCTTTTACTCCAAAACGATGTTCTTCATCTATTATTAATAAACCTAAATCTTTAAATTCAACATCATTACTTAATACTCTGTGTGTACCAACAACTACATCTACTTCTCCTAGTTTTAGTTTTTTTACAACTTCATCTTGTTCTTTTTTTGTTCTAAAACGATTTAAAAGTTCCACCTTTATAGCAAATTTTTCCATCCTATTTTTAAATTCTTCATATTGCTGATTTGCAAGCACTGTAGTTGGTACTAAATATACTACTTGTTTTTGATCCATAACTGCTTTAAATGCTGCTCTTATTGCAACTTCTGTTTTTCCATATCCTACATCTCCACACAATAATCTATCCATTGGTCTTGGCAGTTCCATGTCTTTTTTTACTTCTTCTATACATCTTAATTGATCATCTGTTTCCTGATAAGGAAAGCTTTCTTCAAATTGATTTTGCCAAGTAGTATCTTTTGAAAAAGCATATCCTTTCATTTTTTGTCTTTTAGCATATAGTTCTATTAAATCTTTTGCAACTTCTCTTAGATTTTTCTTTACTCTCTCTTTTGTATTTGTCCATTCTTTAGTTCCCAGTTTATTAAGTTTTGGCTCAGCTGATTCTCCTCCACCAATATATTTTCTAACATTATCTAAGCTGCTTGTAGGAACATACAATATATCATCATTTTTGTATTTTATTTTTATATAATCTTTTGTTACATTATCTGCTGTAATTGTATTTACTCCTATGTATTGTCCAATTCCATGTGATCTATGTACAACATAATCTCCCTGTTTTAAATCTGCAAATACTACTTTTTCTCCTTCTTTAAAAGTACTACTTGCTTTTTTCTTTTTTACAGATACATCAAAAATTTCTGATAAATTTACAAGAACTAATTTTAAATCATAACTTTCAAAACCAGTATGTAATATTCCTGCATTTTTTATAATGTAAATTTGTTCTTCTTCAAACTTAAAACTACTTTTACCTGCATCTATAACCTTATATTCTAGTAAATTTTCTTTTAACAAGTTTTCAAGTTTTTCTGTATTACTATCATTTCCTGCAAGTAGTATTATTTGTTTCTTCTCGCTTTTCCATTTTTTTATATCTGATAAAAGAAGTTCTATTTCACTTTTATAGAAATTTATTTCACGATAATTAAATTCGTATTTATTAGCACTTGTATAACTATCATTTGTTTGAAGATATATTGCCTGTCTATTTTTTATTATTTCTTCATTCCAATTATTTTTAGCAATCTTACTTTCGCTTATATTTAAAATAGCTTCTGGAACAAATCTTTCCTTTTCTTTTAGAGATTTTATTAAGTTATTATTTTCAATAACTATATTTTCTCTTCTTTGATTTATTTTTGTAACTTCATCAAAATATACTACACAATCATTTGGTAAATAGTCTAATAAATCTTCTTGTTTTTCATAAAATTCATTAAAATATTTATCTATTTTGCTAATACTATTAGAATTTGATACCTGCTCTATATCTGATAAAATAGCCTTCTTTTGTTCCTCTGATAATTTATTATTTTCAATATAATTTTTTTGTATTTTTGATGCAATTTGGTTTCTTAATTCTTCATCTATTAGGTATTCATGTGCTGGATATATTACAATCTCATCTAACATCTCATTTGATCTTTGTGATGAAATATTAAAGTATCTAATAGAATCTACTTCGTCTCCCCAAAATTCTATTCTAACACCTTTTTTTTGAGATAAACCAATATCTGCAATTCCACCTCTTATGCTAAATTGTCCTCTATTTTCAACTAAATCGTTTCTCTCGTATCCTAGCTTTAATAAAACATCTTTTATAGATTCCATATCAAATTTTTTATGTTCTTTATTATTTGGTACTTTAAAGTTTTCTCCAACCTTCAAATATATTATATTTTTGTATAATAACTCTTTTTGTAATGTTTTTTGCATTAAACTTTCTATTGTAGTTACAACGATTTTTGCTTCTTTTTTATATATTTTATTAAAAGCATCTATTCTTTCATATGGTAGGTCTTTACTTTGTGATTCATAATCATATGGAGAAATTTCTTTTTTAGGTATATATATAATTTCATCATATAATTTACTATCTAATCCCACAAAAAATTTCAAGCTATTTATCATTTCTTTAGCTTGCATTTCATTATATGTTAAGATAAAAATTGGACATTTTAAATTTTCGGCTGTTGATACTATAATATGTGCCTTTCCTACGTCAGATAAGCCCGATAAACTTATCGGACTTATTTTCTCTTTTACGTCTTTTGCATATTGCTCAAATTTTTCATTTTCTATTAACTTTTTTACAAGTGCATTCATTTATTTTTCCTCTTTAATAAAAGTATTATACATCTTTTACTAGTTTTATGCAATCAAAAAATGTAAAGAGCCAATTCATAATAATGAACTGACTCTTTAGAAAGTTAACTATTCCTTTGCCTTCATCTTGGCATATTTTGCCTTTGTTGCCATGCCTCCTCTTACACATCTTTCTTTTTTGTTTTTCATAAGAACTGCTGCAACATCTGCCGCTACCTTTTCGTTTTCCTTCGGTAGTACTCTTGTTACGTCATCATATACCGTAGACTTTGAGACGCCAAATATTTTAGCGGCCTTCCGCACTGTGCAACTTGTCTCAGCAATATGTTTGCCTATCTTTTTGCACCGTACTTTTCTGTTTTTCATTTCTTCATTCATAGTTAAACCTCCTGTCGTAAAGTGTTCCTTTAGGTAACTAATATTATATTACTTATTTATATTTATGTCAACATCTTTGTTATTTTCTTCAAGTACAGATGTACAATAAGGACATCTTGTTGCTTCATATTTTATTTCACTTAAGCAATATGGGCATACTTTTGTCTCTGGCTTTGTTTCTTCTGTTTCTTCCTCTTTCTCTTTTATTTTTAATTTCTTTCTTAAAAATTTTCCTTCTTTCTCAATTTTGGCTGCTGCTTTATCTCCTAATTCTTTTAATTTATTCATTTTATTTAACTTGTTTGAATAGCGTACAACTAAAAATATTGAAAACGCAATAATTAGAAAATCAACAATAGCTGTAATAAAATTTCCGTACTTTATAGATACCTCTCCTATTTTCCATACCATATCTGAAAAATTAACTTTTCCTGTAACCACAGATATTGCTGGCATAATTATATCTTGTACAAGTGAATTAACAATTTTTTGAAAAGCTCCACCTATAACTACACCAACTGCCAAATCGACTATATTTCCCTTCATTGCAAACTCTTTAAATTCTTTTAACATATATATTCCTCCATTTATTAGTTTGTTTTTTGCAATATTATTTTACTTACTTTTTATTAATTTTGTCAATACATATTAATTAGACATTAACTAAAATATAATATTTTATTATCTGGAAAATATTTTAAAAATAACTGTTTTAAATATTCCTCAACTTCATTTCTAACATCTTGTTTGTATGAATATTTTCCTTTTCCCCTGCCTGTCATTTTTTCTTCGTCATATAAGTTAACTAAAGTTGGAAAAGCTTCTTCATTTATTTTTCTATGAATATAGCTATATGTCATGAGGATAACTTCAAAAAACACTTCTTTTTTTACTTTATCACTTAATTTTTCTTTTAGATTAATAAACAATCCTTCGTATAATTCTTTCCAATTGTCTACTAAGATTATAGGTGCTACTAAAATTCCTACCTTATATCCTGCATCACATAATTTATTTATTGCATTAATTCTTCCCTCTAAATTTGATGTTCCTATTTCAACATTATTTATAATCTCTTGTGGATTTACGCTTATTCTTACTATAATTCTACCTCTGTGGTCTAAGTTTAATAAATCATCTACCATATCAAACTTGGTTGGAAATGTTAAATAACCTTTGTTGTTTTTTGCAAAATTTTCTATTGTCCATACTAAATTTCCTGTTATTGTATCTTCTAAGATTAAATCACTATTACTACCTATTTCAAACACCAATTCTTCTTCACTTTTATTTGCCTCTTTTATAATCTTTTCTAGCATTTCCTCACGATTTACAAATAATCTTAAATATGCACATTTATTATAATTACATACTAAATAGCAATATAAACACATGGCTGTACATCCAGATGATGTATATGGTACTAAAAAATCTGATACCTTATGATTAGGAACAAATTTATGAGTTTTTCTTACTCCTATAATTAAATTTTGCTTCATTTTTGGAAACTCTTTGTTTTCTTTTTTTCTCATTTCTTCAATATTATTGTGATTTTCTATTATATGTGTTGTTATTCCTTGATTTTCGTATTTTTCAATTAATTCTTTACCAAGTTCATAATTTTTCGCATCTTCTTCATAATATACTGCATGTGGTACAAACTTTCTCATAATTATTCCACCTTTCTAATTACATATATTTTTTGTTATATTAGAATAATTATTCATTAACTATCATAAAAATATTTTAAGGAGTTCTTATGAAGGTTATTTTTATTCGACTTAAAAAAAATCTATTTTCAATAACATTTATACTTATTGCTTTATGCTTAATACTGTTTTCAAAAAGCAATTTATCAGCTGCTAAAGAAGGCCTATATTTATGGGCTAATAATGTAGTGCCATCATTATTTCCATTTTTCGTTATTACTGAACTTTTGTCATATACAAATGTTATACATTACATTGGAAAACTTTTTGATAAATTAATGAGACCATTATTCCATGTTCCTGGAGAATGTGCATATGCATTTTTTATGGGTCTTATTAGTGGTTACCCAACTGGTGGTAAAGTTGTAAGTTCAATGCGTGAGCATGGTTTATGTACAAAGGATGAAGGAGATAGAATGCTTGCTTTTACTAATAACTCGGGTCCACTTTTTATTGTTAGCTGTGTTGGAGTTTCTATGTTTGGAGATACTAAAACAGGATTCATTCTTTTAATAACTCATATTCTAGCTGCAATTTCTGTTGGAATTATATTGAGTAAATTATCTACAAAAAATAGCAAATTATCGTCTGACTTTTCCACAAAACATATACAAAAATCAAATAATTTAGAAACTATTACCATTGGTAATCTTGGAAAAATTTTAGGCAAAAGTATTCAAAATGCTATTTCAACAGTTTTAGTAATTGGAGGTTTTGTTGTAACATTTTCAGTGTTTTTATCTATATTAAACTCTTGTAACATATTAGATTATTTAAGTAAGCTTCTATATCCAATTTTTAATATACTTAAGCTAAATTTAAGTTTTTGCAAACCTGTTTTATCTGGAATTATTGAACTAACAAATGGTGTTAGCCAAGTATCTACTGTACCAATAAAAGAGTTATCTCAAAATGTTACTCTTTGTGCATTTTTACTAGGATTCGGTGGTTTTTCTGTTTTATTTCAAGTTTATAGCATGCTTTCTAAAACAGATTTGTCTATGAAAAAATATTTTTTTGGAAAATTGCTTCAAGGCATTTTAGCTGCATTTTATACATATATTGTTTTAAAACTATTTCCTACTTTTAGTTTGGATCTTGTTCCAACTTGTGCTTCAGTTGTAGATACAATTGTTTATCCTATTAGCTTTTTTGGAATAAGCAATTATATTTTATTAATATTTGTTCTATTTTTTATTGTTTTTCTTGCATTTTCACATAATGATACTCCACCTAAATATAGAAAAGCAAAATAATTTTATGAGGTGATTTTTATGGATAGAAATATGGATATGAATGGTTTTTGTAGTTTTCCCCCTCCTTATGGTGGATATGAGGCAAACTTTGACCCTAATATGATGGATGGAAATTCAATGTTTAATCCAATGATACAATATGAACAGGCATATATGTATTATCGTTATATGACGCAACAATTAGAATATAAAATAAAATGTAAAGAATATGATAAAATTTGTAACTCTACAAGTAGAGGCGATAGTTCTCGTACAGATAGAAGAGATTAAGTAATAAATCTAAGGTAAATATCTTTGATTTCCTTTAAATATAAGAAGACCCCACAGTCAAGTTCGACTGTGGGGTGGAGTTTACTGCTGTAGGCAAATCTCAGCTTGTAAAAGGTATGCATCCTTATCTCCTGAATAGACTCCGTATTTTACATCGGAGTTATGGGGTATTTCTCCCTTTTCTCTGAGATTATTAAGCATTGCCTTCATTTCCTCTTCAGCACCTTTCTTTGTAGGTTGGGAATGTGTTATAAACCGTACCCCAGGATTTTTTTTGGTAAAGTCTTTTTTCCTCATTATGCGAATTATACCAAAATAAATCATTTTGGACCTCCTAAAAATATTATTTATCCTATTTTCAACAGGATGTTATATATATATTAACATAATTTTATTTTTTTTGCAAATTTTACTTTTAAATGCATGTTTTTAGTACAATGTACGTTCACTTTTCTGCCACTTTTTTTTAGAATAAGAAAAGTAGCTTTACCGCATGTACATAATTGCTTTGCAATTGGTACAGACCAAGGTAACTTAACCTTGCTGTATACGTAAAAATATTCAATTTTTCCTATAAAAAAAAAGCAAGCCCCAAAAGACCTGCTTTTTTGGTAGCGAGAGGGAGATTCGAACTCTCGACCCACTGGGTATGAACCAGTTGCTCTAGCCAACTGAGCTACCTCGCCATGTATAAAACAAAATGCAATGTTTATTATAACTATAAACATGCATTTTGTCAATATGTTTTTTTAATTTTTATTCATCACGAACTTTTTCCTCTTGTTGTGAATCTTTTATTATTTCTTCTTTAATAGGTGATGTATTATGTTGTAGTTTAGAATTCTCAACTTTAAACTTTCCTTTTCCCTTTTCGTTATTAATAGATTTAAAATGTTTTTCAAATTCTACTTCAACTTTTTCAGATGATTCAGCAAGTTCTGGTGTTAATTCAACACTTGCATAATCATCATCTATAGTATATTCATTTCCATCAGCCCATTTCCATATATTAATTAATGGTATTGGTATTATTTCACTTAATTTTTTCATTAATTTCTCATTTTACTACCCTAAATAGTAAAATTCAAACCTCCATAAAAACAAACTCTACTATATATATTAGCACAAAATACTATAAAAATCAAGTGTTTTTATTATAACTGTAAATTTTTTACTGTTTTTTAGTTCATATAATCTCTTAATTTCTTACTTCTACTTGGATGTCTTAATTTTCTTAAAGCTTTAGCTTCGATTTGTCTAATTCTTTCTCTTGTAACTTGGAACTCTTTTCCGACCTCTTCAAGTGTTCTTGCTTTTCCATCTTCTAAACCGAATCTTAGCTTTAATACTTTTGCTTCTCTTGGAGTTAAAGTATTCATTACTTCTTCTAATTGTTCTTTTAATAATGTATATGCTGCTGAATCTTGTGGTGCAGGGCTATCATCATCTTGGATAAAGTCTCCTAAATGGCTATCATCTTCTTCACCTATAGGTGTTTCAAGTGATACTGGGTCTTGAGCTATTTTCTGAATTTCCATTACTTTTTCAACTGATACTTCCATTTCATTTGCAATTTCTTCTGGGGTAGGTTCACGTCCTAATTGTTGTAATAGATGTCTTGATGTACGAATAAGCTTATTTATTGTTTCTACCATGTGTACAGGAATTCTTATTGTTCTTGCTTGATCAGCAATTGCTCTTGTTATAGCTTGTCTAATCCACCATGTTGCATAAGTACTAAATTTAAATCCTTTGTTATAATCAAACTTTTCTACAGCCTTTATAAGTCCCATATTTCCTTCTTGGATTAAGTCTAAAAATAACATTCCTCTTCCAACATATTTTTTTGCAATACTAACTACAAGTCTTAAGTTAGATTCTGCAAGTTTTTGCTTTGCTTCTTCATCACCTTCAAGAATTCTTTTTGCTAATTCTAACTCTTCATCATACGTTAATAGTGGAATTTTTCCAATTTCACGTAAATACATTCTTACAGGGTCATCAACACTAACACCATCAACATTTGTAATATCTATATCATCTAACTTAATTTCTTCAACATCTTGCAAATCTTCCAAATCTGGTTCATCTAATTCTTCGCTTAATAGGTCAACACCTAAATCCTCAAATGCATCAAAAACTTTGTCTATATCTTCTGCATCTGTATCTTCAAGTTCACTTGCAAGTTCCCCATATGTTATTTTTCCATTTTCTCTAGCCTTTTCAATTATCTTTTTTACTTTTTCATTACCATCATTTTCTGCCTTTTTTTCTGTTTGTTCTGTTTTATCTTTTTCTTTATTAGCTTCTTTTTTTAATTTAGTTTTAGCTTTTTCTATTTCTTCGTTAACTTTTCCTTCTTGTTCTGCCTTTTTCATCACTCTTACCTCCTATTTTATTTTAGCCAACTTTATAATAAGGTCATTTAATTCTCTTTCTAACGCTTGTACATCGCCACTACTCATACTTTGCGTATTTTCTAGGTTCTTTACTATCTCATTTCTTCTATTAATTAGTATTTCTTTTGTATATATACTAATTAAATCATCTATACACTTACTTATATCTTTTATTTCAAAATCATATGCCATAATTCCTGATAAATAATTAATAATCTCTGTATCATCAAAATAATCTAATATATCATTATTAATATTGCCTTTTTCGTATTCTTCATACAACTTTTTTAAAATATGTTTATGTGTTTCTACTTTTATTAAATTGTTTGATACGATATCTTTTAATTTTGAAAAGCTTTCCTCTGGATAGCTTACTAAAATATATATAAGCATTTTTTCTCTTTTAATTGTGGCTTCATCTATTTTTTCATTTTTCTCTTCTATTTTTGCCATAGGTTTATTTATAGGTCTTTCAAGGATTTTTGTCTCTTTATTTTTTGAATACATTAATTTATTTACTTCAGCATAAATTGCTTCCTTAGAAATACCATAATCAAGAGATATTTTATCGATATATATTTCTTTTTCTATATTGTTATCTACGCTTGATAATATTTTAGCAATTTGATTTAAAAATTTAATTTTATCATTTGTGTTTTCTATATCTAGATTTTGCTTTAAAATTTTAACTTTAAATTCTACAAGTGAAATAGCATTGTCAACACATTTTAAAAATCTTTCTGGTCCATATTTATTTACAAATTCATCTGGATCTTTTGCTCCGTATATTTGAAGTATTCTCATATCGCAGCCCATATTTTGTAATATTTCTAAACCTCTTAGAGTAGCTGCTTGACCAGCTCCATCTGCATCATATCCAATAATTACTTGCTCGCAGTTTTTTCTAAGTAACCATCCTTGTTGTTCTGTAAGTGCTGTACCTAAAGATGCTACAACATTTGTAATTCCTCTTTGATATAAAGAAATAGCATCCATATACCCTTCTACAATTATAAGTTTCTTAGTATCACCTTTTTTAGCAATATTCAGTCCAAATAACTGCCTTCCCTTGCTATATACAAGATTTTCAGGTGAATTTATATATTTAGGTTTGCTGTCATCTAGTACTCTTCCTCCAAATGCAATAAACCTTCCCCTTGTATCTTGAATTGGTATCATTAACCTTTTTCTAAATCTATCTATAAATTTTCCGTCATCAGTTCTATTTACTAAGCTTGATGCTAATATTTCTTCATTACTGAATCCTTTTGATTTTAACATTCTATATAGTTCATCAAAATTTCCTGAATATCCAATTAAGAATGATTTTAAAGTTTTATTATCTAATCTTCTCTTTTTTATATATTCTTGTGCTTGCTTTGATGTAGGCTTATATAAATTTTCATGATAAAATTTTGCTGTTTCTTCATTTATTTGATAAATTCTAGATTTTAATTTTGCTGTTTTGTCGTCTTCAAAGTTGTTTAAAGTTGGAAACTCTATGTTTGCTCTATTTGCTAACATTTCAATAGTATCCTTAAAATCAAGATTTTCTATTTTGCTAACAAAATGTATTACATTTCCTCCAACTCCACATCCAAAACAATGAAAGATTTGTTTATCTGGTGAAACAGAAAAAGAAGGAGACTTTTCTTTATGAAATGGACATAGTCCAAAAAAGTTTCTTCCGCTTCTTTTTAATATAACATATTGTGATATGACATCCACAATGTCATTACTTGTTCTTATTTCTTCAATTAATTCATCACTATATCTTACCAATTTTTTCAAACCTTTCTTTCACATATTTATTTTATTCGACATAAAGTATTTAAATCCTTCTTACAAATTGACAATATAATGTATTTTTTTGACATAAAAAACGTATCTAATTTATATTAGATACGTTTTTTATATTAATTCTATAAATTTTCGCTTGTTCCTGTTCCATTAAAAGGAATAAATTTGCTAACAATGTTTTGATTAACATTAATTTCTTCCTCTTGAGGCATTTTATATTCATCAAATGAAAGACTTATTTTGTTATCGACTAATTTTTCTACTTCTTCTTGTGAAGCATGCTCTGCTAAAACTAATTCACTAACTAAAATTTGTTTAGCATTTGATAACATTTTCTTTTCGCCTGTAGATAATCCTTTTTCTTTTTGTTTGAAGCTTAGATTTCTAACAACATCAGCCACTTCATATATATCTCCACTTTTCATCTTGTCCATATTATCTCTATATCTCTTGTTCCAATTTTGAGACATTTCTGTCTCATTTTCTCCTAATATGGTCATTACCTTTGATGCTTCCTCTTTGTTTATTACATTTCTAACACCAACTTGATCTGCTTTGCTTGTTGGTATCATTACTTTTACCTCTCCTGGCATTTTTATTATGTAATATGCTTGTTTTTCACCTAATATGTCTTTTTCTTCTATACTGTCTATAGTTCCTGCACCGTGCATTGGATATACTATTTTATCACCTACATTAAACATTTAGGTCCTCCTTTCTATTGTGAATTATATTATATATGAAGTTAAGAAAGGCTATCGTCTCTTTTTTTAACTACATTTCTATTATACAACAAAAAATGGCAAAAGTCAAAACTTTTACCATTAATTTTTTTATAAAAATTTATTTTTTATTTACATTTTATTGTTAAACCTAGCAATATCATATGTTTTGTAAAACGTAAACATAACTTCAATTTTTTATTTATTTGTAGATCCAAATCCACCCATTCTTTGTCCTTCTGCTTTATCATCATCTGCAATTAAGAATTTTTCAAAAATTGCTTGTCCTATTGCATCTCCTTTTTTTATTTCTACATCTTCACCTTTTACGTTAATGAATGCAAACATAATATGACCATCATTATCAGGATTTCCATAATAATCGCTATCAACTATTCCTACGCTATTTGCAAGTATTAAGCCTTTTTTTCCTGGATTAGAACTTCTATTATATAAACATAACATTTCATCTTCCATCATATATGCTTTTAATCCTGTTTTTACAAGTGTTGGCTTCATTCCTGGTTTGAATGCAGGTATTATTGTATCTTCTGCTGCCTCTATATCATATCCAGCTGAACATCTTGTTTTTCTTACTGGTAAATGAATATCCATATTTTCAAATCCTTTTGCTACTTCAAATCCTCTTATTTTTTCCATGTTTATTCCTCCTATCTTTTTTCGTTTCTATTATATTATATTTTTTAAAAAATGTCATTAATAATTTTTTATTTTTTGCTATTGACTTTTATTATTTGTTATAATATCATCACAAAATGATAATAATTATTATATGTTAATTTTTAGGAGGTATATATGGAATTAAAGGGTTCAAAAACAGAAGCTAATTTAAGAGCTGCATTTTCTGGAGAATCAGAGGCAAGAAATAAATATACATTTTTTGCAAGTGTAGCAAAAAAAGAAGGATATGAACAAATTGCAAATATCTTTTTAGAGACTGCTGAAAATGAAAAAGAACACGCAAAAATACATTTTAAATATTTACAAGGTATTGGAGATACTAAGTCAAACTTATCAGATGCTGCTGCTGGTGAAAATTATGAATGGACAGACATGTATGCTACTTTTGCCAAGGAAGCTGAAGAAGAAGGATTTAATGAAATTGCTGCTACTTTTAGAGGAATTGGTGAAATTGAAAAACATCATGAAGAAAGATTTAGAAAGCTTCTTGATAACATAGAAAATGGTGAAGTGTTCCAAAAAGGAAGTATTGTAGTTTGGAAATGCAGAAACTGTGGACATATTCATGTTGGATTAAATGCTCCTGCTGTTTGTCCTGTTTGTAAACACCCACAATCATATTTTGAAATTAATTGTGAAAATTATTAATAAGAAAAGTAACTTTGTCAAATGTACACAATTGCTATACAATTGGCATAGTCCAATGTAACTTAACCTTATTGGATATAAAAAAGAGTCTTGCATTTCAGTTGAATTGCAAGACTCCTTTTTAGTTAGTTGTAGTAGTAATAGTCTTCCCCGTTTCTACGCGTTGCTGAAAATCTTTTCATAGGAGCGTTAAAAGTCAAATTTCACCTTTCTTCAATACCTTCAAATATATCTTCCATTTTCGTATCAACTCGTATAGGAGACATGTTAAATTTTGTAGTTTTAATTTCTTCTCTATACTTTTGTTCTCCAAATGCTTCTTTTATTCTCTTTATTTCTTCATCTGAAAAACCGTTCTTTTTTTAATTCTGGTATTAAGTAAAAAGCAACCTCTATTGGAAACTTTAATTCTTCGTAATTATATCTTCTTTGTGGGTGTTTATCTAAACTAAATACTCTTCCACTTTCATCAAATACATATATTGGTTCATTAATGTTATATCCTTTAACTACAGATTTTGATTTATGCATTGCTTTCAAAACTCTTTCATCTAGATTTCTCTCCACTTCTTCAATTCTTTCTTGTCCTGTTACCACTAATAAATTGTCTTTTTCATAGTTTGGATTCTTCAATTTTTTTGCTAATTCTGTATCACTATGAATTAAATTTTTTATTTTTTTTATTATATCTTTTTGCTCTTTTGTAAAACTTTCTACTGATTTTTGATCATGTAAATTCAAATATCTATATATCATATGCATAAAATTTTGAAGATTGGGTATACCCATTGGTATAAGAGCCTTTAAATACTCATCATCTGTATTTTCAGCAATATTGATTAGATCCAAATAAAATACTATTTCATCCATTTGATTCATCTTATTTAAATCTATTTCATCTACAGGTGAATTTTTTATCATTTCTAAATAGTCAATTAACCTTTTAGCATTTTTATCTTTTGTATCTAGTATTTCTTTTAATATTACTTCTGGTATTCTATCTTCAACTTGTCTTTTTTCTGAAAAATGTCCTTCTCTATATGCTCTAATTCTTTCTTGCAACATATCCTCAACGTTTTTCAATTCTTCATATGGATAGACATCTATTATACTTATGCCTTTGTCATTTATAGATGACATTCTAATACTTCCATCTTCTTGTATTTCGTAGTTTCCGTTTTCATCTACATAGGCAAATTTTCTTTCATACATTCCTAAATGAATATTTAAAAAATCACCATCATAATATAAATAATCCCCATAAAGAAAATCTTGTCTATCAGTATCTAAATTTCCTTCATCATGAATACTAAAGTTTAAAATATCTTCATTTAAAACCTTTTTCATAGCTTCTTGCAGTCCTGGAAACTTTGCTAATATACATTGAATTTGGGAATTTTCCAAAATATTTCTTTTTCCTATTTTCTCATGATAATTACGTGTATTTGTAACTCCTACCTCAACAACATGTGAAAGTGGCATATGACCATTATCATGAGCAGCCTTTTTTATTAACTCTGCTATAAGATATACTTTTAGATTATTTTTTTCTATATATTCTTTATACTCATCATTTTGCATCCATAACATAATTTGTTCTTCTAATCCATTATAAAAGCATCCCTTACTATGTTCAAGTCTATCCTGCACACATTCTTTCTTTTCTCTTATTCCTACACCCAATTGTGATATTCTTCTTATTCTTAGCATTACATCCGTATTAAAAAATTCGCCTATTATAAATTTAGGATAATAAATATACGGATCATAATAATCGTGTGCTAATCTAGGCAAAAATTCCTTTTCAATTTCTAAATCGTTGCTTTCAAATAACCATGAATAATATGCATTCATTATTTTTTCTTTTTCTTCTGTGTCTATTTTTTCAAATTCTTTCATGATTAATGCTCCTTTTATAACATTTTATAGTCATATTTGTTTAATGTCAATACATAATAACTTTCATTTTAAAATTTTGAATATTTTTTCTTATATTAAGCAAAATAAAATAAAAAAATAGATTTGTTTTATAGTTAAGTTTAACTATGCAGTTTCTGTAAAGTTAGACCTATCAATGCTATATTTTTCTTAATGTAAGGTGAGGTGAATTTTATGGCTTTAGATTATACAATAATTGGATCACGACTAAAAAAAGCAAGAACAGATAAAAAATTAACTCAAGAAAAGCTAGCTGAAAAATTAGATGTATCAATTGCTTTTTTGAGTAGAATTGAAAGAGGTAATTCTCATATTAGCTTAAAAAGATTAAGCCAAGTTTGTGATATATTAGGTGTTACAGAAGGATATATCTTAAATGGTGCTTCTAGTACTTCAAACAATTATTTAACTTCTGAATTTAATGATATTTTAAATAATGTTTCTGCTGATAAGCAAAAATTAATTTACAAAATTGCTAAAATTATCAGTGAGGATTAATTGTATACAATACAAAATATTACTTATACTATATAAGTAATATTTTTTTTCAAAAAAGAAACATATACCGACATTTTTCTTGATAATTACTTCACTTTGTGATATTATAATTTGTGCAAAAATAAAATAAAAAATGATATTTTTAAGGAGGTATTATATGGATTTTAAACAATGGGATGGCTTTAATAAAGCCGGAGAATGGACAAAAGAAATTGATGTTAGAGGTTTTATCCAAAACAACTATACACCTTATGAAGGAGACAGCAAATTTTTAGCTGGTCCAACTGAAAAAACTAAAAAAATATGGGATGAAGTTTTAGAGCTTTATAAAAAAGAAAGAGAAAATGGTGGCGTTTTAGATGCTGATTGCAAAACTCCTTCTTCAATAAATGCTTATGAGGCTGGATATATTGATAAGAACTTAGAAGAAATCGTTGGTGTTCAAACAGATGCACCTTTAAAAAGAGCTATTATGCCAAATGGTGGTATTCGTATTGTAGAAAAATCTGCAGAAAGCTATGGATTTAAAGTAGACCCTGAAACAGAATATATTTATCATAACTTAAGAAAAACACATAATGATGGTGTTTTCCAAGTTTATACACCTGATATAAGAGCTGCAAGAAGTTCTCACTTAATTACAGGTTTACCTGACGGATATGGTCGTGGAAGAATTATTGGAGATTACAGACGTGTTGCCCTATATGGTGTAGATGCACTAATTGCTCAAAAGAAAGTAGATTTAGAAGTATTAGATACTCCAGAATTTACAGAAGATGTTATTAGAAGACGTGAAGAAATAGCTGACCAAATAACAGCCTTAACTGATTTAAAGAAAATGGCTGAAAAATATGGCTTTGATATATCAGTTCCTGCTTCAAATGCTAAAGAAGCTATTCAATGGTTATACTTTGGATATTTAGGTGCTGTAAAAGATCAAAATGGTGCTGCTATGAGTTTAGGTAGAACATCTACATTCTTAGATATATTTATCGAAAGAGACTTAGAAAATGGTACTTTAACAGAAGAACAAGCTCAAGAATTAATGGATCATTTCATTATGAAATTAAGACTTGTTAGATTCTTAAGAGCTCCTGAATATAATGCTCTATTTAGTGGAGATCCAGTTTGGGTAACTGAAAGCATTGGTGGTATGGGTGTTGATGGAAGAACATTAGTTACTAAAAACTCTTTTAGAGTTCTTCATACACTTGATAACTTAGGTCCTGCACCAGAACCAAACCTAACAGTTTTATGGTCAAATCGTTTACCAGAAGGATTTAAAAAGTTCTGTGCTGATATTTCTATTAGAACATCATCTATTCAATATGAAAATGATGATTTAATGAGAATAACACTTGGTGATGATTATGGTATTGCATGTTGTGTATCTGCAATGAAGATTGGTAAACAAATGCAATTCTTTGGAGCAAGAGCAAACCTTGCTAAAACATTACTATACGCTATTAATGGTGGTAGAGATGAAAACAGTGGTAAACAAGTAGCTCCAAAATTCCAACCTATTACTTCAGAATATCTAGATTATGATGAAGTTATGGAAAAATTTGATAATATGATGGATTATGTTGCAAAAATATATATAAAAGCATTAAATGCTATTCATTATATGCATGATAAATATTCATATGAAGCATTAGAAATGGCTTTACATGATAGAGATGAAGATATTGTTAGAACAATGGCATGTGGTATTGCTGGATTATCAGTAGTTGCTGATTCACTTTCTGCAATTAAATACGCTAAAGTAAAAGTTATAAGAGATGAAACTGGACTTGCTGTTGATTATGAAGTTGAAGGAGATTTTCCAAAATACGGAAATGATGATGATAGAGTAGATAGTATAGCTGTTGATGTTGTAAAAACATTCTTAAGAAAACTACAAAAACATCACACATACAGAGGATCTAAACACACATTATCAATTCTTACAATTACTTCAAACGTTGTATATGGTAAAAATACAGGTAATACTCCTGATGGAAGACGTGCAGGAGAACCTTTTGGACCAGGTGCAAACCCACTTCACGGAAGAGACACAAATGGTGCATTATCAGTAATGAACACAATTGCAAAACTTCCATATGAATACTCTGAAGATGGTATTTCTTTTACATTCTCTATTACACCTGCTGCACTTGGAAAAGATGAAGATACAAAAGTAAATAACTTAGTAAGTATGTTAGATGGATACTTTAAACAAACAGGTCATCATATAAATGTTAACGTATTTAACAGAGAACTTTTATTAGATGCTATGGAACATCCAGAAAACTACCCACAATTAACAATTCGTGTTTCTGGATATGCTGTAAACTTTATAAAATTAACAAGAGAACAACAATTAGACGTTATTCATAGAACAATTCATGAAAGAATCTAATATAAGCTAATTAACCTTAGGAGGAAATGTAATGGAACAAAGAATTGCAAGAGTTCACTCTTTTGAATCATTTGGTGCAGTTGATGGTCCTGGTCTTAGATTTGTTATATTTATGCAGGGTTGTGCACTTCGTTGTAAATACTGTCATAACAGAGACACATGGGATTTAAATGGTGGTATGGAATATACATCAGACGAACTTGTTGCCAAAATATTGAGATACAAAAATTATTTTTCAGTATCTGATGGAGGAGTTACTGTTAGCGGTGGAGAACCTCTTTTACAACTAGATTTTTTAATAGAGCTATTCACAAAATTAAAAGAAAACAAAATTCATACTGCAATTGATACTTCTGGTTCCTTTACAATTACTGAAAATCTAAAAAAATTAATTGATTTAACTGATTTATTTTTATTAGATATAAAATGTATTAATGACGAAATCTGCAAAGACTTAACAGGCGTTTCTAACAAAAAAGAGTTAGAATTTGCAAGATATTTAAGTGAACATGGTAAAGATATGTGGATTAGGCAAGTATTAGTGCCTGGTTATACAGATAAAGAAGAAGACCTAAAAAATTTAAAAGAATTTATTTCAGAATTAAAAACTGTTAAGAAAATAGAAATTCTTCCTTATCATGACTTAGGTAAATTTAAATGGAGCGAACTTGGATGTAAATACGAATTAGAAGGAGTTCCTACTGCAACAAGTGAAGATGTTCAAAGAGCAAAACAAATTTTACGGAATTTAATTTAAATAAATAAAAAAGGATATACGTTTTAGTATATCCTTTTTTCATTTTATTAACAGCATTTATCATGTTTTGGCTTTATACAGCATATTGCTAAAATTATTTGTATTATTAATAGTATAATTAAAATTGCAAGTATTGCTACAAATGCACCTAAGCCTAAAGCAGAAAATATTCCTGTTAAAGCTCCTACAAGTATACCCACTACAAATGTAATTAACGCAATAATTAATGCAATAACTGGCTTAGAGCATGCTCTATTTGGTTTACAATAACAATCATTGTCAAACATATTTGCCACCCCCTAATAGCATCAAAATTGATACTATTAATATATAATATGCAAAAAAAGTGTAGAATTCTACACTTTTTTGTCAATATTTAGTTTACCCAAAAATTCCTCTTTTCTTTATAGGTGGTTGTTCATTCATAGTTTTTGCAAGTTCTACTAAAATATCTCTTTGTTCTTTAGATAATCTCTTTGGAATTTGAACAATAACTGTGAATATAAAACTTCCTTGTGAACCAGTATTTAAGTTCTTAAATCCTTTTGATCTTATTGTAAATTTAGTTCCACTTTGTGTTCCTTCTGGAATACGGTAAGTTTCCTTACTTCCATCAACCATTGGAATAACAAGATCTGCACCTAATGTTGCCTGGGTAAATGTTATTGGTACCTCACAGTATACATCTTGACCTTTTCTTGTATATATAGAATGCTTTTTTAAATGGACAGTTATGTATAAGTCTCCTTTTGGTCCACCCTTTTCTCCTGGTTCTCCTTCTCCTCTTAAAACAATAGTCTGATTCTCATCAATACCTGCTGGTATTTTTACAGAAATTCTAATTTGTTTTCTTACTGTTCCTTTTCCTTTACAATCCATACATGGGTCAGGAATTATTTCACCTGTTCCATTACAATTTGAGCAAGTTTTTACAGTTTGCATTTGTCCTAATATTGTTGTTTGAGTTTGCTTTATTTGACCTGTTCCACCACACACACTACATTTTTGTTTTGATGTACCAGGTTTAGCACCTTCACCATGGCAGGTTTGGCAAGTTTCATTTCTATTAATATTTACATATCTTTCTGTTCCTAAAAAAGCTTCTTCAAAACTTATCTCTAAGTCATACCTTAAATCAGCTCCTTTTCTAGGTCCTTGACTTGTTCTTGAAGAACTTCTTCCAGAAAATCCTCCACCAAAAATTGATGAAAAAATATCTCCTAAGTCTCCAAAATCACTAAATCCATCAAAACCAGATGTTGAATATGAATAGTATCCATTTTGACCTCCAAATGGGCCTCCAGCTCCTCCAAATCCTTGTGGATCAGCTGTTCCAAATCTATCATACATTTGTCTTTTTTGAGGATTAGACAATGTTTCATATGCCTCATTAACCTCTTTAAACTTAGCCTCTGCTTCCTTTTTATTATCAGGATTTGCATCAGGATGATATTTCTTTGCAAGCTTTCTATATGCTTTTTTTAATTCCTCATCTGTTGCAGTTTTTTCAACTCCTAATATTTCATAATAGTCCTTATTTGCCATTTTATACCCTTCCTATAAACATTTGTATTTTGTTTATATTATGTAGAAAGTGAGAAGCATTTACCTCTCACTTCCCTTTATTTGCATTTAATTATTTATTATCTTCGCCTTCAACTTTGTAATCTGTATCATATACATTTCCATTTGCATCAGCTTTTGGTCCTTCTGTATTTGCAGTTCCTTCTTGTCCGGCATTTGCAGCACCTGCAGTTTGAGAATATAGTTTTTCAGATATAGAATAAAATACTGTTGTTAATTTTTCTGTTGCAGATTTAATAGCTTCAACATCTGTTCCATCTAATGCCTTTTTAACATTTTCAATTTCAGTTTCAGCTTTAGCTTTTTCTTCTCCACTAATCTTATCACCTAAATCATTTATTGTCTTTTGGCAATTATATACTAAACTTTCAGCATTATTTCTTACTTCAATTTCTTCTTTTCTCTTTTTATCTTCTGCTGCATGTGCTTCTGCATCTTTAACAGCTTTATCGATATCTTCATCTGATAAGTTTGTGCTTGCTGTAATTGCAACTTGTTGACTGTTTCCTGTTGCCATATCTTTTGCAGATACGTGAACTATACCATTTGCATCAATATCGAATGTTACTTCAATTTGAGGTACTCCACGAGGTGCTGCTGGAATTCCTGTTAATTGGAATCTTCCTAATGTTTTGTTATATGCAGCCATTTCTCTTTCACCTTGTAAAACGTGAATTTCAACACTTGTTTGTCCATCTGCTGCTGTTGAGAATACTTGTGATTTCTTAGTTGGTATTGTTGTATTTCTTTCAATTAATTTTGTAAATACTCCACCTAATGTTTCAATACCTAATGATAATGGTGTTACGTCTAATAATACTAAGTCTTTTACATCTCCTGAAAGAACACCACCTTGAATTGCTGCACCAATAGCAACACATTCGTCTGGGTTAATTCCTTTATCTGGTTCTTTTCCTGTTATCTTTTTAACTGCTTCTTGAACAGCTGGAACTCTTGTAGATCCACCAACTAATAATACTTTGTGTAAATCTGCAGCTGTAATTCCTGCATCCTTTAAAGCGTTTTGAACTGGTATTTTAGTAGCTTCTATTAAGTCACTAATCAATTCTTCAAATTTTGCTCTTGTTAATGTAACATCTAAGTGTTTTGGTCCGTTAGCATCTGCTGTAATAAATGGTAAGTTAATTTGTGTTTGTTGCATTCCTGAAAGCTCTATTTTAGCTTTTTCAGCTGCTTCCTTTAAACGTTGCATAGCCATTTTATCTGTTCTTAAGTCAATTCCATTTGATTTTTTGAATTCATCTACTAAATAATTAATAATTCTTTCATCAAAGTCATCTCCACCAAGTCTTGTATTTCCGTTTGTTGCTAGGACTTCAAATACACCATCACCAATATCTAGAATAGATACATCAAATGTTCCTCCACCTAAATCGTAAATCATAATTTTTTGATCTTGATCTTCTTTATCCATACCAAATGCTAACGCTGCTGCTGTTGGTTCATTAATAATTCTTAATACTTCAAGTCCTGCTATTTTTCCTGCATCTTTTGTAGCTTGTCTTTGGCTATCACTAAAGTATGCTGGTACTGTGATAACAGCTTGTGTTACTTGTTGTCCTAAATAATTTTCAGCATCTGCTTTTAATTTTTGAAGTATCATTGCTGAAATTTCTTGTGGTGAAAATTCGTCACCTTCTATTTTTACTTTTCTATTTGTTCCCATATCTCTTTTGATTGATATAACTGTGTTATCTGGATTAGTAACAGCTTGACGTTTTGCAATTTGCCCTACTAATCTTTCTCCATTTTTTGAAAAAGCAACAACTGATGGTGTTGTTCTATTTCCTTCAGCATTAGGAATTACAACTGGTTCTCCACCTTCCATTACTGCAACACATGAATTTGTTGTTCCTAAATCGATTCCTATAATTTTTCCCATATAAAAAACTTCCTTTCTTTTGACCTTACTATTTGGTCTATATATAAATTAAAATTAAAAACATTGTTTAGACATATCTTAGTTTGCTACAACTACCATAGAATGTCTTATTACTTTGCTACCAATAATATAGCCTTTTCTGTATACTTCTTTAATTTCTTTTTCTCCAAGATTTTCATCTGCAACAGATGCAACTGCTTCGTGCAATTCTGGATCAAATGGTGTACCTGTATCTGCCTCTATTTCTTTTACTCCATTAGCTGTAAGTACATCTTTAAATTGTTTTAATACAAGTTCAATTCCTTGTTTGTAATTTTCATCTTCTGTATTTGCTTGTAATGCTTTTTCTAAGTTATCAACTACAGGTAAGAAACCTGATACAATGTCTGATACAAGTGAGCTGTGCATTGTTTCTCTTTCTTTTGTACTTCTTTTTTTATAATTATCAAACTCTGCTGCTACTCTTTTTAGTCTATCATCTGTTTCTGCAAGTTCAATTTTTTGTGAATCAATTATTTTTTTTAATTCTATAATTTCATCACTATTTTTGTTATTTTCTTTAAGTTCTTCTTTGTTATTTTCCTTCTTTTCAGCCATTTTATACCTTCTTTCTTATATATATTAAATTATTATTCACCACTTAATTTTTTACTGATATATTTCATAACTGAAATAACTTTTGAATAATCCATTCTAGTTGGTCCAATAATTCCTATTGTTCCTAAGTCTTTGTTTTTATATCTATGTTTAAATGTAACTATACTAAAGTCTTTTAACTGTTCATTTTCATTCTCATTTCCAATATAAACATTAATATCATCTGCAAACCCTGTACTTAATAAATCGGTTACAATATCCTTTTGATCAATAACATTTATAAAGTTTTTAACGACATCCAAACTCTTGAACTCTGGTAACTCGAAAGCTTTGTTGGCACCTTCTAGATATATTTTATTTTCATAATTTATAGTCTTTTTTAATTGCTCCATAATTGGTTTTATTACATTTAAACTATAATTCATATGTGAGAAAATATATTCTTCTAGTGGCTTATCTATTGCTTCTAAAGGCTTACCTTTAAGTTTGTTATTAAATATGAAATTTAATGTTTCTACTTGCTCATTAGATATATCCTCATCAAACTTTATAATGCTTTCTTTAATAATTCCACTATCAGTTAATATTACAGCCATTAGCATTCTTGTTCCTAATAACACAAATTTTATTTCTTCTATATTTTGCATTTGAGTTCTTGGTCCAATGGCTACTGTTGTATAATGTGTAACCTCAGATAATGTACTCGTTGCAATTTTAGTAAGTTCTTCTATTTCATTAACTCTTGTTTCTAATTTTGACTGGATATATTTTATTTCATCTAAACTTATATTTTGGTCATTTAATAATTCATTAACATATAAACGATATCCTTTGGCAGATGGTACTCTTCCACTAGATGTATGTGGTTTTTCTAAATAACCTGCTTTTTCAAGTTCTGCCATTTCATTTCTTATTGTTGCACTACTTAAATCTAGTTCATATTTTTTTACTATGCTTCCGTGAGCTTACTGGTTCTGCTGTGTTAATGTATTCTTCTACAATTGCTTGTAATATTTTTTTCTTTCTATTATCCACTTTTACACCTTCTTTTAGCAATGTCATGTATTGACTGCTAAACTTTATATATATTATATCCATTTTTAGCAATTGTCAATATATATTGCTAAAATTTACTGTGAATTTTTTGTGAAAAAGTATTGACATATTTCTATAAATGTTTTATACTAATACTTGCATTGAGTTGCGCCCTTAGCTCAGTTGGTCAGAGCAACCGGCTCATAACCGGTGGGTCCAAGGTTCGAATCCTTGAGGGCGCACCATTTATTTTTTTAACTTAATATTTGGGTAGGTGGCCGAGTGGCTAAAGGCGGCAGACTGTAAATCTGTTCTCATACGAGTACGATGGTTCGAATCCATCCCTGCCCACCATAAGTATTATCAAGACTTTTATTGTTTTGATAATATTTTTGTTTTAGAAAACATATAACGAATATCTAATAAATTTATAAAGTACCTACTTTTATAAAAGTAGGTACATTTTTTTGTCCATTCAAAATATTAAATAATAATATGAAAATTTAATAAATAAAATAATTGACTTTTGCAAACATTTGTTTTATAATAGTATTTATAGTATATAAAATAAAATATTATGAAATGGAGATGATATTATTGAACAATGTAGAAAAAAATAATGAATCATTTGAAAATATCAAACATATTGATGAAAATGGTGTTGAATTTTGGTATGCTAGAGAACTTATGCCTATTTTGCAATACTCTAAATGGGAAAACTTTAAAAAAGTAATTAAAAAAGCAATAGTAGCGTGTGAGAACAGTGGAATTTCAGCAAAAGATTGCTTTCCTGATGTTAGGAAGCCAATAATTTCTGGAAAAGGAAAAGAAGAATTTATAGAAGACTATAAATTATCTCGTTATGCTTGTTATTTAATAGCTCAAAATGGAGACAGTAGAAAAAAAGTAATTGCTCTTGCTCAAACATATTTTGCAGTTCAAACTAGAAAACAAGAAATTACAGAAAAAGAATATAGCTCACTAACAGAAGATGAAAAAAGAATTTATCAAAGAGATTTAACAAGAAAAGGAAATTATTCACTTAATCAGACTGCTAAAAAATCGGGAGTTAAAAACTTTAATAAATTTCATAATTATGGTTATAGAGGATTATATAATGGAGAAACAGCTGATGATATTGCTAAAAGAAAAGGGTTAAGATATAGAGAAGATATTTTAGACAATATGGGAAGTGATGAACTAATAGCAAATTTATTTAGAATATCACAAACAGAACAAAACTAAAAAAAGATAATATACAAACTGAAAATGAGGCAAATATAGCTCATTATAACATTGGAAAAAATATAAGAGAAGTAATTGCTAAAAATGGTGGAACTATGCCAGAAGAATTACCAACGCCTAAAAAGAGTTTAAAACAATTAGAAAAAGAAAATAAAAAGTTTTTAAAGAAGATCAAGTGATATATTATGTGTTGGTTGTCACTTTTCACAAATATTATATATTTTTTTATTAATAACTTTAATGTAAATTTCTACTAATTTTTCAAATTTTTGTAACAATATTTTAGTATATTTTGTAGAAAAATAAATATACTAATATTATAAATAATGATTGAAAGGAAGATTAGTTAATTATGAAAGTTATTGATAATATAGCTCTTGTATTAATTATAATAGGTGCAATTAACTGGGGATTAGTTGGAATATTTAATTTTAATTTAGTTGATACAATATTTGGAACTATGTCTGTTATTAGTAGAATAATATATATATTAGTTGGTATTTCAGGTTTATGGGGAATAAAACTATTATTTGCTAATAATGATTAATTATTAAACATATATAACAATTTTAATACTGCAAAAAAGAAGTATCAATATTAAAATTTGATACTTCTTTTATATTTACTAATTATTCTCCTCTACCTTCTGTTAATGCTAGTGGTTTTTCTATAACTACTTTAATTTTCATTATATATGAGATTGTTTTTACAAATTTACTATTTTTGATGCGTTGCCATAAGCTTGGTTTTACTTCAACTCTAGTTTGTTCAAAATATTGTTGTTGTTCAATGCTTGGCTGTGCAACTGTTTCTTGTACTGGTGTAACGACTGGTTCAGCAACTGGTTCAGCAACTACTTCTTGTACTTCTTCAACTATTGGCTCTTCAGGTGTTGGTATTAGTTTTAGTGCATCTGCCACTTCAATTCCAATATAACTTAAAGCTTTTGATCTATCCTCTATTCTTTCCATATCTATTTCAATATGTAAGTTTGTCTCTAAATTACTAATTCTTGCATTTATTAATTTAACTGCATCTTGATAATTTTGAGATTTATCAGATTTTGCTCTTCCAATTACACCAAGTGTATCTATTATATCCTCAGGGAATTGAGATGAAATATTTTGTATTGCACCTTTCCAATCTTCATCTTTATTTTCAACTGCATTTAAAGCTTCTTTTAAATTTGCAGCTAAAGCTATATTCTTTTCCCTTTGTCTAATTAACTCTTCAATTTTTTTTGTATTTTCTTCAAATTGATTTGTTGCATATTCTACTAATCCGTAAGCTGCTTTATATACACTTGCTGGGAAATTTTTCTTTTTAGGATATTCAACTAGATATGTTTTAATTGATTCAATTAAATCCTTAAAGAAAGCATCTTCCTCTAATTGAACTATTTGTTTTTTGCTATTTGGATTAATTAATTTTTGAACTTTATCAATATTTGATAATATTTTTTCTTCCGTGATTACCATTCTCACGTTTACTATGCCAGATCTAGACATTGTAAACCTTCCCTCCTTTATCCTACGTGTTCTTACAGTAAAATTCTATGTTGATTTATATAAACCTCAATAGGATTTCTTCATCTTTTTCTTAATTTCATTACAATTTTATTACAAGATTTTAATAAAGTCAAGGGGAAATATAGAATTATTTGTCTTTTTTTAGCTCTGCATATCTCTTAATTTTCATAGTTGTTGTTTTTACAAACTCATCATGCTTAATTTCAAGGTTTTTAATAGCTTTATATGAAGTTAATTGCTTATTTACTTCTTTAATTTTATCCCAAATAATCTTGTAAACTTCTTCCTCCGTAAGTCCTTTTCCATGTTTTTCCTCAATTTCTTCATAGTTAGGTATAACCTTTACGGAAACAATAAGTTCCTTATCTTCTTTTTCATCTTGTTTTCCATATACCATACACTCTTTTATTTCTGGAATATTTGAAAGCATAATTTCAATTTCTTCTGGATAAATATTTTTACCATTTTGTGTAACAATAACGTTTTTGCTTCTTCCTGTAATGTACAAGAATCCATCTTTGTCAAGATATCCAACATCCCCTGATCTAAACCATCTTTCTCCATTTACTTCTATAATTGAATCTTTTGTTGCCTCTTCATCTTCGTAATAACCAAGCATTAATGTTTTACTATTAATTAATACTTCTCCTTCTCCTTCTCCGTTTTCATTTGGATTATCAATTTTTAATTTTGCACATACAACAGCCTTTCCTGCTGATCCAACTTTTGGTTCAAAGTCTGGTGTTAATGCTGCAATAGGAGCTGTTTCTGTAAGTCCATATCCTTGTAAAAAGCATATTCCAATGTCTTGAACCCATTTCCCTATTTTAGCATCTATTGGTGCTGCAGCTGAAACTATTATTCTAATATTTCCACCTAGATTTTCATATATTTCTGCAAATACTTTTCTTTTTATATCAACACCAACATTTTTTAATGCATTTGTTACATGAATCATTGAATTTACCATTCCGTCTTTTTTGCTTTTCTTTATATTCATATTAATTTTCTTATAAAGATTTTCAACAATTAATGGAACAGTTAATATAGCTGTTGGTTTTGTCTCTTTTAAATCTGGAACAATATATTTTAAGCCTTGGCATACAGCAACAGATGCTCCCATTGCGAAAGGATACAAAAATCCAATTGATGATTCATATGTATGATGCAAAGGTAATATAGACATTAATCTATCATCTGGTCTTAAATCAACATATGCAGATGCAGAATTTATATTTTCCGCTAAATTTCTATTACATAGCATAACTCCTTTTGCATTTGATGTTGTTCCTGATGTGAATAATAAAACCTTAAATTCGTCTGGATCAACTTCTATATTCATATAACTATCGTCTCCAGTAGCTACTAATGTCTTTCCTTCTTCAATTAAGTACTCTATTCCAACAAATCTATTTTTTAAAGATTCCTTTGAATTCATTTGAATAAAATATTTTACATCTGGCAAATTTTCTGATACCTTTTTTATAATATCTGCCTTTTTTGTTGAAAATATTACAGCACTTGCTTTTGATCTTTTTATAACATTTTCTATTTCATTTTCAGGTAGCTCTTTATCAACTGGTACTGCTATTCCTACGCCACAAAGCATTGCCATATATGATACATACCAGAAATGGGTATTTTCGCCTATAATTACAATTCTTGTATCTTTTAATCCTAATTTTCTAATAAGTGCTGTTCCAAGTCCAGTAACTTCATTTTTGAACTGTGTATATGTAGTTTCAATCCATTCTCCCTTTGGATTTGTTTTTTCCAATAAAAATGTTCTATCTGCAAATTTTTCAGAACTATTTATAAATGCCTCTTTTATTGTTTCGAAGTGAGTTCCTTCATAGTTTTTCTTTTCTTTTTTCTTTTGGTTTTCTTCTGCTTTTTTTACCATATCATAATCAACATTTACCTCGTCAATTTCTGATAACTCTTTCATTTTAAATTTTGGAAATTTAAAATCTGGTATTTTAAAATCTTTTAATATTCTCATAATTTTCCTCTCCTATTTTTTTGCAAGTTTTTTTATAAATAAATTATCTACTTCTGAAAATAGTTCTTGTATATCTATTTCACCCTCATGTCTCATTTTATAAATAAAACTAGATGAAATAAATCCAAATATACCAGAAGCAATTACATTACTATCCCCTTGCATAATCTCTTCTTTTCTTATTCCTTCTTTAACAATTTCTTCTATCATTTGTATATATTCGAAAACATATTTTTTGCATAATTTGCTTTTTTCATCATTACCCCATATCTGGCTTAGAATAATTGTAATAAAGTTTTCATATTTAAATAGTACTTTTATTTGTATTAGTGTAATTGCTCTTAGCTTATCTACACTGTTTTGTATTTTATCTGTTTTTATGCTTATACTATTTTTTAGAAGTTTTACACCTTCTTCAACTAAAAACTCAAATATTTCCTCTTTACTAGAAAAGTGATAATAAAGTGTTCCTTTTGCAACTCCAACTGTTGCAGTAATTTCCTCTATGCTAGTTGCATCATATCCTTTTTCAGCAAATAGTCTCATTGATGTTTCAAATATTTTTCTTTTTGTTTTATTCATTATTGTTCACCTATAAATATTAAAAATACTTTATTATTATATAATCTTTTTATTAAAGTTGCAAGTTTTTTTATCTAGCAAAAAAATAAGAAAACAATAATATTATATTGCTTTCTCATTTTTAATATTAAACTTCTCTACATTTTACAACTAATCTTTCTGTTCCATAATTTGCACAAGTAATTAATGTTACTTCTCTTTTTCCATTTGTAAGCTGACTTGTGCATTTTGTATTAGTTGGCTTTACAATATATTTATTATATACTTGATATGTAATAACTCTTCCTGTCATATCTTCCAAAGTAATTGTGTCTCCATTTTTTAATTTAGATAATTGTCCAAACATTTTTCCGTTCTTATAATTATGTCCTACTATACAATAGTTTCCTACTTCATTCGGATTAGGCCCATAATATTTATTTACAGATATCTCAAGTAAATCCTCTGATGTTTCTGATAATACAGGATAATCAAGATCTATTTTAGATATTTTTAGCCTTGCGTCTGTTGTATATCCCTTATTTTTCTTGGTTGTTGTACCACTATTATTAGATGCAACTACTGTATTTTGAGATGAACTTGTATTTTGATCATTGTTGTTTGTGTTTGTACTATTTTCTTGCTGAGCAGTTTGGTTATCTTGTATTATTTCATTTTCATTTTCATCTTTTAATAAAATGACCATAACATCATTTTCATCAACTTGTTTTATTGTTGAGTCAAAATCTGCCTCTGCTAATATTGTTCTTGAAACTTCTTCACTTCTGTTTCTATCATACTCTGCATAAATGTAATAAGAAGATAAAATGCATACTAAAAAAACAGATAAAAAGAATTCTATTTTAAATAGTCTCTTTTTTCTTTTTAGTTCTGGTGTAACATATAATTTTTCAGTAACTAAAATTTGATTCATTTTTTCCTCCTTGTAAAACTCTTGATTTATTATATCATGTTTTTTACATAATTTAAAGTATTTTTTGTCATTTGTTAATTTTTGTATATATTTCATCTGCAATTTGAGCAAATTGTTCAATTGATAATTTTTCTCCTCTTATATTTTCAGATATTTCTAATTTTCCTAAAATATTCTTTCCTTCCTCTTTATTATTTATTAGACCACCATTAATGAGTCCATTTAGTAAAGTTTTTCTTCTTTGCATAAAGCTTGCTTTAATTACTTTAAAAAACATTTCCTCATCTTTTACCTTAACAACAGGCTCTTTTCTTATTTGTAATTGTATAACTTCAGAATCTACCTCTGGAGCAGGAATAAAACATTCCTTTGAAACAAAACAAATTTTTCTTGGTACTGAATAATAATAAACACTGTATGTAATTGCTCCGGATTCTTTATCTCCTGGCTTCTCTACTATTCTATCTGCAACTTCTTTTTGTACCATAACTGTAATACTTTCAATTTTTAATCTATCCTCTAATAATTTCATAATAATCGGAGTTGTAATATAATAAGGTAGATTTGCAACAATTTTTACTTGTGTATATTCTTTTTCATTGCTTAATATTAACTCTTTTAAATTTACCTTTAATATATCCTCATTAAGTAGTTCAAAATTATTGTATATATCAAATCTATTTTTTAATATTTCTATCATTCTATTATCTAGTTCAACTGCTATAACCTTGCCCGCCTTTTCCAAAAGCCTTGCAGTTAATGTTCCAAGTCCTGGACCTATTTCAATTACTAAATCGTTTTTTGAAATTTTAGCTGATTCAATAATATTATTTACAACTTCATCATCAATCAAAAAATTTTGTCCTAAACTTTTATTAGCTGAAATACTATATTTCTTAATTATATATTTAGTTTCATTTAAAACACTATCCACTTTATCTTTCCTTTCATATATAATTTTCAAAAATTAACATTAAGCATTTTATAGCCTAATGTTAATTCTGTTATTCTGTAATCTTTTTTTGTAATGTTACTTGTATTATCGTTCCCTCTTCTACTGATGTACCTGTTGTAACACTTTGACTAGTAACAACTCCACTACCGGTAAATTTAATGTTTAAATTTTTCTTTTTTAGTGCTGCTTTTGCTTCTGTAAATGTCATATCTTTTAAATTTGGAACAGTTTGTGAAATTCTTGTATCATTTCCTTCTGTGTATAATAGTACTGTAGAGTCCTTTAATAAGGAGGTTCCTGCTTTTGGCATTTGATCTGTAACTATATCGTTAGAATCTCCCGATATTTTACATGTAAAGCCAGCATTTTCTATTATTTTCTTTGCTTCAGCTACGGTTTTATTTTTTACATTTGCTAAACTTTTTGTATCATTGCTTGTACTCGTACTTGTATCAGATGGTATTCCAAGATAAGGTAATACTTCTGATAAAATTTTTGATACAACTGGTCCTGCAACTGTTCCACCATGAGAATCTGAACCATACAAAGTAACAAGTACAACTACTTCAGGGCTTTCGACTGGTGATATAGCTGCAAAAGAAGCAACATATCCATTATCTTTATCTGAATAGTCAGATTCTGATGTTCCAGTTTTTCCTGCAACAGTATATCCCTTTACTTTTGCATAACTACCTGTTCCTTCAGTTACAACTGTTTCTAGCATATTAAGCATTTTTGCTGATGTTTCCTTTGAAATTACCTGTCTTACAGATACAGGCTCAATTGTTGTAACAGCAGATGTATCTGTATTTTTTATTTCTTTTACAATTCTAGGTTGCATAAGCACTCCATCATTTGCAACTGCAGATACTGCTGTTATCATTTGTAGTGGTGTTATTCTAAATCTTTGTCCAAATGACATTGTTGCAAGTTCAACTTCTCCAACATCCTCTAAGTTCCAAAAATATCCCGAACGTTCTCCAATACTTGCAAAATTTGTTGTAGAAAAAAAACCAAAAGCATTATAGTATTTATACAATGTAGTTGCTCCTATCTTTTTTCCTAATTGCATAAATGCAGGGTTACAAGAATGTTTTAAAGCATCTCTTAGTGATAACGAACCATGTCCTGAACTATCTGAACAATATATTTTCATTCCGGCAACTTTCTCATAACCTTTGCAGTAAAAATCTCCCGCTTTATCTGTAGTTATTATATTTTCCTCTAAGCCTGCTGCCGCTATGATTATTTTAAATACAGATCCTGGTTCATATGTATAAGTTATAGCCCTGTTATTCCATATGTTTTGTAATTCTTCGCTTTGTTTCTCCTCAGTTAACTTTTTCCATTCCTTTTCTGTGATATTTGTAGGGGTAAATGGTGTATTTAAGTTATAGTCAGGATATGTTGCCATTGCTAGAATGTCTCCATTATTTGGATTCATTATAATTACATTTCCACCTTGGCTACATTTATTTTCTTCACAAGCTTGTTTTAAATACTTTTCAGCAATGGATTGAATATTAGCATCAATAGTAAGTGTAATATCATTTCCATTTTGTGCTGCTATATATGTTTGGTTTTGATCTGGAATTAAATCTTGAAAAGCGTCTTGTGATGATGTAATCTTGCCAGGTGTTCCAGTTAGTACACTATCCCACTTAGCTTCTAATCCCTCTAGTCCTTGATTATCTGTTCCACAAAATCCAATCAAATTAGACGCAAGATTGTCATATGGATAATACCTTTTTGTATCTTCATCAATATTTATGCCAGAATATACTTCATTATCTTTCATCCATTTTTTTAGTTCATCAATTTTGTCCTTTTCAACTTTTCTTGCAATTGTTTGTATAGAACTATCACTTGATACTTTTTTTAATGTTTCATCATAATCAAGTTCAAATATATCAGAAAATGCTTTCGCAACTTTTTCCTTAAGCTCTTTTGTTTTTACTTTTGCAACATCATCATTTTTATGTTCTACAATAATTTGCCTAGGGTTAATACTTACTGTATCTACTTGTGCACTTATTGCTAAGGATTTTCCTGTAGAGTCATATATAGTTCCTCTTTTTGGGCTTATAATTCTACTTGTTGTTAATTGATCATACATTGCCTCTTTTAGTTTTGCACCTTGTACAATTTGCAACCATCCAAGTCTTATAATAAGTATAAATAACAATGCAAAAAATGTTATCATCAATATTCCAAGTCTTTGTGATAAAGTTTTTTCTTTTTTATTTTTCTTTATAGGTTTATTCATTTATTTTTCCTTTTCATTTGATATATTTTTACATCATTATTTTATATTATATACCTTTAAAAATCAATAAAATTTTAAATAAATTAAAAACAGACAAGTATTTTACCTGTCTGTTTAATATAATTTAATTAACTATTAAAAATTTCGTCAAATTCTTCACCATCAATTTTCTCTTTTTCAAGTAATACACCTGCAACTCTGTGAAGTTTTTCAACATGTTCTCTTAATATTTCTTCTGCCTTTTTATATGCAAAATCTACAATACTTTTTACTTCTTCATCAACAATAGCTGCTGTTTCTTCAGAATATTCTTTACTTTGTGCAAAATCTCTTCCTAAGAATACTTCTCCTTGATCTTGACCTAGCATAATTGTTCCAACTCTTTGGCTCATACCATATTTTGTAACCATGCTTCTCGCAATTTTTGTTGCTCTTTCAATATCATTGCTTGCACCTGTTGATATATCTCCTATAATTAATTGTTCTGCAACTCTACCACCAAGTAATGAAATTATATTTTCTACCATTTCTGTTCTAGACATAAATGATTTGTCCTCTGTAGGTCTATACATTGTATATCCTCCAGCCATTCCTCTTGGTACAATAGATATTTGATGAACTGGATCTTGTGTAGGTAAAAATCTACTTACTACAGCATGACCTGCTTCATGATATGCGACAAGTTTTTGTTCTTTTTCACTTCTTACTCTTGTTCTTTTTTCAGGTCCCATTGTAACTTTAACCATTGCATCTTCTATTTCTGCCATACCTATTTGGTCTAAATTTCTTCTTGCGGCTAATAATGCTGCTTCATTTAAGACATTTTCTAGGTCTGCACCTGAGAAACCTGATGTATTTTTTGCAATTGTTTTTAAATCAATATCATCTGCTAATTTTTTCTTTCTACTATGAACTTCAAGTATTTGCTCTCTTGCCTTTACATCTGGACTTGATACTACAATTTGTCTATCAAATCTTCCTGGTCTTAATAATGCTTTATCAAGTACATCTGGTCTATTTGTAGCTGCTAAAACAATAACACCCTCATTTGCAGAGAAACCATCCATTTCAACTAATAATTGATTTAATGTTTGTTCTCTTTCATCATGACCTCCACCAAGACCTGCACCTCTTTGACGACCTACAGCATCAATTTCGTCTATAAATATAATACATGGAGCTTTTTTCTTAGCTTCTTCAAATAAATCTCTTACACGTGATGCACCAACACCAACGAACATTTCTACGAAATCAGATCCACTTATAATAAAGAATGGAACTCCTGCTTCTCCAGCAACTGCTTTTGCAAGTAATGTTTTACCAGTACCTGGGTTACCAACTAATAAAACTCCCTTTGGAATTCTTGCTCCCATATCTGTGAATTTTTTTGGATTTTTTAAAAATTCAACGATTTCCTCAAGTTCTTCTTTTTCTTCATCAACACCTGCTACATCATTAAATGTTACTCTGTTTTTGTCTGTTGGATTTAACATTCTTGCTCTGCTTTTTCCAAAAGACATTGTTTTTCCTGTTCCATTTCCTTGATTTGCACCGTTTGTAAAGAAGAACCAGAATATAAAGAATATAATTAAAATTCCAAATGGTGTTAATAAACTTAAAAGGAACATCCATATAGATTCTGATTTTTCGCTTACAGTAATATTTCCTGTTTTCATACTTTCTTGTACTGTATTCATTAAGTTATCTATACTTGGAATGTTAACCTGTTTTGCTATATTTTCGTTTTTAAGTTTTACTTCTGCTTTAGTTTTATCAGAAGATATCTCAATTTCTTTTACTTCCCCTGCTTCAATTTTAGCAACAAGTTCTGAATAAGCAAGTTTGTTATTTGTACTATCAAATATTGAATTAATTAAAATAAAACAAATTACTCCTATAATTAACCATGTTGCTAATGTTTTAATTCCACTTTTCAAAATTTTCCTCCTTCTTTGGTATCCTTGTTTAGATTACCAATTCTTTCATAAGTTAATTTTCTATTCTTGAAATATAACACATATATTTTTCTTTTTCAAGTTTTTTTATAAACTTTTTTTCGTCAAAATCCTTCAATTTCAAGGCTTTTACTACGGAAATTTAAAGTACACTTATAAAAAATATTTTTCCTTTTTTTACAAAAACTTTTAATTTCTTATTTGGCATTAAATATTTATTTCCAATATTATTTTTGCATAATTTTATAATATCTTCAATGTGAATTTTCTCTATTCCTTGTGTGCTACCAAAGAGTTCCCTAATAGTATATAGAATAATTCTAGATTTTATAACATCATCTAATAAATTAAATTTCTTTAAGTTTAATATTTTTTCCTTGTTATTATCTCCAGCAATTAAAATATTACTATACTCTTTTTCCACAATTTTGTGGAAAAACTCTTCATCTTTTGAGACAATTTTAGATAATCTGTTTATTGTTTCAATTATATTTGGATTAAATTCTTTTTGTATATACGGAATTAACTGGTTTCTAATTTTATTTCTAGTATAAATATTTTCTTCATTTGATTTATCATATTTTGGATTTAATTTTTTTTCTTCACAATAATTTTCTATTTCCGTTCTTGTGCATTCAATTATTGGTCTTATATATCTTTCATCTCTTATTGCTTCTATTCCCTTTAATCCAGATGTACTTGAACCTCTCATTAAGTTCATAAGTACAGTTTCAGCATTATCATTTGCTGTATGTGCTGTTGCAATTTGGGTTGCACCTACTTTTTTAGCAACATATTCAAAAAAATTGTATCTTTCTTCTCTTCCTGCAAGTTCTGTACTTACTTTTTTTTGCTTTGATATATTATTTATATCGGCTCTTTTTACAAAACACTCTATATTAATATTTTGGCAAAAATTTTGTACATACTCTGTTTCGCTATCTGCCTCTTTTCTTAACATATGATTTATGTGTGCAACTACAATATTAATTTTTAGAATTTCTCTTAGGTTATAAAGTACATTAAGAAGTGTTATTGAATCTGGTCCTCCAGATACACCAATAACAATAGTATCATTTTCTTTTATTAAATTATATTTTTTTATAGTATCTAATACTTTTTCTTCTAATTTATTCATATTCCCTCCATTTTACAAATTTATTAAAATGTGTTATAATGTTTACATAAGGCAATTGCCTTTGTTACAAAAATTTAACTTTTATTAAAAGGAGAATTTATTATGATGCACATTGAAAACCGAATTTTACCCTATGGTCCCAACTTTCTTGGCACAATCGAGCGGAACAGTGAAACCTATATAACCATTCACGAATCAAGTGACGGCACAGGCTTTGCTACAGCAGACCGCACCATCGAGTATTATGAGAACCGTCTCAAAAACCCTCCTGAGGGGGTAGATAAGAGAATTGGCTATCATTTTATGCTGGATGACTCCAGAATTGTTCAGTTCATTCCTCTTCAGTATAGAACTGCACATGCTGGTAGTACTGAGGGAAACAACTCGATTGCTATTGAACGGTTAGTTAACTGCAATGTTGACTTTCCGAAAGCAATCGCTAATCAGGCAAAGCTTGCAGCTACGCTGATGTACATATATGACATTCCTCTTTCTCATGTTGTTCCACATAAGCATTGGAATGAGAAAAAAGATTGTCCTGCAAGACTTCTTGCTGGAATGTATGGTGGCTGGGATGGATTCATCGCACAGGTAGAAAAGTTCTATACAAACCACGACATATTTCGCATTTGGGATATCGCCTGGGATATTACTTAACTGCCTTTCTTAGCATCAAATTCGCCACTTTCTTAGTGGCGAATTTTCTTTTTTTATTCTCTATATTTATCAATATTTGCAAACTTTGTATAATTTCCAAGCCATAAAAGTTCTACAGTTCCTGTTGAACCACCTCTGTGTTTTGCAATAATTACTTCTGCAATATTCTTTTTCTCGCTATCTTCGTTGTAATAATCATCACGATATAAAAACATAACAATATCTGCGTCTTGCTCAATTGCTCCAGATTCACGAAGGTCTGAAAGCATTGGTCTATGATCTGGTCTTTGTTCTGGTGCACGTGATAACTGTGAAAGTGCTATTACAGGCACATTAATTTCTTTTGCAAGTATTTTTAGTGAACGGCTAATTTCAGAAATTTCTTGTTCACGACTTCCACCTCTTTTACTTGTTCCCTGAATTAATTGTAAGTAATCTATAACAATAAGTCCTATATTTTTTTCTAGTTTTAATTTTCTACATTTAGCCCTTATTTCCATAATATTTATACCTGGTGTATCATCAATAAATATCTGAGATTCAGATAATTGTCCAGATGCTTGTGCAAGTTTTGCCCATTCGTCATCATCTATTGTTCCTGTTCTTACTTTATTACTATCAACCATAGCCTCTGAACATAAAATTCTGTTTACCATCTGTTCTTTTGACATTTCCAAGCTGAATAGCACAACAGGCACATTTTCTCTTACTGCTGCATTTGTTGCAATATTTAATGCAAATGCAGACTTACCCATAGCAGGTCTTGCTGCAACTAATATTAAATCAGATGGATGTAAGCCTGCTGTTCTGTAATCTAAATCGGCAAATCCCGTTGGAACACCTGTAATATGTTGTTTTTTGTTATATAATTGTTCTAGCTGTGTAAATGTATCAACTAATATATCTTTAATTGAGCTATATCCTTTTTGATTCTTTTTTTGCATTACCTCAAAAATTCTTTTTTCAGCACTATCCATTACTTGTTCAACTTCTTGGGTTGGATCATATCCAAGCTCAATTAACTCATTTGCTGTTTTTATTAAACTTCTTAATGTTGATTTTTCTTCAACAATCTTAATGTATTGACCAGCATTAGCTGTAGTTGGTACTTTATCTGGAAGTGATGCAATATATTCAAGACCACCTACTGCCTCTAGTTTTCCCATTGCAGATAATTCCGATTTTAAAGTAATAATATCTATTGGTTCACTACGATTATATAAATTAAGTATTGCAGAATAAATAGCCTTATTATCTTCTCTATAAAAATCTTCTTCTCTTAAAGACTCAATTGCTGCTATTACAGCATCTTTATCTGTAAGCATACTTCCTATAACAGCTTGTTCAGCTTCTGTATCATTTGGTGGTATTTTTCCTAGTTCCATAGCAATTCTCCTTATTATTCACTAATAACTTCAAGTTTTAATGTTCCAACTACTCCTTCATATAATTTGATATTAACTTGAAAACTACCTATTGTTTTTATTGGTTCTTTTAAATCAACTTTTTTCTTGTCTATTTCCATATTATATTGTGTTTTTAAATTCTCAGATATTTCCTTTGCTGTTACTCCTCCGAAAATTTTTCCGTTTTCTCCAGCTTTAACCCTCATTTTTAATAGTATTCCTTTTAGTTTTTTAGCAATTTCTTGTGCTTCTTGTTTTTCTAAATCTTTTCTATAATTATTTGCTTCTTTTTTGTTATTTAACTTACTCATATTTTCTGCATTTGCTTCTATTGCTAATTTTTTTGGAAATAAAAAGTTTCTTGCATATCCATCACTTGCATTTATTACCTCGTCCTTTTTTCCAACACCTTTTATATTATCTAATAAAATTACCTTCATGTTATTGCCACCTTTCTCTCATATAATAGCACATCTATAATATAACAAAAATGGCTTTTTTTCAAGACTTTACAATTAACTTTGTTGTATTTTTATGTAAATTTAAGAAATCCCCCTATAAACAATTATTAGGGAGATTTCTTATTATATAGGAAAAATCGAAAATTTTTACATATACAACAAGGTTAAGTTACCTTTGTTCGTACCAATTGCAAAGCAATTGTGTACATGTGGCAAATCCACTTTTTTTATTTTATTTCATTAAAATACTCGTTAATTTTTTCTATAAGTTCCTTTTTAACTTCTTGGACATTCATTCCTTCAACTTGTGCTCCTGCTAAGGTTATATGACCTCCACCGCCAAGTTTTTCAAGAATTAATTGAACATTTATATCTCCTATTGAACGACCACTTATACAAACTTTATCATCTAATCTTCCTATTACAAACGAAGCTGTTATATTATTAATTGTTAAAAGCTCGTCTGCTGCTTTCGCACAAACTATATTTGCATCTTTATCTTCTTCATCATAGATAGAAATTGCAATAGTTTCAAATATTGTTTCTGCTTTATTTACAATACTTGATATTTTATTGTATGTTTTCAAATCACTTTGGAACCATTTTTTTACTTTTATAATATCTACACCAGATTTTCGTAAATATGCTGCCGCCTCAAATGTTCTTACACCGGTTTTAAATGTAAAAGCTTTTGTATCCATCATAATACCTGCATATAAAGCTTCTGCTTCAAATTCTGTAAGTTCTATGTTTGCTTCTGCATATTCAATAATTTCAGTTACAAGTTCTGCAGCAGATGATGCATATACCTCTTGGAATGTAAGTGTAGCATTTTCAATGTAATCTGTACTTCTTCTGTGATGGTCTATAACAACCACTTTTTGAGTTTTATCTAAAAGTTCTGGAACTTCAACATATGTCTTTTTATGAGTATCTACAATAATTAGTAGTGTATCTTGTGATATTTTAGATAGAGCTTCATTTTTATCAATTATTGCTTCTTTATAATCTTCTTCGCTTTTTAGTACCTGTATAAAGTTTTCTAAGCTTGTTCCAAATGTTTCATTTACTATAAATGCTTCTTTTCCAAGTGTTTTTGCAAGTTTATATATTCCTATTCCAGAGCCTATACAGTCTATATCAGAATTACTATGTCCCATTATTATTACATCTTTAGATTCTAATATTAGCTCTTCTAAAGCATGTGCAACAATTCTAGCTTTAACCTTAGTTCTTTTTTCAACTTCTTGAGTTCTTCCACCAAAGAATTGATATTTTTCATCTTCTCTTACAACTGCTTGGTCTCCACCTCTTCCAAGTACAATATCTAATGCTGCTTGTGCAGATTTATATTTTTCGTAATTAGATTTACCTTCATTTGACATTGCAATACTTAATGTAAATTGCATTTTTTCTGTTTCAAAATCTTCTTTAATAGAATCTAATATTTCAAACTTTTTGTCTTCTATATCTCTTACATCTTTTCTCTCAAAAATACATACAAATGAATCTCTTTCGGCTTTTAATACAAGTCCATTAAAATTTGATGCCCAATCATATATATTTTTTTCTACCTTTGCCATAATTTGAGGCTTATTCTCATCATTTATTCTTTGAACTATATCATCGTAATTATCTATCATTATTAGTCCAATATATAAATCTTTATCATTAATATTTTTTTCTAAGTTTACTAATTTTGTATTATCAACAAAATATATTGTTATAACATATTCATCTTTTAAAGGCATATATTCTCCATATATTTTATATGTCTTTTTATCAATTTGAATTTCATCCGTAATTTTTTCTTTTTTCTCATTGTTTTTTATTTCTGCTTTTACATCATCTAATATATCTTTTAGATAATTGTTAATATCTACATTTGCAAATTCTTCATTAAATTTAGTATTTCTAAATATTAAGTTTCCGTTTGTTTCTGCAATTACAAGTGGAAATGGAGAATTTACAAGTGCAATTTTAGCCACTTTATCTAAACTAAATGTAATATTTTTTATATGCTCACTTAATTCCTCTTGTCCTTTATTGTTTGTCCAATATGCATAAATTACAATTAACCCATATATTATTACAGATGGAATAATATAACCAATATTGTATATGCATAATATAACGAAAAGAATTGCGATTATAACTAAATATATTTTGGTTTTTGATACAATTTTATCTAATACTTTCTTATTATGGTTCATAAACTCCTTCAATCTGGCATAATTGCCATATTTTTTAACTTTTTCAAACTCTTTTTATTGTACTATTTTTATTTTATTTTGTCAAGTTGACGTAATTTTGACTTTAACAAAGCAAAATGCTCAGAACATTACATCTCTGTTATATTCTGAGCATTTTTTTGTTAATTATTCTGTAACTGCTTCATCTACAGTTGTTTCTTCTTTTTCTTCGTGTGCTTCTAATTCTTCGTCATCGTTTTCAAATGGATCAGGTTCTAGTTCTGTGTTAATATGAATGTTTTTATATACACTTAAACCTGTTCCTGCCGGAATTAATTTACCTATAATAACATTTTCTTTAAGTCCTATTAATTCATCAACTTTACCTTTAACAGCTGCATCTGTAAGAACTCTTGTTGTCTCTTGGAATGAAGCTGCTGATAAGAAGCTTTCTGTCGCAAGTGATGCTTTTGTTATACCAAGTAATAAACGTTTGTAAGTTGCTGGTCTTCCACCTTCTGCAATTACTCTTTCATTCTCGTTTTCTGCATCATATATATCTACTAAAGATCCTGCAAATAATTCCGTATCTCCATTATCTTCAATTCTAACCTTTTTAAGCATTTGTCTTCCAATAACTTCAATATGTTTATCGTTAATATCAACACCTTGGTTTCTATAAACTTTTTGAACTTCTTGAATTAAGTATTGGTAAACTCCATCTGCTCCATTAATTGCTAAAATTTCATTTGGATTAATTGAACCTTCTGTTATTGGTGTTCCGGCTTTTACTTCGTCTCCTTCTCTTACACGTAGTTTAGATCCGAAAGGAATAACATATGTTTTTGCATTATCATTTGATACAATAGTAACTTCTTTATTTGTTTTTGAATCAGATATCTTAACAACACCATCAATTTCAGATACAATTGCAAGTCCCTTTGGTTTTCTAGCTTCGAATAACTCTTCAACTCTAGGAAGACCTTGTGTAATATCTGCAACACCAGCAACACCACCAGAGTGAATTGTTCTCATTGTAAGCTGTGTACCAGGCTCACCAATTGATTGAGCAGCTATAATACCTATAGATTCCCCAATATTTACTTCTTCACGAGTTGCTAATCCCATACCATAACATTTAGCACATACACCATGTTTTGTTCTACAATCTAATACTGTACGAACTTTAACTTTATCAATTCCAGCTGCAACTATTCTGTCTGCAATGCTTTCTGTAATTAATGTATTTGTATCTACTATAACTTCATTTGTATTAGGATCTATAACATCTTCTAATGGATATCTACCCATTAATCTTTCTGCCATTTTTTCTACAACTTGGTTTCCGTCTTTTATATCTGAAACTTCAATTCCTTCATGAGTTCCACAATCATGTTCTCTTACTATAATGTCTTGAGAAACATCAACTAATCTTCTAGTTAAGTATCCAGAGTCTGCTGTTCTTAAAGCTGTATCTGCTAAACCTTTTCTAGCACCATGGGCTGAAATAAAGTATTCAAGAGCATCTAGACCCTCTCTAAATGATGATGTAATTGGAATTTCAACAGTTTTACCTGTTGTACTTGCCATAAGTCCACGCATACCTGCAATTTGTCTTAATTGGTTAACGTTACCTCTGGCTCCTGATTCAGACATCATGTAAACTGGGTTTAATCTATCAAAGTTATCTTTCATTGCATCTGTAACTTTATCTGTTGCAGCTTCCCAAATTTTGATAACTGAGTTATATCTTTCTTGATCTGTAATTAAACCACGTTTATATTGTTTTAATACTTTATCAACTTCAACATTTGCATCTGCTAATATTTGTTTTTTAGCAGGTGGTACTTTAACATCATCTACTGATACTGTCATACCTGCAATTGTAGAATATTTGTAACCTGTTGATTTTATATAATCTAATAGTTCAGCTGTTTTGCTTAATCCATGAACATTAATGCATTTTGCAATAATTTTTCCTAAGTTTTTCTTCATAACTGTGAAGTTTAACTCTGGTTCAAACATTGTCTCTGGATTTGTTCTATCTACAAATCCTAAATCTTGTGGGATTCCTTCATTGTAAATAAGTCTACCAACTGTTGTTTGAACTTTTTTCCATTTAAGTTCTCCATCAATCTCTTTATATAATCTTACATATATTTTAGCATGCATACCTAATTGTTTATTAGCATATGCCATAACAGCTTCGTCTTTAGAACTGAAATATGTACCTTCTCCTGGTTCTCCATCAACATCCATTGTTAAATAGTAAGCACCTAAAATCATATCTTGTGTAGGTACTGTTACTGGTTTACCATCTTGAGGTTTTAAAAGGTTGTTTACAGATAGCATTAAATATCTTGCTTCTGCTTGAGCCTCTGGTGATAATGGAACGTGAATAGCCATTTGATCACCATCAAAGTCAGCGTTAAATGCTGTACATACTAATGGGTGAAGTTTAATTGCTCTACCTTCTACTAAAACTGGTTCAAATGCTTGAATACCAAGTCTATGTAGTGTTGGAGCACGGTTTAACATTACAGGGTGATCTTTTATTACATCCTCTAATATATCCCATACTTCTGGACGTAATCTTTCTACCATTCTTTTTGCATTTTTAATATTATGTGCAAGTCCACGTCCTACTAATTCTTTCATAACAAATGGTTTGAATAATTCAACTGCCATTTCTTTTGGAAGACCACATTGATATATTTTTAATTCTGGTCCTACAACGATAACTGAACGTCCTGAATAGTCAACACGTTTACCAAGTAAGTTTTGACGGAATCTACCTTGTTTTCCTTTTAGTAAATCTGAAAGTGATTTTAAAGGTCTATTTCCGGCACCAGTTACTGGTCTACCACGTCTACCATTGTCTATTAATGCATCTACAGATTCTTGTAACATTCTTTTTTCGTTTCTTACAATAATCTCTGGTGCTCCTAATTCTAATAATCTTTTTAATCTGTTATTTCTATTGATAACTCTTCTATATAAATCATTTAAGTCAGATGTTGCAAATCTACCACCATCTAATTGTACCATTGGTCTTAATTCTGGTGGAATAACTGGAACAACATTCATAACCATCCATTCAGGTCTGTTTCCTGATAATCTAAAAGCTTCAACAGTATCTAATCTTTTTACTATTTTAGCTCTTTTTTGTTCACTTGCTTTTTCTAGTTCTTTCTTTAGGCTTGCTGATAATTTTTCTACATCAATTTCTGAAAGTAGAGTTCTAATTGCTTCAGCTCCCATTTTAGCTTTAAATGAACCTCTTCCATATTTTTCTTCTGCTTCATGGAATTCTTTTTCTGATAATACTTGTGCTTTTGTAAGTCCTGTATCCCCTTTATCAAGAACTATATATGAAGCAAAGTATATAACTTTTTCTAAGCTTCTTGGTGAAATATCAAGCATTAAAGCAATTCTACTTGGTATTCCTTTGAAATACCAAATATGTGCAACTGGTGCGGCAAGTTCAATATGACCCATTCTCTCACGTCTTACTTTTGCCTTTGTTACTTCAACACCACATCTATCACAAACAATTCCTTTATATCTTACTCTTTTATATTTACCACAGTGGCATTCCCAGTCTTTTGTTGGTCCAAATATTCTTTCGCAAAATAAACCATCTCTTTCTGGTTTTAATGTTCTGTAATTGATAGTTTCAGGTTTTTTTACTTCACCTTTTGACCATTCTCTTATTTTTTCATCTGATGCTAATCCAATTTTAATTTTATCAAAAATTTCTAATTCGTCCACGATTGGCTTTTGCCTCCCCCGATTTATATTTCTTTGTTTCTAAAACTTGCTTCAAAGTGTTTACACCGCTGTGCAATTTATTTTGCTACACTTGAAGCTTTTTAGAAACCTATTCAATTATTTTATTCTTCATCATCTAAGATATCTTGATCATTTAATAAATTATCTTCTGCTAAATCTGTCATGTCTAAGTCAGATTCATCTAAATCTAATTCTTCATCATCAAAGTCTTCGAACAATTCTCCGTCTTCATTTTCAGAATCTAATGTTTCTTCTGAATATCCGTCATTTAATTCTTTTTCGTCAACAACTGAATCATTCATTTTTTTGTCTTCTAAATTAAAGTCTATACCATCTTCGATATTTTCTTTTAATTCTAATTCTTTATTATCATGTGATAATAAACGTACATCTAATCCTAATGATTGAAGTTCTTTTATTAAAACTTTAAATCCTTCTGGTACTCCTGGTTCAGGAACGTTTTCGCCTTTTACAATTGCCTCATATGTTTTTACACGTCCAACAACATCATCAGATTTTACAGTTAACATTTCTTGTAATGTATAAGCTGCACCATATGCCTCTAATGCCCAAACTTCCATCTCTCCAAAACGTTGTCCACCAAATTGAGCTTTACCACCTAAAGGTTGTTGTGTAACTAATGAGTATGGACCAGTTGAACGAGCATGTATTTTATCATCTACTAAGTGATGTAGTTTTAACATATACATAACACCAACTGTTACTGGATGGTCGAATGGATCTCCTGTTCTACCATCATATAATGTTGTTTTTCCATCTTCACGAAGACCGGCTTTTTTTAGTAATTCTCTAATTTCTTCGTCTGTTGCACCATCAAATACTGGTGTTGCAACTTTCCATCCTAATGCTTTAGCAGCCATACCAAGATGAACCTCTAATACTTGACCTAAGTTCATACGAGAAGGAACACCAAGTGGGTTAAGAACTATATCTACTGGTGTACCATCTGGCATAAATGGCATATCTTCTTCTGGTAATATTCTTGAAATAACACCTTTATTACCATGACGTCCAGCCATTTTATCTCCAACTGATATTTTTCTTTTTTGAGCTATATAGCAACGAATAATTTGATTTACACCAGGTCCTAATTCATCTGAATTTTCTCTTGTAAATATTTTAATATCTACAATTGTTCCTGCTTCTCCGTGTGGTACACGAAGTGATGTATCTCTAACTTCTCTTGCTTTTTCTCCAAATATAGCACGAAGTAATCTTTCTTCTGCAGTAAGTTCTGTTTCTCCCTTTGGAGTTACTTTACCTACTAGAATATCCCCTGTTCTTACTTCAGCACCAATTCTTATAATACCATTTTCGTCTAAATCCTTTAATCCGTCATCACCAACATTTGGTATATCACGTGTAATTTCTTCTGGACCTAATTTTGTATCACGACATTCACAATCATATTCTTCAATATGTATTGATGTATAAACATCTTCTTTAACTAATCTTTCATTAATTAAAATAGCATCCTCATAGTTGTAACCTTCCCATGTAGTGAAAGCAATAACTACGTTTCTTCCAAGTGCCATTTCTCCGTCTTTTGTAGATGGTCCGTCAGCAATTAGATCTCCTTCTTTTACTTTTTCTCCACGAACAACAACTGGTCTTTGATTAATACATGTACCACCATTTGTTCTCTTGAATTTTCTTAGTTTGTATGTATCTAATTCATCTTTTTGATTTCTTATAATAATTTCGTCACCAGTAACTCTTTCAACTACACCTGCATTTTTAGCTGTAACTGTAGTTCCAGAGTCCTTTGCTGCTCTATATTCAATACCTGTTCCAACTATTGGAGCTTCTGGCATTAAAAGTGGAACTGCTTGACGTTGCATGTTTGAACCCATTAATGAACGTTTTACGTCATCATGCTCTAAGAAAGGAATCATTGCTGCAGCAACAGATACTAATTGTTTTGGTGAAACATCAACAAATTGAACTTTATCTCTATCTGCAACTGTAATTTCTTCTCTTATTCTTACTCTTATTCTATCGTTAACAAATTTTCCATTTTCATCTACTGGTTCAGATGCTTGTGCAATTATATACTTGTCTTCTTCGTCTGCTGGCATATATATAATCTCATCTGTAATTTTACCATCAACAACTTTTCTATATGGTGTTTCAACAAATCCATATTCATTAATTATTGCGAATGATGAAAGTGCTGAAATAAGTCCAATGTTTGGTCCTTCTGGAGATTCTACTGGGCATAATCTACCATAGTGTGTATAGTGAATATCTCTAACCTCGAATCCTGCTCTTTCACGAGAAAGACCACCAGGTCCTAATGCTGAAATTCTTCTTTTATGAGTTAACTCTGAAAGTGGGTTTGTTTGATCCATAAATTGTGATAATTGTGAACTTCCAAAGAATTCTCTTATTGATGATGTAATTGGTTTTGTATTAATTAATGTTTGTGGAGTTACAACATCTAAGTCTTGAATTGTCATTCTTTCACGAACAACTCTTTCTAGTCTTGTTAAACCAATTCTAAATTGATTTTGTAAAAGCTCTCCAACACATCTAATACGTCTATTTCCTAAATGGTCAATATCATCAATATTTCCTAATCCAAAGTCTAAGTTTAATAAATAACTAATTGATGCAATAATATCTTCTGTTGTAATATGGAATGGAACAAGTTCTGTCATTCTTTCTTTAATCATATCATGTAAATCTTTTTCTTCAGTATTGTCAACTATAGATTTTAATACATCAAGATTTACATATTCTTTAATATGAAGATCACTTAAATCAACATTTGGTAAATATTTGTGAATATTTACAGTTCCGTTACCTATTACTCTTACTTTTTTATCATCTACTTTAACATCAACAATATTAATTCCTGCGTTTTGAATTTCTTCAGCTACATCACTTGTGATAACATTTCCTTTTTCAACAAGAACTTCTCCTGTTTCTCCATTAACTATGTCATCAAAAGCAACTTTTCCTGTAATTCTTTCGGCAATGCTTAATTTTTTATTAAATTTGTATCTTCCTACTTTTGCTAAATCGTATCTTCTAGGATCAAAGAATAATCCATTAAATAGATTTCTTGCAGCATCAACAGTTGGAAGTTCTCCTGGTCTTAATTTTTTGTAGATTTCAATTAAAGCTTCATCTTGTGTTTTAATTGTATCTTTTTGAATTGTTGCAGATATTTTTGGATCATCTCCAAAAACTTCCATAATTTGTTCATCTGTAGCTAAACCAATTGCTCTTAATAATGATGTTACTGGTATTTTTCTTGTTCTATCAACTCTAGCATAAAATACATCATTTGCATCTGTTTCATATTCAATCCATGCACCTCTAATTGGCATTACAGTTGATGTATAGATTTTCTTTCCTGTTTTATCATAGTCAAATGCATAGTAGCAACCTGGTGAACGAACTAATTGGCTAACAACAACTCTTTCGGCACCATTAATAATGAATGTTCCACTATCTGTCATAAGTGGGAAATCGCCTAAATAAATTACTTGTTCTTTAATTTCTCCTGTTTCACGGTTGATTAATCTTACTTTAACATGTAATCTTGTTGAATATGTAGCATCTCTCTCTTTAGCTTCTTCTAATGTGTATTTTGTTTTTTCTTCCATGTAGTAATCTAAGAATTCAAGAACTAAGTTTCCTGAATAATCAATGATTGGAGATATATCTCTTAATATTTCTCCTAGTCCTTCTTTTACGAACCAGTCGTAAGAATCTTTTTGGACTTTAATAAGATTTGGCATTTCGATTGAATCGCCGATTTTTGCAAAAGTCTTACGAGTACATTTCTCGTGTTTAATGTCTTTTACCAAAAAAATCACCCCTATAAAAAATTAAGCAGAAAAAAATATATATGAATTTTAAAAGAAGTCCCTCTTGACCTTAAAAATTAATCTATCAAATATTATGAGTTTACTGCTCTTTAAACTCTTTTATTGTAGTAATTTTCACGGCAATTCCTCTTCTTTTTAAATTTACATAACCTAACTAAAAGGCAACAAAAAGCCAGGTTGGTATTTTTCTACCAACTTAACTTTCGTACAATTATCCTATCATATCTTAGTATATAATATTTTAGCACTGCTTGTCAATTATTTTTTTACAATATTTTAATTATTTTTTGTCTTTTGTATAGACATTCTATAATTCTATATGGTAAAATTTAATTTGATTTTTATATAAGAAAGGAGAATAATTTTGACACATATTATTAACTTTTTTAAAGGAATAATTATTGGTATTTCTAATGTAATTCCTGGGGTTAGTGGAGGTACTATGGCAGTAGCTATGGGTATTTATGAAAAAATTGTTGATTGTATTGGTAACTTTTTTCATAATTTTAAGAAAACTTTCGCTGAAAATGTTAAATTTTTACTTCCAATAGTATTAGGTGCAGGTGTTGCTATTTTACTATTTAGTAAATTAATTACATATTTACTTGCAAATCATGCAATGCAAACTCAATTTGCATTTATAGGATTAATTTTAGGTAGTTTACCTTTTATCTTTAAAAAATCAAAAGAAAAAGGATTTAAAATTACTTACATTATTCCAGCAATTATTACTTTTGCAATTGGTTTAACTTTATCTATCTTAGAGTTAAAAGGAATTACAGGAAGCCCTATCGAAAGCTTTAATATTGATTTTATAACTATAATTTTATTATTTGTTTATGGTTTTATATCAGCAGCTTCAATGGTTGTTCCTGGAATTAGCGGATCATTTATCTTATTATTAATGGGTGCATATACAGCAATTATGACAGCTATATCAACTCTTAATATTATAGTACTTATTCCTTTTGCAATTGGAGTTGCAGCAGGTATTATAGTTTCTTCAAAGATAATTGACTGGCTACTAAAACATTTTTATGGATATACATATTATGCAATTATAGGTTTTGTTATTGGAAGCTTACCTGCAATATACCCTGGATTTGCTTTTAATATTTCAGGATTAATAAGTGTTATTGTTTTAGTAATTGGCTTTTTTGCATCTTTCTTAATTGCAAAATATACAAACAAATAAAGAAAAAAATAGAATTTCTAAGCTTTTTAAATTGCTAGAAATTCTATTTTTATATATTTTAAACTTTTTTAAATCCTATTGTTACTTTAAATAAATCGCCATCTAGGTATATATGAAATTTGCCTCCTTGTAATGTTACTAAACTTTCTGCAATAGAAAGCCCAAGTCCGCTTCCTTCTGTATTTCTAGATACATCACCTCTTACAAATCTTTGCATTAATTCATCTGCAGAAATATTTAGTTTTTCCTTAGATATATTTTTTATTTGAATTATAACATTTGGTCCTTTTTGAATAATATCTACATATACTCTAGAATTCTCCATAGCATATTTTGAAACATTTGAATACAAATTCTCAATTACTCTGTAAATATATCTACTATCTGCATTTATATATACCTTTTCTTCAGTAAATGTTATTTCTTCTTCTAAATTTCGTTCATTAAATTTATCACTAAATTCTGCAGATACTTGTTTTAAAAGTTCATTTACTTCAATTTTCTCCATATTAAGTTTAATATTTCCAGATGAAGCTTTTGATGCCTCTACTAAATCTTCTGTTAGTTTTTTTAGTCTTTGAGATTTATTGTCTAAAATTTCTAGGTATTCTCCTGCTCTTTCAGACTGAAGTCTTTCCTTTTTTAATAAATCCACATAATTTATTATAGATGTTAATGGTGTTTTTATATCATGAGATACATTTGTTATTAACTCTGTTTTTAATCTTTCACTTTTAATTTTCTCTTCAACTGCGTTTGACATTCCTCCTGCAATATCTTTAATTTCAATTACAGTTTGTTTTTCTATTCCATCAAACTCATTCTCATTTAATGATAATTTCATATTTCCTTTATAAATACTATCAATTGCTTTTTTTATTTTATCTATAAAACTTACTTTTTTTAATATGTACACTAATCCAATGCAGTATAATGTAGATAAAAACATAAATCCTATAAAAGGTTCATTTCTAAGTCCTAAAAATCCTATACAATTTCCTATTCCAAAGGCAATTACAAGTATTATTGGCTTCCAAAAAATATTCATATTTTGGAATAGTACTTTTATCTTGTTATATATAAAATAAGCAAATGTTGTCTTTATAAACATTCTAGCCTTTATTCTCTTTACAAGTGTTTCTACAAAAGCTATTCCAAGTAAGTATAAGATTAAAGTACATATTACAATTAATGTAATTCCAAATACTTCTATCACAGATCTTATCATTGAAAGTGAAGCTAAGCATGTAACAAATGCACATATTCCTAAAAGAAGTATTACAAATTCTAAAGGAATTTTATCAAATGAATTTAAATAAACTTCTTCTTGTTTATTTGTTTTTCCTATTCCTATAAATATAATTATTATCATAGCTATAAAAAGAATGGCACTAATTGGTATAATAAATATAGCATTTTGGTATTCAATTTTTACAAAATCATAAAATATTTTTTCTCCAAAATATGAATCACTATATTTTAATGAATCATCAAAAGAAATATATACCGAGCAATCATCTTGTTTTGAGATAAAACCTTTTATATGATCAATTTCTGCTTTATTTTCGTAATTTTCTTTTATAGATTTTTTTATGTTTTTATTTTCATATATCCAATAATTCTTGTAGGTTAAAAGTTCATTTTTCAAAAGATTTTGTTCTTCTTTTGTTTGAACTGCTACATTTGAATTTGTATATACATTATTTTTACTATCTATTATCAAATATTTTATATTTGAATTACTTGAATTATAATGTATTACATTATTCTCTTGAATTTCTATTTTGCTTGCGCTTGTCTTTGAGCTACTTGTTTCTTCATCAATATTAACAATATTTTTAGAATTTAGAGAATCATATAAAATATGATAAATATCATCTAAAAATCTTTGCTCAAATATTTTAGTATCATAGTAGCTTTCTTGACTAACTGTTATATTGTTTTCTACTCCAATAGAAACACTTATTATAGAAGTTACTAATATTGTTAGAACAATTGGTACAAGAAAATAGCAAATATTCTTTAGTACTCTTATTTTGCATATTCTTTTTTTCTCCATACTTTCCCCCTCCTAATCAATTTTTTCAATTTTATATCCTACTCCCCAAATTACTTTTAAGTATTTTGGTTCTCGTGGATTTATTTCTATTTTTTCTCTTATATGCCTAATATGTACAGCAATTATGTTTTCTGCTCCGTAGCACTCTTCTTTCCACACATTTTTGTATATTTGTTCTATTGAAAAAACTATTCCTTTATTTTTTGTTAAAAACTTTAATATGTTAAATTCTGTTGGAGTAAGTTTTACTTCTTTTCCTTCTACTTCTACTACCTTTGTATCATCATATATCTTTAAATTTCCTGTTTGATATGCATTTTCATTTTGATTTGCAATTGACCCCAGTTTTGTATATCTTCTAATTTGAGAATTGACTCTTGCAATTAATTCCATTGAATTAAATGGTTTTGTTACATAATCGTCTGCTCCACTATTTAACCCTTCAATTTTATCGTAATCTTCAGATTTTGCAGAAAGCATAATTATAGGTATGGACTTATCTTTTCTTATTTCATTTGCAACAGTAATTCCATCAATTTCTGGCATCATTATATCTAAAATTATTAGATGTATCTGTGGATTTTGTTTTACTACATCTAATGCTTCTTTACCGTTATATGCTTTTAATATGTTATAGCCTTCTTTACTTAGGTATATATCTATTGCTTTTACAATTTCTTTATCATCATCAACCACTAAAATATTATACATTTTTACTTCTCCTTGTTTATTTTCATAATAAATTATAACACAGAATTATTAATAAAAAAGTAGTCAAATTATTAAGGTTTTATTAAGAAAATTTGATTTGTAGCTTCTATCCAATATTTTCCTTGTAATATTTAGTTTCTTAAATATCATTTTACATGTTGTTTTTAAGTTAATTTGGTGTTATAATTTTAAAAGAATATGGGAGGTGAATCAAATGGCATATAAGATTACTGATAGATGTATTAGCTGTGGTGCATGTGCAGCAGCTTGTCCTGTTACATGTATTTCTCAAGGAGATGAAAGATATGTAATTGATCCAGAACAATGTATTAGCTGTGGAACTTGTGCAGGTGTTTGCCCTGTTGACGCTCCTGAAGAAGATAACGAGTAACAAAAAAGACTTTACTTTTTTATAGTAAAGTCTTTTATTTTTATTCATTTGTAATTTTTTCTAATTTTAATAACTCTTCCCATCTTTTATCTACTTCTTTTTGGAATTCCTCTATCATCCACTCATTTCCTGCTTTAAACATATGGCTAAATCTTTTTTGTGGTTTCAAAAATTCTTCGATTGGTAGTTTTTTAGCTGGTTTATAGTTTATTTTATATTTTCCATCAATTACTTCATATAAAGGCCAATAACAAGTTTCCATTGCAAGTTTATTCATTTGCATAAGCATATCAGTAGGGTATCCCCACCCTCTTGGACATGGTGCAAGTACATTTAAAAATGCTGGTCCTTCTGTATAAATTGCTTTTTCTGATTTTTCATATAAATCTTTAAAATTATTAACAGCAAGTGTTTGTGCAACATATGGAATATGATGTGATGCCATTATTTCAGTTAAATCTTTTCTTGATTGCATTTTTCCAGGAATCACTTTTCCTGCAGGGCTTGTTGTTGTATCTGCAAATTTTGGCGTTGCTGATGAACGTTGAATACCTGTATTCATGTATGCTCCATTATCATAACATACATATACCATGTCGTGTCCTCTTTCCATAGCTCCTGACAAACTTTGAAGACCTATATCATATGTTCCTCCATCTCCACCAAAAGCAATAAATTTTGTATGTTTATCCTCTGGAAGTTTTCCTTGTTTTTTTAATGATTTATATGCAGCTTCTACTCCTGAACAAGTTGCTGCTGCATTTTCAAATGCTGTGTGAATATATGAATCTGTCCATGCAGTATATGGATATATAAATGTTGAAACTTCCATACATCCTGTTGCATTCGATATAACTGCATGATCTTCTGGTTTTAGTGCACGAAGTACCATTCTTGCTACTGGAGGTGCTCCACAACCAGCACACATTCTATGTCCAGCTGTAAATCTTGAAGGTTTTTGAGCAATTACTTCTTTCATATTATATGCCATAATTTACTCCTTTCTTAATCCAAGATATCTGTAAGGATTATCTATTTTATCTTGTTTTATATCTTTTGCTAAATCACTGTAAACTTTTTCAATATCTTTTGTTGTTGTATCTCTTCCGCCAATTCCATAGATGTAATTAACAGCTTTTACTTTATTATTATTTAAATACATTCCAGATACTACATCTTCAAATAGCGCTCCTCCTGCTCCGTTTAAAGAATCTGCCTTATCTAGAACAGCAACTGCTTTTACATTTTCAAGTTCTTTTGCTATTTCTTCTGCTGGGAATGGTCTAAATACTCTAACTTTAAGCATTCCTGCTTTTATTCCTTTTTCTCTTAACATATCTACAACATCTTTTGTTGTTCCTGCAGTAGAATTCATACAAACAACTGCAATATCTGCATCCTCTAATTTATATGCTTCATATAATCCATATTTTCTTCCTGTCATTTTTTCAAATTCTTCAGCTACTTCCAAAATCACTTTTTTTGCATTTCTCATAGCTTCTGCTTGTTCATATTTATGTTCAAAAAGATATGCTTGTAAATCCATTGGTCCTACTGCCATTGGCTCTTTGTCGTTTAATAGATAATGTTTTGGATGATATTCTCCAATAAACTTTTTAACTTTTTCATCTTCTATTAACTCTATATTTTCAATTGAATGTGATGTAATAAATCCATCTTGACATACCATTAAAGGAAGTAGTACATCTTTATGTTCTGCTATTCTATGTGCCATTATTGTATTATCATATGCTTCTTGGTTATTTTCTGAAAAAAGCATAATCCATCCACTATCACGTACCCCCATTGCATCAGAATGGTCGTTATGGATATTTAAAGGACCTGATACAGCACGATTAACTAGTGACATAACAATTGGAAGTCTTAAGCTTGATGCAATATATATCATTTCCCACATTAATGATAAACCATTTGCTGATGTTGCAGTCATTGCTCTTGCACCTGCTGCTTCTGCTCCTATACACGCACTCATAGCACTATGTTCACTTTCAACAGCAACAAATTCTGTATCAACTGTTCCATTGCTTACAAATGTGGAAAAGTATTGTGGTATTTCTGTTGATGGTGTAATAGGAAATGCAGCTACTACATCAGGGTTTATTTGTTTCATTGCTGTTGCTACAGCTTCGTTTCCACTTAAACGTTCTCTTATACTCATTTTTCCTCCTCTTTTAAACTATCTATATTTTAAGTTTATTAGTTTAATTTCTATTTCATTTCGATTGCTCCAAATGGGCATACTTTTGCACAAATACCGCATCCTTTGCAATAGTCGTAATCAAAATCTGTTCTTTTTTGGTCTTTTCCTACTGGAATTGCATCATCTGGGCAAACAGGAAAGCATAGTCCACATTGTGTGCATTTTTCTGATAAATAAATTGGTTTTATACTTCTCCAATCTCCCGTTTTAAATTCTCTCGCATTTCCAGCTTCATATATATTTCCCCCAACTGTTAAATCACATGCTGGAGTTGTTTTATTTATTTGTGTCATATTTATCCTCCTTTATTTGGCTAAACATTAGTCTTAATATTTTAGCTTGCTTTTTACATTGCTAGCTTAACTTCCTGCAAAGCCATCTTTAAAGCTTTCATGTTTCCTTCTATAACCTCTGGCTTTTTAGCAAATTTATGTTTAAATGAACCTTCCATATCACTTAAGAACTCTTCATCGTTCATTATGCTACTTACTTTTACTATTGCAGCAAGCATTGGTGTATTTGGGAAATATCTTCCTAATGTTTCCATTGAAACTTTTCTTGCATCTATTGTATATATTTTTCCTTTATATCCATTTAATAATTTACTAAGTTCTATTGCATCTTTCGTTGTGTTTATAATTATTGCTCCTGATTCTTTAAGCCCTGCTGTAACATCTACACTTTCTAAAAGTGTGTCGTCTACAACTACTACATAATCTGGTTCATATATATTACTATGTATACGAATTGGATTATCACTAATTCTGTTATATGCTGTAATTGGTGCTCCCATTCTTTCAGGTCCATATTCTGGGAATCCTTGAATATATTTTCCTGTATTAAAAGCTGCATCGGCTAACAAAAGTGATGCAGTTTTTGCACCCTGTCCGCCTCTACCATGCCATCTTATCTCTACTAAACCATTATTCATGTATAGAAACCTCCTTTTTCAATATCTAAAGTATATTATTTTAACCGCCTTCTGTCAATAGACTAAAAGGTCGAAACTAAAATAAGTTTCGACCTTTAATTTTATTTTTTTGCAGGTAATCTAATTACGACTTCTGTTCCTTTTCCTACCTCGCTTTTTATATCTATACTTCCTTTGTTTTGATTTAATATTTCTTTTGCAATTGAAAGTCCAAGACCTGTTCCTCCAAGTTCTCTTGTACGTGCTTTATCAACTCTATAAAATCTATCAAATATTCTACTTAAATCATCTTTTGGAATACCTACACCATTATCTATTACTTTAATATACGCATCATTATATACAAAACCAACATATACCTTTATTGTTCCGTTATCTGGTGTGTATTTAATTGCATTTGATAAAATATTTAGTACAACTCTTTCTATACCATCTTTATCAGCTTCAACTGGTGGAACACTTGCAGTAACAAAACATTCCATACTATGATTTTTCTTTTCTATTTCAAATCTTAGTTTTTCTTGGCATCTTTTTACAAGCTCACCTAAATCAAATTCAGTTTCTTCCGCCCTTATTTTTTTACTGTCATATCTAGATAATGTTAATAAATCTGTTACCAATTTAGCCATTCTTCTTGCTTCTGTTGCAATAACATTTAAAAATCTATTTTGTGTTTCTTTATCATATTCTCCCTCTAATAATGTATCTGCATATCCCATAATAGATGTTATAGGGGTTTTTAGCTCATGTGATACATCTGCAACGAACTCTTTACGCATATTATCTAGTTTTACATGCTCTGTTATATCTTGTATTAGCACCATAATTCCACCTGGCATATCATTTTCATCTTTGAATGGTGCAAATAGCATATTTATATACTTCTCTCCTACATTTTTTCTTTGTTCTGTGGATGTCCAATTTTCAAGATATATTATTTTTTCCATATTAATATCTAGTTTTAATTTTCTAAATACCTTTTCAAATGTATCTTCTTTTTCTGTTATTGACAATAGTTCTTTTGCAGCAGGATTTATATGAATTATTTTCCCTTCCATATCAAATGCAATAATACCATCTGTCATATGAAGTAAAATTGTTTCAATTTGTCTTTTTTGTCTATCAACTTCATTAAATTTTTGTTTTAACTCTGTTGTCATTATACTAAATGCATTAGTTAAATCTCCAACTTCATTGTCAACCTTTTTTGTCTTTTCTATCTCAATATTTTCACCTGATGCAATTTTTTCTGCACTTTTTATTAATTTTTTCATTGGTGATACAAGTGATCTCGATATGAAGAAACCAAGGAAAATTGATACTAGTACATACACTCCTGTTGATACTGCAAGTATAATTTTAGTTTGATTTAATTGATTATTTATTAGCTCTATCATTTCTATATTATTTACGCTTATATCTTCTAGTTGCTTAAGCATAACAATATAATTTAATCCAAGTCCTACTATTAATAAAATACCTAGTATTGAAAATATTAAGACAACTTTAATTTGTAAATTTCTATTCATATTTTTCTCCCATAATTTATATAAAAGGTTAGCAATTTATTAATTGCTAACCTTTCTAACTATTTATTTGCTGCTAAATAATAGCCTACTCCCCTTTTAGTAATTAATATTTTTGGATTTGAAGTATCTACCTCAATTTTTTCTCTAATTCTTCTAATTGTTACATCAACTGTTCTAATATCTCCATAATACTCATATCCCCATACTTTTTCAAGTAAAACTTCTCTTGTTGTAACTTGTCCAGGTTGATTTGCAAGATATCTTAGCACTTCGAATTCTCTTAAAGTTAAGTCTATTGTTTTGCCTCTTACTCTCACTTCAAATTTATCTAAATTTAAAGATAATTCACCTATTACAACAATATGGTCTTCTCTATTTATTTCCTTTTTCTCTTTTACCTCTGGTTCTTCTTCTATCTTTACAGATACTTCTGCCTTTCTTAAGTTTGCTTTTACTCTTGCAACTAATTCTCTTACACTAAAAGGCTTTGTAATATAATCATCTGCTCCAAGTTCTAATCCTAAAATTTTATCTATTTCTTCGTCTTTTGCAGAAATCATTATAATTGGCATATTGAAAGAATTTCTTATTCTTTTACATACTGTTAATCCATCTACCTTTGGTAACATTATATCTAACAAAATTAGGTCTGGTTTTTGTTTAAATGCTATTTTTATTGCTTCTTCTCCATCATTTGCTTCTATAGTGTTATATCCTTCTTTTTGTAAATTATATACTAGTATATCTACAATTGGCTTTTCGTCGTCAACAATAAGTATTGTTTTTTTTGTTTCATCTATTATATTTTCTTCCACAAAAATCCCGCCTTTCTTCATACGATTTTGCATTCTCTTAACTTATTATGCTTAATATATCATAATAAATTCAAATGTACAAGTATTTTTAATCATTTTTTATTATATAAAGGCATAAGAAAACCCGCACGATGTATACACCGTGCGGGAAGGTTTAGCCTTTGCAATTCTTCTTTATCTTCTTACTTACGTTTTCAGCAATTCTGACAATAACACATATCCAAAAGATTATGACAGCAATATAGCTTCCAAGAGCAAACAATATAAAAACAATTTTGAGCAAATCATTGCTAGTACTAAAAGTACGTATAAGCCAATCATCTGAATTATATAGTTCTGCTCTTTCTTCATAAAGCTTTTCGATTTCTGCTGTTCTTGCATCTGTCTTTCTATATGATTCATTGTAGTCGCTTATTGTCTGGGAAATGCTTGCCTGTGTAAAAGCCGTTGCTATAATCCGATTGTTAGCATTAATGAGTTCAGCACTCATAAAAACTAATAAAAGAATTGCTAAAATTGCCTTAAGGAAATTGCCCCGTGTTGTTGTTTTTCTTAATGTCTGTTTCATTTTACTTTCCCCTTTGATAAATTTTATTTAGGCTTTAGCCTAGGAATACTTATATTATACCATTTTAACCGTTTTATGTCAAATTTGTTACATTATTACCTGGATATTATATACTCCTCCTGCACTATTAAGTTTTATTTTTTTACTTTCAATAATCTCATCATTTAATAGTACTTGACTTACACCTGTACACTTTTTATTTGGATTTAAAACTTTTATATTATATACACTCATTCCATATTTATATTTTATAGAATATTCCTTCCAATTGCTTGCAATTGTTGGTTTTATTGTAAGATATTCTCCTTCAATATTTAATCCTAATATATACTTTATTCCTGCTTCAAAAAACCAACTGCTAGAACCAGTATACCAAGTCCATCCACCTCTTCCTGCTAAGTTTCCTGCTCCATAAATATCTGCTGGGATAACATATGGTTCAACTTTATATTTATTTGCAGATTCTTTTGTTCTTGCATGTTCTATTGGATTAATCATTCTGTAATATTCTACTGCTTTATCTCCAAATCCTAGTATAGCCTCTGCAATAATTGCCCATACAGCAGCATGTGTGTACTGTCCACCGTTTTCTCTTGTTCCTGGTAAATATGATTTTATATATCCTGGTTCTAATATACTTTTTTCAAAAGGAGGGTCTAATAGTTTTATAATTCCATTTTCCTTATCTACCAAATGGTTTTCTAAACTAGACATTGAAATGAATTTTTTATCATTATCACCTGCATTTGAAATTGTTGCCCAACTTTGTGCAATACTATCTATTTTACATTCTTCATTTTCTATGCTACCGCAAGATTTGACCTTCATCTGTAAATGCTCTTCTATACCATCTTCCATCCCAACCAGTTGAATTTAAAGATTTTTTTAATGAGCTCATCATATTCTTACACTTTTCTGCAAATTCTAAATCACTTCTATTTTCTGCAACTTTTATAAATCTATCTAATACTTTGTATAAGAAGAATCCAAGCCATATGCTTTCACCTTTTCCTTTGTCTCCTACACTACTAAATCCATCATTCCAGTCCCCTGAACCAATTTTAGGTATTCCGTTTTCTCCAAAGTTTTCTGATTTATTAATTGCCCTTTTGCAATGTTCATATATAGTTTCTTTAGTATCAGACTTTAGAAATAAATCATATTTTTCATCAATTCCTTCTTGCAAACTTTCTCCTTGTAAATAGTTTGTTTCTATATCTAAGATATCTGTATTTCCTGTAAATTCTATATATTCTGTAACAAGATATGGAAGCCATAATAAATCATCTGAAAATCTTGTACGAATACCTCTTTTGTTTTCATCATGCCACCAATGCTGTACATCTCCTTCTAAAAACTGATGCTCACTGTGTTTTATTATTTGTTTTTTCATTATTTCTGCTGAAAAATATTTCATACCAATTGTGTCTTGTAATTGGTCTCTAAATCCAAAAGCTCCACCAGATTGATAATATCCACTTCTTGCAAGCATTCTAGAGCATAATGTTTGATATATAAGCCAACCATTTAGCATAATATTCATTGACTCTAAAGGTGTATTTACTTGTACTCTTCCCAGTAAGTCTTCCCAATATCTTTTTTCCTTTTCATACTCACTTACAGCATTATTTATATTTGTATATCTATATGCCTTTTCCTGGCACTCTATCAAACTTTCTTCTGCTCCAAGTACAAATACTATTTTCTTTCTTTCTAAAGCCTCTAAATTAACATTTATCTCAATTCCAATCATGGCTTCTTTTCCAACAGAATTTTCTTTATTTAATTCTATTTGATGAAGTCCATCTGGATTTGCAAGATTTCCTTTTCTTACAAAAACATTTTTATCTCCTGTATATGATTGTATTTTTTCACTACAAGATACATACATTCTAGTTTGCTCTGATTTTCCAGTATTTTTTAAAGTAACTAAATTATTTTTTTCGTAATACTCTAAATTTAGCAATTCATTAGACTTTATTTCATCTTCATCTAAGACAGGTTTTACATAGTATACAATTTTTAGTTCTTGTTTTTGAGGTTTTATATTTTCCAGCTCTAAGATTTGCACCTTTACAGAATCTTCACGTGGTACGAATATATCTAACTTTTGAATTATTCCTTGGCTTGTATGACTAAATTTACTATATCCAAATCCATAGGTAATGTTATAATCATTATCATCTGGCAAAGGATTTAATCCTAATGACCATATTTTTTTACTATTTTTATCTTTTAAATATATTACTTCTGATGGAACATCTGTTACTGGACTATTATTCCATGCTGTTAACCTATTTAATCTACTATTTTTATACCATGTATAGCCACCCATATTTTCAGTTACAACTGTTCCAAACTTATCATTAGCCATAATATTACACCAAACACTTGGCAGTCTATTTTCTTTATTTATTCTTATTACATATTCTTTTCCGTCATTTGAAAATCCACCATATTCATTATAATATTTAAAATTATCAGGATTTAAATTTTCATGAATTTTTTCTTCTTCTAAAAATTTAGGAGTATCAGTTTCAAAACTTACATCTTTATATTTTTCAATATATTCTTCTTCAAAATCGTTTATTTGTCTTCCAATGTTTCCTAAACTTGCATCTAATACTATGTTGCTTCTGTATTCAAGAAGTTCTCTTTCTTTTCTTTCTAGATAATTTAATACAAATATTCCACCTTTTATATTTTGTAAATATGCTATATTTTTATCTAGAATTGCATTTTGTATTTCTTCTGCTACATAATTGTCATATGTTTTCTTTTCCTCATTTAATATTACCAAATCAACATTTATATTTTTTACTCTCATATATTCATAAGCTTTTAATACATCTTTTATTACATAGCTATCTGCTGGCTCTTTAATTTTTACCATCAGTATTGGTAAGTCTCCAGATATTCCATATTTCCAAAGATCAGTAACACTAGCATTTTCTACTACTTTGTTTTTTTGCATAATATTTTTAAGTGGATTTTCATAAATTAAATATCCTATAAGTTTTTGATATACTTCAATTTCTTTTGCTCGAACTCCTAAATACATTGTTTCAGCTTCTACCTTAGCTTTTGCTAAATCTAAACTTCTTGCTATTTTTTCATCATTTAAGTTTTCCTTTACAAGTCTTATTGCCTCTTCTTTATCATTTGAAACACCTATAATTAAGTGAAACTTCACACTTGCTCCTGGCATTATTCTTACTGTTCGTTTTAATGCTATAAAAGGATCTGTTGTAAGTCCAATTTTTTTGTTTAATGGCAATTCCATCTCAACTGCTTTAGGAAGCCCAATATTACCTCTACCCACAAATTTTTCTTTGTCTATTTCATATTCTAGTTCCCCAATTGTTTCATTTTTTGTATATAAATTAACGCCCATATACATATCCTGCTCATTTTTTGCTCTATGATTACGTTTTACTAAAATAGTGTTATCTTCATCTAAATACTCAAAACTTAAAAATAAATTGTTAAATGCTTTATGTGCATAATCTTGTTCTTTGGTAGATAAAACTGGTTCTAATGCACTTGTAATTTCTATTATTTCTTCGTTATTTCCATGATTTTTTAAAGTTATATCTCTTATTTCTACTGGTTCATTTGGCATAACAAATACCTTGCAAATTGTTTCTATACTTCCATCTATTCTTGTAAATTGATCTTTCTCTGGTGTAAAACATATATTATATTTATCTCCACTAGATAAATAGCTTACTTGCCCTGATGTCCATATTCTTTTAGATTTAATATTTCTTAAGAAAAAGAATATTCCTTGTTCCTCATCATCTGTTTCTTTAAATCTGTTTATCAATATATCTTTGTATTTACTATATCCTCTTCCTTTTTGGTCCATCACAATTGTATAATCTTTATTTGCTATTACATTTATTGGTTTTAGTTTTGAATCTACTTTGTTGTATTCTCTTACACAATACGCTTCATAATCTACATTTTTAATTTTTTCAACTTTTTCTTTTTTCTCCTTTGTAATAATAACATTTTCAGGCATTCTCTCTTGTAGCAAAATACTAACTGCTTTTACTTCAGGATTTTCCATAAATCTTTTTTGTAATACCTGATTATTTATTAAATTATTTATGGATAACAATATAAGCCCTTGGTGATGTGCCATATATGTTTTTATAACCTCGTATTGCTTGCCCTTTTTCATTCTATTTGGTGTATAATCAATAGATTCATAAAAACCATATTTTTGGTACATTCCATACTTTTCTAATTCTTTTAGGTTTTGTATAACTTCTTTTGGCACAATATTAATTGCTAAAATTCCTCCATATGAAGATACCACTATATCATCTGCCAATCCTCTTTTTATTCCAAGCCATGGAATTCCAAATGCTCTGTATTGGTAGTTATTGTTTAGGTCTCTTAAACTAAATGCCGCTTCTGATATTCCCCATGGAATTTTTAAAAGTTTTGCATATTCCATTTGACTCATTATTGCAAACTTTATTGATTCATCAAGCAAACTTCCCTCTTCTTGTGGAATATTAACAGATGGCATTAAATATTCAAAAGCTGTTCCTGACCAAGACACTAACCCCTTATATTTATTTAAAGTTGTTAATGTTCTTGCAAGTTTTGCCCAGTGCTTTTCAGATACATCTTTTTTTGCTATTGCAACTATACTTGCCTGCCTTGCTTCAGATGCCAATAAATCATAATATGAATCTGTTAACGCATTTTCCTCAACATTGTATCCTATAGAAAATATTTTGTTTTCTTTACTGTATAATTTACTAAAATCAGTATTTTCTATTAAATTATTAATTGTATCAATCATCATTTTAATTTTATCTACAATTTCATCTTCTTTTTGTGTACCTTTTTCCACATTATCCACTTTTATTTCTTTTAAAAATTGCTTTAATGTGTATAAATACCCTACAAAATTTCCACTATCTACTGTTGATACATATTTTGGTACAAGAGGTTTAAGGTTCTCAATATTATACCAGTTATATAAATGTCCATTCCATTTATCAAGTTTTGAAATGGTTTCTAACATTTTTTCAAGTAAATTTAAGGTATCTTGTAAATTTTCGTATTTTAAATCATAACTTGATATTACAGCAAGCAGTCCAAGTCCAATATTTGTTGGACTTGTTCTATATACTACCTTTGGAATTCTATCTTCTTGATAATTATCTGGTGGCAAATAATTTCCTTTTTCTATTAAATTATCCTTAAAAAACTGCCATGTCTTTTTTCCAACTTGTAAAATATATTCAGTTTCATCCTTTGTTATTTGTTTAATAGGCTCTTTCTTTTCCTCTTTCTTACTTATATAGAACATTATAGCAGGTGTAATAATCCATAAAGCTGAAATTAAAAATAGAAAAATAGTAATTAATCCTTGGTTATAAAATCCTAAAACTAGGAAACCTAATATTCCTAATATTACATTTGGAAGCATATTTTGATAATATGAGATTATAGTATTTTTTGCCTTCTTTTCTGCATCTTCTGCTGTTGTCCATTCAAGCAAATGTCTTTTACTAAAACACATTCTGTATATTGTTCTTATTATACTATCTAAATACATATATGCTTTATCTGGAAGGCATGCAATTTCAAGTATTCCTCTAATAATACTTCCCTTTACTCCCTTTATTTGCTTTTGAAATGTCTTTTGAGCAGATTCTCCATCTTTTCTATATATTATTTTGTTTACAAGTTCTATTATCATTGGTGCAAGTAAAGCTATAAAAAGAATTGTAATTGGTAGCCATACTTTACTTTTTAGAAAAATATCTATTAAGGTAAAATAAATAAATCCTAACAATGCAATTGGATAAAATATACTTCTTACAAGATTATCTAATATTTTATATTTTGAAATAGTATTTAGAGGATTTTTTTCTACTATACCTTTATTGTTTTTTATTTTCCCTTTGAGCCATCTTATGATTTGAAAATCTCCTCTTGTCCATCTATGAAGTCTTGTTTTAAAACTTTGATATGAAGTTGGATATCCATCCATAAGCATAATATCTGTTGCTAAACCACATCTTAGATAACATCCTTCTAACAAATCATGGCTAAGTACCGTATTTTCTGGTATTTGATTTGTTAAAACTTTTGAAAATACTTTTAAATCGTATATACCTTTTCCTGTAAAAATTCCTTCTCCAAAATTATCTTGATAAATATCAGATATAGCATTTGTATAAGAATCTGTTCCAGCAGAACCTGCATAGATTTTCGTAAATATTGTTTTTCTATATGCATCTAAATTTATTCCTACTCGTGGTTGTATAATGCCATGACCATTTACTACACAAGTTTTATTTTCATTTAAGATCGGTTCATTTAAAATATGAGCCATAGCTCCTATAAGTTCTATTCCCGTATTTAGAACAAGCTCTGTGTCAGAATCTAATGTTATAATATATTTTATATTAGGCACTTTAGTATTTTTTTCTTTTTCAAGCTCAATAGTACTAAATCTAAAAGGATTTTCTATTTTGGATAAAATGTATTCATTAAATTGATTTAATAATCCTCTTTTTCTTTCCCAACCTAAAAATGAACTTTCTCCATCATTCCATACTCTTTTTCTATAAACAAACTGAAATCTTTTAAAACCTTCTTTTGGATATTTTGCATTTAATTCATTAGCACATCTTATACCTTCTTCTTGCACTTCATTATCAAAGCTCTCGTTTTCTCTACTGCTTGATGTACAATCACCTAAAAGTGCAAAGTATATATTTTCGCTTTCATTTGCTAAATAATATACCTCTAGCTTTTTCATAAGTTCTCTAACTTTTTCTTTACTTTTTAAAATTGTAGGAATTACTACAAAACTTGTATATTCATCTGGTATTCCTTCTTGAAAATCTAATTTAGGAATTAAACCAGGTTTTACTATTTTTCCTAAAATATATTGCATAATTTGAACTATTATTATTTCTATAGGCACATATAAAATAATAGCCGAAATCACTGAAATAGCTATATTTTTTGTTTGATAGTATATCCATATGCTAGACAAAATTGTAATAAAAACTGAAATACATACTTTTATCAAAATATATAATTTCATCTTTTCATTTTTTGATATTTTGTTTATTGTTTTACCTGTAAGAAGTTCAAAAAGTTCACCATATCCATCATCTATAAGATAATATCCTATATGTGATTTTCTTTTATCTGTACCTTTTTGTGCCAGCTCTAAGCATTTATTAGCAATATATATTTCTGATATTTTTGTTTTTTTAGATAACTCTTTTATTTTATTTCTATAATATATTTTTGTTTTATAATCCATTTTGTCAAAAACATTGGCAGGATCTTTTTTTAATATCTCATCTACTTCATTTATTTTTTCAAAAATATCAATAAAATTTATCCTTTGCAATGTTTTTAGGCTTGTTATCGAATTTCCAATTGATACCTTACTTGTAGCAATATCAAAATGTTCTTTTTGAATTACTTCTGATATATTTGTTCCCATTTTATTTACTTGTTCTTCTAAAATGTTTAAAAAAGGATATGCCTTTTTACCATACCTTTTTAATTTATATGACATATATTCAATAAAAGGATATTTCATATCAGCCTGTGCTACTACTTTTTCTTTGTATACTACTAAATTTTTAAATTGTAATTCATCTTTATTTTTATTTTCAACTAATCTTTCTATTATGCTTTCTACTTTATATTTTTGAATTTGACAAATATATATTTTTTCACAAATTCTACGAATATTTTCAATAATTGCTATTTGTAAAAACATACCTATATTCCATATTTCGTCCATACTAAGTGTTTTTTTTCGTTGATATGCTCTAAGTAAATTTTCCAAACTAGCAGATGTTAGCTTACTATCTGTATATGCAACAATTTCAGAAGCTAAAACATAGCTTCTTGCAAAACCATTATATCTTCCACCCGAAATTCCTGAAAATTCCGTATACTTTTTTATTGTAAGTTCTTTTTCTATAGCCTTTACAGTTTCTTCAATTGTATAATAATTGTCTAAAATCCATTCTCCTGCTGGATTAATTGGAATTTTGAGTTTAATATGCTCATTTAATAATTCATAAACATCTGTTATAAATTCAAAGTTTTCTTTTAATCTAGGAATTGGATATGTTGTTTTATCTGAATTTTTAGTTAATACATGATCTGACGCAAGTTTTTCTAAAAAATTTTCTAATTGGTACTCCTCAAGTACTGCTCCTGATATATTTAATACTCTATCATTTCTCAAAAAAATTCCACTCCCTTGTAAAAATAGTTTTTACCTATTTTCCCCAAGAAAGTGAAATTATATACGCTTTGTTATTCTTTACTTATTTAATTTTCATAAAAATAATCAATTATTCCATTATATATTCCCCATGCAAGTTTATTTTGATATTCATCTTGTAATAATAATTTTTCTTCTTCAACATTTGATAAAAATCCACATTCAACAATACTTATTGGTATTTCTACATGTTTCATAATATATACTGTATCTAATTTCATTGGAACACGTTTATTTTCCTTTTGTATTGCATCATTTATATTATTTTGCAAACTTTTTGCAAGTTTTATACTTTTTTCATCAGAAGGTTTATAAAAAGTTTGCCAACCATAATACTGCTCTTGTGGTATTTTGTTTAAATGAATTGAAACAAATATATCTGCACTTGATTCATTTCCAATTTTTACTCTATTATGAATATCTGATATTTTTTTCTGTTTTAAAGTTGTACTATCTAAATCGTAAATTGCATTATCATCACTTCTAGTTAAAATAACTGTTGCACCACTTTGCTCTAGCAAACTTTGTACTTTTAATGTAATTTTTAAATTTGTTTGTGCCTCAGTTGTTCCGGTTTCTACTTTGTGCTCCTTCATCTGGAATTCCATGTCCGTGCATCTAATACAATTACTTTATTGCTTACTGGAAGTGCCACAGTAGAAACTGTTTCTTCCTTTTGGGCAACATTAAAAGTAAATGCTAATAGTGATACAAATACCATACTGAAAATTGCAACTAATCTTTTTTTATTAACTATAATCATAAAAAAACTCCCCAACAATAATTTGTATTATATTATGAGAGTTTTTTATTTTTTAGAACTATACTTTATTTTTGACCGTACGTTCAGTTAAATTGATACCTCATAATTTTTATGATAAACTTGAAAATATAAAATTTAAACATTGTGGAGGGTAAATGAAACCAACTAGAAAATTATATGAAGCAAATAAATTAAATACAATACGCGACTATATTAATAGAGGAATTAATGATTATCCTAATAATATAGCCTTTATTGTAAAAAACAAAAAAGATAAAGATATATCATACACTAAAGTATCCTATAAGGAATTTGGAGATGATTTAAAATACTTAGGAACATCTTTAATTAATTTAGGTTTAGAAAGCAAACGTATAGCAATTATAGGAAAAAACAAATATGAATGGGCATTATCTTATTTTTCAATTTTAAATGGAGTAGGAATTGCTGTTCCTTTAGATAAAGGTCTTCCCCCTGAAGAAATAAAATCTTTGCTACAAAGAAGTAAAGCTGAAGCTATTATTTTTGATAAAGATTATGCACAAACAATTAAGGAGGTTTCTGCTGAAAATGATTTGCTGAAAGAATGTATTTGTATGGATGATAGTTTATCTGCAGAATTTAAAACAATTTCTACTTTAATTAAAAATGGTAAAGCTTTAGTTTTAAGTGGAGATACAAGATACGAAAATCATATAATTGTACCAAATGAACTTGCTACAATTATATTTACATCAGGTACAACCTCAATGTCAAAGGCAGTAATGCTTTCAAACTACAACATTGCATCAAATATATATAATATGGATATGTGTGAAAAAATATTAAGCACAGATGTAAATATGGCGTTCTTACCATTTCATCATACATTTGGTTCAACTGGTCTACTTTTATTTTTATCCCATGGTGCAACAAATGTATTTTGTGATGGATTAAGACATATTCAAGAAAACTTAAAAGAGTACCATGTAACTGTATTTGTATGTGTACCACTTTTATTAGAAGCTATGTACAAAAAAATAAATACACAAATTGAAAAACAAAAGAAAACAAAAATAATAAAATTTGCAAAAATTATTAGCAACTTTTTACTAAAATTTAAAATTGATATTAGAAGAAAAATATTTAAACAAATTTTGGATAATCTTGGTGGAGAGCTTCGCTTTGTTATAAGTGGAGCATCTGCAATTGATAAGAAAGTTGCAAAAGGCTTTAATGACTTTGGTATTTTAACAATTCAAGGTTATGGTTTAACAGAAACTTCGCCAGTTCTTGCAGCTGAAAATGAAAAATCAATTAGATATGGTTCTGTTGGTCTTCCACTTCCGGAAATGGAAATTAAGATTAACAACCCAAATGAGGATGGTATTGGCGAAATAATAGCAAAAAGCCCATCTCTTATGCTAGGATATTATGAAATGCCTGAAGAAACAAATGCTGTTATAAAGAATAGCTGGTTTCACACAGGTGACCTTGGCTTTATTGATAAAGATGGATATATTTTTATTACAGGTAGACAGAAAAATGTTATAGTGCTAAAAAACGGAAAAAATATTTATCCTGAAGAAATTGAATTATTAATAAATAATTTACCATATGTTTCAGAATCAATGGTTTTTGGAATGCCTAAAGATGATGATTTAGTTGTATCTGTTAAAATTGTTTATAATAAAGATTATATTAATCAAAAATACCCAAATATTTCTGAGCAAGAACTAAGAGATATTATTTGGAAAGATGTTAAAAATATAAATTCTAATCTTACAAACTATAAACATATTAAAAACTTAATTATAACAGATGAACCAATGATAAAAACAACAACACAAAAAGTAAAACGTTTTGAGGAAATAAAAAAGATTAAATAATAAACGACAAAAAAGATTGAATTTACAAATATAAATTCAATCTTTTTTTCGTATACACTAATCTTATTTTTTTCTTCTATCTATTGAATAAGCACTTCCCATAGTTGTTTTAGCTAAATGTTTAACTTGTGCTCCAACCTCTCCAATTTCTAGCACATTGTGGAATCTTCCTTTATCTGCTACAACTACACCAATTGAAATCGAAGTTAAAGGAAATTCCTCAACAATACCTTTTCTATTTGGAACCTCTAGATATCCCTTTTCTACATCTTCTTCATTAAAGAATTTTCCAACATCTTGTTCAAATTCTGCAATAATATTTTGGCAAATTCGTTCATAATCTCTATCTAACGAAACTATAGCTACAAAATCATCTCCACCAATATGTCCTACAAATCCTTCTCCATCAGTAAACATATCAATATTTCTTACAATGGTTTTAGCTGTAAATTTAATAATTTCATCTCCGTTTAAAAATCCATATACATCATTATATGCTTTAAAATTATCTAAGTCTAAGTACAACATTGCAAATTCTTCTTTATTTAAAAGTCTTTTCTTCATCTCTGCTTGAATTTGTACATTTCCAGGAAGTCCTGTTAGAGGGCTTACTCTTCTATTTATGTATAATAAACGAATTAAGTTTTTAACTGTATAATATAAATACTCTTGGTCTATTGGAACTTTAATATAATGTTCCACACATTCTTTTAATATTTCTATTCTGTGCTCTTTTTCTTTATTTGAAGATATAACTATAATTGGTGTTATACTATTATCCTCATTTGATCTAATTTTTTTACAAATCTCTAATATATTAACATCTATTGTATCTTCATTTATAATAAACAAAGATGGAATGTTTTTTAAGGCTTCATCTACGTTTTTTGTATCAACTTTTTTAAACTTAAAATCTTTATCGCCTTTAAACATTTTTGATAATATGTCTTTTAATTCGCTCTCATTATCAATAACATAAATATTTTGGGCCATTTTTATTCCCCCTTATTCCTTCTTATCTTATTTCGTATATTCTTTAAATCTATCTTTTGATTAATAAATTTACTAATTGTTTCTGACTGCATAGTTGGAAATGCATTTTTTAATCTTGTAATTAATCTATATAGGCTCTTTTTTATTCTTGCTTGTCTCTCTTTTAAATTTGCAATTACAGTTACCATATTTTGAACTGAAACCTTTTCTAATACATCAATTGACTTTAACTCTTCTGCTTTTTCTTTTATCATCTCACCAATTTCATGTAACTGCTCAATCTTTTTGTCAATAAATAACATCTTGGTAACAGTAATTATTACATCTGCAATTAAAGCAATATATATTATTACATTGGAATAAAATAATACATTACTTGGAATTTTTGCAGTTAAATTTTCTGCAATAGGATATATTATAAATGTAAATACTACTCCAAGTATTCCCCAGTATATAGAATTTTTTAGGCAAATTCTTCCTTGAAAATTATACTTTAAATGTGAGTAATCCCAATATTTAGTGTGAAATATCTTTTCTAATATCACGCCTACTATATACTCCCATAATGTTAAAAGTACTGTTCCTGCTATAAATATCACTAGTGGATTTTGTGGTAATTTTCCAAGTGTATTCATCATAATTATTGCTCCAAATCCATAGATTGGGCAAAATGGTCCATACAAAAATCCACTATTAATAAACTTTTTTTCTATTATTGTTTTATAGATTGACTCTAAACACCATCCCATAAATGAGAATATGGCAAAATAAAATAATATTTTACTGTGCATAATTAAATTCTCTTGCTCCTGCCGTTACTAACGAATTAACATTTGTTACTTTAATTGATAATGTGTTAGTTCCTTGCTTAAGTTCTAGTTGGAAACTAGCTTCCTTCATATTTACATTTTTTGCTTCATATTTTACACCATTTAAATTAACTTCTATGTCTTTTATTCCATCTTGGTCCTTAATAGTAACAATTAATTTTCCATTTTCAACTTTTAAATCTATTGTTGACGCTGTTGATACAATAATTTTCTTTTCATATGTTCCTATATTTCCAGAGTTATCACATGCAGTAACTACTAACCTATTTTCTCCTCTTGGAAGTTTAATAATATAATTAATAGTTTTATCTTCTGTAGCTGATTTTTCTATTTTTATTTCTTCTTCATCATTAATTTTATATGTTATATACGACATTTCAGTTTCATCTGTTGCTGAAATTTTTATACTTCCATCATCATTCTGCTTAGTTACTTCAATTGTTGGTTCTGTAATATCTATTCCTTCTAGGTTGAATTGTTTTCTAAACTTTACTGCTCTATCTAAGCTATCTTCAACAACAACATTTAAAACACTATTTTCAATTGGCAAAATTATTTCTTCTTCTGCATAATTTGCATTTACTGGTATGCTTGTTTCTTCCGCATTATTCCAGCTATATTTTAAATATTTAATTTCATTACTGCTGGTTACTATTATTATAGCTTTATCATTTACCCTTTCTATACTTACAACTGGTAAATTATTAGTATTTCTGCCCTTTGATTCTCTATATATAGCATATAAGCCTTGTCCAATATAGAATACTCCAAAAATAATAAGTGAAATTAAAAATACTCTTATAACACTTTTTATATCAGCTGGTCCAGAACCATATTTTTTCTTTTTTTTGTTTTCTACCATCAATATTTGATTCATTTTATATTTTTCACCCCATTATATTTCAAATTATAACATAAGGCTTTTTCAAAGTAAATATTTTTTAAAACAAAATAAAACAGTTTAGTTTAAATTCTAAACTGTTTTACTATTCTTTATCTAACATATATTAGATAACAAATTTTTTAATTAATACAATTCCTGTAGATAATATAATAAGCATACCACCTGCAATTATTGCGAAATCCTCACCTTTACCAGTTTTTACTGATAAAATTACTGATGCATCATCAATGTCATCTTCACCTCTTTTATTGTTGTCTGGTGTTGAGTCAATATCAGGTGAGTCGCTATCGTTTCTATCTTTACTTATTTCTGCCCAGTTTTGTTTTAATCCTAAGTTGTTTTGTCCGTTAATCCATTGAAGAGTAATTTCAACAACTGCACTATCTCCTGGCTTTAATAAAGTATCCTTTAATTGATCTGTTGTTACTGTTTTACCATCTGAAGATGCTTTCCACTTTGGATTATCTTCTGCAACAAATTTAAGTCCTTCTGGAATATAGTCTTTTACTTCATCAGCATATCCTTCAATTTCACCTTCGTTTGTAATTTTTATTTGATATTTGAATTTTATTACTGATGCTTTTATAGCATGACTATTTACTAATTCAACTTTTACAATAGGTTCTGGTTGTACACCAAATTTATGATTTGTTTTTGTTACCGTTGTTTTTCCATCTAATTTTATGCTATATTCTGTAACAATCTTTTCTAGTGCTAAATCAAAGTATTTAACCTTAACTTTTTCAATATCAATATCATCTTCGCCTTCTTTATCATTATCTGGTGTTGAATCTATATCATCTACGTCTTTTCCATCTTTGTCTTTATCTTTTGATATTTCGGCTGTATTTATTAAAATTCTATCTGATGTATTTGGTTCTGTTACTTTAAATGCAATTTTTATATTTCTATGGTCTGGTTGTGTCATTGTTTCTTTATCAAATGCTTTTATTAAATTATCTCTTTTTGTTTCATCTTGTTGAGCCTTTGATAAATAATCACTTCTAATTGTTTTAGCTTCTGAAACATTAGTTGTTTCTGTTCCGTCTGCTTTATACATTTTCCATCTATATTCTTTATTAATTGCATTATCTGGTAAGAATTCTAGTCCTTGTGGTACATCATCTTTAACTTCGTCTGCAAATCCGTCAACATTTCCTTCATTATACACTCTTAAGGTATATGTTACTATATCTTTATTTGCAACTTCTACTGGTACCTTTGTATGTGTATATACGTATTTTCCGTCATTGTCAACTGAGAAAACAGGTACTCTATTTGTGATTTCTGTATTATTTACAGCTGTAATAAATTTTCTTAAGCTTAAGTCAAATTTTTGAATAATTACTTTTTCGAAATCATCATCATCTTCTTGTCCTGGAATGTATTGGTCTCCTCTTGCAATTTCGTCATCTTTATAATTTGGTAATAATTCGTCTGTAGGTAATGTAATATTATCTGGTACAGAATCTCTATCTACAACTTCTACACCTTCGCTATTTGATGCTTTTGTAATTTCTGCAATATTTGTAATTTTAGTAGCAAGACCTGTGTCTTTAACTTTACATCTGATTTTAACATCAATATAATCTAATTTTTTTGCGTCTTTATCGAATGCTTTTATTAGTACTTTATCAGACTCGCTTGTTCTATTTGCATATATTACATCTCTACTTGCTGAATATTCTGTATCTTTAGATGTAATTGTAGTTGTAACTTTCCTTCCATCTGCTGATACTTTCCATCCATATTTAGCATTTTCCTCGTCGTTAATAAACTCTAACCATTGTGGTAAGTAGTCTGTTATTTCGTCTGCATATCCATCAACTTCGCCTTCGTTATATACTCTTAATGTGTATGTAACGATATCTCCAGCATCAACACTTACTGGATTCTTAGGATGTCTATATTTTGCTGTTGTTTTTCCTTCTAATAGTGGTGTTGTATCTACAGTTGGTATTCTGTTTGTTAACTCTACATCATTTACCTTTGTAATAAATTTTCTTAATGCTAAATCAAAATATTTTCCTTGTAAAACTAATAGTTCAAAATCATCATCATCTTCTTGGTTTGTTGTTCCATAATTATTTCTATTAACATTGTTTGGATCTGAATCTATATCTTTTATTATTATATTTCCGTCTTTGTCACTATGAGCTGTAATTTCAGCAATGTTTTTTAGTGTCTTATCACTATTTGTTACAGTTGCAACGACTTCACATTCAATTTGTACATCTGTATATTGTAAGTTTGAACCATCAAATGCTTTTAAAAGAGTTACAGCTTGTTTTGATGTAACAATTGTCTTTCCATCACCTGATGGATTTGTCCAACCATTATTTTTATTTAATGTACTATTTTCTAAGAATTTTAATCCTTCTGGTAAATAATCTGTTATTTCTTTTACATAGCCATCTACTTTACCTTCATTGTATACTCTAATTGTGTATATTACTTTATCTCCAGTTTGTACTAATAGAGCGTTTTTAGGGTGTATCTTTTCAGCTGTTGTTATTGTTCCATTTTTTAAAGCATTTAATGTAGAACTTGATATTTGTGGTTCTCTACTTGTTGCTGGTTTTACGTTATTGATTGATGTTATAAATTTTCTTAAGGCTAAGTCGAAATTTTTTTCTAAAGTAAAATATGTTTTATCAGAATAATCTTCTTTTGTTCTTTCAACCTTAACAACTGGTTGATCTGTAGATGGTCCATTTTCAACTGACCAATATGTAATTGATGTATCAAAATATGAACCTGATAATGACATTGTAATTGTATCTAAATTAGTACTTGTTGGTAATACTAAATAAAAATCTTTTCCTATAGTATCTTCTATAGAATTATATTCTGTTCCATTTTCAGTTTGCAATACAGGATTTGAGATTGTTTGTGTTCCATTTTCAAATGTTACATTTAATGTACCAATAGTATTTCCAATCTTTTCTATTCTAAATGGTCCTATCATGTAATTGCTTCCTACTGTTTTAATAGTTTTATCTGTTGTTTCAATTTTATATGGTTTTTCTACTATATCTTGAGATGGATCATAAGATGAACCCTTACTTTCTGCCTCATTTACAAGGTATTCGAATAATGCTTGGCAATCACTGCTTCTTTCCGAACCATTTAAAGCACCTTCGCCTCTTTCATCACTTAGTGCATTATAATTTGAATTTGTGCCCGCAACCATATTTATATATAATTCAAATGTAGAATCTACTTTATAAGCATCAGTATTTGTAAAATGCCATACAGCTAATTGTTGTACTACATCAATATCATCATCAGTTATATCGCTACCAGAAATTTTTGCATTCTTTAATAAAAGTTCTCTATATTCTGCAGCAATTTCTCTTTCACTTGAAGAAGCTGTACTCTTTGGTGCTACATAAACATTGTTTAATAACCATACTAGTGAATTATATTTTGTACTATTTGGTGTTGGTATCGCTGATGCATATGCACCTGTAATTGAATCCGGTTCTTTCATATCAAAATATCTTGTATATTGTCTTACAGTTGGTGATGTACTTCCACTAAAAGCTCCTCCAAATCCAGGTCCACCTTTTAAACAATAAATAGTGTCATTTTTCATTAAATCTGTTCCACTACTATTTGTTTCTGTAATTTTCCAAATATTTTTTTCTAATGCTTTATATCCATATCCAGATGCACGCAATTGTTTAATTGTAAGATACATACTTCCAGTTGCTGCATATGAAGCACTAAAAATACCTGCAATTAATAAAATTGCAATAATCATAATTAATATAGATGCTATTTTTTTAATTTTCATATTCTTCTCCATCCTTTTTTATACATTATTATAATAATTTTACTTTCTTTTGTGTTAATAGTCAATAACAGTATTTTGCAGTTTTTTCATTTTTTTCCAACTCGCTTCATATACTATTAGGGAAGCACAATTTATGGAATGTTATTTTTTTATTACACTTATATTACAATTATATTACATTTTTGTAATATTTTCAATAGTTTTAGCTAGTTTTACTGAGAAAATAAGGGTTTGGTACGATTTTATATTTTAAAATTTATTGCAATATAAAATTTTTATTGACTTTTTGTTTTAAATTTGTTATTATATTTATGTTCTAAATTTGATTTAAGAACATATATTATATTAAAAATGCGGGAATAGCTCAGTTGATAGAGCGCTGCCTTGCCAAGGCAGAGGTCGCGGGTTTGAGCCCCGTTTCCCGCTCCATTTTTACACATATACTTTTATAGTTTTTTGTATATGGCGCTATAGCCAAGCGGTAAGGCACGAGTCTGCAAAACTCTGATCCCCGGTTCAAATCCGGGTGGCGCCTCCAATTGCAGTTTTTTACTGCTTTAAATATTAAGGCATTATGCTGGGCAAGGAATTCTAATGGTTCCTTGCTACTTTTTTTACCCCTCAGTTTATTATTCACTAAACTGAGGGGTATTTTGATTAACTTATTATATACTTGCGCATTTTAAAAATTCTAATAAATATGAACATATATCCTTTCTTTCTATTTCTTCTTCATTATATATTTGTAGTATATCTATTGTTTCTTCATCCAAGATAACCTTAACATTTCCAATTATTCTTCCTTTATCAATTGGGGCTTCGAGATAATATATACAATTTATTTCTATTTTTATATTATCAATTTTTGTATTCTTTATAGCCATCTTATCACACTTGATATCTTGTAGTCTTAATTTTACATTATCTTTTTTACCTTTATTAACTATAATTCTCCCTTCATTTAATCTTTTCCAATTTTCAAATTGTTCTTGTATTTGCTTTTTAACATCTATTATAGTAAAATTTTTGAAAGTATATTCAATTAATTTTATGCTATCTGCAGTTCTAATCTTTTTCGTATCTGCACCTATTATAACAGTTATAATATCTAGGTTATCTCTTTTACAAGCTGTAACTAAACATCTACCTGCTCCATTTGTAAATCCGGTTTTTACTCCATATACACCATACAAGTTTCCTAGCAGTTCATTTGTGTTTGATATTACTTTAGGTTTATTATTAATATATACCATGTACGTTTTCGTAGATACTATCTCTCTTATCTTTTCGTTATTTAAAGCATAATCTGCCATCTTAGCTAGTTCATATGCTGTTGTATAATGCCCATTCATATCTAAACCATGTGGGACAACAAAATGCGTATTTACCAAACTTAATTCTGCAGCTTTATCATTCATTAATTTTGCAAAGCCTTCTATACTTCCGCCTACATGTGTTGCAAGTGCTACTGCTGCATCATTACCTGATCTTAGCATAAGTCCATATAATAAATCATTTACTGTTATTTTATCATTCTTTTTTAGCCCTAGTCTCGATCCTCCCGTATTTGCAGATTTAGCATCTATTGTAACAACATCAGATAAATTGCTATTCTCTGCTACAACTATTGCAGTCATAATCTTGGTTGTACTTGCCATTGGTGTATGTTTGTTGCCATTTCGTTCAAACAAAATTCTTCCTGATGCTCTATCATATACTAATGCTATTCTAGAATTTACTTTTGGGGAATCTGTTATATTATTTGTTGTTTCTATAACTTCTTCCTTTATTTTATCAATATTAAAATTTTCTTCATCTTCTTCTAAGTTTGCAAATATAGTTAAGGAATTAAAAAATATAATTACTACTATTAAAACACTTACAACTTTCACTTTCATAAAAAAATCACCTTTTAAATTATATTTTAAAAAGTGATTTTTATGTTTAATTTTTACTTTCTTTCATTTCTTGTTGGAAATCTTGATTCATCTAAAACTTGTGTTTCAATTTCATTCACTGTATTATTTATTTCAGCTTCTGACAAAGATAAACCAGCCTCTTGAATTCTACCTTCAATATATTCTTGTGTTTCTCTTCTTGACATATCTCCTTTATCTAATACATCTTCTTTTATCTGTTTCTTTAGTTCGTCAAGAGTAACATTTCCATCAATGTTTTCTGTTTCTATTCCATCTAATGTTTGTGGGTTTATCCCTTTTTCTTCATTTGCTCTAAATTTTTTGCCTTCTCTTTCCATTTCTTCTTTTGAGTCTCCTGCATTTTCTCTTACTCTTTCATTTGCAATTCGTTGATTTTCAGACTCTTTTGTTCTTATTGGAGTTGCCCTTCTATGTTCTTTATCCATTACATTACTTACATAATCTATATTCATCATACCATAATCGCCAATGGAAATTGCCAAACCATCTTCCCTATTTCGTGCATTAATACGCATTAGACCTTTTACTTGTTTTTCTTCAACTTTTGATCCATCTTCATTTATAGAAATAACATTTTTATTTGTAGCTACCCCCTCTATGGAGTCAAGACTATCAATTTTTTCTCTAGTACCATCCGCTTTTACATTTAAAATTGTAAAGTTTCCTTCTTTTGTATATGCCACTGTAAGCATTTTCGAACTTGCTATTTCAGGTATTATATCTCTTAAAGTATATTTATCTGTAATCTTTTGATTAGGATCAATTGTAGAAATAGACTTTATTTCCTCTTCATCTATATTTAAGGCTTCTGCTGTTTTTTGCTTTTTTTCTTCTTCTGTTTCATTTTCTAAATCTTTTTCTTCTTTTTCCTGTTCTTCATCCTTTTCTTCATTATCTTTGTTTGTTTTTTCTTTTGTTCTTTCCTTTAAAAGTTCTTTTTTTGATAATTTTATGTCCTGACTATCAAGTTCTTCAGGCAATTCAAAATCCAAATCATCCAAGTTTAACTGTTCTAAATAATCTTTATCAATTTGTCTTAACTTTTCAATAAATTCAGGTACAAAATGTATTTTTCCATTAATATCTATATCTGCAATTTTCCCACTGTTTTTATCATATATTTCATATGTTGTATTTCTTTCAGATTTATCCGCAGTTTCTAGCTGTTTTTGAGTTGCAATTTCCACAATATACACATTTTTTGTTGCAAGTCCACTTCCTTTAAACTCAAACTCGTCATAGTATGTAATTTCTTCAATTCTTTGCAGTTTTCCATCTATCATTTTTGCTAGTTCATCCATATGTTTTATTACTTTATTTCTTTGTTTTTCCTGCATATTTTTTCCTCCAATTATTCATCTATACTAAATGACATTACAAAATTTGTTCCTTCTTTTAACATTATAATTACTGTTAAATTTTTTTCCTCTGCTGCAACTCCAATTCCACTTTTTATTGTAACCTTACAAGAATAAACATCTCCAATCTTTTCTAATGACTTCATTTTTAAAATATTATTGTTAAATAAATTTGTATTTATATATTCTTGAAACATTTCTATTGTTGCAAAATTATTCGATTTAAAAGTATTATCTAAGTAACTATATGCACTTTTATAATCTTTTTCATTCACCAACTTGAAGAATCTTACTATACAAGTATTAATCTTGTTTTTCTCTGTCTCATTGTTATATTTTTTTAAAAATTCTTCTGTTTCAATTGTGTAATTATCTAACACCATTTTATATTCTAATGTTTTATACACATCAAATTTATAATAGTTATCATTAGTATCTGTTGCAATGTATTGTATTGATTCTTCTTTTATTTTATTTTGATATTCTTTTAAAGCAAAATTGCTAAATCTATCTGCATTATTTTGAATATATATTTTAAATTCATCCATATTAGAAAATTTTTCATTTCTATAATTATCTTCTAAAAGTTCATAAGCAAGTTCTGGCATATAATTTACCTTAAACAAGTAATCTCTTATATAGTGTCTTACTAAACCTTCAGTTGAAAAACTTTGAATATTAAAATCATTGTATTTGTTTTTACTTATTTTATTTGAGTTAATTTGACCAATTTGTCCATTCTTAGCTTTATTGTATTCTGTATATTCAATTGGTTTAATTCCAAACGCACTATTATTTGTATCTAACTCTATATTCAAATAGCTAGCTTCTACTTTGTTATTATCTAATACTAATCCATAAATATAATACTCTGATTTATCGTAATTTTCAATTTTATAAACATCTTGAATATAATAATTTACACCATTTTGCACATTAGGATAAATAGATTTCACAGTAGTTAAAGTTATTTTGTTATCTTTTATATATTTCAATTCTGTCATATTATATATTGCTTCAGTATCATTTAATGCTATACAACTAAATAATTTCTGTATTACATCACTTAGTGAAAAAACTATATTATCATTAGTTTCTTTAGATGTAAAGCTATCTAATGGTATTAGCTTATCCTGTATTCCCTCTTGTAATTCATTACCTGTAACTTCATCATTTAGTTTCGAAATATTACTCTTTAGAAATATTACTGCACCTATTAATATAATTAGTAGTACAAGCAGTGCTATTATCAATATTTTTATATTTTTCATATTTTTCTCCTATACTATATAGTATATTTTTCTAATTTGGTTCATCTAAATATATATATCCATTTAACTTATAACCACTCCATTTTTGGTCAAGAGATCCATTTAAAGGTATTTTTTCAATTCCATACCATGAGTAAGCTGATCCAGCATGGCTAATATATATTCCGTCCTTGCTAACGCCTTCAACATATGCTACATGTCCATATTTTCCATGTTTCCATGAAATAATCGAATTTGGTTTTGGAGTTTGACCATATTTGAACCAACCATTTACTTTATTAATATCGTAATAATCTCCCCCATTACCTTTAAGTGTTGGATATCCTGTTTTATATTTTGTTCCATGTTGTTCTAAGTACATTGATGCTCTACCATTTGCCCACCATGTACATTGGAATGGATCTAAATTATTAAGCCACCATTTTGCAAAAGGTCCATTTTGATACATATAGTCTTTTTCATGAACTTGTGTATGAATAAGTTCGTTTTCTATTTTTTCTTTTATTGCTTTAGCCTGTTCGTCAGTTGTTACTCCACCTTCTATGAATCCTTCTTCTTGTAGTTCTATTCCAGCTGCATTATATATGTCGCTCATATATGATATAACGGCTCTTCCCCATATTTCATTGCAATAAGTAGTAGCAATTTCCTCTACTGAATATTTTCCTGCTTTAAAATAATATGAACTATTTGCTATTAAATCTCCAAAGTCAAATGTTGCTTCTTTAAAGCTTGAATACACACGCCAATCATGAGGATTACTACTTTCTGGATTTCTATAACTTTTTCCATTATATGAACCTGTAATGCTGTACCAATTATATGTGCTACTATCAATTGCATTCCAATCTGTTCCCCCTCCAGATTCAGCAATTGTTACTGCCATCGCAAACACTGCATTAACATGATATTTTGCCTGCATATCAATAAAATTTTGTGCTTCATTTGTCAAATTTTCTTTTCTTTTACCTGTATATATTTTTGATACAGCATCTTTCAAAACTTGTGTATCTGTAATACATATAGAAGCATCTCCTCTTGAAGTATCTACTACAAAATTTGAACCTGCTATAGAAGAACCTGTCGTAAATTCATTTGCTAAATCTGAAAACTCAATATCACCATATCTATTTGAATCTGTGTATTTATTTAAAGCATATCTCATCCATTGTTCTACATTTTGCAATTCAGGATCCTTTTCTAATAAATGAAATAGCATTTGAGCTCCACTTACAACATTATCACCTGCACGAGTTTCTCTCGTTGAATTAGGGATTTTAAATTTTTGTTCTAATAATCCTATAAATCTTGTATTTTCATCTACCTGGTTAGAACTATTTAAGCCTTGAGATCCCTTTTCACCTATTCTATCAATTACTTCTCCTCTAACCCCTTCATCATATTTAGTATATTCCTCTGTAATTTCAGTAACTTCAGTTCTATCTGTTTTCCACGTAACAGATTTATCTTTATTTTCTTTTTTTAAAGGTAAGTCTTGTGGTTCTGTTTCATCTGGCAATTTAGTTGGATTATCTTTATTACTCGAAGAAACTGTATTTTCTTTTACTTTATTATATGTCATGCTTTGTTCTCCATACCAAGACTTTACATAAGTTACTGCTAATTTAGGAATTTTAGTAATTGTTACTATTTTTGTTGTATCCTCCTTTGATGATTTATTAACAGCTTTTTTATATTCTCTATGGTTTTCAACAACCTTTTTTGTATGATTTATATAATTTTCGGTTGTTGTTGTTGTTACAGTTCTTACATCGTACATAATAGTTATATTAATTTTACTTAATTTGGCCAAATCTGCAACTGCTGACACAAACTCTGGGTTTTGTGATATCATAACCAAATCTATATAAAAACTTATAGGGGTTGTGTATTTACCTATCAAATCAATATAATTCTCGTGATATAGTTCAATTTGAGTAGTTTTCTTTCCATTTATTGTTGTTTCTGTTAACCCGGCATATACCAGTTTTCCCTCTTGATCCATAGAAAAATAGTTAATTATGTTCGAATCACCTTTTTGCTTCATTTTTTCCATATCTTCATACTTCTTGTATGTCAAATATGAAGTATTGCTTGCGTCAATTACATCTTTATCATCCGACTTACATACATAAACATTTCCGTATAGATTATCTCCTGATGATGTACTCCAATTTGGATTTGTATTTAATACTTGAGTCATTGCCTGTGCTTCAAGAAATTTTTTTAAATACTTTCTTAATGCTTTTTTATTTTCCTCTTGTATATCTGGTTGTGTATAATCAACATCTCCCATTAGTTTTAATCCGTCTATACTAACCCCTAGCTTGTCTATTTCATTAATGATATTATCTATCGTTTCATCATTTATCTCAATTTTCAATTCATCTCTTGAAGGATTTAAAAAACTTACAATAGCTGCTATTCCATTTCCTATACCACCAACAATATCTCCTACTGTATCTGCCACTGCTTCAAATATTCCTAGGATAAACGATCCGGCTAAAACTATCATTACAATTGGCATTAATAAAGATATTATAAATCTCTTCATAAATTTTTTATTTTTCAAAAGGCTAAATGCATTCTTAACAACTCCTAAAACATTTCCTGTTGAAACATTTTTTGTCAATTCTGCAGCATCTTTCACCATTTTTGCCGTATCTTCAGAATTCTGTTTATCATTATTCTCAATTGATTCAATTTCTTCGTTTTCATCTTCTATCTGTGCGTTTTTTTCGCTCATATTATCACCACTTTTCTATTATATATCTATACTGATTTGTATATTTTGCGTATTATCGTTTGGATTTTGAGTATATTTATCTCCTTCTAATATAATATTTTTAAACTTTATAGATTTTGTATTTCTATAAGCAGAATATATTTTATCAAATCTTATACTTATATTTTTTTCATATCCTGATTTAATAGACAAATTTTCAGATAACATTTTATCTAAAGTAGGAATATACTCAGTATTATTTTCATCTACTATACATATTTCTTTATAATTTGAACCTATAAGTATTGTATTTGTAGTATAATTTCTAATTGTAACATCATAAACTTCATAATTTCTATATATTCCTTTTTTCTTTACAATTATTTCTACATCGTTTGATTTAGCAGACTTATCTATTTCTTTTTTATTAATTAGCCCATTAATATTAAGCTTGTCTACTCCATTTTGCTTTATAATAGTAATGTAATCTTCAAAATTATTTTGTTGATTATCTTTTCCTGTTGCTAATAAGTTATTTTCATAATACTTTATTGTATATGTGTATGAACCATCAAGATAATATAATAGTTCTAATTTATATGTCCTATTTTTATTAAATATATTCTCACAATAATTTTTAATAAAAATATTTATATTATTTTCATACTCACTTTTGCAATTTTCAGATAATAGGTCATATGCTTTTTCATACTCTTTATTATTACAATAACTTACAAAGTCTTCTATGCATTTTATATTATCATTTGTTTGTTCTATAGAGACAGTTTCTCCAGTTATTACTGATTTTATAGGTACCGATTTGTCTATATTGCTAATCATTTGTTGTTCTTGTTTCTTATCTTTAATCAAATTATTTGTTACTTGTATCAAAATATAAATAAAGACTATTATTGCAATTATTAATATTATCTTTATCTTGTTTTGATTCCAATATCTAATAATTTTTTCCACAATAATAGTCCTCCATATTTATAATTATTCTATACCCTTTACTTTTTTCACTCTATCAAGTGTCTTGATAGCTGCATTTGTAGCAGTCTTCTTATCCATTCCTGCTTTTAAGAACCTATTAGTAATATCTGTTTGGTATCCTTCTGCTTTATTGGCATTCATTAAATTTTTTGCATCAATTGTATTTGCATATTTAATAATATCATGTACTTGTAACCTTGCATTTTTCTCTCTTTCATCTTCAGGAATACCTTCACCTAATTCTTTCTTAATTTCTTCTTCTAGTTTCATTCCTTTATGTATATCAGATGAATCTGTTATTCCTGCATTTCTATAATCAGCAACTACTCTCATTCTATCATTCAATTCTTTACGAGTAGGATTTCTTCCATTGTCTTTTTCAAATGCTTCTTTTTCTTCTTCTCTTAATTCTTTACTACTATATGCATCACGTTCTTGTTGTCTTAATTGTGCCTCAATTCTTCCATATGCTCCTTCTTCATATGTTGATCTAATATTTTGTCCCAATTGTTTTGTTTTGCCAATTGCTCCTGTTACTCCTCTTGCAATCGAAGGAGCCATTGTATATCCTAATCCTGCACCAGCAATACCATATTTTACAACATCTTCTAAGTTATCTCCTGCAATTCCAACTCCTAAGCCCACAATTCCCATTGTACCTGCTGCTAGTGCTTTTCCTGCTATCTTACCAGTAAATTTAGCTCCACTAATTAATCCTCGTCCTGCAACTTTTCCTACTCCTCTTATGGTTCTTCTTAATTTAGAATTAGATGCTCTTTTAATTTCTTTAGTTCTATTATTTCCACCAGATGTCAACCTGCTCAATGCTCTTGTATCATTTCCATCAAAAGTATTCTGTTTAGCTTGTAGTCTACTTACTTCATTTTGAGCCATATCATATTCTGCATCTCCTTTTCCAAATCCTTCTGCACGTAATTCTTCTAACCTTTCTTGTGCTGAATTTAGTACAGAATCTCCCTTTTGTCCCGCAGGAATACGATTACCTAGATTTGCCTCTGGTTCTGCAGTTCCATTATCTTGATAAGAACTTGCAACTGATTTTAAATTTCCTTTTGCTGCATTTGGATCTTTAATTTGTCTTTGCTGTCTTATATTGCTATTGTTTGCACCTTTAGAGCCTGATTTTGCTGTACTACTAATAGCTTTTGTTCCTCTACTTACAGCATTTTTCATAGCATTAAATGCTGCTGCTCCGCCAAATCCTCCTGCAAATGATGAACCTGCTGTTGAAGCCTTATCAAATCCGAAAAATTTTCTAAGTAATTTTTCAGCTGGTGATATAAACGCTAAGCAAAAGATTGCATACAATGGGTTTACTTTTATGATATCCATAGCTGATCCAACAAATATAGTATATACAATCAAATGAAATGGTTGTAATAAAGCATTAAATATGTATTCCTTTAGCCACATATTAAATGCTTGAGCCTTTCCATCTCCAATTTTGTCAATTGGATATGTTAATACTACTAATGGTGAAATTAATGTTAAAAATGCCATAGTTATAGTCCTCTTCATGTATTCCCATGTAAATTTAACAGTATAAACCACTAAAGCTATATAAAATATTAAATAAATAACTCTTTGCCCTAAATCCTTGTATTGCACTTGTGTTCTGCACAAACCTATCAAATTTGTTTTCATTTCTAATGTTTTATCCCCATCTGCATGTAATAGTCTCATATTTATTTCTGTGCTAGTCGATAATCCATCTGTAATAATTTCTACTAATGTCATTGTAAATAGCATGATATAGTGCAAAAAGAATAGCAAACATAAAGCTATTAGCCAATCCTTAATCATTTGCTTATATTTAGCTTTGTCAGATGCAGTACTAGATATTATTATTCTAATTGCAACATAAAGTAAAACAGATAACAAACAAACAATTACTAAATTTCTTAATCCTTGATACCAACTTGATATTATTGTTCTCAATTGATATGCTATTGATTTATCGTTTTTATCTTGTGATTCAAAATCCTTTGGATTAATAAAATTCGCATCTAATGCTGGAACTTTATTAGAGAAGATTTTTTCCGGACTATATGATACAGTTGGTAAAGCAATAGTAGAAACTCCAAACCATCCTCTGTCAAAATTTGCTACATCTATGTCAGCAACCCATTTTAGACTACCATCTGTATAAAATCTTTTGTCTATTGGAACATGTGTATTACCTGATTTATCAACTACTCTATTATACTCTGCTATAACAGCTTCAGTCCATACAAGAGTCGTCGAATCTGTAGACTGGTATACAACTACATCCATAAATGATTGAAGAAGTGCCATAACGCAGTCTCCTATTCCTGCTATAAGATCTATAACAGGTCCTAATAATACTCCTCCAAAATCTGCTCTTGAAAATGTTGGAACTACAAAGTTGAATGATAATACAATCAGGATTGCAATTACTATCTTCTGTATGAAATTTTTGTTCATGAGTTTTTTCATTTTATCCTCCTAATAACTATTTCCGTATCTATTATTTTCCTTTTGTACTAACTTATTTAAGTTTGTTTCAACAAACTCAAATTCTTTTCTTGTTGGATTAATTTGTATAATTGCACTATCTGCTCCAACTTTTAGTAATCCTTCACCTTTTTGACATGTAACTAAAAAGTTTGCTTCTCCTTCACTTAGTTTAAATACTTCTTTTAAATATTGTATTTCTGATTTATCTTGTGCTAAGAATAGTTTTGTATCTGATGATGTAAGTACTGCTTGTGCTTCTGGTTTCTCATAGAAATCTTGGAATCTTTGAGAAATAATTGCAAGCGATACATTTCTTTTTCTGGCACGACGTGCCATTGTATTTAAGAAATCTACAGCTTCTGGGAATGGAAGTAACATCCATGCTTCGTCAACTAAAACTCTCTTTTTAGATGCCTTAGATTTATCTTCACTATTTTTCTTAACATATTTTTCCCAAATCCACTCTAGTAATATTTGTTGTGCAAGTGGTCTTGCAAATTTTTCTTCTAGTTGTGAAATATCTAAGTTTATAAATAATGTTCCATCTAATAAATCAAATGTAGATTGTCCATCAAAATACGCCATTTGTCCATCATATTCTCTAATGTATTGTTTCATAACTTTTAGTAGATAACTATAATGGAAGTTATAATCTGGATTTTTATTTTCTTCTGCTTTCTGCATTATTCTTCTGTACCACGAACCTATTGTTGGCATTTGCTTTCTTGCTTTGCCTAACATATTTGTTCCAAGTGAACCATTGTCTGACTCAAATAAACTATTTGGATCATTTGTAATTCCATGTGATGCATATTCTTCAGCAACAGATTCTGCAATAATCTGCTTTGTAAGTTCGTTTACTTCTTCACTTCTCGTACTTCCTCTTGCCATTGTAAGTAATGCTTGTGTAACATCCTCAACTTTATTTTCAACGTTTAGTACTAACCTATCTCTACCTGTAATTTCATCTTTTATAATTTCTGTTTCAATATCAAATATATTAATAACTGTTTTTGAGTTTGGGCTTATAACTACATTTATTCCTCCCAAACTTTCTGCAACTATACTATACTCACCTTCGGCGTCTAGTGCCAAACTTTGAATTCCCATCAAAACTGCCGATCTAGAAATTAAGGTTTTCATTGTAACTGATTTACCAGCACCAGATTTTGCAAATATAACCATATTATAGTTTGTAAGTGAACTATGAAAATTATCAAACATAATTGGTACGCCTGTTTGTTTATTAATTCCTAAAGGTACACCAGTTGGATGTCCAACTTCTGATGTAGTAAATGGAAATACTGTTCCCATTGATCTACGATCAAATGTATGTGTTCTTTTAATTTTATCATCCATTAATGGTAAATTTGATTTAAATGCTTCTTCTTGCATTGCCCATGCACTTTTTATTCCAACTAATGATTTTGACATTTCTGTTGATAATAATTTTGTATATCTGTCCAAGTCTTCTAAGCTGTAAGCAAATAACGTTGCAACTATTGAAGCATCGTATAATTTATTATATCCTGCAGCTATTTCATCTCTTAATTGTTCAGCCTCTAATCTTTTTTGTCCTAATGTACTTTCTCTGTTTATGTTTCCTTTATCTGCTGCAACTATTCTTTCTGTTTCTAGTTCATTAATTACTCTATTTAATTCATTTTGAGAACTTGATTCTGCTATCGGATTTATGTATATCGAGGTGTTTATATCTCCAAACAAATACATATCTCTAAATAATTCAGGGAATGTACACATTCTAGGTAATGCTGATACGAAAAAACTTCTTGCATATCTTGTAACATTAGAAATAATTTCTAAGTGGTCTATGTTTGTTGCATCAATACCTGATGGAGCAATTAACTCTTTTATAGTTTTTTTCTTTAAAATTTCATATTCATCTGGTTTAGTATAATCATTAAGCTGTCTTTGTAGATTTTCTTTTTGCTTTTTTGCCATCTTCTTGTGTACCTCCTTCTTCTGTTTCTTGTTTTGATTTTCTACCTCTTCTTTTTACTTTGTCTTCATCAACTTTTTCTTTTGCAGTTTCAGCAACATCTCTTCCTATAATTGCTTTATTTTGTTCTATTATTAATTTGGCAAGATTATCAATTATATCTTCTTTTGTTTCCTTCTTTCTTTCTAGTGCTTTTTGCTTTTCAGATTTTGCTTCAAATACTTTTTCATTTGCTTTTCTATATGCTTCTTCTTCTATTTGTTTATCAAGTTCTTTCATCTTCTTATCTAGAACATCTGGAGCTGTTGAATATAATTCGTCATATCCTGCTCTTAACGCTTTATCTAATCCATATGTTTCAGATTCATCTCTGTTGTATGCAACATATAATAAGTCTGCAAGCTCATTTGACGTTAATATTTTTCCATTTACTCCACATACTGAAAGAGTATTTATAATTGATTGACATCTAGTATATAGTTCTGAGAATGCCATACCTCTAATTTCACCTTTGTCAAAATTATTCTGTCCTAGTTCCTCTGTATAATATGGAACAATTACATAGTATTTTTGGTTTAAAACATTTTTATTTGAACTCATTCTCTCTGTGTTATAAATAATATCTTTTCCGTATTCGGCTAAGTTTCTTTGTTTTGTAAGTTCATATTTTGCTTTTTCTAATTGTTCTTGTGTATATCTACCAGATGACTGCATTTCTTTAAAGCTTATTTCTAATCTTTGCAATTTATCTTCAATCTCTTTTACTTTTTCTTTGTATGTTTCCAAACTACTATCTAGATTTATTGTTCTTGTTTGAGTATATATTTGAACAGGATGTCTAATTGTATTTAAGAATTGTATAAATCCTTCTTCTACTGCATTTTTTTCTACTTCAGACATTAAATCATAATTTATTCCTTGGCATTCAATTACCATTACGTATTTTGCGCCATCCTTTTCTTCAATCATATTATCTTCGATTCTATCAAATTCCATAAAGTTCATCACAGACTCAACGCCAAATGTTTTAGATTTTTTTGTTTCTTTATTTTTATTTTCTAATTCACCTTGTGGTAAATCTTCTTTTTTCTTCTTCGACATAAAATATACTATGCATAAGATTACGGCTAATATAACAATTGCAACTATTGCAAACATTATTACATAGTAAATTGTATTAATCATTTCTACACCAGCCATTATTTTTTCTCCTCCTCATACACATATATTTTTTTACCTTTTGTCTTAAATTTTATTGCTCTTTTTATAACATCATCAATGTTTTCTCCACCTGTTTTTCTTGAAAATTCAAATTTTTCTATATTTGGTACTTTTACTGTTCCTATTACAAATCCTATTAAGGCAAATATTACTGTAATTGCAATTCCAACCATTTTTAAATTCATCATTGAAAATGTAGAATAAAATAATAAAAGTCCTATTCCTCCTGCAACTGCTGTATATATCATACTTTTTCCAGTAAATATAAATAGAATTCTACCTTCTCCTTTTACATTTCTGGGTAAATTATATGTTCCCACAAATACTCCTCCTTTGTATAGTTTTATACTATTTTATATTATATCAAATAAAATCGAAAAATGGTATATAAAATAAAAAAAAAGTGCATTTGTAATGCACTTTTAATATAATCGTAATATTTTTGTAATATTTTTGTAATATTTTATTGTATTCCTGCTGAAATAGTATTTGACATTGATACTACAGCTTTAGCTATAGCAGATGCACCAAATACAAGTACAGCACCTACTAAATATGGTATCATTGTTTTCTTGTATTCTGCTTTTTCTGATGCACTTCCCATCATATATTTAATACCAAGAATCAATAGTACAATAACTGCAATAACAATACCAACTGTAGTAAGTATGTTAACAATGTTTCCTCCAAGTGTTGCTATTCCAGTATCTGTTCCTCCTGTTGCTTGATCCATTTTTCCTATAACATCTGTTGCGCTTGGTACTGCCATTACAACTGTTGATAATGTCATAACTAGCATCATAGCTACTAATAAGATGTTTACTATTTTTATAGCTTTTTTCATATATTTCCCTCCTTTATTTTTACTTTTATTTAAAATATCCCTTAATTTGAGATAATATTAAAAACTAATTAAACGCTTTGTAATATTGTTACTACAATTTTCCATATTGTAAATGCTCCAAATAGCACTATACATCCAACGATATATGGTACAAGTGTTTTTTTCACTTCCGCCTTTTCTTCTACGCTTCCTGTTATAAACTTAATTGCTATAATTAATCCCCAAACTACAGCAATAACAATTCCAAGAATAAAAAGAACATTGTAAATTATACTAGACATACTTTGTGTAGTTTTATCTGTAATTCCAACACCTGTTTGTCCTTTTCCATCTTCGATAAATTTATCTGCTGATGATATTATGTCTCCTAATGCATATGTTTTTGGTATCATAAGAGAAAATATACAAAATGTCATTAGTAACACTAATATTAATTTAAAACCTAAACTTTTTTTCATATTTCCTCCTTATCTATTACATTATACAACATTTTTTTTATCATTTCAAGTTTATACACTAATATTTGATACCATATTTGCAATTAACCCTAAGACCTGAGTAATTGATACAAGTAATACTACTCCTATCAAATATGGAATCATTGTTTTTTTGTATTCTGCTTTTTCCTCTACACTACCTATCATATATTTTATTCCTAAAACTACTAATGTAATAACAGATATTACTATTCCCAATGTTTTTATAATTCCAATAATTGGTCCTGTTTTACTAGTAATCTTGTTTATATCATCATCAGATAATCCCGTAGGTATATAATTATCTGGATTTATTGTCGCTTTTACTATACTTATATTAAGCATCATAAATATCATAAGAAATGCAATTATTATAATACTAGCCTTTTTCATTGTATCACCTCATTATTCGTATTAAATTTTGTATTTATAGAATAACACATTTTAACTCATTTTTATATATTTGTTATACAAATGTCATATATTTGTAATATTTTTGTAACATTTAGGTTGTTATTTAATAATAGCATCTCATATAAAGAATGTCAATTTTTTATTAATGTTTCTAAATATATGTACTTGTTTTTATCGTATATGGTAATTAATACAGCGCAATGTTGACAAATTATGTAAAATGTGGTATTGTTATATTGTTAAGGCAAACGCCTTAATTATAACTTTAGGAATTTGAACCATACAATAATATGATGGTTCAGCAACGCCACTATAGTGGCAGGAGGAGCATTTATGTTAGCAAAGGAATTAAAAATTCAGAACATCAAGCGTCAGCGGGAATTCATAACAGGTTTGCTTGAGCATCCCAAACAAGATGGTAATACCGCCTGTGTATATTACGGTTATGTATTTCCCGAGGTTATCGCATATTTTCAGGAAGAAGGCTTCCGTGTAGATGAAGTCTCTTCGGGCACTGATACATCCCAATTTTATCCGGTTTATCTCTTTACTATTTCAGATAAGCTCACTCTCAATAAGGATGAAAAAGAAAAGGCCGAGAAAATTGATTGTTCTTTCGAAAGAGACTCAATGGATCCTTTTGCAGAGTTTTTGCGTCACATTTCAGATGCTAATTTCTAATGCAAACCACTGATGTAAGCTAGCATACTTATTTGAAAATCCCTGCATAGAAATATGTAGGGCTTTTCATTTCTAAAAAAATACCCTTTAACTGTATTCAGTTAAAGGGTATTTTATATCTATTAATAGCAAATTAATTTTTGCTTTGCCTTTGCTTTTGTTCTACTTTGCTTTGGTTTTATAGACCTATCTAGCTCAATTTGGTAGTATTCTGCTATTAGTTTGTCTAGTTCGATGCTTAGTTCATATGTTACACTATAATCTTGTCCAGTTAATATACTATTGTTTAGTTCTTCCCTTAATTTACAAATTTTTTCATTTAACATAAAAACCACTCTCCTTTTTTCATCTATTTTCTCTTTTGTATATTTTAAAAATACCATAATTTTACATATTAGTCAATCATTTTTGCTTGATTTTAGTGGTTTTTGATGAATTTTCGTACGACTACTTTCTACATTTTTCGTCATATTATTTTTCAGTTTTGCATTTTATAACACTTAGTACCATTTTATCTTCTTTAAAGACATTTTTTAGAACCTCTTCTGTGTATTCTTTTGTAACAGTATTATACTCTTCTATATAATCAAAACTATTTATTTTTTTCATTTTATCTGCCAAAAACATTCGTGCAATATCTGATACACTATTATATTCTACAACATAATCTCCATATATTTTCTTCTTAATACGATTAAAATGTTCGCTATCTAATCCATTTTCTTTATATTTTCTTACAACTTCTTTTATTTTTTCTTGTATCTTTTCTGGAGCTTTTGATTGTCCAGATATAATTATATGGGCATATTCATCACTAAATTCATAATCTAAGCTTGGTTCTGCAAGTAAATCTCCATTTTCATATAACTCTTTATACAATTCAGAGCTTTTTCCGATTATCATATTAAGTATAATTTCTATTGCAATATGTTTTGCTACAATTTGCTCTCTATTTTCTTTTAGATCTTCTGTATCTTTGTAAGCAATGGCAAATAGTGGGTTACTTACTTCCATCTCTACTTCTTTATATGGCTTGTTAATTTCATCTTCCTTTGGAGGATATATTCTTTTTATTTCTCCTTGTGATGTTTCTTTATTTACTAACCTTTTCTTTACTTCTTCTATAATTTCTTCTGGTACAAAGTCACCACATATTACCATTATCATATTTGATGGATGATAAAATGTGTTATAGCATTTATATAATACATCTGGTGTAATTTCACTTATTGACTCTACCGTTCCTGCTATATCAATTTTTATAGGGTTTTCTTTGTACATACAATCTATTGCATTCATGTATAATTGCCAACCCGGATCATCATCATACATACGAATTTCTTGGCCTATTATACCTTTTTCCTTTTCAACATTAGCATCTGTAAAATATGGGTGCTGAACATAATCCATAAGCTCATCTAAACCTTTATAGAAATTGTTAGTACATTCAAATAAATATGCTGTATGATCATTTGTTGTATATGCATTTGCATCAATACCAAGTGCCATTAATGTATCTAAACTATTTGTTCCATTTGGTTGTTCAAACATTTTATGTTCTAGAAAATGTGCCACACCATCTGGTATAAATACTTCTTCTCCTGTTTTTGGCATTATAAATCTATTATCAATAGAGCCAAAATGTGTACCCCAAATAACATATTTTTTATTTGCATTTTTCTTTGGAATAACAATCACTGTTAGACCATTTTCAAGTTTTTCTGTATATGCTTTTTCTTTTATATTTAAACTTTCAATTACTTTCATTTATCTTTTCCTTTCTTTTACTAATCTCTTAGGAAATAGATTGTATTAATACTAACATTTTGTGCTAGATTAATAATATCTTCTTTACTTTGTTTTTGTATTTTACTAATATATTCATCAATTGATGTGAATGTATCAGATAATTCCTGTCCATAATAATAAGTAATTTCTGTATCTTGTTCTGCCGGAATACTTTTTATAGATTCAATAATTAAATTTTTAGCATTTTCTATATCTCCCTCTTCAAAGTTTCCATTTTTCATATCGTTAAGTTGTTCTTTTATTGTGTAAACTGCCTTTTCATAATTAGAAATTTCTATTCCACATCTAATAAATATTGTATTTTTTTGTCTTACATAATTTGAACCTGCAGTGTATGCAAGACCATTTTTTTCTCTAACATTTTGGAATAATTTTGAGTTTGCTCCTCCACCTAAAATTGCATTATATACTGACGCTGTATATTTTGAGTCGCTTTCATCTGCATTTACAGTTAAACCTATTACTAGCTTTCCCTGATTTACTTGCATATGATCTTGAACATTTATTATATCCTTTACTTCTACCAATTCAGTTTTTTCAGTATTTACAATATATTTAGGTTCTCTTGGAACAATATTTTTTATTTTTTCATTATTTATTACAATTTCTTCTATATTATTTTTTTCATCTATTCCTGAAAAGAATATATCTATTTTGCAATTGTTTATTAATGTTTTATAATATTCATATAATGATTTTGCTGTAATTTTTTCTAAGTCTTCTACATATCCAAATTTGTATAATCCATATGGCTTACCTTTAAACATTTCCTCTCTACATCTGTCTAAAGCATATACACCTTTATTATCTATCTTGCCTTCAATTATCTGTTTTAAGTTTTCTTTTTCTCCTTGAATATACTCTTCTTTAAATCCATCATTTTCAATAAGTGGGTTAAATACTATATCAAACAATATATCTAAACATTTTTCAGTAATTTCTTCTTTTTCTGGTAAGAACTCTTCGCTTATTGCTTCTAAATAAAATTTTATAATATGGTTATCTCCTGTTTTATCTATACCACAATCAAAGCTTGCTCCATACATTTCTTCTAGCTTTTTGCTTATAATGTCTTGTGATTTCATAGAGTTTGTTCCTCTTCTAAGAACTGCTGTAAGTAATGCATTTAGTGTAACATTTTCACGTGTTAATGGAGTTGCTAAAAATACTGCATATAGGTTTGTTTTAAAATTATTTGTGTTAATTGTATGCAGTGTAACTCCTTGTTTTATTTCTTTACTATTATAATTCATTTTCTCTCTTCCTTTCCTTTTGTTTTGCTTTTAATATTATAATATAATTTGGAAAAAATATACAAGCAAAAAGAGTATATTTATGAAACAAATTTCACAAATATACTCTTTATTTTTATTTTAGAATTTTCTTTTTCTAGCTGCCTCTGATTTCTTTTTTCTTTTTACGCTTGGTTTCTCATAGTGTTCTCTTTTTCTAACTTCTTGCAATACTCCATTTCTTGCGCATTGTCTTTTAAATCTTTTTAAAGCATCTTCTATATTTCCATTATTAACTTTAACCTCTGACATTTAACATTCCCCTCCTTCCAGTATTACACTCTTCAGTGTGGGATTACTTTTTTATTTTAGTGTTCAACTTATTTATTTTGTCCTACTTTTTATTGAACAGACACTATTATATCTTAAATTATTGTTTTTTGTCAATACTGGTGGAAGTTTTTGCAAAATTTTTTGAAATTTTTTATATTTTCTATATATCATGTGTTACTCTATCTTTTAATTCTGCAAGTTTACTTGCATTCCAACGAGATGTAGTTCCAACTAAATATCCTGTAATTCTTTGTATTGTATCTATTTTTTCACTATCGCAAATTGGGCAATATGGAATATTCGTTCTTTCTGTTTCAAATCCACAATTTGTGCATCTTGTTCTTGTATGGTTTACTGCTCCATATCCCATGTTGTACTTATCCATCAAGTTAACAAATTTTTCAACATTTTCCGGATTTTTTGTTGCTTCTCCATCAAGTTCTATATAGCATATATGTCCACCTCTTGTTAACTCGTGATATGGTGCTTCTATCTTAGCTTTATGCTCAGCACTACATTTATACCATACAGGTACATGGTTACTGTTTGTGTAATATTCTTTATCTGTTACACCAGGAAGCTTACCAAACTCTTCTTTATCTATCTTTGTAAATTTACCAGCCAAACTTTCTGCAGGTGTTGCAACAACTGCAAAATTTAAGTTATATTTATTAGAAAATTCATTTGCTTTATCTCTTAATTTGGTTATAATTTCTAGTCCTAATTCTTGTGCTTCGTCTGATTCTCCGTGGTGTTTTCCTATAAGTGCTGTTAAACATTCTGCTAAACCTATAAATCCTATTTCTAGTGTTCCATGTTTTAGTACTTCTTCTACTGTACTATCTGGTTTTAGATTTTCACTATCCATCCATAAACCTGACATAAGAAGTGGGAATTGTTTTTTCTGTGCAGTACATTGAAATTTATATCTATCGTATAATTGTCTTGCTGTTATTTCGCTATACTCTTCTAATTTTTTCATGAATATTTCTTTTAAAATTTCTTTGTATTCATTTGTTATATTTTCTTCTGAACCTTTCCCAATTTGAAATTTCATTCCTAATTTTTCTTGTGCTTCAATACTTGATTCTATTGCAAGTCTTGGAAGATTTATTGTTGTAACTGATAAATTTCCTCTTCCAATTGAGGTTGATTCTCCAAATCTATTTTCATATACTCTTGTTCTACATCCCATTGTTGCTACTTCATATTCATATCTTTTTGGATCATTTGCATCCCATTTTTCATTTTGGTTAAAAGATGCATCCAAATTTATGAAATTTGGATAAAATCTCTTACCTGCAACTTTGCATGCCATTTTATATAAATCGTAATTTTTATCTTCTGGTAGGAAGTTTACTCCTTTTTTCTTTTTCCAAATTTGTATTGGGAAAATGGCTGTTTCATGATTTCCAATTCCTCTATCTGTTGACTCTAGTATTTCCCTTATAATACATCTTCCTTCTGCTGATGTATCTGTTCCATAATTTATAGAACTAAATGCAACTTGTCCACCTCCTCTTGATGGAATAGCATTCATGTTATTAATAAAAGCATCCATTGTTTGTTTTACTCTTGTTAATGTACTGTTTATTGCTTCTTGTATTAGTCTCTCGTCTCCCTGCAACCCATCTACAGGCTTTTTAGTGTATTCTTCTACTTCATATTGGTATAGATGTGTTACATCTTGTTGCATGAAATCTCCTATTTTATTAAGTTCTTCTCTAAAAGTTAATTTAACATATGGTGCTAAATAGAAGTCAAATGCTGGAATAGATTGTCCCCCATGCATTTCGTTTTGTACTGTTTCCATTAAAACGCATGCTAAAATCTCGGCAGTTTCTATTCTCTTTGCTGCTCTTGATGAGCCTTGTCCTGCGCGAAAGCCTTCCTTTAGAATTTTATCTAGTGGGTGTTGCAAACATGTTAATGATTTTGTTGGATAATAATCTTTATCGTGTACATAAATATGTCCGTTCTTTTACAGCATTTCTGGCTTCTTCTGATAATAAATATTTATCTACAAAAGCTTTCGTTGTTTCAGATGCAAACTGCATCATCATTCCTGCTGGTGTATCTGCGTTTAAATTTGCATTTTCTCTTGTTATATCATTTGCTTTAGTTCCCATTATTTCAAAAAATATATCTTTTGTTTTTATATCTTCATTTTCTTGCATCTTATTTCCTCCTATGTATATTTTTCTTTTTCTATCTTATATTACCTATTTTTTATTGTCAAGCGCACAGAATCATATTTTCTATGCGCTTATTTTTTGCTAAAAATCATGAAATTATTAATGTTTCTCCTGCATAAATTAAATTTGGATTTCTTATTTTATTTACTTCTACTAAATATTCTACTGTTGTATTATATTTTTCTGCTATCTCAGATAAAGTATCTCCCCATTTTACTAGATATGTAGTTCGTGTTTCATTAACAAATTTATATGATACTATAATTCTATCCCCTGCGTAAATTAGATTTGGATTTTTTATATTATTTAACTCTACAAGATTTCTTACTGTAGTATTAAATTCTTCTGCTATTCCTGTTAAAGTATCTCCCCATTTTATTCTATATACAACTCTATCTTCTTTTTTATGTTCTGGTTTTTCAACTACTGGTATTTTAGATGTATCATCTAATAAAATATTTTCTGTAAATTTATCTCTATCAACATTTCCACTAATTCCTGAAACTCTACCTTTATCAGTATATTGAAATCCTTCCCAATTTTTCCAGTTTCCATTGTTTTCTGGCTCTCTTACACCATATTCTGCAATCCATAATGGATATGATGTTATTTCTCCTTCAAATTTACTACTTGCATTATATGCATCACTATATACAACAGCTTTTTTTCCAGAAAGTTTTTCAGTTTCTTGTATAAATGCTAATGCAATTTTGTTTACTTCACTTTTACTCAAATTTGGAAAATATTCAAAATCCATAGCAAGTTTGCAATCTATTTCCTTATTAGAAACCTTTGATACAAAAAATTTAGCTTGTGTTCTTGCTTCTTCCTCATTTCTTGCTGTAACATAATGATATACTCCAATTTTTAAATCTTGCTTTTTGGCTTCTTCATAATTTTTTTCAAACTGTGAATCCTCATAGCTAAATCCTTGGCTTGATCTTATGTACACAACTTCTATTCCCGCTTCTTTTACCTTTTTAAAATTAATATTTCCTTGCCATTCACTTACATCAATTCCTTCATATATTTTGTCGCTTGAAGGTCCAAAAGCTAGCACTGCACATCCGAAATTAAAACTTACAAATATAACTGCTGTAAGAACTAATAAAGTTATTTTTATAAAGCGCATATTTTTCATAGCCATAACTCCTTTCCTATATTTTTAATATATTATGAAAAGAAGTTATCTATTGTTATTATTTATTTCATACTACTTTATAGTCTAATAATTCTATTTGATTTGAAATAAATTCTTTATTGTTATTTATATTTTGGCTTAGCTCTGTACTTAAGTATTTTTTATTGTCATCTGCAAAAACTGTGACTACAGGTTTTTGTAAATTTTCCTGTAACATAACACAACCTAAAAAGTTAGCACCTGATGATATTCCTACTCCAAGGCCTAATTTTCTTGATAAAAATCTTGACATATTTATAGCATCATCATCATTTACTAAATATATTCTATCAATTTTTCCTTTATCTACTAAATCAGGTACAAAATCATCACCAATTCCTTCTATTTTGTGATTTGATATTATCTTATTTTTAGATATCATTGGCATTTTATCTGGCTCAATTGCAGTTACTAATAAATCTCTATTCACTTTTTTTAGTTTCTGTCCTATACCCATTAAAGTTCCACCTGTACCAACTCCGAGATACAAAGCCATATACATCTTCAGTTAAAGTATTTATGATTTCTTGACCTGTTGTTTCATAATGTGCAAGTATATTATCTGTATTTGAAAATTGATTAGCTAAGAATCCATTTTTCATTTTTGCAAGTTTTTTTGCTTCGCTAATACATCTTTTAAATCCACCTTGTTCTCTGCTAACTAATGTTACATGTGCATTATAACTTTCCATTATTTTAACTCGTTCTGTACTTACCCAGTCTGGCATAAAAATATATACAGGATGACCAAAATATGTGCCAAGTGCTGCAAGTGATATTCCTGTATTACCACTTGTTGCTTCTATTATTGGCATGCCATCTTTTAAAGTTCCTGTTTCTTTTGCTTTTTTTATTATGTAATATGCAACTCTATCTTTTATGCTTCCTGTTAAGTTATAGTATTCTAATTTGGTATAAATAAAATTTATTTTACCTTTATATTTGTATGTTATTTTTATCATTGGAGTGTTTCCAATATTTTTCATCATATTCATTTTCATTCCTCCACTTTTTTATCTTATTATATATAATATACCAAAAGTTTGCAATTTGTTTATAGTCATTGAAAATTTCTCTTTTATTTTATATAATAATTATAGCTTATATTAGAAAGGGTGATATATATGGATAGAGTTGCAATTATTTCTGATATTCATGGAAATATTACTGCCTTAGAAACTGCTATTAAAGATATCGAAGCGCGAAATATCAGTGAAATATATTGTCTTGGAGATTGTGTGCTAAAAGGGTGTAATCCTGATTTAGTTATTGATCTTCTTCAAAAAAAGTGCAAAGTGATTGTTAAAGGAAATTGTGATGAAGTTATTTGTAGACCTAATGTGCCTCAAAATAAATTTTGGTCTAGGGACAAAATTGGCGAAGAACGAGCAAAATTCATATATAACTTACCTGTATCATATGATTTTTATATGAGTGGATATTTAATTCGTTTATTCCATGCTTCTCCATTTGGATTAGATTACACATACAATCCTATGTTTTCAAACAAAGGCACCATTTATTCTGCAACAGAAATTAATGATCCTTTATCACTATTTGAAAACACTAATTTTATAGGTAAATCTATAAGTGATTCAACTCCAGATATTGTTGGCTATGGTCATATTCACACACCTAATATAGTTAGGATAAAAAATAAAACTATATTTAATCCTGGAAGTATAGGTATGCCTAATGAAATGTTAAATACGGATGTTTCTGATAAAACAAATAAATTTTCAACAGTTATATCATATGCCATTTTAGAAGGTAATCTAGGTTCAAAAGAACTAAGTTCCATTAGTATATCAATTGTTCGTTTACCTTACGATATTGAAAAAGAGGTTAAACTATTGGAAATTTCAACTTTGCCTAATAAAGAAATTATGATAAAGGAACTTCGTAGTGCTGTTCCACTTCATTACAATAAGTAATAGTAGAAAGGAAGATTAAAATGAAGGCTAATTTTAAGAAAGCCGAGGATATATTAACTAAATATCATCAGGAACATCTGCTCCAATTTTATGATGAATTGACTAAGGAACAGCAAGAATATTTGGTAAACCAAATACTTTCCATTAATTTTGATGAAATTATAAATTTATATGAAAGGTCAAAACTTACTTCAACTATAAGTACTGAATACATTGAGCCTATTTCATACTATGATAAGGTAAGTTTTACACAAAATGATATAGATATATATAATTCTATCGGGCAAAATTGTATTAAGGATGGAAAAATAGCTGTTGTTACTCTTGCTGGTGGTCAAGGTTCAAGACTTGGATATAAAGGTCCTAAAGGTACATTTAAATTAGAGACATCTCCAAGTATGTCATTATTTGAAATTCTTTGCAATTATTTAAAAAGAGCAAATAACAAGTTTCATTGTACTGTACCATGGTATATAATGACCAGCACCGAAAACCATATTGCAACAAAAGAATTTTTTGAGCAGAACAATTACTTTAATTACGGAAAAGAAAATATTACTTTTTTCGTTCAAGATAATTTACCTCTTATTGATAAAAACGGTAATTTAATTTTAGAGGAAACTTATAAAATAAAGCAAGCATCTAATGGAAATGGTAATTTATTTTATTCACTAAAGAAAAACTATATTTTAAACGATATGATTTTTAAGAAAATTAAATGGATTTTTATTGGTGGTATTGATAATGTTTTACTAGACCCACTTGACCCATTCTTTATAGGATTAAGTGAAAAAGTTGGCAATCCTGTTGCTTCAAAAACTTTATTTAAGGATCAAGAGGATAGTTTAGACTGGATTTTTGCAGTAAAAAACGGAAAACCTGCAATAGTAGATTGCGAAAACTTTGTATCAGAACTTTCTAAAATAAAAGATAAATATGGAAATTATCTATATCGTGAAACAAATATGTTAGCACATTTATTTAACATTGATGCTTTAAAATATATGTCTAATGTATGTATTCCTTATCATCGTGCATTTAGAAAGTGTCCTTTTGTAAATGAAGAAGGTATGAAACAAGTTCCAGAATTACCTAATGTATATAAATTTGAGCAGTTTGTTTTTGACGCATTTTCTCATTTTGATAACATTACATTACTTCAAGTTGAAGCAGAAAAAGAATTTGCACCAATTAAAGATTTTAATGGTCCTCATAATCCAGAAGTTGCAAAAGAAATGTACGAAAAAAATGTATTACATTCTGAAAATTCTTTAGATGTTAACATATATAGTCTTTAAACAGTCGTAGCTTATATGACTGTTTTTTTATACGACTATTTTTTATATCACAATGTTTTTCACATGCTTTATCTTTGCCTTTTTATTTGAAATATATACTTCTATTGCATCAAATCTGATATTATTATTTTCAAGCTTATTTAATAAAATATATAAAGTAGCTGTTTTACAGATGTGAATTAATTTCTGTTTATTAATTGCATCTATTGGATATCCATATTTTAGATTTTGCCTTGTTTTTACTTCTATAAATACTATCTCTTTTGTAATATCTCGTGCAATTATATCTATTTCACCTGTTTTGGTTCTATAATTTCTGCATATAATTTTATAATTATTTTTTTCTAAATAGCTACATGCAATATCTTCTCCTATTTTACCTATTTCTTGTTTACTTTTCAAAATATTCGTTATCCTCCATAAGTGCATACTGGTTTCCTGGATATGCTTTTATAAAACCTTTTAACTCTAGCATTGTAAGAATTTGATTTACATTTGCAATATTACATTTACATTTTTGACTTATTTTATCCACAGTTTGTGGTATATTTTCAAGTACGTTATACACATTTTGATAACACTTATCCACTTTTACTATTTTCTTTGTTTTTTGCTCTCTTACTCTTTTTTCCAATCCTAATTTTATAAATATATCATTAACGCCTGTTGTTAAAATTGCCCCATTTTTTATTAGTTCATTTGTGCCAATTCCCTTACTTGTTCCTAAATTACTAGGTATACAAAAAAGTGGCTTTTCCTGACTTTTAGTTAATCTAGCTGTAATTAAACTTCCACTTCTTTTAGCTGCTTCAATTACTAATGTTCCCATACTAATTCCACTAATAATTCTATTTCTTTTAGGAAAGTTTGTACTTTTAGTTTTTTCCTCTGGCTCATATTCTGTAATTACACATCCTCCATTTTCTATTATTTCATAAAATAATTCTTTATTTTCTTCTGGATATATATCATTAAATCCTCCACCTAAAACAGCTATTGTTTTACCCCATCCATACTTTGCTCCTATATGTGCTGCTTTATCGATTCCAACTGCCATTCCACTTACCACACATATTCCATTAATAGACAATTCTTTAGCAAACTGCATTGCTTGTTTCCATCCATACATACTGCACTTTCTTGATCCAACAATAGCAACACTATCACTATTTAGTAATTTAGAATTTCCTTCTACATATAATTTTTTTGGATAATTATCTATTCTTAATAGCCTTTCTGGATACTTTTCATCTGTACATTCTATAATTTCTATTTTTCATACCTCCCACTATTCCAGTATTTTTTATCTAAATTTCTATACTGTATTGCCTCTGCTATATGTTCTTCTTTAATTTGTTCTTCTCCTTCTATATCTGCAATGGTTCTTGCTACTTTCAAAATTTTACTATATCCTCTTGCAGATAACCCTAATCTTTGATATGCAACTTTTAGAATATTTTCTGCATTATGGCTTAGATTACAATATTTTCTTATTAGTTTTGGTGTTAATTCAGAATTAGAATATATACCATCATATTTATATCTATCTCTTTGAATGTTTCTTGCAATATTTACTCTTTTTCTTATATTATCCGAACTTTCAGTATTTTTGTTCTGCATAATATTTTCATACTTTAAGCGCTGTACTTCAATTTGAATATCTATTCTATCTAACAAAGGTCCACTTATTCTATTTATATACTGATGAACTGCTTTAGAAGAGCAAATACAATCTTTTTCTTCTGATCCGATAGTATCCACAAGGACAAGGGTTCATTGAAGTTATGAACATAAATCTGGACGGATATGTTATTGTTTGATTTACTCTACTAATTGTTACTTTTCCATCTTCCAATGGTTCCCTTAAAACTTCTAAAGTTCTTCTACTAAACTCAGGAAGTTCATCTAAATATAGAACTCCTAAGTGAGATAAGCTTACTTCTCCTGGCTTTGCATTTTTTCCACCTCCAATTAAAGAAATAGGTGATATTGTATGATGTGGAGCTCTATATGGTCTAGCAATAGCCAATGGATTATTACTTTTAATTAAACCTGCAATGCTTTGAATTTTGGTTATTTCTAAGGATTCCTCAAAACTTAATTTTGGCAATATAGATGTAACAGCTTTAGCAAGCATTGTTTTTCCAGAGCCTGGACTACCAATTAAAATACAATTGTGTCCACCTGCAGCCGCTATTTCTAAACTTCTTTTGGCATTTTCCTGCCCTTTTATATCAGAAAAATCAATTTCATAATTTATATTTTCTTTATATATGCTATTATCTAATTCCTTTATATTTTTTAACTCTATTTTATTATTTAAATATAACACTAACTCCTTTAAACTACCTACACCAATAATGGATATATCATTTATAATACTTGCTTCTTTGCTATTTTCTTTTGGTACTATTACTTTTTTTATTCCTAACTTTTTTGCTTCAATTATCATTGGTAGTATTCCATTAATTTTAGTAACCTCTCCATTTAATGATAAAGTTCCTAAAAATATTGTATCTTCAAATTTTCTATGTTTTATTTCTCCTATATTTACTAATATAGCAACTGCCATTGCTAAGTCAAATATTGGTCCTTCTTTTTTTGTATTTACAGGAGCTAGATTAATAATAACTTTTCTACTTAATAATTTGTAGCCGGAGTTTTTAATTGCAGTTTTTACTCTTTCTTTTGACTCTCTTACACTTGTATCTGGCAAGCCTATAATTTCAAAATATGGCATACCTTCAGATATGTCGACTTGAACCTCAACAAGATAGCCATTAATACCATTTAATGACATACTTTTCATTATTGATAACATATTAAATTCCTTCTTTTTGGATTATATTTTAGACTTAAATTTTTTGAATTAAACTTTCTCTATTATAAAATATGAATATTTAATTTTCAATATAAATTACTTATTTTTTCTTACTTTTCGTCGACATATTGTGACATTTTGTGTTACAGGCGTAGAGTAAAATACTCTACACCCTATGTTTTAGTATTGCATACCTGCAACTTCATATGCATAATCTTGATAATTTGGAATATAAGATTTTATTGTATTATAAAATTGCTTACTATGTTTTTTAAATTTTAAATAACAGAATTCATAGAATATGATATATTCTATAATCTCTTTTCTGTACATAACAATATCTGGATTAAATACAATTTTATCGTTATAGCATTTTGCAAGTGTTTTGTTTATTCTTGTTACTTCATAATCTTCTGGTGCAAATTTTAAGGTTAATCTTACTTTTTCCATAATTGTTTCTAATTCTTTGGCTGCAATTGCATCATACATTTTTTCTATTAGTATTTTTAAAAGTTCGTTATTTTCTAGCTTTTTATATTTATTTGGAAGAATAATTTTTATTACTTTTTCTTCTATACTTAGTTTTGGTATTTTTACAAATTTGTATGATATATCTAGTTTATAGCTTACCCCAAATACTTTTACCTTGTTTAATTTATTGTTAATTTCTTTTTTCATAATTACCCCTCCATCAAATATGTGTTCTCAAACTCTTGTTTGTTATATTCTACACATTTAATTTTTATTTGTCAATACTTTTTTGAAAAATATTCAAATTTTTGTTCGTAATTTTGGAAATCATTGTTTTTCTGCATTTTCTGTGATATAATCATTTTTGTTAGGAGTGATTTTATGGAAAATTCTTTCGTTACACAGGCTGCAAATTGCAATAATCCAAAATGGAATTCTATTATATCAAGATCTGTGCCTTTATATAAAAGACCTCTAGATATTCGTTCAGAATTTGAAAGAGATTATGATCGTGTTATTCATACAAATGCTTATCGTAGGTTAAAACATAAAACACAGGTATTCTTTTCTCCTCAAAACGATCATATTTGTACAAGATCTGAGCATGTAAACATAGTTGAATGTATAAGCTATACAATTGCACATTGTCTTGGATTAAATGTAGAACTTACAAAAGCAATTTCTGTAGCACATGATATAGGACATAGTCCTTTCGGACATAGAGGTGAAAAAATCCTTTCCGATATATGTGTTAGAGATCTTGGTTGTACATTTTGGCATGAACAGAACGGTTTGTATTTAGTTGATAATATTGAATTATTGGAAGATTACGAAGGATGTTTACAAAATCTAAATTTAACCTATGCTGTTAGAGACGGGATAATTTCTCATTGCGGAGAAATAGATGAAAACTCACTTCGTCCAAGAGATGAATTTATTGATTTGGCGGAATATTCTCATCCCAACGAATATTCTCCGTATACCTGGGAAGGATGCGTTGTTAAAATAGCTGATAAAATCTCATATATTGGTAGGGATATTCAAGATGCAATATCACTTGGTATTTTAGATGAACATCTAGGTGAATTGTATAATTTATTAAATTTGCCACAAGACAGTAATATAAAGCTTAATAACACTTACATTGTTAATCAATTAATTTCGGACTTATGTGAAAATTCTTCAATCCAAAAAGGATTATGTTTCTCTGATAATGCTTTTTCTTTGCTAAATAATATTAAAGATTTTAATTATAAAAATATTTATTTATGTAAAAAAGTTAATTCATCAATACATTATTTTTCGCTTATTATTAACCAAATATATGACATCTTATTTGAAAACTTTGATGGAATTAACACATTTAATAAATTAGATAGCTTAAGAAAATTTTATCCAACATTAGTTAATAGTTTTACAGATTGGCTAATGCAGTACTTAAGAATACGAAATCAAGATTTATTTAAAAACAAGGTCTTATACAATATTGAAAATAAAAAAGATTATGCTCGTGCAATTATTGAATATATTTCAGGTATGACAGATAAATTTGCTATTGATATATACAATGAAATTATAGGTTTTTAATATAATAAAAAAGTGGCTTTGCCCCCTATACACGAATGCTTCGCAATTAATACAGGTCAAGGTAACTTAACCTTATTGTATAGTAAAAAAGCAATGATAATTTTTTAAATTATCATTGCCTTTTTTTATTTATTTTGTTCTTGTTCTAATATTTTTTCTAATGCTCTTGCTAATTGATCAGGACATGATGTTCCTTTGTCTCTACATGGTATTCCCTTTAATTTTTTTATTACATCTTCAATTCTGTTTCCCTTTACCATGGCACTTACAGCTAAAGTGTTTCCTGGGCATCCTCCAACAATTCTAACATCCTTTATTATTCCATTTTCAACATCAATTATCATTTCTCTTGAACAAACACCTTCTGGTTCATAACTATATTCCATATTTATTCTCCTTTCTTTTTTCCACATTTACTTTAATTATTTTAAGCTTTCCTCCACATTTTCCACATCTATATTGTTTTATTTTATTTACATTAAATCTTTGCCTAAAAATTTGCTGACCACATTTTTCACATTCAAGTTCATAATTTGCATTTTCAACTTTTTCTTCATATTGTAGATTACTTTTTTCATAATCTTCTTTTGGATTACCTACTCTTTGTATGTTATACCCTAATTTTTTATTAATATATTTAGCATATTTTTTGAATTCTGCTCCATGATTGTTACAAAGTGGTATACAATGAATTAATTCGTGCATAATTGTATTTTTTATAATATTATCATCAAGTTGCATTACCCATTTACTTACTTCAATATGATGATTATTAAATTTTTCATACTTAACAATTTTTCTAAATCCAAGCCTTGTTATTGTTTTGTATTTTCTATCAGGATTTTCTTGTTTGCAACATCCATACCTTTTTGTATTTCTTTTTGATAATGATATATCAATCTTTCCTATGTTTTCTTCATTTTGCATATCTATTCCAATTTCTTTTAACTCTTCTATACATTCATTATATAATTTTGTTAATTTTTCTTCCATGATATTTCCTAAACATTATAAAAATAATTTGCTTCTAAATCTGCTTCATGTAGTAACAGTGCCAATGGATATTTTTTGAATGCTAAACCTAATGGTGCATAATTTTCTTTTGGTTCTGAAAATCCCATATGCCACCTAATGCTGTATTTTTCGTCATTTGTAAGTTTTATATATTCTGTAAGCATCATTACAGATTTTTCTCCATGTCCATAAGGAATTGTATCATCTACTGTATAATAAGGTACTTTTTCCCACTCTCCAAAACTGTTCTTTGCATTTCTATAATCTGTTTTATAAAAGTTTGCTTTACATATATCATGTAAAAGTGCAGATATAATTATCGTTTCTTCTGGAACTTGTATTTCTGTTACACAATTTTGCACTTTATATTTTAATATTTCGTATACTTTAAAGCTGTGTTCTGCAAGACCTCCTTCGTATGCTCCATGGAATTTTGTACTTGCTGGTGCTGTGAAAAAATCCGATTTTTCTAAAAATTCTATTAGTTTGTCCATTCCTTCTCTATTTGTTGACTTTAATAATTTTTTAAATTCTTCCTTCATTTGCTTCTCCTTTTTAATATTTGTATTTTATTATATCATCTGTGTCAAGTAATTTTTCTTGATTTGTCGAAAATAGGGTGTTATAATATCTTAAATAATAAATCACATTCTTAAAGGTATTTAATTATGGATAGATATAATAAACTAAGTAATTATTTAAGGAATAAATTTGGTGAACGAACTCTTAAAATATGCATCGATGGTGGTTTCACATGTCCAAATAGAGATGGAACTAAAGGATTAGGTGGTTGTAGTTTTTGCAGTGAAAGAGGGTCTGGAGAACATCTCAACTCTTATCAAAATATATCTTTACAGGTTCAAAACTACTTTAAGAGTTACAAAGCTGATAGAGCTAATAAGTTTATAGTGTATTTTCAAAATTTTACTAATACATATGATAGTATAGAAAATTTAAAACAAAAATACGATTCTGCTTTAATCGATGAAAGAATTGTAGGAATTGCTATTGCTACCAGACCTGATTGTATAAATGAAAATATAGTTAAACTTATAAAAAGTTATTCTAATAGGTATTATGTTTGGGTAGAATTAGGTTTGCAGACGGCAAATGAGGAAACTGGATTAGCTATTAACCGTTGCTATTCAAATTATGACTTTACAAATGCAGTAAATTTATTAAACAAATATGAAATTGATGTTGTTGCTCACATTATGATAGGACTTCCTAATGAAACTTTGATTGATTTACAAAATACTGTATCTTTTATAGATCAGCATAATATACAAGGATTAAAAATACACTCCTGCTATGTAGTTAAAGGATCCAAACTTGCAACTCAATATCTAAATGGTAGTTACTGACCCCTTACATTAGAAGAATATATATCTTCTGCATGTTATGTATTAACTTGTATAAAACCTAATATAATTATCCATCGTGTATCTGGCGATGCTCCTAAAGACTTACTACTTGCTCCCGAATGGAATCTTCATAAAAAATGGATTATAAATGGAATAAATAAAAAATTAGAAGACGAAAATATGTATCAAGGAATGAATAATACAAATAATATAATAATACAATAGATAGGATGAAGGAGTTATATTTTTATATGAATAATTTTAAAGAAAGTTTAAAAACAAAAGTTACTGATGATACTAAAGAGACTGATCTACGCCAAGAGGTAAAAAATAGGCTTTTCGATGTTTTAGGCGAAGAATTAGAAGAGATTAGAAAATCTAATATTGATCCCAAATCTAGATGTATTCAAGAAGATATGATTCTTGATTTAATGCACTTTTTAATGGACTACGAAAAAAATGTTAAGATTTTAAATAAACATATTCAAGAAGAAAAGTTCGATGGGAGATAATGATAAGTAGATATGCTTAGTCTTCTATTTAGTCTATAAATCATAATAAAAGAGAGCTGTATATGTAGTAACCCTTATTAATACTTTTGGATTGCTTTGGTATTTGCTCTCTTTTGGTTTATCTTTGTATTACTTTAAATCTTTACTTATTTTTCTATATCTAAAATATATTATTATTCCAATAACTGAAATCACTATGATTATGATTAAAACATTTCTTACACCTGTTTGTGGCAATATTCCTCCTGCTATTGTTTTGTCTTCTATATCTTTTTTCGTGTCTGTTGGTGTATTTATACTGTTACCTGAATTTTTATTATCTACCTTAATGTTATCTACATATGTTTCTACAGATATATTAGTGTCCATTTTCATAGCCTTCGTATAGGCTACAGATTGACTTCCCCCTCTAATTGCTACTTCTTTTATATATAGATACAAATTATTAAATTCCGAAAGTTCCGAATAATTCTTCATATCTTTAGTATTTACTATAAACTCTAAGTTATTGTCTAATAATTTATAATCTGTAATTTTTACCCAATTTTCTATGTTTTCTTCGTTAGGTGTTGATGAAATATAATAATAGTATTCATAACTATCATTTCCTAAGTTCCTTGAAATTTCTTTTACTGAAACATTCATTTCTATGTATTTTTGTTTATTTTTGTTTGAAAAGGTATAGTATTTAGCATTTGTTACATTGCTATATGCATTGTCAAAATTAGAGTTCTTAGGTAATTCTTCTTGTACAATATTTTCTTTAATTATTTCTATATCAAATGTAGCTGTTTTTGATTTATATGTTACAAGAATTGTATTTTTTCCTATGTTCTTATTGTTAAATCCTGTAACTTCGACTTGATCATTTGACATACTCATTTCTTCATTTGATCCATCATTATAACTTATGTTTATTAATCCTCCGAGTAGGTCTAGCTGTTCTTCTCCTTGTATGTATTGTGTTTTTGTAGGAATTTTACTTATAACTATTCCTGTAATTGTCTTTTCCTCAACTGTAATATTTTGATTAATTTCTTTATTGTTATATTTTATAGTTACATAGGTTTGATTTAATGATAAGTTTGTTCCATTTTCAATTGTGTAATTTACAATTTCTTGTGTTGATCCATTTTCATATATTCCTGTTACTATCATCCCAGTTTTGTCAAAGTTTTGCCCTACAACATATGCTGTTTTATTTGGTGTTTTTGTGATTTTTAGCTCTGTTAAAGTATTTTTGATCACTGTTATTGGTTGTTGTATTGTTTGTCCCTCATATGAAATTTTAATTGCTGTTTGTCCTTCTGTTAGGTTGCTTCCATCTAATATAGTATAATCTGTTATAACCTTGGTAGTATTGTCTTTATAAGTAGCTTGTATAATCATTCCAGTTTCATCAAAATTTTGTCCCTCTACATATGTTGTTTTATTTGGTGCATTCTTTATGGTTAACTTTGTTACACTGTTTTTTTCTACTGTTATTGGTTGCTCAATACTTTTATCTTCAAATGTTATTGTTACACTAGTTTGATTAATTTTTAGATTTGTTCCGTTGATAATACTATAACTTGAACTATCTAAAACTCTCGATGTATTATTGTTGTAATTTGCTTTTACCACCATTCCGGTTTTATCAAAATTACTACCTTCAATATATGTCGTTTTTGATGGTGGTGTTGTAATTTCAATGTTAGCTAATGAATCGTCTTCAACTTCTGATACTGTAAATGCTTTGATTGAGCTGTCTCCATTAGATAATGAAGCATTAGTTTCAGATAATTTTCCAAGATCTAGCCAAGTACAATTACTTAAATCGTTTCCGAAAGCTAAAAAACATTTTTCATTCTCCACACTTACGCAATTAAAGTTTGCAATATCTGGAATCTTGGTTTCTAACATTATTCCTATGCTATCTTGTCTTGTTCCTTCTATCTCTACTATTACAGCAAAACTGTTAGCTTTTATTTCTATAGGTTTGTCAAACTCTAATGTATGATATCCTGCATCAAATGTTTCAGAATCACCTGCTTTTAATTTTACGAGTTGCATATCAGCTTTTGCTTTACTTGATCCATTTGGATTTACATATACTTTGCATGTATATGTCTCTGGGCAGTTTAGAGCTACTTGCGTAATATATTCTTTACCTGATGTCTTTTTTTCGAAGACATTACAAAGCATCATTGTGGATTTTGATGGTGTAAGTACACTTGCAGGATAATAATCATTATATTGATATATATTTTCATAATCTGTAGTATCTGATGCCTTTATAATTCCATATAATGTCTTAGAAATATTACAATCTTCATATGAAACATATATAAGCCCTTTATCACCTATTTTTACATATGCAATACCATTTTCAATAGTATACCCCATTTGTGTTATTAATTCGTTTGGTATATCAGATGCTGAATTCCATCCATTAGCAATACACTGTTGCTCATATGTATTAAATATTAATTCTTTTAATTCTGATACTGTATACTCGGTTTTTTCTCCCCAAGAGTTTCTTACAATCCATGCTCCTTTTGTACTTGGCTTTGAGTTTTCAGGATAATTATCTATGCTATAGTTATCATCCCATCCAATAATTGATACTGCATGATTTATAGGATGCGATTCCGAATCATTACAATATTTTGCTCCTGTATCATTGTTATAACAGGTATATGCTGTTGTAGATGATGAATTACCATGTAAAGATGCATATACAGAGCCGTAATTTTGTATATGTTTTTTTATTTCTGATATTATCTGCTCTTTTTGTTCGTTAGTTTTATTTGCATAATCTGCAAATTCTATTGTATCGGACACTTGACTTGTTACCTTTTTATTTTGTACATAGCTTATATCTATTATGTTTTCATTGTTTTCAAATGGCATATCACTTTCATTTATTGCTCCACTTCCATTAGTTAAATATGATTCTGCAATGTACCATTGACCTCCATCTCCGACGCTTCTATTATATCCTATTTTGTTTTCTTGATTGTTTGCAAAGGTTTTACTTGTGTAATATTCCATATGTCTTTCTGAATAGTCATAAATTTTTGCCGTGTTTACATTATTTTTGTAATTATTTAATGCAAGATTGGTTTCTAGTGAAGATAATGCAGCAAAAGCCCAACATGAGTTTGTTAGCTTTTGGTCTTTTATTACTAAATTATTTGGTATTACATCTTTTAAGCTATATCTCGTACTAATACTTGCACCCAATAGTCTTGTTTTATATAATAAATTATTTGATACTTTTTTTGTTAGTATTACATCGTACATTCTTGGTCTCATTACCGATTTTTTCTCTTCATCTGATAATTGGAGCCACCTTTTATAATCTTCCGAATATTCTGCTTGTTTTAATGTGTTCTGATTTTCATTTGCAAATACTTGCAAATTTCCACACAGAGCTAACCCAAGTAACAATATAGTTAGGATTATATAAATTCTTTTTAGCTTTTTCATAAGATTCACCCTTTGCTTTTGTATATAATATGATAATTTTTTACATTTTTATTATATATTTTATGCTTAACATTGTAAAGAACTTTTTGTTTCATTTTTATTATTATATCAAAATTAAAGAGATTCTTGGGGTGGTTATTAATGAAAGAACAATTTAATTTGTATTATTTTATAACCATAACTTAGGAAAAATTAAAATATATCTTTATATCTTTGATTCTTTTTTAATTATTATAATTAAATCAATGACTTTATTTCATGATTGCGTTAACATTTTATTTTTTCTTTTGTTAAGGTATAAAAATACAGTTTACGACCTTCGGGTTATGAGCGAGGTTTGACCGATTTTTGTAGTTTTGTGAAAATTAGAGTTTTTGTTGGTATTTCAGTATTTGCAAGAGTTTTGGTTTTTAGAACATTTGTGCATTTTTAGGGCATTTTTTGAGTAGATTTTACCCAATTTTTACCCAATGGGTATGGTACGTTTGTTCTTAGAACTTTGGCTCTTGTGGATACTTTTGGAAAATGAAAAATTTTAATTTTTAGGAGGATTTAGATTATGAATAATTTAAGAGAAGTTAATGATGATATTTTGAAAGATTGGTTAGAATTTAGAGAGGAAACTTTGTATTGCACTTTAAGTGCTGAGGACAAAAAGCATTTTGTTTATTTTGATGATATTTCTGAAAAAATTTTGAAGAATGTTCCAGATCAGAATAAAAAGTATGTTAAGAAACAACGTGATCTGCTTGATGAGAATTTTATGGTTTATATTTTCTATTGGAATGAGAAATATTATAGGAATGGTTTTTGTGATGGAGTACAGTTAATTGGTGGTAGTTTTGATAATTAATTAAATATATTTTCCAAAGCTTTTTCAAAATTTTGAAAAAACTTTGGATTTTTATGTACTTTTTTCAGATTTATAAAAATACAGATTTAACATAATTATTGATTTTGTGTTAAATCTGTAACCTTTTTGACATTCGTGCTTACTTTTTTATTTTTGTAGTATAGTTGTAAAAGTTATATTATAGATAATAATAATCTCATAAAACTACCTGTTAAATATATTACAAATTCAATTTCATTGTAAGAACAATTTTCTCCATGTTTAACATTATTATTCTGATATGTAGTATAATAATCAAATAGTTTTATATACATATTTGATATTTCTATATTAATACCTTTGTCTTTTAATATTTTTCCGATTTCAGATTTATTGTTTTCTAATGTTTTTTTATTATTTACAATTTCTTGTACAAGTAACTCTAAACTAAGTCTTAAATCATCTAATATATTTCTAGTATCATCTTTATTTTGGTATTTTTCCAATGCTGATATAAATTTTTTTCGACTTGAGTTATATTTTTCTAACCATACTAAAACATCATTCACTAATGCATCATCTAATTCCTCTGCACCTTTAGGATATAATAAATATCTATTGTTTTCTTTTTGTATATTTATATTTATTCCAAATACATTTATTATTTCACTTATCTCTTCATATAAACTTTCTTTTATATTGCTTGGAATTATACTATTATCCATTAAAAATATTATTTGAATATATTTTATTACACTAGTAAGATCTTCTTGAAAAGCTTTTCCTATACAAGTATTAGAAAATTTAATATAGTTCTTTCCTGTTATATCAAGCCAATCTTTTTGTCCAATATCTATTTCAGTATATAAATCTACAGTACCAAAATCCTTATGTTCTATTCCTGTATATTTAATAAAAACATTTCTAAATTCATTCTTTAATGATATATTCCCTATATGCTTTTCTAAAATTTTACTTAATGAATTTTTAAACCTTTTTATATTTTCCTTTTCTTCTGTTTCGATATTAATATTAAATCTTCTATAAAACTGTTCTATTTCTTGTTTCATTTTTTACTCCATTCTTTTTATTTACATATTTTTACGTTTTAATATTAGTGTTAAATGCTTTGAAATATTATCAGGTATAAAAGCAAACTTTTCCCAAAACCAATTTCCATCTCCATCTGGTTGTAAGATAATGTCTTTATCTTTATATACTTCATCTATAATATATTTAGCTAAAAACTTTCCGTTTTCTTGATTGCGATATAAGTAATCTATCATAAAATCCGCAATAAATATAGTATTATTATCTCCATCATATTTTTGACTTATATCATTTGCCAAGCATATCACATGCAAATCTTCATAAATTATTGAATATCCAATTATTTTGTATTTCTTAATAAGTCCTTTATCTATCATTAAGAATATCTTTTTTCCTTTTGAAAAAGTTTGTATATTTAGCGAATTCAAACAATTAGATTTATTATATTTTCTAATAAAATCTGAATACTGCATCCTATTATCATAATTATATTCTACAATTTCCATACTAATTTTCCTAGTTTATTATGTATTTATATGGCATTTATTTTTATTTCATTACATATCTTTATTATGCTATCTTTTTCTTCATTTAACTTGTTATTAGAGATATCTAAAGATGGCATAAATAAACACATATCATATTCAAAATGATTAAATTCATTTAATAGTGTTTTTTTTGATATCAAATTTGCCTTTAAACCATAATTATCCTTTAAATATATATTGATTATTTGATGTAATTGATAAGTTTTATTTTTATCTATTTTATTTATATCTGTATTATATAACGTATTTTCAACCATTAATCTTAATTTTAAATAATTTAAAGTATGATATAAAGTTCTATTTAATACTGGATATTTTTCTTTATCAACTATTTCATATACTATTTCAGTTTGTAGTATATCGTTTACTGAAACATTATAACTATCATCCATTACCTTTTCTCCAAAGCATACTTTATATTCACTATTAATATCTATAATTTGACTTTCATATCCATGCATTAGCTTGCATAATTTTTTATAATGTTCTTCCTGCTGAGGTAATAGATTAAAATAACTTCTCATAAAGGGAATTAATGATAATAAAAATTGTTCTTTGTTTTTTACATCATTTAAAAATGATCTTTCTTTAAATAATTGAATCACATTTTTTATTTCAAGCATCAAATCTAAATCTCTATAATTTTCTGAATTATTTGCTCTTCTATTTACTTTTATAAATCCATTTTCTTCATCTTTTTCATTATTTAATAGATATAAGTTAAAACAATTCTTATATTGGTGTTGCATTAATTTTATAGTATTAATATTATGTGTTAATATAATTGTATTCTTTTTTTCTAAGACTTTCAATACGGCATATACTATTTTATTTTTATATATTGAATCAAAGCTAGATATAGGATCATCAATTATAACTATATCTTTTTCAGAGTTTTTGGCTGCTAATAGTTCAAAATATAATGAAATAAAATTTTGCTCCCCTGTTGATAAAGGAAGTTCCTGTCTACTTTTTCCAATTATATCGGTATCATTTAATTTAAAAATAATATTTTTATTACTATCTCTTTCAAGTTTTACCTCTTTATTTAAACAATTTTCAATTATATTTTTTAAAAGTATTTCATCTTCCTCTGTTAATTCAACTTTTTTATCTAATAATTCCTTTAATTCTATATATAAATCTTTTAATTTATTTTCTTGTACCAATTTTATAATATATTTTCTTATTTCATTTTGTATTTGAAATACAATCAATTTCATCTCTTCAATTAGTTTTTTAATTTCTTCTATATCCCCTTTTTCGAAAGCAAAATTAAATGTATTTTTTATATGAAATGGGTCATTATTGTCTAGTTCCAAAATTTTATCTGTAATTTCTTTTTGTTTTGGTGTTAATTGATTTACTATTGTCTCTTTATTTTTTTCTAATTGCTCTTTTATATTTTCAGGTAATATATGTGTTTCTTCGAAAATACAAGTAGTAATACCGTTATGTTTTTCTAATATTTTTATAGCATCATTATCTATATCTATTTTCTTAAATCCAATAATTTTCTTAAAATTACTTGTATCAAATTCAATTATAGTTTTAACTATTGAATTTGGTTTCTCTAAATTGTTTTTTATATAATTAAATTTTTCATCATTTGATACCACTTTACTATCTAAATCCAATTCATCTACTAATCTTAATATTTTTTCAGCATCATAATCTTTCCCTTTATCTCTATTATTAGCTAAAGCACTAATGAAATCTTTTAAATTATCTTTATTTACAAAATCACACAAATTATTGTTTTTAGCTTTTATACCATACTCATCTTTTAGATATGTAATTATTTGTCCTTTTATATTTGCAACAACATTTTTTATTTTTTCTCTTAATTCTAATTCCTTGTTTATTTGAGAACCTAAAATATAGTCTGATATTTTCTCTTTTTCTCGAGGCGCAATATTTCTAAAAAAGAAATCATCAATAACAATTATCGGACTATCTTTTGATTTTTCCGTATATATATTATCATTATACTCATACATATACTCTGATTTTATTTCGTTTTTTAATGCTTTTGCAAAACTAGATTTTCCTACTCCATTTGGTGCATATATATCCGCAAATCCACAATCTGAAAATTCTATTTCATTATTTATATTCCAATTTTCGAATGAAGCATTGAATCTGTTTGGTACAATTAATTTTGTAAATTTAATATTCATTTAATCACTTCCTCTATTTATTAGATATCACAAATATTTTAAATATTTTGTCGAAATATGTAAAATTTCATCAAAAAAGCAAAATAATTCTGTAATATATAATAATTATTATTTTGCTCTTCTTTTGTTATTCAGTTTATCAGTTATCACCTTTAACTTCTGTTCCGTCATCCATAATTTTAACTATTTTTCTAAAATCTTTTGCACCTATATGTGCATAATAACTTCCCCCATCAATATAACATGACTCACATTTGCAAGTAACTAAATTATGCACACTTTTTGATTCAATTATATCTCCACAAATTAAACACTTTATTTTCATTATTTAACTCCATATTATTTAATTTTATATTTGATATTTTATCATAAAATTCTATATTATTCAATGATATGTTACTTATTGTCTGTTGACCAATTTGTATCCTTGCTGTTTAATTATATTGGAGGGATATTATGGATATAAAAGAAACTTTTAGTAAAAATTTAAAAAAATATAGAAATGAGCTTGGTTTATCTCAAGAAAAATTCGCAGAAAAATCCAAATTACATAGAACATACATTAGTGCTATCGAATCAAAAAGAAGAAGTATTTCTTTAGATAATATTCAGAAAATTGCAGATGCATTAGAAATTGAAACTTATAAATTATTTATAGACGAAGAGGGTGGTTCTAATGAATAATGCAGATTTAGGAATTACTATTCAAAAATTTATCTGTGATTATTTTGATGTACAAGTTCCTATAGAAGCTAAAGAACAATTTGAATCTAACTACAATGAAGATTATATAAATAGTTTAAGTATTAAAGAAGTTGTTGTATCTGCATTTGACGAATTAGGAGTCATTCCTAGAGAATGTGTTACATATACTAATTCTGATAATCCTGGAGAAAGATATAATCCTAATAATTTTATACTAATGAATTCAAAAACACTTTCAATTAGGACATCAAAATCTGGAGATAAAATTGCTCCAAGAGTAGTTGGACAAGCAGGAATAGAAACATTTAATTATCACTTTAATCAATTTGTAGATAAAAATATTAAAGACAAAGAAGAAATTAAGTCAATTGTATATAATAATATTCATACGATGTTACCTATATTTTTTGATTATCTTTTTATATCTGATTTCACAATATGGTTTCAGTATACATCCGCTAATCAATTAACATATACAATTTTTGACAGAAATCAGTTTTTAGATTTAGAATTTGATCGTTCTAATTTTACTTTTACAAGAGATTTAGAAAATTGGACAGAGAGTACAACTCTAAAATACAAAAATAAATCAATTGCAGAAATTCAAATTCATAAAAATAGGACATTTAAATTTAGATTTATTATGAAATCTGTAATTGAATTTTTAAAGACAATTTCATTGAATACAGAAACTTTTGGAATGACTGCCGAAAAGACAATTTGTGATGTGTTTAATTTAGATTTTCCGTCTCATTTAGTAGGCAGAACTTCTAGAATTATAGAATCACAAATTAGGGATACAATTATAGATTCTTTTCAATATCTGCCAAAACCAATAAAGCATACAGGATCTGAACAAGGTTTTAGAAAAGCGGAAAGTAAATGTCCTTACGATTTTCTATTAGAAGGCAATTTAACGTTATCTTTAAAGACCAATACGGGAAATATGGTATGTCCACCAGAAGTAGGTCAACCAAGTTCAAGCACCTGTTACTTGTATTTTAAACATCTATGTGATTCAGATCAAATTAATGAATTATCATTTAAAGAAATGGTGTATAAGCATATAGATGAAATGCTTAATATATATGCTACTCACTTATTTGATTCTGATTATTTATTATGGATATATCAAAAGAAAGATGAATATTTTTATAATATTTTTAAAAAAGATTATGCATCAAATTTTAAATGGAAACGTGAAAATATATCGTTTACAAAAGAAAACCTTGAAGATTGGAATGAAAGCAATACTGTAAAATATAACGGCATATCGATAGGAGAATTCCAAGTACATAAAAATAGAAATTGCTATAAGTTTAGATTCAATCTAACAAATTTAATAAAGCTTATTGAGGAGGGATAATATGAAAGGAAGAATTTTTGTTGTAGATCATACTTTTATGGGAAATGTAAATGATAAGATGGAAATAAAAGCAAAACTTCCACCTATTTCTGGTTCAAGATTATTTGGTTCTCTTACAAGTATAATAGCAGATATGTATCAACTTCAACTGGGCGATTATGTATTTCTATGGGAAACCAAAGGAAATAATCCTGATAGTTATATTGGGGGTGTTTATAGAATAATATCAAATCCATTTTTTGATTATGATGAGCCAGAATATATAAAAGCAAAAATTGAATTAGCATATTCTTTTAAAAATCCAATAACAGAATATGATATTTTGAATGACCCTTATAATAAAATTGACTTATGGAATATAGTTGGAAAAAAAGTAGCTGATAAGTCCAGAGCATCTACTCCACTATCACCATATGAAACAGAATTTTTAATACAAAAATTAATTAACGAGAATCCAGATTATAAATTCTATAATAGAAAAACAAAAAAAGTAAAAATAAACAATGAAATAAAAATAAATTATAATAAATATGAAAATAAAGAAATTACAAATTATTCTAGTTTAAAATTCAATAATATTTCATACATAAACAAAAACGGTACCGTAAAATATGAAAAATTTATGGAACTATTATTTAATATGATAATTAGAGACTCTAATAAATCTGCATTATCAAAAATTAATATAAATATTGATAATATATTTTGGTATGCAAACTACCTACCATATAGCATTGATAAGAGCGAAATTGATTACTTAATTATGGAATCATCTGACAATACCAACATTGATAAAATAAATCTACTGGAATTTCAAAGAGATAAGTTAAATGAAGATCATATTAATAAAGCTCTACTTTACTCAAAATGGATAAATTCTAAATTAGCCAAAGGTTCTAATTTAACTAGACCTATTATAATATGTGAAAAATTTGCTGATTTAGAAACTATAATATTAGAAAGAGAAAAATTTTATGGTACCAAACCTTTAGAAATATATACAATAAATTTAAAAAATGGAATAATAAACATAGAAAAAAGAAGATAAATCAATATCTTCTTTTATTTATTTTTTTCATTTAATCCTTTTTCAACTGATAATCCTATTGCCTTTCCTAATAATGGAGGTACTGCATTTCCTATTTGAACTAACTGCCATTTTTTTGCTCCTTGGAATATAAAATCATCTGGAAAAGATTGAATTGCTGCTATTTCTCTAGCTGTTAATACTCTTGGTAGTTTTGGATGTATATTTACAGCGCCATGATTTTCCTTTATAGTACATGATGGTTTATCCCATGGGGATTTTTTCCATGAATCAGAATAATTTTTAAATAAGCTTGATCCTTCAGGTACATTTGCTAATCTTTTTTTCATATCTTCTGTATGTCTTGTAAACACATGATTTATACTTTTGTCTTCATCTATATTCATAAATTTGTATATAGCTGAGCCTAAAGTTTTATAATTATTTGGTTCATATAATGGCTTTGGATGATAATTTTTGTTTCCTATTCTATTTCCTATAAATATAACACGTTTTCTTTGTTGTGCAACTCCATAATCTGCAGCATTTAGTGTAGTTACATTTATTTCGTATCCAATTTCTTTATAGTCATTGATTATTTGTGTTTCAACTTTTCCATCTAACATTGTTCTTAAACCTTCGACATTTTCCATAACTACATAATCAGGTTTAACATTTTTAACTATCTCTAACATTTCTAAATATAAACTATTTCTTGGATCTGAAATCACTCTATTACCTGCCATACTAAATCCCTGACAAGGGAATCCTCCAACAATTAAATCTATATGTTGATTACCTATTGTTTTATATAATTCTTCCTTTACTTCTTGTGTTCTTATATCTCTTGTTTCAACTTTTTCATTAAAACCTTTTTTATTTACGAAATTATATTTATATGTTTCTACTGCTTCAGGCATTATTTCCACTGATGCAACTGGAGTAAATCCAGCCATTACTAATCCACAACTTAGTCCACCAGCACCAGAGAATAAATCTATGAACTTATATCCATTTCTGTCACTTTTATTTTTCCAGCCATCTACTTTCCACTCTTTTGATATATCTGCCCAATTTATATTATAGCTATTATTTACTTCATTATCTATTTTCTTTGTAAAGACTCCTTTATCCTCTTCTTCAAATACTATTCCATTTATCCATTCTTTATAATCATCTTCTGAAATTCTGTATTTATTTTGCACCTTTTCTGATTTTAGTTTTTTCGCTGCAATGTGTCTCCTTACGGTTTTTTGACTTTTCCCTGACATTTCAGATATTTGTTGTATAGTATAAAATTGCATAACAACTCTCCTTTCACAATGTCCATTTTACATGAACTTTAAATAAAAATCAATATATTTTGGTTAAATTATAAAAATTTTCTTGTTAAAATTCATTTTTTATATTTTACCAAACATTTGTTTCTTTTACAATAGTTTTTTATAATTTTTATATTTATCTTTATCTTTATCTTTAATTTCTTCCAAAGAAAATATCATAAGGATAACCAGCTTTAATATATTTTTCAGTTAACTCCATCTTATACTTTTCTAACAATTCCAAATATTTTTGTTTAAAAACATTTTTACAAATCCACTCAACACCTTTACTAGAAATAAGAACTTTGCCATCAACTAAAAATTTATATTGTTCAAATCCATTAGTACACATTTTTTTAATAGCTTTTCTAATAGTATTTCCTTTCCTATTGAAGTAATTGCATAACTGTTTTATATCCATGTCTTCATTCCACCAATTTTCATGATGTTCTACTTTTAACAATTCTTCATATTGCCTAATTCTATCTTCAAAAAAATCCACATCAGCATCTGTTAGTGATTTTTTCTTTTGAAAATACACTTGATTTAACCATGCATATCCTTCTGCTAAAATAAAATATTTCCTACTTTTTACTTTCTCACTCCTCCATCTGCAAGTTGGATGTTTTTTTAGCATAACTTCTATAGCTTTTCTTAAATCTTTATGTGTTATTTCTTTTCCATATTTAGTAGTAACACCTAGTAATTGCAATCTCTTTAAGATTTTATTATATGATAAGAAAATACTATCTAAAACTTGCTCTGAATCCATTTTCATTTTTCATCACTCCTACTTTTTTAATTTTATTAATGCTAGTCTACGTAGCATTGATAGTTAGCAAAATTTATTTTGCTCCGAATAATGAGGCATTTTTTAATGCCTAATATTCGCCAGCGTGGTGTCTTGACACCCTTTTTGCTGTTTAGGGCAAAATGCCCTAATACCCTTTTTGGCTCTCCGAGGGATATTTTTAATATAAATTTTTTCAAAATATTTTCAAAAAAAGTTCAAATTTCTAAAATAAAAACTTGAACTTTTTTGCTTTACTTCTGTTTAAAAATATATTATAATATTTTTAGATTTTGGATTAAGTTAGCATTTAGTTTTATCGCTTTTGCTAGCTTTTTCTTTTGCATTTCTATCATTTTTTATGAGTGAAATTCCATAACACATTTTGTATAAAATTTGTATAAATTCTTCTGCTAATTTCCTATTTTCAATAGCAATTTCCTCCATCAATTCTTCTCTTGTATATCTAGTTGTAATTACTATTGGTAACTCGTTTTCATATCTATTATTAATAATTCTATACAACTTTTCTAAAGCCCATTTACTTATTGTTTCACTCCCAAAATCATCGATAATTAACATATCAACATTAGAATAAAGTTCCATAATTTCTGACTCTGTCGTAACAGTTTTATTAAAAGATTCTTTTATTCTATCTATTATAGAACTAGTTCTTTCCAATAATGCAATTTTTTTATTTCTAATAATCTCATTAGCGATACTTGCTGCTAAATGAGTGTTTTCATATCCTATACTTCCATATATAATAATTCCATCTTTAACTTTATTTTCTATACACAAATGTGTATATTTCATTAATGTTGTTATTGTTTCTTGGTTATCTTTAAATCTATCAAAATTTAAAAAATTACAATATTTTAATTTCTTTTTTATACAACCATCCTTATATATTTTATTTATAATTTCTCTATACTTTCTTTGTTTTTCTTTTTCATTTTGCTTTGAATCATATTGTTTCCAAAATGTAATTGCTTCACTACAATCACACCTTTCATACTCTACCATATCGTGATTAACATTTGCATAAAGATAACTTAATCCTACTGGCTTTAATTTTTTATTGCAAAATCCACATTTTGCACCTTCATTGGTGATAACTTTAAAATTCACATTTTCTAAATCCACTTCTATTCTCATCTCCTTCTTTATTTAATATATTTTTAATCTTATTTTCTTCTTGTGTGTTATCCAACGTTATTGTAACGTTACTTTCTTCTTTTTCACTTTTCAACTTTTCACGATATTTTTGTTGTCTAATTCTATTTTGTTCTTTATATTTTTCATATGGCTCAATGCTTTGATACTTGTCCCAATTTTTAATTTTATATGCTTCATCTTCTACAATTAGCATATTTAATTCTAGAAATTTTTGAATAATTTTTTCAATTTTTTTCTTAGATTTTCCCATAATCTTTGAAAAATTTTCTATTGTCATTGGTTTATTATTGCCTATTACTAATTTTCCATTTCTATTGCATTCTACAGCAATAATTAATAATTGAATCCATACTCTAAAATATGTATCTCCATCTGGTTCTCTTAACAGTATTTGAATTTTCCTATTTGAGAATATTTTTAATTCTATTTTCAACCATTGTAAACTATACATATCCTCCTTTCCTCGCTTTCTTTGTAATCTAACTTATAGATTTTTGTTCCATATTTTTTAAATATTCATCTAGCGCTTGTACTCTAAATAAATACTTTCCACCAACTTTAGAGCATGGTATTTGCTTTCTTCTTACTAATTGATTTATCAACCAGTAAGATACACCTAAATACTCTGCTGCTTCTTTCATTGTTAGTGTTGTCCTTTGAATTTTTGGTAATTCCATAATATCACCTCCTGTTTTTTTGAAATTTAGTATTGACTTTTGTTAACATTTGTATTATATTGTCAATAGTTAACTTTGTAAATACCTTTTGTTTTATTTTGATATCAGGTTAACTTTAAGTGAATTTATAAACTGTTAACGGAGGAACTATGAATAAATTAGAATATGATGAACCTATAAATATCTTTGTTTCAACAAATGAAGAATTTACCCATAAGGCATTTTTATATGGAAAAACAAAATCATCAAAACCTAAGTATTATGATTTAAAAGATGGAGATACTGGCTATTTTACTATTGATACTATAACTAACACACAACCACTTTGTAGCGAACTCATCTCTTTCTTAAATTGTGATTTTGATAATATTGATGAATGTTTTATGTGGTTTACTAAGTTTTTCACTTCATACATAATATATACTGGAGAAGAAGATATAAATAAATTTGAAATTAATAAATTTTATTCTTTTAGTAAAGTAAAAAATTTATTTAAAAAATATTATGAAGAAATAAAAAAAGACTCAAAACATGGTCAAGAACTATTATCAAAATTTGTTAATTATATATTTAACCTTAATAACATTAAAGAAATAAATGATTTTAGTACAAAAATAAGATTTTATATTTATTATAATTCTCATTTTAAGGAACTTGATAGATTTATAAATAATCATTTTTCTATGCCACAAGGCTTTTCTTTTAGAACTATTTCTGATATTAAAGGAAATACAGAAAAAGATTTAATAAAATTCTTTAAGTCTGCACCATCTTATGAAGTTGAACCAGATTATAGCTCTAGTAACGAAAATATTTATGGAATTTTATATGTTACATTATTTCAATTTGTACTTAGTAATAAATATCTTATTAAGAAATGTAAAAATTGTGGTAAATACTTTATAACAGACAATCCACGCATTAATTATTGTAACAATTTATTCAAAGGGAAACAAACTTGTAGAGATATTGGAAATCAGATTGCTCAAAGAATTAAACAAGAAAATGAAATTGTTTATGGTAAATATCGTAAGATTTATGCAAAAAAAGCAATGCTAGTAAAGCGTAATCCTGATATAGAAGTTTATAAGATTGATTATGAAAATTGGAAAAAAGAAGCTAAAGAATTTATGGATGCCATTAGATCTGAGGAGAAAACTTA
>CAKOVH010000001.1 GCA_934121885.1 uncultured Clostridia bacterium | reverse complement strand
AATTGCAGATATTGGTGGAATGATGCCAGAAGAAATGCCAACACCTAAAAAGAGTTTAAAAGAACTTGAAAGAGAAAGGAAAAAATTAGAAATAAAAGAGCAAAAGAAACTTGATGAAATAAAATAGTAAGTTATCGCTATCATTAAGTTTTAAAAAGAAAGGTAAATTGGTGGTATTTATGAAAAAAGGATTAAAGATTATAAGTAGTGTACTAGGAATTGTAATTATTTTAGGTTTAATATTTTTTATAGTTGATTACAATAGAGTAAAAAATAATGAAAGACCAATATTTTGTATTAAAAATCCAGCAGGAACTATACTTGATGGTGGAACGGTTGAATTTTTTGGATTAGGATATAAAGTTATAGATTTTCATACCATAGCTGGATTTGATGATATAAAAATAGGTTCATGGTTTATGGAGTATAATGATTTTAATGAAGAAATACAAAAATATGAAAAAGAATTTGAAGAAGAATTAAATAAAAATAAGGAATATGTAATTAATTTATTTGAGTTAAAAGAAATATCAAGTATAACAATAGATACTTTAGCTCAATATGATAATGAAAAAGAGTTCAACGATGAAGAATCAATAGAAGAAATTTATGAGGTTTTTGCAGATAAAAAAACTCATATAGAAAGTGTAAATGATATTCCAGTTAACCCTGATATATTATATTTTGTCAAATTTAAAAATGATTCTGGAAATTATAAATCAGCTTATATTTATAAAAAAGACAATCAATATTATATTGAGCAACCTTATAATGGTATTTATCAGGTAACTGAAGATGAATATACTAGGATAGAGAAAGTTGTTAAGTAACATACAAATTACAAGTTGTAAAAAGGAAGTGATTAAAATGGATATGTATCAAAAAAGAAAAATCAGAGCAGAAAAGAAAAAAGATGATAGTCCAAAAAGTTTTCCATCAGTCGGAATCAACTGGTATCCAGGCCATATGGCAAAAACTAAAAAACAAATAATAGAAGATTTAAAAATAATAGATGTTGTAATTGAAATAATAGATGCAAGGATACCAAAGTCTAGCCAGAATCCAGATATAAGAGAATACACAAAAGGAAAGCAAAGACTAATAGTTTTAAACAAATCTGACTTATCAGATGGAGTTCAAAATCAAAAGTGGATAAGCTATTTTGAAAAAAATAAAATACCAGCTGTTTTGGTTGATTCAAATTCAGGAAAGGGAATTGAACAAGCTGTAAGAAAAATAGGAGAAATTTATACACAAAATGAAGAAAAATTTTCTAATAAAGGTAGAATAGGAAAATCAATAAGAGTTATGATATTAGGTATTCCAAATGTGGGAAAATCTTCATTTATTAATAGAATAACAAAGAAAAATACTGCACAAGTAGGAAATAGACCAGGGGTAACAAGACAAAAACAATGGGTAAGAATTGCAGATAACATTGAATTATTAGATACACCAGGTGTGTTATGGCCAAAATTTGAAAGTGAAGATGTTGGATTGAAACTTGCATACATTGGCTCAATAAAAGATGATGTAATTGAAACAATAGAAATTGGATTTAATCTTTTAAAATATTTGATTGAATCATATAGACAAAATGTAATAAAGAGATATGGTATAACAAATGAAAAAATTGAAGAAATTTTAGGACAAGAAGATTTAGAGTATAATGAGAAAATTGTAATGATTATGGATGAAATAGGTAAAAAAAGAGGTGCTCTTATATCTGGAGGCAACATAGATGAAGAAAAAGTTGCAAAGATAATACTTGATGATTTTAGAAGCGGAAAATTGGGTAATATTACATTAGAGATAGCACCATAAATAAAGGTAAAAGGAATGATTATATTGATAGAAATAATTGAAAGAAAAAACGAAAATATAGATGTAGATACTATGTCGCCACTTACATGGGCATACATTGGAGACGCAGTATATGAATTATATATAAGAAATTATTTAATAAATACAACAAAGTTAAAGCCACATAAACTACATATAGAATCGATAAAGTATGTAAAAGCTAAGGCACAGGCAGAAATTTTAGAAAAGCTAATGGACAATCTAACGGAAAAAGAACAAGAAATTGTTAAAAGAGGAAGAAATGCAGAAAATCACCATTTGCCTAAAAATGCAACTGTACAAGAATATATGTATTCAACAGCATTTGAAGCTTTAATTGGTTACATATATTTAACAAAGCAAGATGATAGATTAAAGGAAATATTAGATTTATGTATAGAAATAAAGAGTAAATGAGAATGTATTTTTGATATTATATAAATAAAACTGTGTAGTTAAATAAAATATAAAAATAGAGTATCAAGTAAAAATATAAATTACTTGATACTCTATTTTTTTAGATTGGTGACCCCTACGGGAATCGAACCCATGATTCAGCCTTGAGAGGGCTGCGTCTTAACCGCTTGACCAAGGGGCCATAAATAATACTTATTAAATATAACAAAAAATAGTAAAAAAGTCAAGAAATATAAAACTAAATTTAATGCAAATAAAAAATAATAATGAAAAATTAGCCAAAACCCCTTGCAAATGGCAAAAAATTGAAGTATAATAATAAAAGCATAAAAATTAAGATAGAAGAGTGGAAGCAAATTCCACTCTTCTATACGTAAATAAGGAAAATAAGGAGAGTCTTATGGCAAGTATTGAAGAAAGAGTAGAAAATTTATTGCAAAAGAAGATAGAAGAATTAGGATACAAGCTTTATGATGTGCAATATGTAAAAGAAGGACAAAATTATTTTTTACGCATATATATTGAAAAAGAAAACGGAAGCATTGACTTAAATGATTGCGAAAAAGTAAATGATGGAATAAATGACTTATTAGATACAGCAGACTATATTAAAGAACAATATTTTTTAGAAGTATCCTCAACAGGTGTTGAAAAGGTACTTAGAAAAGATAAGCATCTTGCAAATAATATTGGAGTAGAAGTAGAAGTAAAGCTATTTAAACCAATTAATAAACAAAAAGAATTTGTAGGAATATTAGAAAACTTTAAAGATGATGAAATTACATTAAAAGTTCAAGAAAATGAAATAAAGTTAAATAGAAAAGATATATCACAAATAAAAACAATATATAACTGGGATGAAATATAAAGGAGGAATTAGAAAAATGAAAAAGAAAGTAGAAAAGAAAGTTACACCAGCAATTGATAGTACAGAATTAATAATGGCAATGGAGGAATTAGAAAAAGAAAAAGGAATTAGTAAAGACTATATGCTAGAATCAATCGAAACAGCATTAGTTACAGCATACAAAAGAAATTTTGATTCAGTTGAAAATGTAAGAGTAACAATGGACAGAGTTACAGGAGAAATTCATGTATATGCAGAAAAAGATGTAGTAGAAAAGCCAGAAGATATTGAAGATGATAGATTACAAATTACACTTGAAGATGCAAGAAAATTAGATAGCAAACTTCAAGTTGGAGATAAAGCAGAAATAGAATTAGTTCCAAAAAACTTTGGAAGAATTGCAGCAGGAACAGCTAAACAAGTTATTATACAAAAAATAAGAGAAGCATCAAGAAACTTCTTATTTGATGAATTTAGCCAAAGAAAAGGCGAAATTGTTTCAGGTATTATACAAAAAGCAGATGGTGGAGTTGTTGTTTTAGACTTAGGAAAATTAGAAGGAATTATGCCAGTAAAAGAACAAGTTCCAACAGAAACATATAGAGTAAATGATAAAATTAGAGCATATATAGTAGATGTTGAAAGAGGAGTAAAAGGTGCACCACAAGTCATTGTTTCAAGAGCACATCAAGATTTCGTAAGAAAATTATTTGAATTAGAAATTCCTGAAATATATGAAGGAGTTATCGAAATTAAAAGTGTATCAAGAGATGCTGGAAATAGAAGCAAAGTTGCAGTATATTCTCCAAATGAAAACATTGATCCAGTAGGTTCTTGTGTAGGACAAAAAGGAATACGTATTCAAAATATTATAAATGAATTACATGGAGAAAAAATTGATGTTATAGAATGGTCAGCAGATCCAGCAATATTTATTTCAGCAGCTTTACTTCCAGCTCAAGTTATGGCTGTAGATGTAAAAGAAGATGAAAAATTTGCACAAGTAATTGTACCTGATGACCAATTATCATTAGCGATTGGAAAAATGGGACAAAATGCAAGACTTGCAGCAAGACTTACAAATTGGAAAATAGATATCAAGAGTGAATCTCAATTTAGAGAAATGCTTGCAAAAGCTCAAGAAGAAAATTCAGATGAAGATGAAAAAGAATAATATAAATAAACAAGCTGAATAAAATAAAAGGGAGTGAAAGTTTGAAAAGTATACCACAAAGAACCTGCATAGGTTGCAATTTAAAAGCTGATAAAAATAGTTTTATTAGAATTGTAAAAAATAAAGAAGGGAAAATCACAGTAGACAGAACCGGTAAAGCGTCAGGAAGAGGAGCATATATATGCGATAGTATAGAATGCTTGGAAAAGGCTATTAAAGGTAAAAAGCTAGAGAAAGCTTTTGAAATGAAAATTGATGAAAATGTTTATAATGATTTAAGAGGTGTAATGCTTGGAAAATAATAAAAAAGTATGTGGTCTATTGGGATTAGCAACCAAAGCTGGGAAAATAGTTTTTGGATCAGAAGCATGTAAATCTGCAATAGAAAAGAAAAAAATAAAATTAGTAATTATTGCACAGGATGCATCAGAAAATACCAAATCAAATTTTAAAAGAATTTGTGAAAAAGAAAATGTACCTATATATGAGGCATTAACAATAGAAAAAATTAGTAATGCAATAGGTAAAAATAATAAAGCTATAATAGGAATTAGTGATATAAACTTTTCAAAAGAGATTTCTAAAATAATTAATGGGGGTGAAGTTATTGGGTAAGATAAAAATACATGAAATTGCAAAGGAAATAGGCTTAGCCAGTAAAGAAATAATTGAAAGAGCACAAAAATTAGGAATTAGTGTAACAAGTCATTTAAGTTCAATTGACGAAGATCAAGCAAAAACAATAAAAGAGAGCTTTGGAACAAGCAAAAAGCAAAATGATGGTGAAAAAACAGCAAAAGCAAAAGAGCAAAAAGATACAAAGAAAGAAAGTTCACCAGTTATTATAAGAAGAGAAGTTATTATTTCAGAAGAGGAAGAAAGAGAAAACATTGAAAAACAAAAAAGAAATGAAGAACATGCAAAAAATGTAGGATTTGTAGAGAGAAATAATAATAAAGACTATAACATTGTATATAGAAATAAACAAACTAAGCCTCTTACAGTAAATGAACTTTTTGGAATAAAACCAAAAGAAGAAAAGAAAGCTGAAAAAGTAGAAGAAAAAAAGGTAGAAGTTCCTGAAAAGAAAGAAGAACCAAAAGAAGAAGTAAAGCAAGATGTAAAACAAGTTCCAGTTCAAAAAGAAGTAGTAGAAAATAAAGAAAATGTTCAAACTATAAATAAGGAAAATAATTTTGCTCAAAAGGAAAGAAATAATAATTATCAAGAAAGAAGTAATAATTATAGAGATAACAGAAATATGAACAATAATAGAAATAACAACTTTAGAAATCAAAATGGTGAAAACAGAAATAATGGATATAGAAATAATCAATACGGAGATAATAGAAACAACAATTTTAGAAATCAAAATGGCGAAAACAGGAATAATGATTATCGCAATAATGGTTATAGAAATGGTCAAAATGGAGATAATAGAAATAATAACTTCAGAAACAACCAAAATGACAGATTTAATCAAAATAGAGATGGCAGAGATAATAGAGGACAATTTAATAGAAATAGACCATTAGACGAAAAAGGAATAGATAAAAACATAAAAAATATAATGACAACTGAAATTGTTGAAAAAGAGCTTCAAAGAGATTATTCAAATAAAGTAATTGAAAAACAAAAAGCAAACAGTAAGTTTGAAGATGCAAATAAAGCAAATAAGAAAAAATCAAGAAAATCTGGAAGATTCGAAGAATTTGATGGAGAAAAATTAAAAGATTTAAAACAAGTAGATAAACTATCAAATATGTTTAATGAACAAGATGGCGGAATGCTTGAATACTATGATTTATCAACAGCAAGAGGAAAGAAAAACAAGAAGAAAGTTCAAAAGGAAGAAGAAGTAAGAAATAAACAAAAAATATTTGAACTAAAAGAAATAACTATTCCTGAAAATATAACTGTAAAAGATTTAGCAGCTGAAATGAAGAAAACAACAGCAGAGGTTATAAAGAAATTATTTACATTAGGTATTATGGCTACAATAAATAATTCAATAGACTTTGATACTGCATACCTTGTTGCAAGCGAGTTTGGTATTACTGCAACAAAGAAAAATGAAGTAAAAGAAGAAGATATATTATTTGATGAAACAGAAGATTCACCAGATGAATTAGAGCCAAGACCACCAGTAGTAGTTGTTATGGGACACGTAGACCATGGTAAAACATCACTATTAGATGCAATAAGAAGTACAAATGTAATTGGTGGAGAAGCTGGAGGAATTACGCAACATATTGGTGCTTACAAGGTAAATGTAAATGGAAGAGAAATAACATTCTTAGATACGCCAGGACATGAAGCTTTCACAAGTATGAGAGCAAGAGGTGCGCAAATTACAGATATTGCAATATTAGTTGTAGCTGCAGATGATGGAGTAATGCCTCAAACAATTGAAGCTATAAACCATGCAAAAGCAGCAGAAATTCCAATCATAGTTGCAGTAAATAAAATAGATTTACCAGGAGCTAATGTTGATAAAATAAAACAAGAATTAATGGAATATGATCTAGTTGCAGAAGAATGGGGTGGAGATACAATATTTGTTCCAATTTCTGCAAAGAAAAAACTTAATATTGAAAACTTATTAGAAATGGTATTATTAGTTGCTGATATGAAAGAACTTAAAGCTAATCCAAATAAGCAAGCAAAAGGAACTGTTATTGAAGCAAGACTTGATAAAGCAAAAGGACCTATTGCATCAATGCTTGTACAAAGAGGAACTCTTGATGAAGGAGATACAGTAGTTGTTGGCACATCTATAGGTAGAATAAGAGCTATGAAGAATGACAAAGGACAAAGAATTAAAAAAGCCGGTCCTTCAACACCTGTTGAAATTATGGGATTAACAGAAGTTCCAGAAGCAGGGGATACTTTCTACGAAGTTAAAGATGAAAAGATGGCAAAACATCTAATTGAAAGAAGAAAACGTCAAGAAAGAGAAAAGAAAGTAGCTGAAGATAATAGAGTTACATTAAGCAACCTATTTGAAAAAATGGAAACAGAAAATCTAAAACAATTAAATCTTATTGTTAAAGCAGATGTACAAGGAACAGCAGAAGCACTAAAACAATCATTAGAAAAATTATCTAATGAGGAAGTTATTGTTAAATCAATTCATACAGCAGTTGGAGCAGTTAGCGAGTCTGATGTACAACTTGCCAAAGCTGCAAAAGCAATTATTATAGCATTTGATGTAAGACCAAACTTAGCAGCAAAAGATATGGCTGAAAAAGATGGCGTAGAAATAAAACAATATTCTGTTATATATCAAGCAATTGAAGATGTTGAATCTGCAATGAAGGGAATGCTTGATCCTGTATATGAAGAAAAAGTAATAGGAAATGCAGAAGTAAGACAAACATTTAAAGTATCAAATGTTGGAACAATTGCTGGATGTTATGTATTAGATGGAAAAGTTGAAAGAAACGCAGGAGTAAGAGTAATCCGTGACAATGTTGTTATACATGAAGGAAAGCTTGCATCATTAAAACGTTTCAAAGATGATGTTAAAGAAGTTACAAAAGGATTTGAATGTGGTATTCAAATTGAAAAATATAATGATCTAAAAGAATTAGATGTTATAGAATTCTTTGTAATGGAAGAAGTAAAAAAATAGGAGGAAAATTTAATGCCTAAAAATGAAGCAAGGCTTAATAGAATTAATGAAGAATTAAAAAGAGAGCTTAGCCAAATTATAAATTATGAACTTAAAAATCCTAATGTTACAGGAATGATAAGTGTAACACGAGCTAAAATAACTCCAGACTTTAAGTATGCCAAGGTGTATGTAAGTATTTTAAATTCTAAAAATACACAAAAAACAATGGAAGGCTTAAAGGAATCTTCAGGTTTTATAAGAAGCCAAATTGCAAAAACAATTAATTTAAGAATTACTCCAGAGTTAGTATTTGAATTAGATGATTCATTAGACTATGGAGAAAGAATAGATTCAATCCTAAAAGATTTAAAGAATGAACAATAAAAAATGAAACCGGACAATTTAAATACAATGTCCGGTTCATAAAGGGAAGGAAGAGAAGATGAGTACTCTTGACAATATATTAGAGGAAATAAACAAAGCAAATAGTATAGTTATTCTTACACATGAAAATCCAGATGGAGATGCAGTAGGAACAGCTTTAGCACTATATAATGCTTTAAAACAATATGGAAAAAATCCAGATATTATTATTCCTGAATATTCTAAGGTTTTTGAATTTTTACCAGGGATTGATGATATAAAAAAAGAATCAAATGTAGAAAAATATGATTTAGCAATATCAGTAGATTGTGCTACAATTAAAATGCTAAATGGTTTTGCAAATTATTTTGAAAGCGCAAAAATGAAGATTGATATTGATCATCATGGAACAAATACAATGTATGGAGATATAAACTTTGTAAACCCTGTTGCACCAGCATGTGCCCAAATATTAATTACTATTTTAGAATATTTCGGAATGGAAATAACGAAAGATATAGGAAGCTGTATTTTAACTGGAATTATAACAGATACAGGTGGTTTTAAATATTCAGGAGTAACAGCTGAAACTTTTGAGTTTGTTGCATGGCTTTTAAATAAAGGAGTAAATGTATCAAAAATATATAGACAGGTTTTACAAGTAAAAACAAAAGCAAATTTTGAATTACATAGAATTGCATCTGATAGAATAGAATTTTTAGAAGATGGGAAAATAGCTTTTACATATATAACTGAAGAAGATGAACAAAAAGTTGGAGCTCAAAATGGAGACCATGAGGGAATTGTAGAAGTTGGAAGAGATGTAGAAGGTGTTGAAGTATCTATATTTGTTAGACAAACGGACAAAGGATGCAAAGTATCTTTAAGATCAAATGACTATGTTAATGTATCTGACGTATGTTTAATGTTTGGAGGGGGCGGTCACCAAAAGGCTGCAGGTGCCCTAATACAAGGATCTATTGAACAAGTAAAAGAAAAACTATTGTATCAAGTTAAATCATATTTAAAATAAATAAGAAAAGAGTAGGATTATAATTCTACTCTTTAATAAAAGGAGAAAAAATTGGACGGAATCATAGTAATAAATAAAACAAAAGGATGCACATCACATGATGTTGTAAACAAAGTAAAAAGGATATTTAAAACAAAAGTTGGACATACAGGAACGTTAGATCCAAATGCAACAGGTGTATTACCAATTTTAGTAGGACAAGGTACAAAACTTTCATATTACTTGATAGAACATGATAAAGAATATATATGTACATTAAAGCTAGGTCAGAAACGAGATACAGCAGATAGCGAAGGAAGTGTAATTGAAGAAAAAGAAGTTACAGAAAGTTGCTTAAAAGAAGATAATGTAAATAATATATTAAAAATGTTTTTAGGAGTGCAAAGCCAAATACCACCAATGTATTCAGCAATAAAAGTAAAAGGAAAGAAACTTTATGAATATGCAAGAAAAGGTGAAAGCATAGAAATTAAACCAAGAACAATAGAAATATATAATATAGAATTAATAAGCATAAATAAGGAAGAAAAAGAAATATGCTTTAAAGTAAAATGCTCAAAGGGAACATATATAAGAAGTTTGTGTGAAGATATTGCTGAAAAACTTGAAACAGTTGGATATATGAAAGAACTAGAAAGAACTGTAGTTGGAAAGTTTAATATACAAAATTCAATTAATGTAAAAGAACTTGAAGAAAATAAAGAAAACGAAGATTTCATAAAAGAACATTTTATAACAATTGAAGATTTTTTTGAAAGTCAAAATAAAGCTAAAATTATATTAGATAATAAAAGATTAGGGCATTTTTTAAATGGAGTAAAACTTACATATAATTTAGATGATGGATTATATAGAATTTATAATGAAGAAAACAAATTTATGGGGATAGGGAATGTTACAGATAAAATGTTAAAAAGAGAGATAATAATATAGACATAATTTACACAAAAAATGTAAAGAATAACTAAAAACATATTGAAATTATATTATTAATATGATAGTATATAAGTATAATAAGAAACTAAATAAAAAATCCCTGCGTGGTACGTGTAGACTGGAATTTTAGAACCAACAAATAGATTAAAGGGAGTCCGACTTTGAATGTGGCGTGTAAGCTTATATTTATATAAGAAACCCAGGAGCATTCAACAAGACACCCACCTGTGCAAACAGGCTCTTAAAATTTCATTTAACTTACGGCTAATGTGGGGGATTTTTTTATGTAAAAGGAAAAATTATGAAAATTAAAGAACTAATTAATTATGGAAAAAATAAATTAATAGAAAATAAAATTGAAGACGAAAACATTAAAACTAAAGTATTATTAAAATACATTTTAAATGCAGGTGATTCTTATTTAGTTATACATAATGATGAAAATCAGGATAAAGAAATAGAAACGAAATTTATAACTTGCATTAATGAATTAATACAAGGAAAGCCTTTACAATATATAACACATAATCAAGAATTTATGAATTTAAATTTTTATGTTGATGAAAATGTTTTAATACCTCAGCCAGATACTGAAATTTTAGTGTTACAAACAATAAATATAATTAAACAATATGAAAAAAAATATATAAAAGTGTTAGACTTATGTACAGGAAGTGGAGCTATAGCAGTTAGTATAGCAAATGTGTTTAAAAATCAAGCTGTACAAGTATATGCAAGTGATATAAGTGATAAAGCTTTAGAAGTAGCTAAAAAAAATGCAAAGACGAATGATGTACATATAAATTTTATAAATTCAAATATGTTTGAGAATATAAATGAAAAATTTGATATAATTGTGTCAAATCCACCATATATAGAAACAGAAACAATAGGTAAGCTATCAAAGGATGTACAACAAGAGCCAAATATTGCACTAGATGGAGGATTTGATGGACTTGAATTTTATAAAATAATAGCAATTGAATACGAAAAATATTTAAATGATAATGGAACATTGTTGCTAGAAATAGGATATAATCAAAAACAAAGTGTTACAGAATTATTTAGAAATAGAAATGCAGAATGTATAAAAGATTTAGCACAAAATGATAGAGTAATTATTGTAAAATAGGAGGAAAAGAGATGTCTTTTTCAACAGATGTAAAAAAAGAGCTAAGTAAAATAAATAATCTTGCTAATAAAACGTGTGTAAGACTTGAGTTTTTAGGATATTTATCAAGTGTTAATGTATCAAATGTGGATAATAGTTTACGTTTTTCAACTGAAAGTGAATATAATATTAACAGATTTAGCAAATTGCTAAAAAATCTAAATATCGAAAAATATAATATAGATATGCAAGGGAAGAACTATGTAATAACAATGCAAAATAAAAATATAGCAGAAATTATAACTGATATAAAAACTGAAAATGATGAAGAAGATAGAGCATATGTAAGAGGATGCTTTTTAGGAAGCGGTTCAATAAATAATCCTGAAAACAAGTACCATATTGAATTTATAGTAAAAGATAGAAATATAGCAGATGAGATATTAAAAATTTTAAATAAGTATAATATTCATTTTAAAAAGCTAGAAAAGGAAAATGCAGTTTCTTTATACTCAAAAGATGGGGAAGAAATATCAAAATTTTTAGCTTTTATAGGTGCAAATTCATCTGTATTAAGGTTTGAAGATATTCGAGTATACAGGGATATGAGAAATAATGTTAATAGAATAGTAAATTGTGAGACAGCGAATTTAAGTAAAACAGTAAATGCAGCAGTAAAACAAATTGATGCTATTAATAAATTAAAAGAAAGTGGAAAATATAACAGCTTATCAGAAAATTTGAAAGAAATAGCAGAATTAAGAATAAAATATCCAGAGGTATCTTTAGTAGAACTTGGAAAAATGTTAAATCCACCTATAGGTAAATCTGGAGTAAACCATAGAATGAAAGCAATTTTAAAATTAGTAAAGGAATTATAAAATGAAAAATAAAAAGAATGTAGGAATATATGTTCATATTCCATTTTGCAAGCAAAAATGTAAATACTGTGATTTTAAGTCATATGTAGGTAAAGAAAATAAAATAGAAAACTATATAAAATGGTTAACTTATGAAATAAAAGAAATAGGAGAAGGAAATCGTTTAGATTATGAAAATAATTTAGATGATTTGGTTGTTATTGATACAATATATATTGGTGGAGGAACACCATCATTTATAGAAAGCAAATACATAAAAAATATTATGGATACAATAAAAGAAAACTATACATTAGCTGATAATGTAGAGGTTACAATTGAAGTAAATCCAGGAACAGTAACAGAAGAAAAGTTATTAGATTACAAAAATGCAGGAATTAATCGTTTAAGTATTGGACTTCAAAGTTGTAAAATAGAATTACTAAAGGAACTTGGAAGAATTCATAATTATGAAGAGTTTGAAAATACATATAAATTGGCAAGAAAAATAGGATTTGAAAACATAAATGTTGATTTAATGATTGGTCTTCCAAACCAAACAATCAAAGATATTAAAGACTCATTAAATAAAATAATAAAGATAGAACCAGAACATATATCAGTGTACTCTTTAATTGTAGAGGAAGAAACACCACTATTTAAAGAGATACAAAATGAAACATTAAAATTGCCAAGCGATGAATTGGAAAGAAAAATGTATTGGTATGTAAAAGACGAATTAGAAAAAAGTGGATACGCACATTATGAAATATCAAATTTTGCAAAACCTGGCTTTGAATCTAAACATAATATGAATTGTTGGAAACAGCAAGAATATATAGGAGTTGGAACTGCAGCACACTCATACACAAATGGTGTAAGATTTTCTAATGTAGATACAATAGAAGAATATATTTCAAATTATGAAAAGGGGAAAGAAGAAGATAATCTTATTTTTCATGAAAAGCAAAATAAGCAAAGTATGATGAAAGAATACATGATGTTAGGTTTAAGAAAAATAGAAGGAATAAAAATACAAGATTTTAAGAACAAATTTGCAGAAAATCCAATATTTAGTTATCGAAAAGAATTAGAAAAACTTGTAAATGAAGAACTAATAGAAATAGATGGAGATGTAATAAAACTTACAAAAAAAGGACTAGATTTAGCAAATCTAGTCTGGGAAGAATTTGTATAATTTTATTGTTCAAGTATTTTATCGGCATCTTCCTTAGAAAGATAGCCATATTCAACCATATCTGATATAACCTTCTTTTGTCTACTTTTAGTTAAATCAGGATTTACGGTTGGAGAGTAAACACTAGGAGCATTAGGAATACCTGCAAGCATAGTACATTCATAAAGAGTCATTTCAGATGGCTCTTTTTTTAAATATCCTTTGCACGCTTGTTTAATACCATAGTATCCATCTCCAAAATAAATAGTATTAACATATAATTCTATAATATCATCTTTAGAATAGTGTTTTTCTAAATCATATGCTGCAAATATTTCAGCAATTTTTCGAGTTGCAACTTTATCCTCTGTTATGAAAAATATATTTTTAGCAACCTGCTGGGTAATTGTGCTTCCACCTTCTTTAAGTTCAAAATTAGTTAAATTAATCCAAAGAGCTCGTCCGTATCGCAATAGGATCAATTGCACCATGATCCTTAAAACGGTGATCTTCAACAGCAATAACTGCATTAATATAATCTTTTGGTAAATCTTTTAATTTAACATAATTTTGGCTATTTCTAATAATATCTATTGTATCTGCAAGATTAGTTTCTGATATTTTATCTTCATACATTTTTTTACCATTTAGAATAAATATAGTAGCAATTATGATAATAGCAATAAGAAGTCCAAGCAATATTCTTTTGAATAATTTCATTAAATCACCTATAATATCCCTTTCATTACCTAATTATATATTACATAAATAAAATAATCGATTGAGAAATGTTTAAAAAATTATGAATTATTTATTAAGCTTCGTCTACAAGCATAGGACCAATATTTGTGATAGTTCCAGCACCTAAAGTTAAAACAATATCAGAAGGCATTGCATGTGCTTTTACATAAGATACTACCTCATTAAAATCTGGCATATATAGAGCGTGTTTTCCAAGACTATTAATTTTTTCTACTAAATCCTTTGATGAAATATTGTAAGTGTTTTGCTCTCTTGCTGCATATATATCTGTAACAATAACGTGATCAAAATTTAGTAAAGCGTTTGCAAAATCGTCTAATAAGTTTTTAGTTCTACTATATGTGTGAGGTTGGAATATAACCCATGATTCATGAAATTTTTTTTGCTTTAATGCGTTAGCTGTTGCAACAATTTCAGTTGGATGATGACCATAATCATCATATACTGACACATCATTGAATTTACCTTTATATTCAAATCTTCTATGAGCTCCTGTATACTTGTGAAGAGCATTTTTTATATCTTCTCTTTCTAATCCATATTCATGACACACAGCAATACATGCAAGAGCATTCATAACATTATGAATACCAGGAACAGAAAGACTAATTGTTTTATAAAAATTGTTGTTATAATATGCATCAAATGTGGCAAAACCATTTTGATTAAAAACAATATTTCTTGCAACAAAGTTTGCATTTTGATTTTCTATACCATAAGTAACAACCTTTGCTTTAGTGTTTTTTGTAATTGTTCTACATCTAGGGTCATCCCAGTTAATAACTAAAAGTCCATCATCTGGTAGTAATCTTACATATTTTCCAAATGATATAACAATATTTTCAAGAGTACCAAAATAATCTAGGTGGTCATTATCTATATTTAAAATAACCTCAGTTTTTGGAAAAAATTTTAAATAGCTTTCAACATATTCACAAGCTTCGATAATAAAGTATTCACTATTTCCAACACGATAATTTCCGTCAATAGCATTAAGATAGGCACCAACTTGTATTGATGGATCTTTGCAAGCTTCTAGAAAGCATAATGACACCATAGAAGTAGTTGTAGTTTTTCCGTGAGTTCCTGAAATACAAATAGTATTTCTAAATGCTTTAGTTAATTTACCTAAAAATGTACCTCTTTCAATAATTGGAATATTTAATTCTTTTGCTCTTACAAGTTCAATATCATCAGGTTTAATTGCTGCACTATATACAACTAAATTAGCCTTTTCAAGGTCCTCTAGATTATGACCAATTGTAACTGGAATGTGATTTTGAATAAGTTTGTCTGTATTTTCAGATTGAGAGCTATCAGAACCAGTTACTATAAATCCCCAGTTTCTTAAAATTTCGGCGATTCCACTCATACTAACTCCACCAATACCAATCATATGTATACGTTTATATATTTTTAAATCATCAATATTTGCCATAAAAAACATCCTTTCAAACATCCTTTTTTCTTGGGATATTATATACTCTTTACGTAAAATATTCAATAGTTTTTTATGATATTAATATATGATAAAAACGCGAAATTGTTAAAATGTAAAATATAAAATAAAATTTGTAAAATTAAGAAGGAAAAAAAATATTTTTGACGAATAATATAATTGTACATATAAATGTACAAAAATTTTTAACTTTGGAAGGCGGTGCGCAAATGCAAATAACAGATGTACGTTTAAGAAAAGTAAATTCAGAGAACAGAATGAAAGCTGTTGCTTCTGTAACATTCGATAACGAATTCGTAGTACATGATATTAAAGTTATCGAAAGTCAAGATGGATTATTTATTGCTATGCCAAGCAGAAAAACTCCTAATGGAGAATTTAAGGATATAGCTCATCCAATCAATCCTGAGACAAGAGAGAAAATTCAAAAAGCTATTTTAGAAGCTTATGAAGCTCCTGAAACTGAACAATCTTCAGAGTCAGCTGAGTAATTAATAAATAAAGAAAGAGGACACTACTTTTGGTAGTGTCCTTTTTTGATGTGAGTTAGATTTAGGTAAATGCTAACTCAAGGAGTTGGAGTGTGCGTTGCTCTTAAGCGATTGCAGCAACCTTTGTGCTACCATAAAAATAGTAGCTTACTGCAAGCTTGAAGTTGCCGGTAGATTCAACCTTGGTGATTTTGCAGCCACATGATTTGAGACTGTCAAAAACCTGGTGGATATTCTCCTGAGGTACTTCTTCAACAAACGCACATACAATTGTTTTTCCCATGATGTTAATCTCCTTTATAAATAAAAATATTTTCCCCCGATATTGGTGGATAAATATATTATAGCACACAATGGAAAAAATTGCAAATATTCTTTTACAAATAAAGTAAAATTACTTTACCTAATATTGTATACATAATTTTAAACTTAACAATATAAACTCATAAATTTAAACAAATAAGCATATATATATTAGTATAAATAATATATGATACAAAAATAAAATTATGCTTCCAAATTTGCAAAAAAATAAAATATGGTGTATAATAGATTTTCGTGAAAAAAGGAAAAGGAGAAAAATGAAAGAGTTTAGAGAAAGTTTAAAAGTAAATTTGAATGAAAAGAAAGAAGAAAAATTAACTGAAGAACAAGCAAGAAAAATTTATAAAGAATATGTAGATGAACAGCAAGAACAATTTATTACATTCATAAACTATTTAAACCAATATATAAACAAATTAAAAGAACAAAATGAAAAATTAAAAAATGTACAACTAAGAGCTAGAATAAAAGCAACCAAAAGTGCTTTAAGAAATTATGAAATAAAAGCATTAAATGATGTATTTGGAATTGAGTTTGTTTGTGAAAATGAAGAAGGAATAACAATATTACAAGATGAGATGAAAAAGATTTTAAATGTTACAAGGATAAAAGTACATAATAAAAATAATGGATATAGAGCTATACATCATTCATGTACTATGAAAAAGAAACTAGTTGAAAAACTAAATATTTTGTTAGAACAGAAGGGAATAAAGCCTGTTGGTATGGACTTATTTCCTTTAATTGAGATACAATATAAGACAAGTAATGTATTTGGAGAAGCAAACTTAGGAAAAGCAAATTATCAAAGGTATAAACATATTGAAGAAGAACAATTAAAAAGGATAAAACAGTTATATGAAAGTGGAAAATTAGCAGTTGGAGAAATAATTCCGTATATGTGGATGTCAAGTTCAACTGATGGCAAGATGAAGAAGTTATCTACTGAAGAAATTTTAAGAAAAATGTATCCTGGTTTAAATATAGTAGAAAATGATAATAAAAATGAAATTGAGAGGTAAAACTACTTTACAAATAAAAAATTTATGTGTAAAATAAACCTAAGCAAAAGCTAAAAAGAAATAAAAGGAGCACACAAGAAAATGCAAAAACTCAAAACCGTTGATACTCTAAGAGAGAGAGAGAGAGAGAGAGAGAGAGCTATATTCTAATAAAATAATAAAACTAGAGGCAAAAGATGCCTCTAGTTGTGATATAAAAATAAAACAGGCTATTATTGCATAAAAGCAAAGTAGTCTGTTTTTTGTGTGCTTAAAAAGGAAAAGGAGGAATGTTTAGAAATGAAAGAAGAGAAAAAAATGAAGGGAGAAGTAGAAAGAATGAAAAACATAATGAAGAAGCAAAAAACAGGAAACAAACGGAATAACATTAATAGCATTAGTAGTAACAATAATAATACTAATAATTTTAGCAACAGTAAGCATTAATGTAGTATTTGGAGAAGGAGGATTAATAAAAAGAGCAGAACAGTCAAGTGATGTGGCTAAAGAGTCAAAGGCAAAAGAAAAACTAACAATGAAGTTAGAAGAATATGTGATAGATGTACAGATGAAAAATATAAGAGAAACAGATGCAAAAGACGCATATTTATGTACAAAATTAAGTGAACTAGGACCAACAAGTGTAGCAACAGATCCAAAGTATTATGAAGTAGAAGTAGATGGATGGTTATTTTGGGTAAATAGAGAAACATTAGAAATAATATCACAAGGAAAAGCCGAGCCAGTATATCCAGAAAAAATAGAAGTAACAAATAAGAATATAGAAGTATATATAGGAGAAGGAAAGGTGGTAGATTTAAAACTAACACCAAACAATGCAAGTAAAAGATTTATAAAATATACAAGTGCAAACGAAGAAATAGCAACAGTAAACAATGGAGTAGTAACAGGCATAAAAGAGGGAACAACAGAAATAACCATAGAGTCAACAGAAGATGAGAGTATAAAAGATACATGTACAGTAACGGTAAAGGCAATAGAATTAACAGGTATAAGCTTAAATAAAACAGAAACAAAAGTAGGAGTAGGAAAAACAGAAACATTAACTGTAACTTATACACCAAGTAATGCAACATATAAGGATATTAAGTGGACATCTGCCGATAGAACAATAGCAACTGTAGATGAAAACACAGGATTAATAACAGGAGTAAAAGCAGGAGAGACAACAATAACGGCTACATCTATAGAATATCCAAATATAAAAGCAGAATGCAAGGTAAGTGTAGAACTTGTATTAGTAATAGAAAATGAAGCTGATTTATATAAATTTGCACAAGATGTAAATAGTGGAAGTAGATATGAAGGGTATACTGTTAAACTAGCTAATGATATTACTATAAATGAAGGAGTAACATATACATTTGATGATGACACAGGATTAATAGAAGTAAAACAAAATGAAAATAGATTTTATATAGGAACAGGATATAATGGAGACACATCAGGATCAAATACGACATTTGATTCTACAGCAAGTACTATAGGTGCATATTATACATCCAATAATAGCACAGAAACCATGGCACCAATAGAAGGAACTATGAAATTAAGTGATGAAGTAAGTTGTAAAACAATAACATGTAATGGAATAACGTTAAAAATTTGGGAGCCTATTGGAAACAATAGTAACAAATTATATGTATCAAAGATAAATGGTCAGAATTCGAAAATAAAAGGATTACTATGTAATAATAGTTCGGATGAGTATGTTGGATTAATGGGCATTTGTGGGTCAGGAGAAGAGGTTTCGAATTTAAGTGTAGATAATTCATTATTTATAGGAGCAGGACGAATAGGAGGGATTATAGGACAAAGTTATGTAAGTAAAATATCTAATGTTCATGTTAATGATGGATATATTGTATGTAAAGATAGAGGTAATATTGGAGGGGTAATTGGAATATCTGTAGTAAAAACTGAAATATACAAGGTATCTAATAGGTCTGATATTATAGTAGGAGATTCATATTATGGAAGTAATATGGGAGGAATTGTTGGATATATATCTGGAGGAAGTATATACGAATCTTATAATAATGGAAATATAAAGGGAACTCATATTAATTCTGTTGGAGGTATATGTGGGAAAAGTGAGAACAATGACATTGATATAGGATATTGTTACAATACAGGAAAAGTATATGGAAAAGATATTCTAGGAGGAATTCTAGGAAATGGATATAAAGTAAATATAAATTACTGTTACAATACAGGAGATTTAATTACAACAGAAACAAATAATTCATTATGTGGAGGCATAAAAGGAGGAAATACAGGTATTTCTTCTATAACAAATTGCTATAACAAAGGAGATGTAAAAGGCGGAAGCTATGTAGCAGGAATTATTACCGTGCCGGATAAATCAGTGGTATCATGCTATAATGAGGGAAAGGTATTATCTTGGGGTAATAACAAGTATTTTGCGGCAATAGCTTCAAATACTAACTATGCACCAACATCATGCCACTATAAGTATTATGATGAAGAAAATGTGGCTAAATATGGAGTAAGTAATGGTGCATCAAGTTTTAACGATAATGGTTGCACAAAACATACATCAGAATGGAATTTCAATATATTACAAGTTATGAATAGTAGCACGGATATTAATAATCAAAAATTTACGACAACAACAGGAAGAGATGAAAACATGCCAATATTAAAATGGGAAATAGGTCAATAATAAAAATGGATAACATGCTATAAATGTATGTTATCTATTTTTTGCAAAAATATAAATTAAATAAAACCTAAAATTATTTGCAAGAAGTAAAATTTGTGATATAATATAAAACATATGAAAAGTTTATTGGAGGAGAAATCATGGCAAATAAACAAGAAACAAAAAGAGATAAAAAGGAAGAAATCACAAAAGAAAATGTAGAGGTACCACAAAAAAATGAAAATAAGAATGTGAAAGCAAAAAATGTAAGTGGTAAAAAAGAAAATAAGCAGGCTAACGAAAATAAAACTGGTACAAGTAAGAAAAAAAGTGAAGGTGTAAGTACTACTAATAAAACAAAGAGTACAGGAACAAAAAAGAATAATAAAACTAATAACACAAATAAAGTAGAAGCAAACCGTAAAAAAACAACTAAAGCTACAGGAAAAGTAAATAAAAATAGTAATGGCAAAAAGAATGAAAGTACTAAGAGCGAAAGCAAAGAAGCAAAAGTCGAGACAAAAAAAGATAAGAATAAAAAAGTTGCAACTAAAAAGGAAAATAAAAAAAATCTAGAAAAAAATGATACGGAAATTGATGAAGAAAATGCTGTTACAGAAGTAAAAGAAGAAGTTGTAAAATTAGAAGAAATAAAATCTACATTAAATAAAAAGAATAAAATACCAAAGGAAAAGCTAGAAGAAATATATGGATTAATATTTAAAAACATAGCTATAGCAGGAGTTATAATGGTATACTTTATATTTTTAAATCTAGGACAAATGAATATTAAAACAGATATTTATCAAACAGATTTAAAAGTATTTAGTATTACATCATTACTAATTTCAATTGTTTTATTTGAAAAGGCATATAAAAAAGATAGTGGAGAGATTGCAATATATGGAATAGAAACATTAATGCTTGCAATAATAACTCTTACACTAATTTATATAAATCTTATGTTCTCTTCAAGATATGTATTTATAGTTAACTCTATTTCATGTATATTTGCAATTTATTATCTAATAAAATCAGTTATTATATATATTAAAAAAAGAAAAAAATGTTATATAGATGATATGAAAGAAATTATAAATAAGGAAGAAGAATAGTTTATGAAAAGTATGACTGGCTTTGGAAGAGCAAATACTGAAAAAAATTCAAGACAATACATAGTTGAGATTAAATCTGTAAATCATAAATACAGTGATATTACAGTTAAAGCTCCAAGAAATTTAATGTTTTTAGAAGATAAAATAAAGAAAGCAGTTTTAAATAAAATATCTAGAGGAAAAGTAGATATTTGGATTAGTTATTTAAATTATGGAGCAGATGGAAAGAAAGTAATTATAAATAAAGAACTTGCTAAATTATATATTGAAGAATTAAAATCACTAGCAAGAGAAAATGATATAGAACAAGAAATTAAAGTAACTGAAATTTCTAAGTTTCCAGATGTTCTTAATGTAGAAGAAACTGAAAATCAAGAAGAAATTGAAGAAGAGTTATTAGAATGTATAAATAAAGCACTTGATCAATTTGTTCAGATGAGAGAAAAAGAAGGAAACAAAATAAAAGAAGATTTGGAAAATAGGATTGACAAGGTAGAAGAAAATATTCAAAAAATATGTGAATGTTCTTCTGGACTTGTTCAAGAATATGTAGTAAAATTAGAAGAGAGAATAAAAGAAATATTAAAAACTGATGTTGTAGATCAAAATCGTTTAGCACAAGAAATTGTTATATATTCAGATAAATGTTCTATAGAAGAAGAATTAACAAGATTAAAAAGTCATGTTATTCAATTTAGAGAACTAATTAACAAAAATGAACCTGTAGGAAAGAAGTTAGATTTTTTAATTCAAGAAATGAATAGAGAAGTTAACACTATGGGCTCAAAATCTGGAAGTATAGTAATTACAAACTGTGTTATAGATTTAAAAACAATATTAGAAGACATAAGAGAGCAAATTCAAAATATAGAGTAGAAAGGGGCAAAATGAATGCAATTAATAAACATTGGGTTTGGAAATATAGTTTCAGCAAATAGAATAATCGCAATCGTTAGTCCAGAATCAGCACCTATAAAAAGAATTGTACAAGAAGCAAAAGATGACGGAATGGCAATAGATGCAACTTATGGAAGAAGAACAAGAGCAGTTATAATTATGGATTCTGGTCATGTAGTACTTTCAGCAGTACAGCCAGAAACAGTAGCAGGAAGAGTTGATAAAGAAGATAATACAGTAATTGTAACATCTTCTGAAGAAGAATAAATGAAAAAGGGGTAATGAAAAATGATGGTAAAACCAACCGTAAAGGAATTATTAGAAAAAGTAGATAACAGATATGAATTAGTTATCGCAACAGCTAAAAGAGCAAGACAAATAGCAGCAGGAGATGAAGTATTAATTAAAACTGATGAAGAAGCACCAGTTACAATTGCAGCAAATGAAATCGCACAAGATAAAGTTTGCGTAAAGGAGTAGAAAAGTGAAAAAACACATTATTACAATTGCTGGTGATTTAGCTAGCGGAAAAAGTAGAATTACCGATTTATTGCAAACAAGACTAAATTACGAAATTTACCGTAATGGTGAATATGTAAGAAAATTAGCCAAAGAAAAAGGCATGGATATAACAAGTTTTAATGAATATTTAAATGATCATCCAGAAATAGATAAGCAAATTGAAAAAAGTGCTGCTCTATATGCTAAGGAACATGATAATTTAATTGTTGATGCAAGGCTTGGATGGTATGCAATACCAGAATCATTTAAGGTGTATTTAAAAGTAGATATTGATGTTGCAGCTCAAAGAGCTTTTAATGATGAAAGAAGAAAATCTACAGAAAGCTTTGCTACTATTGAAGAGCAAAAAGAAGATATGATAAAAAGATTTAACAGTGAAAATGAAAGATTTTTTAAATTATATGGAGTTCATAAAGAAGACTTATCAAATTATGATTTAGTTGTAGATACTTCATATAATACAATTGAAAAAAATACTCAAATAATTGAAGAAGCATATAAAAAATGGTTAGAGAACTAACCATTTTTTATTGTATAAATTGACATTTTTTGATATACTAATTTAAGTAATAAAATTGGGGAGAAAATTCTAAATGATAGCGGAAATAATTATTCAAAGTAATGTAAAAAACTTAAATAGAATATTTGATTATCAAATACCAAATAATTTAGTACAAAATGTAAAAATTGGTAGTAGAGTTTTTGTACCATTTGGAAATAAAAAGAGTTTAGAAGAAGGCTATGTTATAGGCATAAAAGAAAAGTCTGAATATGAAGTAAAAGAAATTGCTAAAGTAGAAGATGAAAGTATTTTAAATGATACACAAATAAAACTTGCAAATTGGATGGCAAAAAGATATTTTTGTAATGTATCAGATTGCTTAAAATTAATGATGGCACCTGGTACAACAAGAAAAAATATAGAAAATAGAGTAAAAGAAAAGAGTATAAATTTTGTAACTTTAAAAAAAGATATAGATGAAATAGAAGAAGATATTGAAAATAAAAAAATAAAGTCTGACAAACAAATTAGAACTTTAAGTTTTATTATAGAAAATGGAGAAGTTACAGTATCAGATTTAGAAATGTTTGCAGATACAACTAGGGCTATTGTAAATACTCTTTGTAAAAATGGGTATCTAGAAATAAGCGAAAAGCAAGTTCAAAGAAACCCTTTTCAAAACAAGAATATAGAAAGAACTGAAAAGCTACGATTAACCGAAGAACAAAAAATTGCATATGATTCTGTCTGTGATTCAATAGAGGATAAATTATTTTCAGAATTTTTACTTTATGGAGTAACAGGATCTGGAAAAACAGAAGTATATATGCAACTTATAGAAAAAGTATTAAAAGAAGGAAAATCTAGTATACTGTTAGTACCAGAAATATCACTTACACCTCAAACTGTAAATAGATTTGTAGCAAGATTTGGAGAAGAACAAATTGCAATTTTACATAGTAAATTATCTATAGGGGAAAGATATGACGAGTGGCATAAAATAAAAAATGGACAAGCTAAAATTGTAATTGGAGCAAGATCTGCAATATTTGCTCCGTTAGAGGATTTAGGACTTATTATTATAGATGAAGAACATGATAGTTCATATAAGGCAGAAAGCGTTCCACGATATGATGCAAAAGAAGTAGCAAGATTTTTAGCAAAAGAAAATAATATTCCTTTGTTACTAGGAAGTGCAACACCAGATATATCAAGTTATTATAAAGCACAAAAAGAAGAAATTATGCTTTTACCACTGACAAAAAGAGCAAATGATGCAAGTCTTCCAACTGTTGAAATTGTAGATTTAAGAGGAGAACTTGCAAATGGAAATAAATCAATGTTTAGCAGAAAATTATATGATGAAATAAGCAAAAATTTGCAAAATAAAAAGCAAACAATTTTATTTTTAAACAGAAGAGGATTTTCAACATTTGTTATGTGCAGAGAATGTGGATATACAGCTAAATGTAAGAATTGTAATATAAACTTAACATATCATGCAAGCAAAGGAAAACTAAAATGCCATTATTGTGGTTATGAAACTGAAATTTTAAAAAAATGTCCTGAATGTGGAAGCAACCAAATTAGATATTTCGGAACAGGAACGCAAAAATTAGAAGCTGAAGTAAATAAGTTATTTCCAAACGCAACAACAATTAGAATGGATGTAGATACAGTTACAAAAAAGAATTCACATGAACAAATTCTAGATAAGTTTAAAAATGAAAATATAGATATTTTAATAGGAACGCAAATGGTTGTAAAAGGTCATCATTTCCCAAATGTTACATTAGTAGGTGTTGTTGCCGCAGATAGTAGCTTAAATATTGATGATTTTAGGGCAAATGAAAGAACATTTCAAACTTTAATACAAGTAGCTGGAAGAGCAGGAAGAGAACAGGAAAAAGGAAGGGTTATTATACAAACATATAACCCAGATAATTTTGCTATTGAATGTAGCAAAATGCAAAATTATGAACTGTTTTATCAAACAGAAATAAGCCTTAGGAAACAGTTGAAATATCCACCATTTTGCGATATAATATTAATTGGCGTTACATCAAATAACGAGAAAAAAGTAATTGATACGTCAAAAAAAATACATCAATATTTAAAAAAGAGATTGATAGAAGAAAACTTTGCAATAATACTATATCCACCAGTATCTGCACCAGTAGATAGAATAAAGAATAAATACAGGTGGAGAATAATAATAAAATGCAAAATCGATGATAAAATTATTGGATTAATAGATGATATGCAAAAAGAATACTCTAAAATGAACCTTCAAGACACAAGAATTGTTGTAGACTTAAATCCAAATAGTTTGGCACAATAGTAGTAGATATAAGAAAAGGAGAAGATATTATGGCAGTAAGAATTGTAAGAGAAGATGGAGACGAAATCCTAAGAAAAAAATCAAGAAAAGTTGAAACTGTTGATGATAAAATAAGAGATTTGCTTGATGACATGGTAGACACAATGCATAAATATAATGGAGTAGGACTTTCAGCAGTACAAGTTGGAATATTAAAAAGAGTTGTTGTTATAGACCTTTATGATGATAAAGGTCCAATAAAAATGGTAAATCCGGTAATAATAAAGACTAAAGGTGAACAAGAAGTAGAAGAAGGATGTTTAAGTTTTCCAAACCAATATGCAAGATTAATAAGACCTATGGAAGTGGTTGCAGAAGCATTAAATGAAAATGGAGAAAAAATAAAAATAAAAGCAAAAGGACTATTAGCACAAGCTATTTGCCATGAACTTGACCATTTAGATGGAGTTTTATTTATAGACCATATGATACCTGGAACACTTGAATATGTTGAACCACAAAATAAGTAAAAATGGAGGAAATATGTTAAATATTGTTTTTATGGGAACACCTGACTTTGCTAAAGAGTCATTAAAGCAAGTATATGAAAAAGGATATAATATTTTAGGTGTTGTAACAAATGTTGATAAACCAAAAGGTAGAGGAATGAAAATGATTCCAACACCAGTAAAAGAATATGCAATAGAAAAAAATATACCTGTTTTTCAACCAGAAAAAGTAAGAAATAATCCTGAAATTATAGATACAATAAAAAAGTTAAATCCTGATGTTATATGTGTTGTAGCATATGGAAAAATATTGCCAAAAGAATTATTAGATATTCCAAAATTGGGCTGTATAAATGTACATGGATCATTACTTCCACAATATAGAGGTGCAGCTCCAATACAATGGGCAGTATTAAATGGAGATAAGGTAACTGGAATAACTACAATGTATATGGATGTAGGAATGGATACAGGAGATATGATTTTAAAACAAGAAGTTCAAATAGGAGAAGATGAGACAACAGGAGAATTATGGGATAGATTATCAATAATTGGAGGAAATCTTCTTGTAGAAACATTAGAGCTAATTGAAAAAAATAAGGCTCCAAGAGAAAAACAATCAGAAAACTTTACAATGGCTCCTATGCTTAATAAAGAAATGGCAAAGATTGATTGGGAGAATAAATCAGCTAGAGAAATTAAAAACTTAATAAGAGGATTAAACCCAATTATGGGAGCATATAGCTTTTTAGATGGAAAAAAACTAAAATTTTGGAAAGCAGATATAATAGAGGAAAATGAGTTGTATAATGTATTTCCAGAAATGAAAGAGTATAGTTACAAAATGAAAGGAATAATGCCAGGAACTGTACTATTTGCAGATTCAAAAAAAGGCTTATTTATAAAGGCAAAAGAAGGCATTATAAAAGCTATAGAAGTTCAAGCAGAAAATTCTAAAAAAATGCTTGCAGAAGATTTTCTAAGAGGAAATGAAATTATAGCAGGAAGTGTATTTGAAACTGAATAATTTTTTAGAAAAATAGTTGTAAAATAGAGTATAAATTGTTATACTAATGGTATGTACAAAAAGATAAAACATAAAATAAAATTTTAAGGAGGTTTTATTATGGAAGAAAATAAAGAAATGGAAAATGTTAATGTAAATGTAGAGGAAAATCAAGGAGAAGTTACACTTGAAAATACAAATATAAAAATAGCAGATGATGTTATAGCTGTTATTGCAGGAGCTGCTGCAGCAGAAGTACCAGGAGTTTCTTCAATGGCAGGAGGATTTGCAGGAGGAATTTCAGAAGTATTTAGTGGAAAGAAGAATTTTGCAAAAGGAATTAAAATTGAAGCAGGAGAAAAAGAAACCAAAATAGATGTTAATATTATTGTTGAATATGGTGCAAGAATTCCAGATGTTGCATATGAAATTCAAAACAGAGTAAAAAAAGCAGTAGAAGGTATGACAGGATTAAAAGTTTTAGAAGTAAATGTACATGTTCAAGGTGTTAATACAGAATCAGCTACAGCGACAGAAGAAAAAGAAGCATCGGATGTTGATAATAAAGAATAAAACTTATATAAAAGGACACAAGTAAAAAAGCTGTGTCCTTTTAAACCTGTGTACGAAAGGATGAAAAAAATGAAAATATTAGATAAAATAACATTAGTACTATTTTCAATTATTATGTTAGTTCTATCTGTAATCAGCTCACTAATAGTTGTAGGATGGATGGAGCTAGAGAGTATAGAAACAGTCATAAAAATGATAATTAGCAATCAAGTCGCATCGAATATTACTATTGTTTGTGCAGGAAGTATTGCTCTGCTTGCTATTAAAGGTATCTTCTTTAGTGGAACAAGAGCTAGTAAAGAAGAAACTTCAATAAATAATAAAAGTGGTATTTTACTAGAAAATGCAGACGGAAAATTATTTATAACAAAAGAAACAATAGAAAATCTGGTAAATAGTACTGTAAAAGGGTTTGATAGTGCTGAAGAGGTTACAACTAAAATAGAACTTACACCAGATAATAATTTATTAGTATTTGTAAATATGACAGTAAAAGAAACAGCAATAATAAAACAATTATCAACTAACTTGCAATCGAAGATAAAGGAAACATTGAAAACATCAACAGATTTAGAAGTTAAAGAGGTTAATATTAAGGTTAAAAATATAGAGCCTGTTAAGGAAATTGTTCAAGGATAGAAAGGGAAAGCTTATGGAAGATTTAAAAAAATTTATGTCACAATATGGTGGGATGATTATTGGTATTATTGTGGCAATTATTCTACTTTGTACACAGTTATATAAATTAATAATTGGAATTATATTAGTATTTATATGTGGATATGCAGGAAACTACGTACAACATAATAAATTCGCAGTAAAAGAAAAATTAAAAAATTTCATAGATAAGTTATAAAAATAAAAGGGGAAAGGTTGTTACAAAATAAAATGAATAGATCAGAAACAAGAAAAGTGGCATTTGAATTAATATATAGTTTAGAAATTCAAAAAGTTGAAGAAAGAGAACTTGAAACACAAATAAATGTATTTTTAGAAGGTAAAGGTATTCAAGATGAAAAGGTAACAGAATATATACAAGATGTTATTTATGGAATTGAAAAAAATAAAAATGACATTTTGGAACAAATAAATAAAGAATTATCTGAAAAATGGGAGCTTAGCAGATTATCAAAAATAAGTATCGCAATTTTAAAACTTGCAGTATATGAAATTTTGTACAAAAAGCTTCCATATAAAGTTGTTATTAATGAGGCTGTTGAACTTGCAAAGGCATATGGAGATGATAATGCTCCATCATTTGTTAATGGAATACTTGCAAGTATTGTAAAAAATAACAATATAGAATAGGAGTAAAATAAAACTAATGAATTACAATAGTGCAGTAACTGTAACAGATTTAAATAAATACATAAAAGATAAAATTGACAATGATGAAAATTTAAATAGTGTACTAGTAAAAGGTGAAATATCAAATTTTAAAAATCATTATACAGGGCATTTGTATTTTACATTAAAAGATGAAAATTCTTTAATAAAATGTATCATGTTTAAAAGCTCAGCAGTTAACCTAAAATTTATGCCAAAAGATGGAATGAAGGTTATTATATATGGTACTGTTTCAGTTTTTGAAAGAGATGGAGTATATCAAATATATTGCAAAATGATGCAAGAAGATGGTATGGGAAGTTTACATATAGCATTTGAAGAATTAAAGTCAAAGCTAGGAGCAGAAGGGTTATTTTCAGAAGACCACAAAAAGAAAATTCCTATTATGCCAAAATGTATAGGTGTTTTAACATCAAATACAGGTTCTGTTATAAGAGATATTATAAATGTTTCAACAAGAAGAAATCCAAATGTATATATTAAGTTATTACCTGTTCCTGTTCAAGGTGAAGGTGCAGCTGTAAAAATTGCAGAAGCAATAAAAATAATGAATGAGAAAAAATTAGCAGATGTTATAATTGTAGCAAGAGGAGGAGGAGCTCTTGAGGACCTATGGCCTTTTAATGAAGAAATTGTTGCAAGAGCGATTTACCAATCAGAATTACCTATAATATCTGCAGTAGGACATGAAACAGATTTTACAATTGCAGATTTTGTAGCTGATTTAAGAGCACCAACACCATCTGCTGCTGCAGAACTTGCTGTACCTAATATATCTGATGTATTATTAAAATTAAAATCATATAACAATCGTTACAGGTTAGCTTTAAAGAAAAAAGTAGATTTTATGAAACTTAGCTATGAAAAATGTATGAATAGAAGAGCATTTAGAGAGCCTCTTCAGACAATAAATGAAAGATATATATTATTAGATAAAAATGTAAAATCAATACAAAATGAAATAATGTCTATTTATAAAGATAAAAAAAGCAAAGCTATAAATACAATACAAAAGTTAGATGCTTTAAGCCCATTAAAAACGTTAACAAGAGGATATTCAATAACTGAAATGAATGGAAAAGTTGTAAAATCAGTAAAAGAACTTAAGGAAAATGATGAAATTAATATTCGTTTTAAAGATGGAGTAACAAAAGCAAAAATAGTATAAATGGAGGAAAATATATGGAAAAAACTGCAAAAAGAAGTGTTTTAATTATATTAATTATGATATTATTATTTGTTATTATATGGTTTGCTTATGATTCTTTCAAGAAAGAACCTGCTAATGCAAATGCAGTTACAACAAATATTACAGATAAAAACTCGGGACTAGACAATGTAATTAATGATTTGTTTGAAAAAGCTGATATAAACGAAATTGATGCAAATTTAATTGGAAACACTATAGTAGATGATAATACAAATTCTACAAATGAAACAGTTACAAATACTGGATCAAGTACTACAAGTGTTACAAGTAAAGAACAAAAAGCTGTTGCACTTGTTAAAAAGGCATGGGGAGATACTGATGGAGTGTATTTTTCTAACATGAGTATTGATAATCAAGGTAGATATATTGTTTCAGTAAATGATGCAAAAACAACAAAAACACTTGCATTTTTTAAGGTAGATGTTGACAAAGAATTGGTAACTAAACAATAAAATAGGAGTAATAAATTATGAGTAAAGAAATAAAATTTGAAGAAGGCATGGAGAAATTAGAACAGATTGCAAATGAACTTGAAAAAGGTAATTTGGATTTAGATGAATCTGTAAAAAAATTTGAAGAAGGTATGAAAATTTCTAAACAATGCAGTGATATGCTACAAGAAGCAGAAAAGAAAATTACTATGCTAATAAAAAATAGTGATGGTGAATTTCAAGAAGAAAATTTTATACAAGAAGAGGAATAAAATAAAATGATGGGATTTTTTACACAATATAAGTATATTGCATTACCACTTTTAGTATGGTTTTGTATACAATTATTCAAGTTTATATATGATTTGATAAAGAACAGAAAATTCAACTTTAAAAGAATTTTAGGAGCAGGTGGAATGCCAAGTTCTCATTCAGCTGTTGTTACATGTCTTTCTACTTTGATTGCAAAATCACAAGGAATAGATTCACCAATTTTTGGAGTAGCTGTAATTTTTTCATGCATTGTAATGTATGATGCAGCAGGTGTTAGAAGGGCAGCTGGAAAGCAAGCTAAATTACTAAATAAAATAGTTGAAACACCAGGACTTTCAGGGGTACAAGTAACTGAAAGACTACAAGAAGTATTAGGTCATACACCTATGCAAGTTATTGTAGGAGCAATAATTGGAATTATTGTTGGCTTAATATTTGGGTAAAATTAATTAGGAGGTTCTTATGGAAGATATTGAAATTGCAAGAAATACGAAATTAGATAAAATAATAGATATAGCAAATTCTATAGGAATAAAAGAAGATGAAATTGAACAATATGGAAAATATAAAGCAAAAATTTCACTTGATGTGTGTAAACATTTAAAAGAAAATAAAAATGGCAAACTAATTTTGGTTACAGCAATTAATCCAACACCATTAGGAGAAGGAAAAACAACAATATCAATAGGACTTGCAGATGGATTAAGAAAAATAGGCAAAAAATCTATACTTGCCTTAAGAGAGCCATCTTTACGGACCTGTATTTGGTGTTAAAGGCGGAGCAACAGGTGGAGGACATTCACAAATTGCGCCAATGGAAGATATTAATCTCCATTTTACAGGAGACATTCATGCAATTACATCAGCAAATAATTTATTATCTGCAATGATAGATAACCATATATATTATGGAAATGAATTAGGAATAGATAGAGTTGTTTGGAAAAGATGTGTAGACTTAAATGATAGACAATTAAGAAAAGTTGAAACAGGATTATCTGGAGAAAAAAATATAGTACCAAGACAGGATGGTTTTGATATATCAGTAGCATCAGAGATTATGGCAATTTTTTGCTTAGCAACAGATATAAAAGATTTAAAAAGAAGAGTTGGAAATATAATAATTGGTTATACAAAGGAAAACAAGCCTGTAACTGCAAAAGATTTAAAGGCAGATGGAGCAATAGTAGCTCTTTTAAAAGATGCTATGATGCCAAATTTAGTACAAACTTTAGAACATACACCAGCATTTGTACATGGAGGTCCATTTGCCAATATTGCACATGGATGTAATAGTATTATTGCAACTAAAATGGCAATGAAATTAGGTGAATATGTTATTACGGAAGCAGGATTTGGAGCTGATTTAGGAGCTGAAAAATTTTTAGATATAAAATGCAGAAAAGCAGAAATAAAACCAGATGCAGTAGTGTGTGTGGCAACAATTAAAGCATTAAAATATCATGGTGGAGCATCAAAAGAAGAAATTTTAAATGAAAATATAGAAGCTTTAGAAAATGGAATACACAATTTGGAAAGACATATAGATAACTTAAAAAATGTATTTGGATTAAATGTTATTGTTGCAATTAACAAATATAAAAATGATAGTCAAAAAGAAATTGATTTTCTAAGAGAAAAATTATTAGAAAAAAATATAGAGCTAAGCTTAGTAGAAAGCTGGGAAAAAGGTGGAGAAGGAGCTATTGATTTAGCTGAAAAAATAGTTAAAATAGCTGAGATAGATTCTAATTTTAAATATACATATGAACTTAATAGTGAAATTAAAGAAAAAATAAATGCTGTTGCAACAAAAATCTATGGAGCAACAGAAACTGTATATTCAGAATTAGCTGAAAGTAAGATAAAAGAAATAGAAGAGTTAGGATATAGAAACTTACCAGTATGTATTGCTAAAACACAGTATTCTTTTTCAGATGATGCTAAGAATTTAGAATGCAAAGAACCTTTTAAAATTCATGTACAAGATGTATTACTAAAATCTGGAGCAGAATTTATTGTGGTACTTACCGGAAAAGTAATGACAATGCCAGGGCTTCCAAAACAACCTGCCGCAGAACAGATTGATGTTGATGAAAATGGAAACATCGTTGGAATATTTTAAAAAATAGATTCGTATAAAAATACCAATTTTGGATAAACTAAAACTAAAAATTAGTTTAGAAGAAAGTGGTGTTTTTATTTTGAAAAAAATAGGAATAAAATTAAAAAGTAATATAAAAGCATTAGTAGTTATAATATTAGCAATTACAATGTTTATATCATATAATGTATTTTTTAGAAATAATGAAGTAGATGCTTTATCTAAATATGGATCTCGTGGAGAAGAAGTAAGAACCATACAGACAAAATTAAAAAGATGGGGATATTATTCAGGTTCAGTAGACCGGAATATATGGAAGTCAAACAATGGCGGCTGTAAAGAAATTTCAAAAAAAGAATGGACTTACTGTAGATCGGAATTGCAGGAACAAAAACATTAAGAGCAATGGGAATCTTTTCTAGTAGTTCATCATCTAGTGGTTCATCTTCAACAAATTCAAATGATTTAAATTTGCTTAGTAGATTAGTTTATGGAGAAGCAAGAGGAGAACCATATACAGGACAAGTTGCAGTTGCAGCAGTTGTACTAAATAGGGTAAAAAGTAGTTCATTTCCTAATACCGTTGCAGGAGTTATTTATCAATCAGGTGCCTTTGATGTTGTAAGTGATGGACAAATTAATATGTCTCCTGATTCTACAGCAAAAAAGGCAGCACAAGATGCTTTAAATGGATGGGATCCATCATATGGAGCTATATATTATTTTAATCCTAATACTGCAACTAATAAATGGATATGGTCTAGACCAATGACTGTAACAATAGGAAAACACAGATTTTGTAAATAAAAAGGTATGCTATGTAATGTAGCATGCTTTTTTTATTAAAAAGTTAATAGTTAATGATAAGCAATCAAATATTTTTCTCACGACAAAATACTTGATAAAACTACATTTTTAGTATAAAATATATTGTATGAAAAATGGAGGAATTAAATTGGAAAAAACAGATATAACAAAACAATTAGAATATATACAAAAGGTTAAAGAATTAAATAAAGAAAAAAAATTAAAATATTATATACTAACAATGGGATGCCAATTAAATGAAAATGACTCAGAAAAATTATGTGGTATGCTTGAAGAAATGAATTATACAAGTACGCAAAATTTAGATGAAGCAAATTTAGTAATATTTAATACTTGTTGTGTTAGAGAGAATGCTGAGGAAAAGTTATTTGGAAAATTAGGAGAAGTAAAAAAGTTAAGAGAAAATAAAAGTGCAATAATTGCTATTGGTGGTTGTATGATGCAAGAAAAACATATTGTAGATAAAATAAAGAAAAGCTATCAATATGATGTAATATTTGGAACACATACTTTGCATAAGTTTCCAGAAGATTTATATAATGCAATTATTGAACATAAAAAGATAGATGATGTTATAAACATTGATGGAGAAATAATTGAAGGACTACCAATAAAAAGAGAGGATAATATAAAAGCATCTGTTACAATAATGAATGGATGTAATAACTTTTGTACATATTGTATTGTTCCATATGTGCGTGGAAGAGAAAGAAGTAGAAATGCAGAAGATATATTAAAAGAAGTGCAAGAATTAGCTAAAAAAGGATATAAAGAAATTACTCTTTTAGGACAAAATGTAAATTCATATATGGTAGAAGAAAATAAAGTTGCACAAACTAAAATAAATACATTTGCCAAGCTTTTAAGAGAGGTAAATAAAATTGAAGGAATAGACAAAATACGTTTTGTTTCGCCACATCCAAAGGATTTTACAGATGATGTTATAGAAGCAATAGCAGATTGTGAAAAGGTAAGTAAACTTGTGCATTTACCTCTTCAATCTGGAAGTTCAAGAGTACTAAAGACTATGAATAGAAAGTATACAAAAGAGCAATACTTAAATTTAGTAGAAAAAATGAAAAGCAAAATACCAAATGTTAAATTTTCAACAGATATTATTGTAGGATTTCCTGGAGAAACTGAAGAAGATTTTGAAGATACATTAGATGTTGTAAAAAAAGTAAATTATGAACAGATTTTTATGTTTATATATTCAAGAAGAGTTGGAACACCTGCAGATAAAATGGAAAATCAAATACCGGAAGATATTAAACATAAAAGATTTGATAGGCTAAAAAAATTATATGAAGATGGAATAGGGAAAAATAACGAAGAATATATAGGAACCATTCAAAGAATATTAGTAGAAGGATATAGTAAAAATAATCAAAGTGTATTAACAGGAAGAACTGATTCTAACAAAGTTGTAATATTTGAAGGTGATGGAGATTTAATTGGAACATCAATAGATGTAAAAATTATATCAGAACATATGTGGTATTTAAAAGGAGAAAGAATAAATGAAAAAGCTTAGGGAAGAAGAATTTGCAGATGCAGTAAGAAGATTAATAAATGGAGAAATAACAAAAGTTAAACTTGCAAAAGAATTAGAAACGGATCCAAGAACTTTGGATAATAAAATTCAAGAATTATCTGTTACAAATCCCGAACTATATAATGAATATGTAAGAGCTTTACCATATAAACAAAAAGGAATTGATCATATTGATTATGAAGCATTAGTTATATATATGTTAAAACAAGGACTTACAGCTAATGAAGCTGCTCAAAAATATGAAATCTCAAGAAGAACTATTAGCAGAAGAATTTGTGAGCTTGAAAATAAAGAATTATTAAATATGTATAGAGAAGTTGCAGATAATAGAAAACATAGAAGAAATAATGGAGTAGAATTAAATAGAAAAATTTCTGAATTAGAATATAGAGATGTGGTTATAGGTGGAGTAAATGATAGAAGAAAGGCAGAATTATTGGCTATAGAGGCTAGATTTAATAAATTATGCGAGACAATGGATAAAGGGCAAGCAGCAAAAGTTATGGGATATGGAGATAGAGACAGAGCTTATAAATTATTACATGAATTATATAAATTAGAAATAGAAGGGTTTACTAAAAGAGAAAAAGAAAAAGAAGAACAAGAGAAAAATGTAAAACAAGAAGAAACAAATGAAACAACAAATACAAAATCAAAAGAAGAAACACCAAAACAGGCAATTCCTGAAAAAAGAGAAAGACCAGATATAGAAGATGAAGGAAGGTAAAAAATATGGCAGAGTTTTCACCAATGATGCAACACTATTTAGCAACAAAAAGTCAATATAAAGATTGCATTTTATTTTATCGTTTAGGAGATTTTTATGAAATGTTCTTTGATGATGCAATAACAACATCAAGAGAACTTGAACTTACACTTACAGGAAAAGATTGTGGACAAGAAGAAAGAGCTCCAATGTGTGGTATTCCATATCATGCAGCAGAAAATTATATTTCAAAATTAATTTCAAAAGGATACAAAGTTGCAATTTGTGAACAACTAGAGGATCCAAAACTTGCAAAAGGAATTGTTAAAAGAGATGTTATAAGAGTTGTAACACCAGGAACAGTAATGGAATCAAATCTTCTTGAAGAAAAGAAAAATAATTACATTATGAGTATATATAAAAGTGGAATTTTTTATGGAGTAACTGTATGCGATATTTCTACAGGAGATTTTAGAACAACACAAATAAAAGACCACAATAATTTTGCAATGTTACTAGATGAAATATCAAGATATTCTCCAGCAGAGATTATTGTTAATCCTATGATGGCAGAATGCACAGAAGAAATAGATAGAATAAGAGAAAGATTTGAAATATATGTAACAAAACTTGAAGAAAGTGAGTTTTTAGGTGATTATAAAGTAATTGACGAAAGATACCATTTGCAAGATGATAATGGAGAATTTGTGGAAACTATAAAGGATAAAGGACTTTGCGTTGCATCTACAAGTGGACTTATAAAATACCTACTTGATACACAAAAAAATAACTTAGATCACATTAATACTTTGAAAATATATTCTACTACAAAATATATGTCTTTAGATATAAATGCTAGAAGAAATTTAGAGATAACAGAAAAGCTAAGAGATAAAAGTAAAAAAGGAACTCTACTTTGGGTACTTGATAAAACATCAACAGCAATGGGAGGAAGACTACTTAGAAGATGGTTAAGTGATCCTTTAATAGATAGCAAGCAAATTAATAGTAGATTAGATGCAGTAGAAGAATTAAAAAATGATTTAATATTAAAAGGTGATATCATAGATTTACTAAAAGGTGTATATGATATAGAAAGATTAGCTGGAAAAATATCATATGGAAGTGTAAATGCAAGAGAATTAATATCTCTTAAAAATTCTGTAAAACAACTACCAGAAATAAAGAAAATACTGTCAAGAACAAAATCTAAAATGTTAGTTGATTTATATGAATCATTAGATACCTTAGATGATGTATATGAATTGATAGAAAAAACCATAGTTGATGAACCACCAATTAGCGTAAAAGAAGGTGGACTAATTAAACTTGGGTTTGATGAAGAAATTGATAAACTAAAAACGGCTACAACACAAGGAAAAAACTGGCTAATAGAACTTGAAACAAGGGAAAGAGAAGCAACAGGAATAAAAGGTTTAAAAGTTGGATTTAATAAAGTATTTGGATACTATATAGAAGTTACAAAATCAAACATAAATATGGTTCCAGATAGATATATTAGAAAACAGACTTTAACAACTGGCGAAAGATACATAACTGAAGAACTAAAAAACTTAGAAAATCAAATTTTAGGTGCAGAAGAAAAGGTTGTAAACTTAGAATACAATGCTTTTGTACAAGTGCGTGAACAAATTGAAAAACAAATATTAAGAGTACAAAAATCTGCAAGTATAGTATCTAGCTTAGATGTTTTATGCTCATTTGCAACAGTTGCAGATGAACAAAACTATGTAAAACCAATTATCGATAATGAAGGTATTATTGATATAAAAGATGGAAGACATCCAGTAATCGAAAAGATTTTGCCAAGTGGAAGTTTTGTTCAAAATGATACATATTTAGATAAAAAAGATAATAGATTATCTATAATTACAGGACCAAATATGGCTGGTAAATCAACATATATGAGACAAGTTGCATTAATTACTTTAATGGCACAATGTGGATGTTTTGTACCAGCATCATATGCAAAAATTGGTGTTGTAGATAAAATATTTACAAGAGTTGGTGCATCAGACGATTTAAGTATGGGACAAAGTACATTTATGGTCGAGATGATGGAAGTTGCAACAATTTTAAAAGAAGCAACAAGTAATAGTTTAGTAATATTAGACGAAATAGGAAGAGGAACATCGACATATGATGGATTATCAATTGCATGGGCAGTTGCAGAATATATATCGGATAGCGAAAAATGTGGAGCTAAAACTTTATTTGCAACACACTATCATGAACTTACAAAACTAGAAGAAAAACTAGAAGGAGTAAAGAATTATTCTATTGCAGTTAAAGAAAAAGGTGAAGATGTTATTTTCTTAAGAAAAATTGTACCAGGTGGTACAGATGAAAGTTATGGTGTGCATGTTGCAAAGCTTGCAGGTGTACCACAAGTTGTTACTAAAAGGGCAAATGAAATATTACGTTCATTAGAAAGAAAAAGTGTACTTGGAGAAAAAGTGCAAGAAAAGGAAAATAAGCAAGTAGCCTCAGGACAACTTGATTTATATAACTATAAACTTGCAGAAATTGCACATGAAATAGACAAAATAAATATTGATGAATTAACACCAATTCAGGCTTTAAATGAAATTGTAAAAATAAAAGAAAAAATGAGTTAAATCTAAATAAACAAAAGGAGGAAATGAATGAGAGCAATTGATAAACTAAAAGAGGAAGATAAAAGAAAAGCTCTTGCATGCAGATGGCATAATGAGGTAAAATCATTAAACTTTGAGGTGGCAGAAGAAGACACTGTTGAACCAATGGATATAACTGTTAAAGATGGAAGAAGAGTATATCAAAGAGGAATATTATTTGTAATGACAAAAGCCTTTTATGAACTTTATCCAGATTTAATAATTAAAGTTGAATTTCAGCTACAAAATTCTATATACTGTACAATAGATAATTGCAAAGTAACTGATGAAATGATACAAAATGTAAAGAAAAGAATGCAAGAAATTATTGATAAAGATTTAGAGATAAGAAAAGTAGAAATGTCAAGAGATGAAGCGGAAAAATTTTATGATAAAGAAAAAACTTTAAGAGGAATTTTACAACTTGACAATCAATATAAAGACGAGGTTTCACTATACTTTTGTGAGGACTATTACAACTACTTTTACGGTGTAATGCCAATTAGTACAGGTTATGTTAAAAATTTTGACATTATGAAATATTATGATGGATTTTTAGTAAGATATCCTGGAAAGCAAAATCCAGAAGAAGTAGAAGAATATAAAGAAACAAAAAAATTATTACAAGCTTTGAAAGACTATAATGATATTTATGGAATTTTAAATATTGATACAGTATATAAGTTAAATAAAAAGATAAGAGAAGGCAAAGAAAAAGAAATAATACTTCTTGCAGAAGCGTTACATGAAAAGAAAATATCTGATATAGCAGATGAAATAGTAAAAAGAAAAGGAATAAAAATGGTATTAATTGCAGGACCATCATCATCAGGAAAAACAACTTTTGCAAAAAGGCTTGGAATTCAGCTACAACTAAATGGAATAAAACCAGTTACTATTTCAGTAGATAACTACTTCGTTGAAAGAGAAGAAACTCCAAGAGATGAAGATGGTAAATATGATTTTGAACACATAAATGCGATAGACTTAAAACTATTTAATGATCATTTAACTAAATTATTAAATGGAGAAGAAATAGATGTTCCAACATTTGATTTTAAAACAGGTCATAAAAACTATAATGGAGAAAAGATGAGACTTAACGAAGGTGAAGTACTTGTTATAGAAGGTATACATTGTTTAAATGATGCACTTACAGCATCTATTCCAAAGGAACAAAAGTATAAAATATATATTAGTGCTTTAACAGTGTTAAATATTGATAATTACAACAGAATATCAACAACAGATACAAGATTAATAAGAAGAACAGTTAGAGACTATAATTTCAGAGGATATGAGGCAATTCATACTTTGCAAACATGGGCATCTGTTAATAGAGGAGAGGAGAATAATATATTTCCTTACCAAGAGCAAGCAGATAGCATGTTTAATACATCATTAATATATGAAATATGTGTACTAAAAAAATATGCAATGCCATTATTTAAAGCAATTGATAATAAAATGCCAGAATATGCAGAAGCAAAAAGTTTATGCGAATTTCTAAAGTATTTTGAAGATATTAGTGATGAATATGTTCCTAAAAATTCACTACTAAGAGAATTTATTGGTGGAAGTATTTTTGAAGTATAAAAGGAGTAAAAATGGGAAGAAAATTTACCGAAATAGATGAAGAATTTATATGCGAGAATTGTGGAAAAAAGGTAGAAAAACTGGGCTATTCTTGTAGAAACCATTGTCCACATTGCTTAACTTCAAAACATGTAGATATAAATCCTGGCGATAGAGAAGAAACCTGCCATGGATTGCTAGAGCCAATTGGAATAGAAATAGATAATAAAAAAGGATATATTATTATTTTTAAATGTAAAAAGTGTGGAGCAATAAGAAGAAATAAAGCAGCAAAAGATGATAATATGGATTTAATTATAAAATTAACAGCAAACCACTAATGGCTTGCTGCTAATTTTTTTATACCTCTTTATTAAAATTTCCATTTGTAAAGTTATTTCCTTCTAATCTTTCACGATTATAGGTTGTATCTATTATTTTATTTATTTCATCTATATTTTCATTCATTATATCAATACGAGCATTATTAATATTTAAATCTTTTGTAGAAATAGATAATGTTTTACTATTACATATTAAGCTAACAGTTTGAACTTCATCTGGGATAATTCTAAACTCAAAACCTAATCTATCTTTTAAATAATAAGAATTATCCTTCATACAATTTGTTTTACAAGATGGATAGCATTTATTTGCTTTTCCAAGTAAACAATAATTTATAGCCATAAGAGGAAGGTTCCCGTAAACAATAAGCTCAGGTGTAATAGAGGAATTATTACTTAAATTTTGTATATTTTCTTTATTAAGTTCACGAGAAATAGTGTAAGTAGAAATACCAAGTTTTTTATAGCTATCTATTGTATAATGATTAAATACATTAAGAGAATAGTTACCTATAAAATCGTAATCTCCCTTATATTTTTTTAGTAATTCAAAATCTGCAATATTAGAAACAACAAACCCTTTTATATCAAAATTATATAATATATTTTCTAAAGCGTTTAGTATTAAGTTTCTATAATTAGATTTTATAATTGTTGGCATATATATGTATATATTGGTATTTTTTGAAAGAGTAGTTATAACATTTCTAAAGTCTTTTTTTGCAAATACTTTTAAAGGAAGATATATTCTATTTATCTTCTCAAAATTTAAAGCACTATAATCCATATTCATATCTAAAAATCTTAAGAAAAGTGAAATATTAGGATTCCTTTTTTTATCTACAGATATATTTTTAATTAAATTAGGATGCTTTAATACTATATTTTTAGACTTTTTATCTATTACAGCGTGTTCTAATTTTTCTAGTGCAGATCGTCTTAGTTCATTTAAACTGCTTATGCTAGGAATATATAAACCATCATCTAGGTAAACAGTTATATTTTCAAAATAATATGGAGTATTATTTGTTTTTGATATTTGATTAATAACACGCTCAACATTTATTGGAGTTTTTAAAGCTGCAACAGGTATAGTATCAGATGTTACATTTACAGATATACCATTGTAGTTTGAGACCAAAGAACAATTATGTGGTACAATCTTCATACTAATAGGTATGTCTTTTTTTATAGTAACAAAACAATCAAGTGCAGTTTTTATATTTTCACAGTTTTCATAGCTTTTTTTAGTAAGGGCTGATAAATCTTTACTACTTAATTTAAAAATTTTATCTCCAACAGAAATGTTGCCTTTCATTCTACCAATTGTAACCTTTTTACCGGTATTTAAATTTTGGTAATTTGTATTTCCTTGCATAAGTTCAGAAACAGTATATCTAGAATCCTCTTTTTCAAAACGGATGGTATCTCCAATTGATAAATTATCATTTAAAATTAAATTAATATGACCTTTAGTTTTATTGTAATTTGAAACTGTTCCTAAATATATACCTTGATTTGTAGGAGTTTCTTTATATATAAGTTTTTTGTTTGGCTCAGATGCTAAATGACCAGATGAAAATTCACCACGATTGAAAACTTGAAGTAAATCCTTTTTATCATTTGGGTCTATTATGTATTCTTCTTCATTAAGTACCATATCGATATATTTACGATATATACGAGTAACTGTAGCTACATATTCTGGACTTTTAAGTCGACCTTCGATTTTAAAACAACAAACACCTGCATCAATTAAATCTGGTAAAAATTCTAATCCACATAAATCCCTAGTGCTTAATAAATGACCTTTTTCAATAGAATGTGTTTCATCTAAATTATTTGATTTTTGAACAAGAGTATATGGAAGACGACATGGCTGAGCACATTTTCCACGATTTCCAGATCTACCACCTACTATACTAGAAAATAAGCATTGACCTGAATAGCAAATACATAAAGCTCCATGTATAAATGTTTCTATTTCAATATTGGAATTAGAACATATATATCGTATTTCATCAAGAGATAATTCTCTGGCAAGAACAGCTCTTTTATAACCTAAAGCTTCTACTTGTTTAACGCCCTCTAAATTGTGCAAAGTCATCTGAGTACTTGCATGAATAGGAATTTCTGGGTAATTTTTAAGTAGATATGTTGCAAGTCCTAAATCTTGAACAATAAGAGCATCAACACCAAGATTATATGCTTTAATTGCAAGATTTACAGCATCTTCAAATTCATCATCTTTAATAAGTATATTTAATGTTAAATGTGTTTTTACATTTCTAATAGTACAATATTCAATTACTTTTTTTAAATCATCTAAACTAAAGTTTTTAGCAGATGCTCTAGCATTAAATAGTTCTGCACCAAAATATACGCTGTTTGCACCATTTTGTACAGCTGCCTTTAAACACTCAAAATCACCTACTGGAGATAATAATTCTATATTTTTTGCCATATTTATTAATTCATTCCTTTCATACATATTGCTTAATCCTTTTAAACAACTACATTAATTGTAACACAAATTAGAAGATTTGCATACTAATATGGTATAGGAATTTATGAAAGGAGTTGAAATATATGCAAGAAGAAGTTAGAGCATGTGGCTGTGATGGTAATAACAACAATTGCTGTGGTGGAGGATTCTTAGGCAATTTATTTGGAGGTAACGGATGTGGCTGTGGAGATAATAGTTTATTATTCTTCATTTTAATATTCTTATTACTTTTCAATAACTGTGGATGTTGCAATAGATAGATATATACTTATGTATAGAAGCGGAATAGAAATATTTCGCTTTATTTGTATGTAAAAAAATGTAATTATTTTTACCAAAATTAGTAAAAAGAATTGAAGATATAAAATATATGTGATATATTGATAAAAATAATTGGAGGTATATATATGAAAAAATTAGAAACAGAAAGGTTAATACTAAGAAAATTCGAAGTAGAGGATGCACAGCAAGCATATAATAATTGGGCAGGTATTGAAAAAATTGCAGATATGTCGGATTTTAAGGTACATTCCAATGTAAATGAAACACGAGAAATAATACAGATTGGTCTAGGAGATGGAGAAGAATCTGCAACTTGGGCTATAGAATTAAAAGAAACCCATGATTTAGTTGGATATATACGAGTATATGAAGTATCAATAGCAAATAAAACGTGTAAAATAAGTTGGGGAATTGGGTATAAATGGTTAGGACAAGGTATATCTATTGAAGCTATGAAAAGTGCTATAGAATATCTAATTATTGATAAAGATTTTAATATTGTAACATATGAATACTATTCAAATATGGATAAAATAAATAAACCAATATTAGAAGATATAGGAATGAAAAAAGAAGCGGTATTAAAAGAAAGAAAAATAGATGAAAAAACAGGAGAAAAATTAGATAAAATTATATACTCATCATATAAAGATGATTATATAAAAAAATAAAATATATTAAAAGGAAAATGTATGGAAATAGAAAAAAAGTATATCTCGAGAAAAAATTGGAAAAGAGTAACCGAAAGAATAGATGCATTTGAAAAGATAGAAAATAAAGAGGTAAAAGGTATAGCAAGCATAATTTGCATAAAAAAAGTTAAAGAACCTAGTTTCAAAATATATAATAATAAAAAAATAAAAATTGTAGATGATGGCTATTTTTGGTTACAAATTGGAATGGAAGATAAAAACTATTGGATTACAGCAATGTATAATGAGAAAAGAGAATGTGTACAATATTATATTGACATAACAGAAAAAAATGTGATTAACGACTATGAAAATTCGTATTTTTGTGATATATTTTTAGATATAGTATTATTACCTAGTGGAGAAATATTCTTACTTGATGAAGATGAATTAAAAGAGGCATTAGATAATAAAATTATAACTAAAGCTCAATATAATAATGCATATAGTGAGGCAAATAGAATAATGAAGATTATATCAAAAGATTATTCTTATTTAGAAAACTTATGCAATAGATGCTTTAGTAAATTACTAGAAAAAATAGGAGATAGCAAGAAATAATGGAAAAATACTTAGTAATATGGCCAAAATCTAAAGATGTAGTACATATAAATTATCACTATACTCAGTTTGGAGAATGTGTAGATTATTTAAATAATTTTTTTCAAAATCAGTTAGTTGCATTGGATTGTGATGTTCAAAGTGAAGATGCTTTAGAATTAATAAAATCAAATAACATACAAAAAGTTGTAATGCAGATTAATTATGAAAATGCTGAAAATGCATTTTTACTATGTGAAAAAATAAAGGAAAAATATAGTATACCTATAATGGGATATGGTTCAATTCCTATAAGACTACCGGAGATGTTTTTAAATTCTAAGTTTGATGTAATATTCAAAAATGGTGATCCTGAGGTTTGCATTAGAACATTTTTACAAAGTTATGATGAGAAAAAAGATATACAAGAACTACAAAAATCACTACTTGGAGCTAATATTATAAGAGATGGAAGGTTTATCGAAACAGAACAGGGAAAGTATATATCACCAAATAGTTGGGGAATATCAAAACAAGAATTTGTACCAGTAGATAAGTATGATGAACTAAAAGGAAAAAATAGATTTGTTTTGAATATAAGCAGAGGATGTCCATATGGATGCCCACATTGTTTAATACAACTTACAGAAGGTAGAAAAGAAAGACGAAGAAGCATAGATAATCTAAGAGAAGCGCTAAAACAAATAGAAAAGAAATACAAACATATAAAAATATGGGCAGCAAATTTTACATTAGATAAGGAATATGTAAAAGAATTTTGCAAATTATTGAGAGAAGAATGTCCGGATATTACATGGGAGTGTGCAACGAGAATTGACTTAGTAAGGGATATTGAAATGCTTAAAGAAATGTATGAAGCTGGTTGCAGACAAATATCATTAGGAATAGAAAGTTTAAATAATGAAGAATTAATACATACAAAGGAATTTGAAATACAAGAAATATCAGGAGCAATTGATAGAATACAAAGTACAGGAATTGGAGTTAAAGGATGTATAATGCTTGGAATGCCAAATCAGAGAAAGGAAAGCATTGTACAAACATTAAAATTCTTAAAAGGAAAAAATGTAACCATAAGACCAACGATATATACTCCATATCAAAAAATAACACCTGAAGTTGGATTACAAGAATTAGAAAAATATAATAGAAAAACATATAAAAATTCAGGGGTTGATGGAGTTACTAGTGAACAATTAATACAATTAGTAAAGAATCCGTATAATTATGAAGAAATTTTACGAGTTGCGAAGGAGAAAGACGGAGAAGAAAGGTAAAAATTTGCCAAAAAATAGCAAATATGGTATAATAGTAAACAGTGGTGCATTATTCTAGTTATATTTTCTATTATGAGGGTGGGGCTAAAAATCCACTAAAGGGCACATCGTTGAAGTTTCTTGTTTGTGCGCAAAACGCCCAGTTATGTGTGCGGTCAGGGAGTAAAGAAAATAGGGCAATATGTAATGGCATACATATTTTATTGTCCCTGTTTTCGCGGAGGCTTAAATAGGTAAATATATGCATTTTTAAGTTAAACCTATGCAAAGTGCCAAGACACAATGCATAGAGTAGCCTGTTTTGAGTGATAGTATCGGGATTAATGGTGTATAAATTAAAATATGATGGCCATATATTTTAGTTTAAGTTAGTTATGAAATTTCTATTGCAAAAGAAACTAATAATAGAATAAATATATTAAGGAAAACTTCTAGAGTGTTTGATTAAAACAAGAAAGTATAGGGATTAAGGTACGGATTTAAGTGGCAATCTGGTATCTTTTGAAATATAAAGATGTTTTATTAAATGGAAACAGCTAAACAGTAATGTTTAGTATAAAACAGAGAAATTCAACCAGACCTAAACCGTAAAATTTACTTATACTTTTACCACTTTTTACTAATTTATATAGGAGATAAAATAAAAAATGAAAAAAGATAACCTGAAATGGTTTATAACAATATTTATAACAACATTCATATTATCAATTACATTTTCATATATATCTACAAATGCCTTAAATAATTTGGATGTAATACCAGCTATGATAATATTAATATTAGTTATTTTAGTTGGTATTGTGTTTGATATTATAGGTGTAGCAATAACAGTTGCAAACGAGCACGAGTTCCATGCAAAAGCAACAAAAAAAGCTAAAGGATCAAAAGTATCATTGTTTTTAATAAAAAACTCTGCAAAAGTTGCAAATATTTGTGCTGATGTTATAGGAGATATATGTGGAGTATTATCTGGAGCAATTAGTGCTATTATTGCATCAAAGCTTACAAGTCAGTATGGGTTAAGCTCAAATTTACAATTTATAATGAGTGCAATAGTTGCATCACTTACTGTAGGAGGAAAGGCTTTAGGTAAAAATTTTGCACAGGAAAAGTCTACTGAGATTGTACATACTGTTGGAAAATTGTTTAGCATTTTTAATAAAAATAAATAAATATACTTTTTTCGACAAAATAGTTGATTTTATAAAAAATTAATGTTATTATCGTTGCATAAGTATATCTTATAAAATATATAAAAAGGGGAGAATATTATGAACAGTTCAAAAGATTGGTTAACAACATTATTACTATGTATATTTTTAGGAAACCTAGGAATACACAGATTCTATGCAGGAAAAATGGGAACAGGAGTTTTAATGCTTCTTACATTAGGTGGATGTGGAATCTGGACATTAGTAGATTTAGTAATGATAATTTCAGGAAAATTCACAGATGGTAATGGAAACGCAATTACAAACAATAAATAAGAAAATTGTAACATGCATAATAATTAATATTGTTTTATTAATTATATTATACTGTATACCTATAAAAGGAAATCCAATGCTAGAAAATATATGCCTATTTAAACTAATTACAGGTAAAAATTGTTTTAATTGTGGAATGACAAGAGCGTTTTTATCTGTACTACATTTAAATTTTGAACAAGCAATGGAATATAACAGAAATGTTGTATTTATATTTCCGTTTACAGTAATAGTGTATGTATACTCATGGATTAGGTTTATTTTAAAAAAGTGAAGAATAGATATAAGAGAAATCTTAAAAACTATTCTTTTTTTATTGATATTTTTGTAAAATTTTGATATAACAAAATAAAAAAATGGAGGTAAAATATATGGCAATATTGGTAACAGGTGGAACAGGTTATATAGGAAGTCATACAGGTGTTGAACTATTAAACAGAGGGGAAGAAATAGTTATAGCTGATAATTTATATAATAGTAAAATAGAGGTTTGTGACAAAATAAAAGAAATAACAGGAAAAGATTTTAAATTTTACAAGGTGGATTTATTAGATAAAGAAAATTTAAGAAAAGTATTTGAAGAAAACGAAATAAGTGAAGTAATACATTTTGCAGGATTAAAAGCAGTAGGAGAATCATGCGAAAAACCTATAGAATATTATCATAATAATATTACGGGTACATTAATTTTACTAGAACTTATGAAAGAATTTAAATGCAAAAAGATTGTGTTTAGTTCAACAGCAACAGTATATGGAAATCCAAAGACAGTTCCGGTAAAAGAGGATTTTCCTCTTTCTACTACTAATCCATATGCTTCTACAAAACTTATGATAGAACAAATATTAACTGATGTTCAAAAGTCGGATAATGATTGGTCTGTTATATTATTAAGATATTTTAACCCAATAGGCGCACATGAAAGTGGAAAAATTGGGGAAAACCCTAACGGGGTTCCTAATAATTTAATGCCATACATAAATTATGTGGCGTGCGGAAAATTAGATCATTTAAATGTTTTTGGAAATGATTATAATACTCCAGATGGAACAGGTGTAAGAGACTACATCCATGTTGTAGATTTAGCAATGGGACATTTAAAGGCAATAGATAAAGTAAGAGATTTTAAAGGGGTTGTGGCATATAATTTAGGAACAGGCATTGGATATTCTGTTTTAGATATAGTAAAAGCATTTGAAAAGGCAAATAATATAAAAATTAAATATGAAATAGCACCAAGAAGATCAGGAGATATAGCAATATATTATGCAGATCCAACAAAAGCAAAAGAAGAACTTGGTTGGCAAGCAACTAAAAACTTAGAGCAGATGTGCAAAGATTCTTGGAGATATACAAAAAATAATATATAAGTTAGATACAATAAAAGACCGAAAAGCTTTTTATAATAAAGGCTAAGCGGTCTTTATTTTTTGCTTAATATGTAGTTTAAAATTGGATAAAAGATTAAAAATAATTGATCTTAAATTAAAATTGAAAATAATTTTTGAAGTAATTATGCAATTTTAGAAAATGATAAAAGTTTTGTTTGCTATTAATGATGTTGAATATGTAAATTTTATTAGTATTTTCTGATATATAATACATAATTCTATATCCGGAATATCGAGAACTTTTATATAATATTTCTCGAAATCGCTTATCATATATTTCTGGGATATATCTTCCAATATATGGTGAATGCTCCAAATTATGAATTTGAGTTATAATATTTCTATTTGTTTCGGTCGCATTTTTTTGTGAATATTGATAATTATAATGATATATATCTATAAGTGATTGCCTAGCCAAATCGTCTATTATAATTTTCATATAATGCCTCCATTTCTTTTTCAAGTTCTTCTAATGTTATACAGGTTCCATCTTTAACGTTGCTTATTCCTTTAACAATTCCAATAACAACATATAAGTTATAAATATTACTATAAAATGTGCCATCATCTTTAGTTTCTTTAAAAAGGTCGATAACATTTCTCATAGGGATTTCATCTGCTGACATATTAAATTTCCTCCTTGTATTTAAAATTTTCCAATTAATAATTGAATACATTCTTTGTCGTTTTCAGACAAATTTTGAATACCATAAGCGTCTACATAGTGTTGAGTTATTTCTTGCAAAAGTTCTTTTGTGCTTCGATTATATATTTCTTTATTTAAATCATAAGGTAAGGTTTCAAGAATTTTAATAAAATTTTCTTTTACTAAAGACATAATAAACTCCTTTCTTACTAAAAATTATAATAGTAGTATATCATAAACATAGAAAAAATACTATGTTTTTTATATGAATAAATCTAAATACAATTTACCTTAAAAAAATAACACAAAAAAGTAAAAAAATGTCTAAAAAACTTGATATTAAATCATATGTGATATATAATACGGAAAGCATTAAGATAAAATAAGGGGTAATTATAATGATTGAAATTGTAAAGAGAAATAGAAACATATTTCTTATATTAATAGATATTTGTATAATAATAGGAATTTACTTAATATCAATGATTTTCTTGGATATTAATATAGATAATGTAACAGATTTTATAAAGGAAATCGTACTTGCAATTGCTGTATATGAAATATTCCTAAATATCTTTCATATGTATCAAAATATGATGAGATACGAAGTTGGAAAAGACTATGTAAATTATATTATTAGTGCATTCTTTGCAGTTACTATTCTTTCTGGTCTTGATTTAATATTTCATTTAAAATATATTAATCCAAAATTAAATATTTTATCAGGTGTGCTTATTGCAGGAACATTTGTAATGTATAGATTAGCAGGAAGATCTATATTAAGCAGAAGAATGGATAAAAAAGAGAAAGATAAGCAAACAGTAGAAAAGAAAAAAATAAGCAATTTATTAATTATCGGTGCAGGAATGGGTGCAAGAGAAATTGTAATTGCTGTAAAAAATTCAATGAGAAATAAATATAATATAGTTGGAATTATAGATGATGATATGAGTAAACTAAATCACTATATTCTTGGTGTTAAAGTTTTAGGAACAAGATATGATATTCCAAAAGTAGTATCAGAAAATGATGTTGATATTATTTTCTTTGCAATAAATAAAATAGACCCAGCATCAAGAAAGAAAATTATTGAAATATGCCAAGAAACAGGTGTAAAAACAAGAGTACTTCCAACTACAGAAGAAGTAATAGATAAACAAGGTGCAATAAATAGTCTAAGAGATATAGAAATAGAAGATTTACTAGGAAGAGACGCGATACATTTAGATAACAAAAATATTCATTCATTAATAAAAAATAAAGTAGTGCTTGTTACTGGCGGCGGTGGTTCAATAGGTTCAGAATTATGCAGACAAATTATAAAATACGAACCAAAAAGATTAGTAATATTAGATATTTATGAAAATAACTTATACGATATAGAAGTAGAACTAAAATCAGCATATCCAAAAGCAAGTATAGATGCTGTTGTTGCAAGTGTTAGAGATAAAGATAGATTAGAAGAAGTATTTAAAGAATATAAGCCAGAAATAGTTTTCCATGCAGCAGCACATAAACATGTTCCATTAATGGAAAATAACCCATTAGAGGCAATAAAAAATAATGTATTTGGAACATATAATGTAGTAAATTGTGCAGATGAATTTGAGGTAGAAAAGTTTATACTAATTTCTACAGATAAAGCTGTTAACCCAACAAATATAATGGGGGCGACAAAAAGAGTTTGCGAAATGATAGTTCAAGCCAAGAACAAATTAAGCAAAACAGAATATGCAGCAGTAAGATTTGGAAATGTACTTGGAAGTAACGGGTCTGTTATTCCACTATTTAAAAAGCAAATAGCAAAAGGTGGACCAGTAACAGTAACACACAAAGATATTACAAGATTCTTTATGACAATTCCTGAAGCTGTGCAATTAATATTACAAGCAGTTACATATGCAAAAGGTGGAGAAATATTCGTACTAGATATGGGAGAACCTGTTAAAATATATGATTTAGCAGTAAATGTAATTAAGCTTTTAGGATATGAACCAAATGTAGATATACCAATTCAAATAACAGGATTAAGACCTGGCGAAAAATTATATGAAGAAATATTAATGTCAGAGGAAGGATTAACTGCAACAAAACATGAAAAAATATTTGTTACAGAACCAATGCATTTGGAAATGGAAGAACTACAAGAAAAATTAGATAAGCTTGAAACATTAGAATATGATGAAAATTATTCTAGAGAACATGTTAAAGAAACACTAAAAAGTGTTGTACCAACATTTAAAGATCCAGAAGAGGTTAATAATATTAAAAAAAATGATTAATAATGTGGAGGAAAAAATGAGTGTGAAAATGAATATACCATTTTCTCCACCAGATATTGGTGAAGAAGAAATTAATAATGTGATTGATGCTTTAAAATCTGGATGGATTACAACAGGTCCAAAAACAAAGCAATTCGAAAAAGAAATAGCACAATTATGCAATACAGAAAAGGCAGTATGCTTAAATTCTGCAACAGCTGCATTAGAATTAACATTAAGAATATTAGGAATAGGTGAAGGGGATGAAGTAATAACTTCAAGTTATACATATACAGCTTCAGCAAGTCCTATAGCTCATGTAGGAGCAAAAATTGTATTAGTAGATACACAAAAAGATTCTTTTGAAATGGATTATGAAAAATTAGCAAATGCAATTACAGAAAAAACAAAAGTAATTATACCTGTAGATGTGGCTGGAATTTTGTGTGATTATGACAAAATATTTAAAATTGTAGAGGAAAAGAAAAAATTATTTAAAGCAAATAATGATATACAAAAAATATATAACAGAATAATTGTAGTTGCAGATAGTGCACATGGTTTTGGTGCTAAAAAAGATGGAAAGATGTCAGGAGAATTTGCTGACTTTACAACATTTTCATTTCACGCAGTTAAAAATCTAACAACAGGAGAAGGTGGCGCTGCAGTTTGGAAAAATAAAGAAGGTTTAGATAATGAAGCAATCTACAAACAATATCAATTATTATCATTACATGGACAAACAAAAGATGCACTACATAAAAATGCACTAGGTGCATGGGAATACGATATCGTTGATACATATTACAAATGTAATATGACTGACATAATGGCAGGAATAGGACTTGCACAAATTGCAAGATATCCAAAATTAGTAGAAAGAAGACATCAAATTATATCAAAATATAATGAGGCTTTTAAAGATTTACCAATAACTGTACTAAACCATAAAGATGAAAATCATAGATCATCAGGACATTTATATATTACAAGAATAAAAGGTATTGATGAAAAACAAAGAAATGAAATTATTATAAAAATGGCAGAAAGAGGAATAGCATGTAATGTACATTATAAGCCATTACCAATGCTAACAGCTTACAAAAAGTTAGGATTTGACATTGCAAATTATCCTAATGCATACGATTTCTACAGAAATGAAATTACTTTACCACTATATAGTAAATTAACTGATGAACAAGTTGAATATATTATAGAAAACTTTAAAGAGATTGTTGGAGAATATACAAAATGATATTTAAAAAATATGAAAACTTGCCAGAAAATATGAAAAATGAAAAAGTGAAAGAATATTATAATATTCTTTCACATAAAAAAATAAGCCTTATAGTAAAGAGATTGTTTGATATTATAGCATCATTAATTTTATTAATTATCTTATCTCCTATTATGCTTATTTTAGCAATAGCAATAAAAATTGATTCAAAAGGTCCAGTATTTTATAGGCAAGAGAGAATAACTAGATATGGTAAAAAATTTAGAATATTTAAATTTAGAACAATGGTACAAGATGCAGATAAAAAGGGAGCTTTAGTTACTATTGGCGAAGATCCAAGAATAACAAGAGTTGGAAGTAAAATACGTAAATGCAGATTAGATGAATTCCCACAACTCATAAATGTTTTAAAAGGTGAAATGTCATTTGTAGGAACAAGACCAGAAGTAGAAAAGTATGTAAATAAATACACAGACGAAATGAAAGCAACTTTGCTTATGCCAGCAGGAATTTCATCAAGAGCCAGTATTGAGTACAAAGATGAAGATGAAATGATAAGCCAATATTTAAATAAAGGCGAAAAAGTTGATGATATTTATGTACAAAGAATATTACCTGAAAAGATGAAATGGAATTTAGAGTACATAAAGAAATTTAATATTATAGAAGATATAAAAGTATGTTTTAAAACAATTTTTTAAAATAAGGAGGAAATGAAAAAATGAAATATGCGTTAATTGGATGTGGAAGAATATCACCAAATCACTTAGAAGCTGCAGTAAATAATAAATTGGAGGTAGTTGGGATTTGTGATATTATACCTCAAAATATGGATAATTTATTAGAAAAGTTGGGAATGAATGACAAGAATTATAAAAAGTATACTGATTATAATGAAATGATAGAAAATGAAAGACCTGAATTGGTAGCAATTGCAACAGAAAGTGGTAAACACGCTAAAATAGCACTTGATTGCCTAGAAAAAGGATGCAATGTTATTATCGAAAAGCCAATTGCATTATCGCTAGAAGATGCTGATAAAATTATTGCAAAGGCAAAGGAAAAAGGATTAGTGGTATGTGCTAATCATCAAAATAGATTTAATAAGTCAATACAAAAAATAAGACAAGCTGTTGAAAATGGTGATTTTGGTAAAATGCTATATGGAACAGCACATATTAGATGGAATAGAGGAAAGGATTATTATACTCAAGCACCTTGGAGAGGTACTTGGGAACAAGACGGTGGAGCCCTAATGAATCAATGTATTCATAACATAGATTTGCTTAGATGGATGATGGGGGATGAAGTGACAGAGGTTTGTGCATATACGGATAATTTAAAACATGATTATATACAAGCAGAAGATTTAGGAATGGCTATTGTAAAGTTTAAAAATGGCTCTTACGGAATTATAGAAGGAACAACTGATATATATCCTAAAAATTTAGAAGAAACATTGTATCTATTTGGTCAAAAAGGAACTGTTAAAGCAGGAGGAAAGTCTGTTAATATAATAGAGGAATGGAACTTTGAAAATCAAAATGAAAGTTCAGAAGAAATAAAAGAAAAAAATAGTGAAATGCCAAAGAATGTTTATGGATTTGGTCATACTCCATTATATAAAAATGTAATTGAGGCTATTCAAAATCATACAAAACCATTAGTTGATGCTGAAGCAGGAAAGAGAGCTTTAGAGATGGTCTTAGCTATATATAAGTCAGCTGCCGATGGAAGACCAGTAAAATTACCACTTGATAAATGCTCTACAATGGATTTTACAGGAAGATTTAATTAGTAAGGAGAAAAGTATTATGGAATTTATAGATTTAAAAGCACAATATGCTAAATTAAAAGATCAAATTGATGAAAATATAAAAAATGTATTAAACAATGCTAATTACATTATGGGAGAAGAAGTAAAAACATTAGAAGAAAAATTAGCTAAATATGTTGGGAGAAAGTATTGTGCTACATGTGCTAATGGAACAGATGCATTGACGATTGCAATGAAAATGTTTGATTTAAAAGCTGGAGATGCTGTATTTGTGCCAACCTTTACATTTTATTCAACAGCTGAGGTTGTATCATTAGAAGGTGCTACACCAATATTTGTTGATGTAGATGAAAGAACTTTTAATATGAATCCTGAAAAATTAGAAAACACAATAAAAAAGGTTATACAAGAGGGAAAACTAACACCTAAATTAATAACAGCAGTTGATTTGTTTGGACAAACGGCAAATTTTAATGAAATTCTAAGGATTGCAGAAAAGTACGGGCTTAAAGTTGTGGAGGATGCAGCTCAAGGATTTGGAGGTTCAATAGGTAAAAGAAAGGCATGTTCCTTTGGAGATATATCAACAACATCTTTCTTCCCAGCTAAGCCATTAGGATGTTATGGAGATGGTGGAGCAATATTTACAGATGATGAAGAAATATATAAAAAAATATTATCAGTTAGGGTACATGGAAAAGGTTCATACAAATATGAAAATATAAGAGTAGGTCTTAATTCGAGATTAGATACAATCCAGGCTGCTATATTATTGCCAAAGTTAGCTGCTTTTGAAAGTTATGAATTAGAAGATAGAAATAAATTTGCAAAAATGTATACAGAAAAATTAGATAAAATAGTAAAGACGCCATATGTACCAGACGGATATGTTAGCAGTTGGGCACAGTATACTCTAATTTTAGAAGATGAAGAAGAAAGAAATATGTTACAAGAAAAATTAAAGGAAAGTGGAATACCAACAATGGTATATTATCCAATACCACTTCATAAACAAATTGTGTATAAAGACTATGATTTTAATCTAGAAGATTTAAAAGTGTCAGAAAGATTAAGCAAATGTGTTTTGAGTTTACCAATGCATCCATATATGAATGAAAAGCAAATAGAAGAAATAAGTGAAAAAATATGTTCAATCATAAAGGAAAACAGAAAATAGATAAATAGATATATGGAAAGGAAGTGTATAATAATGAGTAATTGTGAAAACTATTTCATACATGAATCAAGTTATGTTGATAGTCCATGTGAAATAGGTAAAGGAACTAAAATATGGCACTTTTCACACATTATGTCTAATTGCAAGATAGGAGAAAATTGTAATATTGGTCAAAATGTTGTAATATCTCCCGATGTTGTACTTGGAAATGGTGTAAAAATTCAAAACAATGTTTCTGTTTATACCGGAGTTGTTTGTGAAGACGATGTATTTTTGGGACCATCTTGTGTATTTACAAATGTTATAAATCCAAGAAGCTTTATATCAAGAAAAGACGAATATAGAAAAACGATTATAGGTAAAGGAGCTTCTATAGGAGCTAATGCGACGATTGTATGTGGTCATAATATTGGAAAATATGCATTTGTGGCTGCAGGAGCAGTTGTAACAAAGGATGTACCAGATTATGCACTAGTAATGGGAAATCCTGCTAGAATTAAGTATTATGTGTGTGAGTGTTCAGAAAAAATGAATTTTCAAAATAATAGTTTTGAATGTCCTAAATGTGGAAAAACATATAAAATAGAAAACAATATAGTAAAACAAGTTTAAAATTTGAAAGGAAGTATAAAAATATGGGAATGAAAGAAAATTTAATTAAAAAAATTGAAAATAAGGAAATTACTGTTGGAGTTGTAGGATTAGGATATGTTGGTTTACCACTTGCTGTTGAAAAAGCAAAGGCAGGATTTAAAACAATAGGATTTGATGTGCAAGAATCAAAAGTTAAATTAGTTAATGAGGGTCATAATTATATAGGAGATGTAGTAGATGAAGATCTAAAAAAATTAGTAGATAATGGAATGCTATCAGCAACAACAGACTTTTCATTTATTAAAGATGTTGATTTTATTGCAATTTGTGTACCAACTCCACTAGATGAGCATCAACAACCAGATATAAGCTTTGTTGAAAGCAGTACAAGAGCTGTTTCTAAATATCTAAAACCAGAAACTATGGTAGTCTTAGAATCAACCACTTATCCGGGAACAACAGAAGAACTACTTAAACCAATATTAGAAGAGAACTCAGGTTTAAAATGTGGAGAGGATTTCTATTTAGGATTTTCACCAGAAAGAGTAGATCCAGGAAATCTAGTTTATAAAACAAAAAATACACCAAAAGTAGTAGGAGCAATTGGTAAAGATGCAACAGAAGTAATTGCTAAAATGTACAGAGCTGTTTTAGGTGCAGATATTTATGAAGTGTCTTCTCCTGCAGTTGCTGAAATGGAAAAAATACTTGAGAATACATATAGAAACATTAATATAGGTTTAGTTAATGAATTAGCAATGTTATGTGAGAAAATGGGGATTAGTTTATGGGAAGTTGTAGATGCTGCAAAAACAAAACCATATGGTTTCCAAGCATTTTATCCAGGTCCAGGATTAGGAGGACATTGCATACCACTTGATCCATATTATTTAGATTGGAAGGCAAGAGAATATGGATTCCATACATCTTTGATACAAGCATCAGGAATAATTAATGATAGAATGCCTGAATATTGTGTTGAAAGAGCAAGTAAAATGCTTAGCACAAGATTTAAAAAGGCGATGAATGGTGCAAAAGTATTAGTTCTTGGAGTAGCATATAAAAACGATATAGATGATTATAGAGAAAGTCCAGCATTAAGAGTAATTGAAGTATTACAAAAAGAAGGAGCAAATGTTGAATTTTATGACCCATGGATTAGTGAATATAAGTATAAAGGAGAAATTCATAAAGGATTAGTATGTATTGATGAAAAGAAAGTTCAAGATGCTGATTTAGTCATATTTACAGCAGCTCATAGTAACTTTGATTATGATATGATTGCAAAGAATGCAAAAGCAATTTTTGATACAAGAAACGCAATGAAGAATGAAAAAAATAGAGATAATATAGAATTATTATAGGAGTAAAATCATGAAAAATATATGGATATTAAATCAATATGCAACTCCACCTAAATATGGTAGTATAGTAAGACATCATAATCTTGCAAAGTATATGGATAAAAGTAAATATAATGTATATATATTATCATCTAGTGCAATACATAATTCAGATGTAAATTTGATTGAAACAAAGGAAAAATATAAAATATCTAGCATAGATGGAGTAAATTATATTCATATAAAGACAAGCCAATATAAGGGAAATGGAATAAAAAGAATTATTAATATACTGCAATTCTTCATTAATACAAAGATGAATTGCAGTAGAATAATAAAAGATGTTGGAAAACCAGACATCATTTATGCTTCATCTCCAATGCCAACAACAGCACTATTAGGAATAGATTTAGCAAAAAAAATGAAGATAAAAAGTATTGTAGAAATTAGAGACTTATGGCCAGACTCAGTAGTAAGTTTTGGTGTGGCTAAAAAAAGTAATATACTTGTAAAGATATTGTACTTAATTGAGAAAAAAATGTATATAAAAGCTGATAAATTAGTATTTACTATGAGTGGTGGAAAGGACTATATAAAAACCAAGAAATACAAAAATAAAATTGATTTTGGTAAAATATTTAATATAAATAATGGTGTAGACATAGAGCAGTATGAATACAATGAGAGTAATTATAAAGTTGAAGATGATAATGAGTTAAACGATAAAAATACATTTAAGCTACTTTATACGGGTGGAATAAGAAAATCATATAATATAAAAGATATCCTTGATTTAGCAGAAATTATACAAAAGAATAAATATAATGATGTAAGAATATTTTTATATGGAAATGGCAACGAAAAAGAAGAAATGATTAATTACTGCAAAGAACACAACATAAACAATGTAATATTTAGAGATTTTATTGATAATAAATATATTCCAAATATAATGTCTAAATGTAATATATGCTTATTACATGGAAAAAATGTAGATATCTTTAAATATGGTACCAGTCAAAATAAAATGTTCGCATATTTATATAGTGGAAAGCCAATTATATCATGCTTTTACAATAAATATGATATAATTGAAAAGAATGGATGTGGCATTACATTAAAAAATAATACGGTAGAAGAATATTACGATGCATTTGTGAAGCTATATAGTGAATATGAAAAAAGAAGAGAAGAATATAATGAGAATTCTAAAAAAGTTTTAAATCAATTTGATTATAAAGTATTAACTAAAAAATTAGAAAGTATTATCGAAAATTGAGAGGAAGAATATGAGTAAGCAAAAAGTAATGTTTATATCTGCTGCAAGTAGTATACATACAGTAAAGTGGGTAAATGCTTTATCAAATGATTATGAAGTACATTTAGTGTATTGTAAAAATCATAAACCAAGCAATGATGTGATAAATGAAAATGTTATTCTACATGAATTATATTTTAAAGCTCCGATTGGATATTATTTAAATTCTATACAATTAAAAATGTTATACAATAAAATACAACCAGATATTGTTAATGTTCATTATGCAAGTGGATATGGAACCCTAGCAAGAGTATCAAAAATAAGGGTAACACTATTATCGATTTGGGGAAGCGACATATATGATTTTCCGAATGAATCAAAAATAAAAAAAAGAATATTACAAAAAAATATAATGTATGCAGACAAAATTGCATCAACAAGTAACATAATGGCGAAAGAGTTAAAAAAGCAGGTTCCAGATTTAAATAAAGACATATATATAACTCCATTTGGTGTTGATATAGATAGGTTTAAAAATATGAATATAAAAAAGGATAGTAGATATTTTAATGTGGGAATCATTAAAGCATTAAGCGAGAAATATGGAATTAGATATGCGATATTAGCAATTAAGAAATTAAAAGATAAATTAAGAGCAGAAAAAAAAGAAAAAATTGCTGATTCTATAAGACTTTTTATATATGGAGATGGAGAGGAAAAAGAAAAATTACAAGAGTTGATAAAAAATGAAAATTTGGAAGATAGTGTTTTTCTAATGGGAAAAATACCAAATTACGAAGTACCTGAAGCATTAAATACATTTGATGTTTTTTGTGCTACAAGTATATTAAATAGTGAAAGTTTTGGTGTAGCCGTTGTTGAAGCAATGGCTTGTGAATTACCAGTTGTTGCAACTAAAACTGATGGATTTTCTGAGGTTATGATAGATCAAGATACAGGATATTTAGTTGAAAAGGAAAATGCAGAAGAAATTGCAGAAAAAATAGAGGAAATATACAATGATAAAAATTTAGCAAAACAAATGGGAATTAATGGAAGAAAAAGAGTTGTAGAAAAATATAATTGGAAAGATAATGTTAATTATATGAAAGAAATATATGCAAGGAGAAGTTTTAACAAATGAATATTGTAGTAGCAATTATTATTATATTAATAAGTACATTTTTGTTTAAAAAAGCATCTGGAACTTTAAAGGTAAATCTAATAAATATTTCAAGTTTTGCTTTTTATAGCTTAATGGCATTTGAATTTATTGGAGTAACATTAGTGTTTTTAGGATATAGGGATCATTATTTAATATCAAAGATTACTGATAATAATGTAATAAATAAAACATATTGGTCAATGGCTTATGTGATGATTATTTTACCATTAACAATTTTTGTATCTAATTATTTTATATTTAAATTAAAGAAAATAGATAAAACATATATAAAAAAAATACAACAAGATATTATTATGGAAAATACTAAAACACAGAAAATGATATATATTATAGTAGTGATGGCTTTGTTCATATGTTTAATTGCAATAATTTATGTTTTTTGCTGTATAGGGTATGTACCTCTATTTAAGTATTTTGATAGCAATTTTAATTTTGCAGAAGAAAGAATAAATACAGTAAGAAATTTTAATGGAAATGAATACATAAAAAATATTGTAATGCTTATGGTGACTCCTATTCTTTCATATATAGCATATATATATATGAGAACTACTAAAGAAAAAAAATGGTTAATTTTATTTATTATATCCTTTATACTAAATGTATTTGTAAAAACATATGATTTTTCAAAAGCTCCATTAATATATTACATATGCTACTTTTTTATTATAGAAGTAACACTTGGAAAAACATTTAAGCTAAAAAAGATTATACCTTTTGTTATTGTAGCTATTGTATTAGTAGTTCTTTCATATACTATTGTAGCAGGATATAGAGGAAGCTTTATCTCTCTATCCAATGGACCAATTTCAAGAGTGGTTATATCACAAGCAGGAACTTTATTCTTGCACTTTGATGCTTTTCCAGAGAAGATAGACTATTTAAATGGACATAGTTTTCCACCAATATTTAAGTTTATATTTGGTGAGGGAGATTATTATGTACGATCAGGGAGAGTAGTAATGCAAGAATATAACAAAGCTGGAATAGAAAATGGGACAGCGGGAGTAATGAGCACAGTATTTTTAGGTGAAGCATATGCAAATTTTGGAATATTTGGTATTATAATTTCGCCTATATTGGTAGGATTAATTTTCTCATCAATTTTGTGCATATTCTTAAAAAGTAAAAAAACACCATTAAATATAGTATTATATTTGCAATGCTTTATAATATTTACAAATGTATTATTAGCAGGATTTATTGATTTTATATATAACATTCAATTTATGGTTAGTTTGTTAGTTGTTTTTGGAATCAAAATTGTTACAAATGAAAAAAATATTAATTTTGTTAAAGAAAATGTATTATTAAAGATGATAAAAAGAAAAAATAATGAAGGAGAATAAGAATGCCAGGAATCTTTGGAACTAATATATATAATAATATGCCAGAAAAAATTATGGAAGAAGAAAATAGAATTTACAGAAACGAGAATATAAATACTTGGCATTTAGAAATGAGTAGCATAAAAAAATTTGAAAACGATAAGATAATGTATAAAGATGAAAATTATACAGTATTAGTAGAAGGTGTAATTTTAAATTTATCAAAATTAAAAGAAAAGTTTAACAAAAATGAAATGCAAGATTTGATAATAGAAATGTACAAAAAGAATGGCGAAAAATTTTTTAGTGAATTTCGAGGAAATTTTTGTGGATTTTTCGAAGATAAAATAAAAAATAAAACTATAATATTCACAAATCAAACAGGAGACAAGACAATTTTCTTTTATAATGTAAAAAGTGAAATAATATTTGCATCTGAAATAAAACACATTATCAAATTTATGAAGTACAATGATATAAAATATAATTTGGATAAAAAAGGTGTATACTGCTTACTTACATATGGATATATGTATGATAATTTGACTCTTATAAAAGAAATAAAAAAATTATTACCAGGTCATTATATAAAAATAGAAAATAATAAAATAGAAGAAATTGAGTATTACAAATTAAAAACTAATATTGATAAAGATGTAACTATGTCTGAAGATGAAATATTAGAGAAGATTGAAAAGAAATTTCAAGAAGCTATGATGTTACAAGTTTCAAAAAACGAAGAATATGGATATGATAATTTTGCACCTTTAAGTGCAGGGTTAGACTCAAGAATGACAAACTATATGCTGAGAAAAATCTATAAAAAAGATATATATAATATAACATATTCACAAACAGGACAACTTGATCAGATTGTTCCAAGTAAAATAGCATCAGAATTACATAATCATTGGATATTTAAAAATTTAGATAATGGTCTTGCTCTATATAATATACAAAAATCAACTGATATTACAGATGGTATCATATATTATGCATGGCCTTCACAATTGTATGATTATATGAAATTGATTAATACAGAGAATATGGGAATTGTTCATACAGGTGTAATTGGAGATGTTGTTTTAGCAACTTTTTATAAAAGTTATGATAAGAAGAATTATCAGATAGGCGATGGAGCTTTTTCAAAAACCTTAATTAATAAATTAAGTGAAATGATAACAATAAAAGAGTATGATAATTATGAAGTTGGAATGCTCTATAATAGAGCTTTTAATGGAGCAGTATTAGGATATTCAACAACATTCCAAAATTATACCGAAGCTATGTCTCCATTTATGAATATTGAGTTTATGGAATTTTGTTTTTCATTGCCATTAAAATATAGATTTGGACATTATATATATTATAAATGGGTAGAAAAATATCATAAAGATGCTATGAAATATGCTCATAATGGTGTTAAAATCCCGAAGAGTAACTCTGTTAAGGTTACAATAAAAAGAAAAAAATATACCATAAATATGATATTAAATATCATAAAAAATAAATTAAAATTGAAAACTGACCCAAAAAGTAATATGAACCCAATGCAATATTGGTATGAAACTAATAAGGATTTAAGAGAAAAGCTGGATACATATTATCAAAAAAACAAAAAGCTTTTAGATAATGATAATGAGTTAAAAAATGATATTGAAAAGCTATATAAAGAGGGTAGTGCAATAGAAAAAATAGAAGTTATCTCATTACTATCTTTTTTAGAAAAATATTTTAATAAGGAAAATAAAAAAGATGAAATTTAAGAAAAATATTGTTAGTAATTTAATATTACATATATTATCTATAGGAACTGGTTTTATTACAAGTATATTGATTGCTAGAGGATTAGGAACGGAAAATCAAGGGCAATTTTCGTATTATCTTTTAATTTTTGGAATAATAGCATCATATGGACATTTAGGAATAACAAGTTCAAATAGTTATTTTATAAAGAAAAGTCAGTATGAAAAGAAAAATGTAATAAATACAAATATATCAACTTTAATATTTTTGGGATGTATATATATAATCATAGCGATAATCTTTAGTAAACAGATATTTTCTAATAATATATACATATTACCTTTAATATGGCTATTATATGCAATAAATTTATTATTCAATAATTTTTTTATTACAGTATATGTTTCAGATGAAAATATATATGTGTATAATAAATATTTAATTGCAATAAACATATTAAAAGGTATATTGATAGTTATTTTGTATTTTATAAATTGCTTAAATATTGTTACGCTTTCTTTAATATATGCATCATTAGAAATATTAAAAATAGCGTTATTGTTAAAGGGGTTAAAATTAAATTACCATTTTGAATTTAACATAAATATCATAAAAGATGAGTTAAAATTTGGAATACCATTGTATTTAGCAGCATTATGTATATACTTAAATTATAGAGTAGATCAATTTATGGTAAAACAAATGCTAGGTACAGTAGAATTAGGAATATATGCAATATCTGTAAATTTAGCAGAATTGGCTTTTGTTTTTCCAGAATCTATTACTTCTGCATTTGAAGGACGATTATATACCTGTAAAAAAGAAGAACGAGATGAAATTACTATTCAGACAATTAAGTTAGCATTTTATTTGACATTAATGATATGTATAGTCGGATGTATATGTAAACCACTTGTAACAGTTTTATATGGGCAAGAGTATTCAGCAGCGGGAGTCTCAATGGTAATACTATTGATAGGAATTATATTTGCGTCTATAGGAAAAGTTACACCTGCGTATTTTTATACGAATGGAAATCCTGGTATGCATTTAAAAGTATCAGCGATAGTTCTTGCAGTCAATGTATTATTTAATATGATTTTGATTCCGAGATTTGGTATTAATGGAGCAGCACTAGCCTCAACAATATCATATTTTGTATATGGAGCAATTTATATAATAGTTTTAAAGAAAAAAGGATTTAATATAAAAGAAATATTTAAAATAAATAAAAATGATTTAAAGATAATAATAAATCAGACTGTGGGAATTTTAAGAAAGGGAAAGAACAATAATGGCTAATAAAAAATGTATATTTCATGTCCCAAATTATATAGATGTTAATAGAAAATCCGGCTCAAATATTAGACCTTTAAAAATGATAAATGCATTTAAAGAGATAGGGTATGATGTTGATGTTGTAATGGGATATGCAAAAGAAAGAAAAGAGCAAATAAAAAAAATAAAACAAAATATAAAAAATGGAATAAAATATGATTTTTTGTATTCAGAAAGTAGCACAATGCCCACTTTGTTAACAGAAAAAAATCATTTGCCATTACATCCAATGCTTGATTTTTCTTTTTTTAAATATTGTAAAAAAAATGGAATAAAAATAGGTTTATTCTATAGAGATATACATTGGAAATTTGATGTATATAGAAAAAATGTTTCTTTTATAAAAAGAATAGTATCAATTCCATTATATAAATATGATTTGCTCAAATATAGAAAATACCTAAATGTATTATATATACCAACTAAAGAAATGAAAAAATATTTACCGAAAAAAAATGTAATATGTAAAAAATACAACATTGATATATTACCACCTGGATGCGATAACAAAAATATAACATTTAATGAAAAAGAAAAAAATAATATTTTAAATATATTTTATGTAGGAGGAATATCTGAGCATATTTATAATTTTGAAAAACTATTTGCAGTAGTTTGTAAAATGAAAAATGTACGATTGACAGTTTGCTGTAGGGAACCAGAATGGAATAATATAAAAAGTAAGTATATTAAGTATATAAATGAAAATATACATATTGTACATGCAAGTGGACAAGAGTTGGAAAAATATTATAAAGAAGCTGATGTATGTAGTCTTATATTTAACAGATATGAATATATGAATATAGCTATGCCAGTAAAACTGTTTGAATACATTCAAAATAAAAAACCAATTATTGCAACTAAGAATACTGCAGCAGGAAAATTTGTTGAAGAAAATCATATTGGGTGGACAACAAACTATGAAATAAACGATATAGAAAAGATGCTTAAAATGATAAGAGATAATAAATCAGAAATATATGAAATACAGAAAAAATTTAATAGTATTATTGATGAAAACACGTGGAATGCAAGGGTAAGAAAAGTTGTAAAAGATTTAAAATGAGGAGAAAAAATATGAAAAAAATTATAACAATAATAGGTGCAAGACCACAGTTTATAAAAGCTGCTATGGTTTCAAAAGCCTTAAAAGATAATTTTGAAGAAATACTGGTACATACAGGACAACATTATGATAAAAATATGTCAGAAATATTTTTTGAACAATTAGAAATACCAAAGCCAAAATATAATTTAGGGATAGGATCTGGAACTCATGGAAAACAAACAGGAGAAATGATTATAAAAATTGAAGAAGTATTATTGAAAGAAAAACCAGATTATGTTATGGTATATGGTGATACAAACTCTACATTGGCTGGTGCAATTGCTGCATCAAAATTGCTAATACCTATAATACATGTTGAAGCGGGACTAAGATCTTTTAATATGAAGATGCCTGAAGAACAAAACAGAATACTAACTGATCATATCTCGAAAATCCTGATTTGCCCAACTAAAACAGCAGTTGAAAATCTAAAGAATGAGGGAATAACAGAAAATGTATATTTAACTGGTGATGTTATGTGTGATTCTGTTTTATATTATTCTAAGATGGCAGATAAAAAGATTAACAAAGATGATATACAATTAGTACCTATTTACGAAAGAAGGAATATAGATAGTTGGTATTTAACAACAATCCATAGAGCAGAAAATACAATGGATGATAAAAATTTAAGGAATATATTAGGAGTATTTGAAAGCTTGGATAAACTTGTAATTTTTCCAGTTCATCCAAGAATAAAGAAAATGGTTGATGAATTATATCAACAAAATAAATATACTAATATATATTTTGTTGAGCCAGTTGATTATCTAACGATGCTATATTTAACCAAAAATGCAACTAAAGTTGTAACAGATTCTGGTGGATTACAAAAAGAATGTTATATATTAGATACACCTTGTATTACAATAAGAAATCAAACAGAGTGGGTTGAAACTTTGAATAAAGGTTATAATATATTATCTACTCCTGAAAAAAATGATCTTTATAATAAAATTTGTAATGCGAAAATAGTTGATAATGAAAAAATACATTATTATGGAGATGGAAATGCAGCTAATATAATTGCAAAGTTAATTAAAAATTTTACGGAGGTTAACTAATGAGTCAAGGGAAAAGAATGAAAGAAGAACCTAAAAGGGGGAAAAAGGGAGTAACAAATCAAAAAAATAGTAAAAGAAGAAATACAAAGCTAGATGGTATACTTAAGTTATTAGCTTTTGTATATGTAGTTATTACAATTATCTTCTATATTGCTGTTAGAAAAGTAAATATGCTTCCTACTTCATATACCGTAATATTTACAATTGCTGAAATTGTATTTACGATATTAATGATAAGAGGAATTTTAAAAAATCGTAAATCTTTAAAGATAAATATTATATGTATAATAGCAGTTCTTTTCGTATCTGGTATATATATATACGCAACTAATTATTTACTTGCTACAAGTAACTTTTTAGGAAAAGTTTTTAGAGAAGTAACTGAAACAGAACAATATTATATTATAGCTAGAAAAGACAATAGCTATAGTAAAATAGAGGATGTTAAAGGAAAAGATATTTACTTGTTCCAAATAGATGATAGTGTAAAAAAAGATTTGACTGATAAGGTAACGGTAACCTTAAAAAGTGGAGAAAGTTTAACAGATTTAGGCAAAAAGTTACTTGATAAAGATATAGATACTGTTTTTGTTTCATTAACACAATATGAAATGCTTTCTGAAGAAATAAAGGAATTTAAGGACAATACAAAAATAATATATATTGTAAATCATGATGTAAAAGTAAGTACTAAAATAGAAACGACAGATTCTAGACAAACAATAAATAATGGAATATTTAATGTATATATAAGTGGAATAGACACAACAGGAAGTATTAATAATGTTGCAAGAAGTGATGCTAATATACTTGCTACTGTTAATACAAAAACTCATGAAGTTTTACTTACTTCTATTCCAAGAGATTATTATGTAACACTTCATAGTAAAAAGGCTAAAGACAAATTAACACATTCTGGTATTTATGGAGTTAGCGAAACCGTAACAACCGTAGAAGATTTGTTAGATATAGATATTAATTATTATGTAAGAGTCAATTTTACAACACTAATCAAATTAGTAGATACTTTAGGTGGAGTTAGTGTATATTCAGATTATGACTTTTCAACGGCAACGGGATATACTTATCATAAGGGTTACAATAGATTAAATGGAAATCAGGCTCTAGCATATAGTAGAGAAAGATACTCATTTGCAAATGGCGATAATCAAAGAGTTAGAAATCAACAACAAGTAATTGAAGCAATTATTAATAAAGTATTAGACAGTAAAACAATATTAACTAAATATACAAGTATATTAAATTCTATGGAAGGAAGTTTCCAAACAAATATCAGCCAAGATGAAGTTAGTAAACTTGTACAAGACCAATTAAATAATATGTCTTCATGGAAAATACTTAATAACTCATTAACAGGAACAGGTTCATATGGACCTACTTACTCAATGGGAAGTCAAGAATTATATATAATGCTTCCAGATTCTACTTCAGTACAAAATGCAAAACAACAAATAAAATCAGTAATGGACAAGTAAAACATATATAGTAAAAGCGAGGAAACAATGAAAGAAATAATATTAAGAATAATATCAATGATTTTACTACTTTGCACATTTTTTGTAATATTTAATTTTTCAGCGCAAGATGGTGAAGAATCTGGTAGTTTAAGTAAAAAAGTAACAACTGAATTTATTAATAGATTTCCATACACAAGAGATTTAAGCATAGAAACCAAAGAAAAATTGATACAACATGGGGAACCTATCGTTAGAAAATTAGCTCATTTATCTATTTATACAGTTGTTGGAATGTGCATTATGAGTTTCATGTGCACATTTCCACTAAAACTTAGAATAAGATTAGGAGTGAGTCTTGTAGTTGGATTTATATATGCAATATCTGACGAATGGCATCAAAATTTTGTACCACGGAAGGGGTCCATCAATAAGAGATGTTTGCATAGATACAATGGGAGTGTTTTTGGGAATATTAATTATTTTAGCAATAGTTTCTATATTTATTGCTCTAAAAAAAGATGATAAGATTAAGAAAAATGAAAAAAACATAGCTAATGTTTAACATACTAAAAATCCAAAATATAGGTATCTAGGGGGAAAAATGATATTATATCCAAATGAATATTTAGATAATGTAACTGATATAACAGCTGAATTATTAACTAAAAACAATATAAAAGGTGTTGTATTAGATGTGGATAACACTTTAATAGATCTTGACAAAAACCTAATAAAAGGTGTAGAAAATTGGATAGAAGACCTAAAAAAAATAGGGATAAAATTTTGCATTGTATCTAATAGTAATAATCTAGAAAAAGTAAAAAATGTAGCAAAAATTTTAGATATACCATTTATATATTTTGCTAAAAAACCTTTAAAGTTTGGGTTTAAAAAAGCGTCTAAAGTTTTAGAATTAAAACTTGAAAATATGTCGGCTGTTGGTGATCAAATTTTAACAGATGTAGTTGGTGCTAATAGGTGTAATATGTTTTCTATTTTAGTGAAACCAGTAAATGAAAAAGATTATTTAATTACTAGAATAAAAAGACCTTTAGAAAAGAAAATTATTAGTAATTATTTAAAACAAAAGAAAGGGTGTAAATAAAGATGTACATTAATGAAATACATATATTATGGTATGTTTTAGTAGGAGTGATTGGACTATTTGTTGGTCAATTTGTAGATTGGTGTAATATTAGATTACCAGAATACAAAAAAGTTTTCTCGAAAGATTTTTTTAAAGAATATTTAAAAGGATTTAAACCAAAATATTTGTTAATGATAATTGTTGCAGTTTCATATATTGCTCTTTTATACAGATATGGAATAACTTTAAATAATTTAAAATTCATGATACTAATTCCAATGCTTTTAAGTGCGTTCTTAATAGATTTAAAACTTCAAATTATACCAAATCGTTTAACATTAACTATATTTGAAACAGGAATGATTTTTACATTTATAAGTGTTATACTAAATGTACAAACAGGAATAAATGTGTTTATTAATAATATGCTTGGAATGTTTGTAGGAGCAGGAATATTTTTGCTTATTACATTAATTGGTGGAGCAATTGCTGGTAAAGAAGCAATGGGCTTTGGAGACGTAAAATTAATGGGAGCAATGGGATTATTTTTTGGATGGATAAACATTATTCTTATTTCGGTTATGGCATTTTTATTTGCAGCAATAGCAAGTATTGCAATATTAATTATGCGTAGAAAGAAAATAAGCGAATACATACCTTTTGGACCGTTTATAGTTGCAAGTGCAATTATTACAATATATACACCTTTTTCAATACTTTTGTTTGTTCTATTAAAAATATTTTCACTAGGAATGTTTAAAGGTTAATAGTTAGGGGGCTCATAATATATGAATAAAAATATTGTGTGGTTACGAAATAAAATGAATATGCTTAATCTGCAAGGAATGATCTTATCTAATCCAGTAAATATTAAGTATTTGACGGGAATAGAGGCAGAAGGTGTTTTGCTAATTACAAGAAAAGAAAACTTTTTCATAACAGATGCAAGATATATAGAAGAAGTACAATCTGTTCTTACTATTGATGATGGTATTATTGTAAATAATATTAGTAATTTAACACCAGATGATTATGAAAATTTCTTTTTGTTTTGCGAAAATGTAGGTTTTGAAGAAAATTATGTAACATATGCCACATACAAGAGATATATTGCAAGATATAAAATTCATAATTTAGAAGAAACAGAATATTTAATTGAAAAACAAAGAATGATTAAAGATGAAGAAGAAATTGACTATATAGAAAGAGCTTGTAAAATAACTGATAAATGTTTTGAACATATTTGTGAGTTTATTAAGGTTGGTAAAACAGAAAAAGAAATTGCTACAGAAATTGAAAAGTTTTTTAAAGAAAATGGAGCAGAAGAACTTGCTTTTGATACAATTGTAGCATCAGGTAAAAATTCATCTAAACCACATGCGGTTCCAACAGATAAAAAAATAGAAGCAGGAGACCCTATTACAATAGATATGGGCTGTAAATATAAAGGATACTGTTCAGATATGACAAGAACGGTATTTGCAAAGTTTGTGCCAGATAGTGTAAAACCTGTTTATGACTTGGTCTTAAAAAATCAATTACAAACTTTAAAAGATATGAAAGAGGATATGGCAATTAAAGTTGTTAGCAAAATGGTTGAAAATGATTTTAAAATAAACGGATTTGAACTTGTACACAGCTTAGGTCATGGCGTTGGTCTTGATATTCACGAAATTCCATTTATTAATGGAAAAAATGATGGAGTATTAAAAGCTAATATGACAGTTACAAGTGAACCAGGAATATATATTCCGAATAGATTTGGAGTAAGAATAGAAGACACAGTTTTGATTACAAAATCTGGATGTATAAATCTAACGAAATCAGACAAAAATTATATTATAGTAGATAATACTTGATTTATAGCCAAAAATGTGATAAAATATGTAGCATTGAATATATTAGAGAAAAATTAAAGGGAGGAAATAAATATGGCAGAAGTATATATGGCAGGAGATTTTAGAAATGGAACAACATTTGAAATGGAAGGAAATGTTTTCAAAGTAGTTGAATTCCAACATGTTAAACCAGGAAAGGGTTCAGCTTTCGTAAGAACAAAACTAAAAAATGTTGTTACAGGAGCAGTTCTAGAAAAAACATTTAACCCATCAGATAAATTCCCAGGAGCAGAAGTAGAAAAAAGAGAAATGCAATATTTATATAATGATGGAGATTTATATTACTTTATGGATAATGAGTCTTATGAACAATTACCTTTAAACAAAGATCAAATTGGAGATGGACTTAAATTCTTAAAAGAAAACATGAATGTTAAAATATTATCAATTAAAGGAAATGTTTTCTCAGTAGAACCACCAATGTTTGTTGAATTAGAAGTTACATATACAGAACCAGGATTTGCTGGAAATACAACAACAACATCTGGAAAACCAGCTACACTTGAAAATGGATATGAATTAATGGTTCCTATGTTTGTAAATATTGGTGATGTTGTAAGAATTGACACAAGAACTGGCGAATATATGGAAAGAGTATAGAGAGGAAGTACAATTAAATGTCTGATATAAATGGTAAATATAAACAAATATTACAAGACCTTGAAAATAATATTCAAGATCCAGAAGAGTTAAACTTTGTAAAAGAAAAATTTTCAGAGTTATCAATGATGTTTGTTGATATGCTTGATAGAGTTACAAAACTTACAGATATGAAAATTCAAGAAATAGAAGCAAAACAACAAAATATTACTGAAAGATTAAACAATGTACAAAAGGCTGTTGATGGTATTGAAAGTGATATATATGAAGAAGATAGTGATGATGATAATAGCTATGAATTTGAAATAGTATGTCCTTATTGCAATCATGAGTTTACAGCAGACATAGAAGAAGATGGAAATGATGAAATTGAATGTCCAGAATGTCATAATACAATAGAATTAGATTGGAATTGTGATGACGAAGGATGTCAAGGTGGATGTTGTTCACATTGTGATTCTCACTGTGAAGAAGTTGCAGAAGATGATGAAGAATATAATCCAAATGATGATGATAAAGAAGATATGTAAAAAAAAGACCTGAATTATTATATTAGTAATTTAGGTCTTTTTTGTTAATCATATAAACTTAAAGGATCAATATATTCATCATTTACTCTAACACCTAAATGAAGATGTGGGCCTGTTGTGGCACCATTTGTTGGATTACCATTACTATCTTTATATGGATTTCCTTTAACTCCATAAACATTTTTAGGGCCAACATATCCTATAATATTTCCCTTAACAACATTATCACCTTCTTTAACAATATATTTAGGAGATACATGACAGTAAGTAATTTTCATTGTCCCAGAAGTTAATGTTATTGTATATCCACCTCCACCAAAGAAGCCTGTATAGGTAATAGTTCCAGAGGCAACAGCTAGTATTTTACTATTTTCAGGTGCTCCTATATCTATTCCTTTATGAAACGAAGATGCACCTGCTGTTGGGGAATATCTTTTACCAAAATATGAATTAATAGAGTTATATCCAGGAGTTGGCCATACATAGCCAAAAGATGATAATGTAAATGTGTAATTTTCATTATTACTAGAATAAATAGTTGGAATGAAAAAGAAACATATTAAAAGAGTTAAAATTATAAAGAATAAAAATATAAATTTAAAAGGCATAAAAAAACTATTAGACATATTTAACCTCCATCTAATAGCCCCCGAAAGTTATTTAATTTATTAATTGCTTTTCTTGAAAGCAAAGAATTTACTAATAAAAAAGTTTAGAATAATTACAATTACAGTTACAATGCATTTGCTAATCATTGTAGAGATTGGTGCATATTTAAAAAGTAATGCACAGCCAATATATTCTACAACCATTGTGAAAAGTCTACCTAAAATAAATTTGCAAAACTCTACTACTTTTTCTCCAAATTCATAAGCTTCTGAATGAAATACTAAGTCTTTATTTGTAAAGTATGCAAATACAACAGCAAGACAAATTGCTATAATATTTGAAAAATTATCCTCTAAATGTAGAAGAGATGTTAATATATAAAATGTAGCTAAGTTAACTACTGTAGTTAAAACTCCAAATATTGCATAAAATATAATTTCTTTTGTAAATACTTTTTTTATTAATTCTTTTAATTTTTCCATTGTTAATTCACCAGCTTTTTCTTTCTTTAATATCCAAATTATAGCATAATAAAATGTAATAAGTCAATTTATATTAATAAAAAAAACTAGCCATATAGCTAGCTTTTGGCAGGGGTACTAAGACTCGAACTCAGACTTGTGGTTTTGGAGACCATCGTGCTAACCATTGACACTATACCCCTATGAAAATTACTATATTATAATAACATATAATATAGTAATGTGCAAGTAAAAAATAAAAATTTTATTATTTTGTATTGATATTTGATTTTATAAATTCGCCACTTTCAGTAAGAAATTCATCAATAGAAGTAGAACTATTAATGTTATAGTTAGAGTTTAAAATTGCAGAGCCTTCGTTTTTGTTACAAAATGACCAATTTATCCAACTTAAATTGTTTTTATTCATAAAATTAATCCAGCTTTTTGAACTATTCAAATCTAAATTAGAATTTCCAGAAGCATCAGTTGTACCCCATTCAGATATAAACACAGGAATGTTTTTATTTAAAGCAGATGTTATAGTATTTTGCAATTCTGTTTTGTGGGAAGCTGCATAAAAATGAACTGTATACATGATGTTGTCGTACGTTAAAGGATCTTTTGAAACAGAGTCTAAATCTTTTGACCAATCTGGAGTTCCAACTAAAATAACAGAGTCTTTTGAGCTATTACGTATAATTGGAATAATTTTTTCAGCATAAGGCTTTATATGATTAGACCATGTAACATATGATTGATTTGGTTCATTACATATTTCATATATTACATTTGGATAATCTTTATATTTTGCAGAAGTTTCACTGAAAAAGTTTTTTGACTGTTCTAAATATATATTAGGGTCTCCATCAGAAAGTATGTGCCAATCTATAACAACATATAAATCTAAATCAATACACATATCAATTATATTATATGCTGTTTTTTTCATTTTGTCTGGCTGAGAAATATATCCATTTTCATTAGTATACATTGCGATTCTAAAAACATTAATACCCCAAGAATCTCTTAAATGTTTAAGATTATCATATGTAATAATATCCGAATACCATTGTATACCATGACTACTCAAGCCTTTTAATCTAAAATTTTGATTGTATTTATTCTGAAGATTTGTGCCTGATACATGTAAATTTCCATTTTTAGATACTAAATTTGAGTTTTCAGCTACTAAATTTATATTCTCATTTTCTTCAGTATAATTTATATTCTTATTTTGTATATTAGAAGCGTTTCCTATAATAAAGGTTGTTATACAAAGTAATGATATAATTGATATAAATATATTTTTCATTTTAATTCTCCTCGTATGTTTAAAGTTGCCAATTGCGACCTTAAATTTTCATGATATAAAACCATACACAGCTTAAAACAGATGTTGGCAATTGTCAAGTTATTTTAGTATTTATATTTTTTATTTCGATAAAGACACTATATTATGCTTTAACAGGCAATGTAGTGTCTTTGCTGGTGCCATCGAAATAGTTATCTACAACTTTTTTGGCTCTCATAACGATCAAGCAATTTATATATAGATTAACCATCATGGTTTCTGCAACTATAAACGTAGCCTTATTGACGATTATATACATACAATATGTAAATTCAATAATAAATAAGGAATAAAATAACAACACATTCTGCTCTCTACCAAATTGCGAATGTGTTGTTATAACTATATGTAGTGGTAACCGCATTCACTGCGGTTATTCATTTCTTATATTTATTATACACAGATAATTAAGAAATTTCAAATAAAATTTACGCGAATCATTTTACCCTATTAAACCATGAAATTTGCATTTTTTGTTGATTTGTGTTATACTCTAAATAGGTTATTTTAACCGTTAGAACTAAACATTGTTTTGTAAAACAAGGAGGATTTTTTATGGCAATTAACATGAATGCACTTTACACCAGCCCCATCGCAAGACTTTTAGCTCGGATTTCGAGACACTGCACAGTAACTTTGAGTACTGGCAAAGAACTTAAGTTCGACAAAGGTTTCCACTGTGGCAGTTGTACCTATGAAGGTTCTATGACAAAGACGGAAGAACAGGAGTACATCCACGCAATGATGCTGATGGGTATTTAATCCCAAAAGAAGAAAAGGCTTAACTACAATTGTGGTAAGCCTTTTCTTCTTTTGCATAAATTTGTATTAATCTGTTCTATTAGTTAGAACAGATTCGTTATTGGTGGAGATGAGGAGAGTCGAACTCCTGTCCAATATTCTATTCATATAAAATTCTCCGAGTGCAGTTTGTTAATAAAATTCCCTAATTAGTAACTTAACAAACAAGGTTAGCTAATAGGTAGCCATATAAATACCCGCAATTTGCATGACCTCAAATTGGTTCGTTTCCCACTATTTTACGCCTTATCCTAAACTGTGGGAGGTAAAGGTAAGACGACACTGCGCTTAGGCAGCGTATGCTAATTCTCTATTATCAGCGTTTATATTTTATTTTGCTTTTTTATAGTGGCCAAAGCAACCATCCACTACTCGCTATTTATACTTCAAGGATACTGTCGAAACCAAATACATCCCCATAAATAATACTAATTTATTATACTATAAAAGTAGTGATAAAACAAGGGAAAATAATAGAAAAATTATGTGAAAAAATTATCAAAATATGTTTACTTTTGTCTTAAAATTGTATACAATATACCAGGTAAAGCAAAAGAAAAGTGAAAGGGGCATTAATTATGAAAATATTAATGTTAACATGGGAATATCCACCAAGAATAGTAGGTGGAATTGCAAGAGTTGTACATGATTTGTCAAAAAGATTAATAAAAGATGGCCACGAAGTAACAGTTGTTACATACAAAGATGGAAATAGTCCTGATTATGAAGATGATAAAGGTGTACAAGTATATAGAGTTGAAAATTATATGATTCATCCAAATAATTTTATAGATTGGATTATGCAGCTTAACTTTAATTTAGTTGCAAAGGCAACTGAAATTATGAATAAACAGGGAAAGTTTGATGTTATTCATGCTCATGATTGGTTAGTTGGAAATGCGGCTAAAACTTTAAAGAATGCATTTGATATTCCTATTGTTGCAACAATTCATGCAACAGAAGCTGGCAGAAATTCTGGAATTCATGATGATACACAAAGATATATTAATGATACAGAATGGATGTTAACTTATGAAGCAACAGAAGTTATTGTAAATAGCAATTATATGAAGAGCCATGTTCAAGGATTATTTGGACTTCCTTTTGATAAAATAAATGTTATACCAAATGGAATAAATTTAACAAATTTTAATGGAATTGATAGAGATTATGAATTTAGAAGACAATATGCTATGGATAACGAAAAAATAATCTTATATATTGGAAGATTAGTATATGAAAAAGGTGTACAACATTTAATTTCAGCTATGCCAAAAATATTAGAAAATTATCATGATTCTAAGTTGATAATTGCTGGAAAAGGTGGAATGCTTGATGAATTAAAAGGACAAGCAGAATATATGGGACTTTCAAATAAAGTATATTTTACAGGTTATTTAAATGCAAAGCAAGTACAAAAAATGTATAAATGTGCTGATGTAGCAGTATTTCCAAGTACATATGAGCCATTTGGAATAGTAGCTTTAGAGGCAATGCTTGCAGGAGTTCCAACAGTAGTGTCTGATGTAGGTGGATTAAATGAAATTGTTGATCATAGAGAAAACGGAATGAAGAGCTATGCAGGAAATCCAAATTCAATAGCAGATTCTGTATTATCTATTTTATATGATAAACAGCTTGCATCTACAATATCTAAAAACGCAAAAGCAAAAGTTAAAGAAGAATTTAGTTGGAATAAAATTGCGCAAGATACACATTATATTTATGAAAAGGCTATTTGCAAAACCGTTGCTGAAAAGCAAGCAGAACAAATAGCGCAAGAAAAAGCTAAAAAGGCAGAAAAAGCTAAAAATACAGATAGAGAAATAACAAACCTTTTAAGCTTTAAGAAAAAGCATGCTTATGCATAGTATTTAAAGGAGGATTTATAAATGAATGTATATGATACTGCAAATCGTTTAGCACAAGAAATACAACAATCAGAAGAATATAAAGGATACAAAAGTTTAAAAAATACATTAATGGGAAATCCAGATACAAAATCTAAAATAGAAAATTTTGAAAAATTAAGATACGAAATTCAATTAATACAATACACAGGTGAAGAAAAAGATGAAGAAAAAAACAAAAAGTTAGAAGAAATGTATACAATCTTGGTTCAAGATAAACAAATAAAAGAATACTTCGATTCTGAAGTGAAATTTAATGTTATGATTGCTGATGTAAATAAAATAATTGCAGAAGCAATTAAGGATGTTTTATAAAATAAAAGTTGTTGTTGTTATCCATTTATAAAAATATATTAATTTATATATAATAAAAAATGGAAGGAGGTATATCCATTTATGATTCCATAAATGGATATTATCATAAATATGGAATATATTATTGTTTTAATTATATGTGCTTTATGCATTATAATCTGCAAATTTGCGTTAAATATAAAGTTTAAAGATTTAAAAGAAATAAAAAGAATAGGTTATGACAAAAATTTAAATGACATTACTAATAATTTGCCAGAAAATGAGCAAGTATGCAAAGAGATTTTAAAGAAGTTAAAAAATGAAGATACAGTGATAGAAAGTAATAGTGGGGAGAATAATAAATCAAGTTTATATATAGTTATTTCAAATAAAATTATTATAGCGAATATAAAAGATTCATTTACGAGAATTCAAACCATAGCTCACGAATGTGTTCATTCAGTACAAAATAAAAGAACACTAATGTTTAATTTTGTATTTTCTAATATATACATATTATATTTTATTGCAATATCTATTCTTACATTGCTACATGTTATAACAACGCCAAAATTATATATGTATATATTAACGATAATTGGAGTTATATATTATGTGATACGAAATAATTTAGAAATGGATGCTATGCAAAAAGCACCATATATAGCAAAGAAATATATGGAAGATAGTAAACAATTATCACAAAATCAAATTGATACTGTTATTGATAATTATGAATATTTAAATAAAATGGGAATACCTATGACAAGCTTTAATTTAATTGCATCTGTGATAATAAAGATTATGATATATTGCCTAATAGCTATTATATCTACAATATAATAGAGAAATGGAACTTAAAATTTACCATCTAGAAATTTTTCTAAATAACAAATTTTAAGCTCCATTTCTTTTTTGTGAGTTAAATTAAGATTGTAAAGATTCAAGAATAGACGAATGTACCTTAGTTGTATCTTCTAAAATAGAAATCTTTAATGAATTTGAATCTGTATCTTTTTCAAGATTGTTAATTTTTTGCTTAAATTCATTGTGCTGATCTTGATTTAATGAATAGCCATCAAAAAGTGCAGGAATATTATTTTTCATATAATCTTCCATAATTAGCATTGATCTTTTTAATGAAAGTAAAATTGATTCAATATCTTCAAGCTTGCTTTCGATATTATCAAGTCTATTTTCTACTCTATCGAGTCTATTTTCTACTCTATCAAGTCTATTTTCTACTTTATCAAGTCGATTATCAACTTCTGCAAATTTTTCTCTAAATTCATTAAACTGTTCTCTAACTTCATTTTTAAACTCGTTATCCATATTGTTCACCTCCTATAAAAATATTTCCTAAAATTAGGATGAGTGTATTATACTATTAATAAAATATAAAAGCAATATATAAAAACAAAAGAAAAAAGAAGATTTAGAGAGAAAAAATAGAAAATTATTAAATAATATGGATAAAATTAAAAGTGTATGATATAATGAAAATGTGAAAAAAGGAGGAAATTATGAAAAAGATTGAAGAAATTTTATGGGGAGTATTTTTTATTGCTATAGGAATAATTATAGGTTTAAATGCTTTAGGAATAACAGATATTAATATCTTTTTTGATGGATGGTGGACATTATTTATAATAGTGCCATGCTTTATAGGATTATTTAAAAATGAAAAAAAGATGGGAGATATAATAGGTTTAATTGTTGGTGTTGTATTACTTCTTTCAGCACAAGGAATAATATCAATTGATGTAGTTTTAAAACTAATATTACCAGTAGTATTTATTATAATTGGTGTAAATATCTTAGTGAAAAACCTTTCTAATGGAGATGTAAATCAAAAAATTAGATCAGTTGATAGAAATAGCTTAGAAGGATACTGCACAACATTTGCTAGCCAAAAGATTGGAATGCAAAATGTAGATTTTAAAGGAGCTAATTTAGATGCAATCTTCGGAAGCATTGAACTAAGTTTAGATGGTGCGCATTTAAGTGAAGATAGAGTTATTAATGCAACAGCAGTATTTGGAGGAATTACAATTGTTGTTCCAAATTACATTAATGTAAAGGTAAAAAGTACAGGAGTATTTGGAGGAGTGTCTAATAGCAAAAAAGCAACAGTAGAAAATGCTCCTACAGTATATATTAATGCATCAGCAATATTTGGAGGTGTTACAATAAAATGAGCACAGGACAAAGATTTTTAAAAGGATTAGCATTAGGATTTGCAGTTATTATTATTGTAATAATGTTTTCAGTTGCAATGTTATTTCTTACAGTTTTTACGGACATAACATTTGAGAATAATAAACATAAAAATAAAGATAAAGATAAATCTTACGATAGTTATTATTATGATGATTATAAATATAATTCAAGAACACAAAATATATAATGAAAAAATAACCTTAATTTTAAGGTTATTTTTTTCTTATAGGAAAGTTTTCATTGCAATACACACTACAAAATGGTATAATAATTGCATTAATGCAAGATTAACAAGGAGAATTAAATGAATAAAAAATGGGAGTGCTGTGAAGCAGAAGAAGCAAGAGTAAAAGATATAGTTCAAAAATATAATATAAGCGAAATTGTAGCTAAAGTTATTGTTAATAGAAATATAGATAAAACTGAGAATGTAGAAAAGTTCTTAAATCCAACTCGTAAAGATTTTCATGATCCATTTTTAATGCCTGATATGGAAAAGGCAATAAACAGAATTTTAAAAGCTTTGGAAGATAAGCAAAAAATTATAATTTATGGAGATTATGACGCAGATGGAATTACAAGTATTACAGTTTTAAAAAAGTTTTTAGAAGAACAGGGAATGGAAGTTGCAAGTTACATTCCAAATAGATTAGATGAAGGATATGGGCTAAATAAAGATGCAATAAAGGGAATATATGATGATGGATACCGTTTAATGATTACAGTTGACTGTGGAATTTCAGGTTTAGAGGAAGTAGAATATGCTAATAGTTTAGGAATAGAAACAATAATAACCGATCATCATGAGCCAGCAGAAAAACTTCCAAATGCATATGCTGTAGTAGATGCAAAACGTAAAGATAATACATATCCATTTAACCAATTAGCAGGAGTAGGTGTTGTATTTAAAGTAATTCAGGCATTGTCAATAAAACTGGGATTAGACGAAAAGGAATATTTAAAATATTTAGATATAGTATGTGTTGGAACAATTTCAGATATTGTACCATTAGTAGACGAAAACAGAGTTATAGCTAAGCTTGGCTTAAAACTAGTTGAAGTAACCAAAAATATTGGACTAAGAACTTTATTAGAAACAATAGGAAGTAAAACTGTTGATTCTGGTACAATTTCATTTGGTGTTGCACCAAGGATAAATGCATGTGGAAGAATGGGCTTCCAACAAGAAGCTTTAGATTTGTTTTTGTGCGATAATGTAGAAAAATCCAAAAAAATAGCACAAAGATTAAATGAATATAATCAAGAAAGACAAAAAGAAGAAAAGCAAATATTTGAACAGGTAATGGAAAAGATAGAGGATGGAGAAAAAGAAAAAACATGTTTAATACTTGGAAGTGAAGGATGGCATCACGGAATTATAGGAATTGTTTCATCAAAAGTAACTGAAATGTATTTTAAACCAAGTATATTAATTTGCTTTGAAGGAGAAGAAGGAAAGGGGTCTGGTAGAAGTATTCCAGGTTTTGATTTACATGATGCACTAAGTAAATGCAGTAAATATATTGAAAAATTTGGTGGACATTCTATGGCAATTGGAATATCAATAAAAAAAGATAACTTTGAAAACTTCAAAAATGAAGTGGAAGAATTTGCAAAAGAAAATAACGTAGGAGATATAATTCCAATTATACATATTGATGAGGAAGTAAGTTTGAAAAATATAAATATAGAGGATGTAGAAAGTTTAAAATTACTTGAGCCATATGGAGAGGCAAATAAAAATCCTTTGTTTGTATTTAGAAAATTAAAAATTAACTCAATAAGATCATTGTCAGAAGGAAAGCATTTAAAACTTACACTAAAAGACGAAAACTATATAATTGATGCAATTGGATTTAATATGGGAAAATTATCAGAACAATATAGATTAGATGATAAAGTTGATGTTGTAGGAACATTAGACATTAATACATTTAATGGTAATCGTAATATTCAAATTATATTAAAGGATATAAAACTTACGGTGTAAAGATAATATGGGGGTGAAGCTATATGTCAGAATACAAAGACTATAATATAGAAGATATAATTTCAGTAATGAAGAAGAATAGAAGAAGATGTGATACAAAGCTAATAATGAAAGCATATGAGTATGCTAAAACTCTTCATGGAGATCAATTAAGAAAATCGGGCGAACCATATATAATTCACCCTGTTCAGGTTGCATATATTCTAGCAACTTTAGAAATGGATGAAGCAACAATTTGTGCAGCCCTTCTTCATGATGTTGTTGAAGATACAAGTTCCACGAAAGAGGATTTAGCAAGAGAGTTTAGTACTGAGATTGCTGAAATGGTAGATGGAGTAACTAAACTTGGAAAGCTAAGTTATACAACAGTTGAAGAACAGCAAGTGGAAAACTATAGAAAAATGTTCTTAGCAATGGGAAAAGACATTAGGGTTATTTTAATTAAACTTGCAGATAGACTTCATAACATGAGAACACTAAAATACTTAACAAGAGATAGACAAATAGCTAATGCAACAGAAACAATGAATTTATATGCACCACTTGCAAATCGTTTGGGTGTATATTCATTAAAATGGGAATTAGAAGATTTATCTTTTAAATATTTATATCCAGAGGAATATAGAGAACTTGTTGAAGGCATTGACAAAAAAAGAGAAGAAAGATTAAAGTTTATTGATCTAATTATGGATCAAATAAAAGCAGAATTAAAGAAACAAAAAATTGAAGCTGAAATTACAGGTAGAGCTAAGCATTTATATTCTATTTATAGAAAAATGAAAAGAGATAATTTAACACTTGATCAAGTGTACGATCTATTTGCGTTAAGAATTATAGTAAATTCAGTAAAAGATTGTTATGCAGCACTTGGTGTTGTTCATGAGCTATATAGTCCTATGCCTGGAAGATTTAAAGATTATATAGCTGTTCCAAAACCAAACTTATACCAATCATTACATACAACACTTATTGGACCAAAAGGAACACCTTTTGAGGTACAAATTCGTACATGGGATATGCACCGTATAGCTGAATTTGGTATTGCTGCACACTGGGCATATAAAGAAACAAGTTTTGCAAAAGGTAAAAAAGCAAATGTTAAAGTAGAAGATGATAAACTTGCATGGATAAGAGAAACATTAGAGTGGCAAAAAGATATGCAAGATCCAGAAGAGTTTATGCAAACACTTAAGAAGGAATTGTTTGAAGATGAAGTGTATGTATTTACTCCAAAGGGAGCAATTAAAGTGTTACCTAAGGGTAGTACACCAATCGATTTTGCATATCAAATACATGCTGAAATTGGACATCATATGGTTGGATGCAAAATTAATAGTAAAATGATGCCAATAATAACAAAGCTAAATAATGGAGATATAGTAGAAATTATAACATCTGAACAATCAAAAGGACCTAGTAGAGACTGGCTAAAATTTGTAAAAAGTTCTGGTGCCAAAAACAAAATTTCATCTTGGTTCAAGAAAAATTTAAGAGAAGAAAATATTGTTAAAGGTAAAGATTTAGTTGATAAAGAACTTAAAAAGATAGGAATGAAATATGATGATCTTTTTAAAAATGAATACATAGAAGCGGCATTAAATAGATATAAATTTAATACTATTGATGATATGTATGCAAGTGTTGGATTTGGTTCAATATCTTCAGGTAAAGTAATTGCAAGAATGTTAGAAGAGTACAGAAAAGAGCATCATGAAGAAAACTTTGAAAAAACACTTCAAGAATTATCTCAAGAAAAAATTAGAAAAGAAAAACCATCACAAAATGGCGTGGTAGTTAAAGGAATAGATAACTGTCTAGTAAAATTATCAAAGTGTTGTAATCCAGTTCCAGGAGACGAAATAGTAGGATATATTACTAAAGGTAGAGGGGTATCTGTACATAGAGCAGATTGCGTAAACATGAAAAGCTTGCTTGCAGAGGGCAATCGTATGATAGATGTTTACTGGTACGACAATGATAAAACAACATATAATGTTGATATTGAAATATTTGCAAATGATAGAGCAGGTCTTCTTGCAGATATTATTGCAGAGATATCTAATACAAAATGTAAACTTATGGCTGTAACTTCAAGAGCAACAAAAGAAAAGATTGCAATTACAGAAATTACAGTTGAAGTTGGAAATGTAGATGAACTAAACAAAGTATTAAAAGCAATTAGAAAAGTTGACAGTGTTTATGAGGTAAAAAGAAAGAAATAGGTGAAGTTTATGATACTAAAGAATTTGAAGGTAAATGGAGGATTTGTTGATAAAACAAATTGTTATATTGTAGAAGATGAAAATACGAAAGAAACAATGGTTATAGATCCAGGTGGAGATGTAGATAGTATTATAGAATTATTGGATATATTAGATGCAAAATTAAAGTATATTTATTTAACACATTGCCACGGAGATCATATTGCAGGAACAAAAAAATTAAAAGAGAAAAAAGGTGGAAAAATCCTAATACAAAGATTTGATGCAGATGGATTATATGATTCATCAATTAATTTAAGAGAATATATAGGGTTAACATCTGAAAATTTAGAAGCAGATTCAATAGTAGATGATAATGATTTAATACATATTGGAGAATTAGAGTTTAGGGTAATTCATACTCCTGGGCATACTAAAGGCGGAAGTTGTTTATATTGTGAGAAAGAAAAACTTTTATTTTCAGGAGATACATTGTTTAAAGGAACATGGGGAAGAACTGATCTTCCAACAAGTGATTTTGTAAGTATTATAAATTCAATTACTAATAAATTACTAGTACTTCCTGATGAAACAATAGTGTATCCAGGACATGGACAACCAACAAGAATTAGAGATGAAGAACCAATCTATTATAACTTAATGCCAGGAGAAGAATAAAAGGAGGTAAAATTTATATGAAAGTTGAACCAAGAACATTACCAGGATTTATGGAACTTTTGCCAAAAGAACAAATACTATTTAATAAAATGAAAGAAAAAATACAAAAATCTTACGAAAAATTTGGATTTGTGCCTTTAGATACACCTATTATAGAAATGTCAGAAGTATTACTTGCAAAAGCTGGAGGAGAAACAGAAAAACAAATTTACAGATTTAACAAAGGAGATAACGACTTAGCATTAAGATTTGATTTAACTGTACCACTTGCTAAATATATAACAGAATACTATGGTAGTTTAAGTTTTCCATTTAGAAGATATCAAATTGGTAAAGTATATAGAGGTGAAAGACCACAAAAGGGAAGATTTCGTGAATTTTATCAATGTGATATAGACATTATTGGAGATGGAGAGCTAAGCATTATTAATGATTCTGAAATGCCAAGTATAATTTATACAACAATTAAAGAATTAGGATTTGAAAACTTTACTATATGTATAAATAATAGAAAAATACTAAATGGATTATTTAGAGAATTAAAGCAAGAAGATTTATCAGTAGATATTATGAGAATTATTGATAAATTAGAAAAAATAGGTGAAGAAAATGTAATAGCTTCATTAAAAGATTTAGGTGTTAGTGAAGATGCAATTTCAAAAATTATGGAGTTTATTAAAATAAAAGGAACAACAGATGAGAAACTACAAGCATTAGAAAATTTACAATTTAATGATGAATTATTTATCCAAGGATTAACAGAATTAAAACAAGTTGTAAATTATGTTAGAATGTTTGGGGTTCCAGATAAAAACTTTAAAGTTGATTTAACAATAGCAAGAGGATTAGATTATTATACAGGAACTGTTTATGAGACATTTTTAAACGAATATAGAGAAATAGGAAGTGTATGTTCAGGAGGTAGATATGATAATTTGGCTGAATTTTACACAGATAAAAAATTACCAGGAGTAGGAGTATCTATAGGACTTACAAGATTGTTTTATAAATTAAATGAATTAAATGCGATAAAAGAAACACAAAAATCAATTGCAGAAGTATTAATAGCTCCAATGACAGAAAATATAGAAAGAGCATTGGAAGTTTCAAAGATATTAAGAGATAATGGTATTAATACAGAAGTATATCTAGAAGACAAAAAAATAAAAGCAAAATTTAAATATGCAGATCATCTTCAAATACCATATGTAATTACAATAGGAGAAGATGAAATAGAAAATAAAACTGTATCTCTAAAAAATATGGAAAATGGTGAACAACAAACAATAAGTTTAGATGAAGCAATTAAAATTTTGAAGTAGAAGTTATATTTTCCTTTGTAAAAGAATATATTAGTATATAAGACTTTGGACAAAGGAGAAAAGAAAATGATTAATCTAGCTGTTGTAGAAATTAAAGATATAATAAAATATCTAGTAAAGCTTACAATTGTTATAACAATTATTATAGCTCTTACTAGATATTTTTCTGGTCTAAAAACAAAGTTAAATACAGACGATATTAGTTCAAAACCATTTATGATATGCTTAGATACTGTAATTCCAAGTATAAAAAATGTGAATTATAATGATGAAAAAGTTGCAGAAAAGTTAAACCCTCTAAAAATGGCATTTGGAGTTGAAATTGGAATGATAAATGCCTTAAGTGAGAACAAGAAAGATGAAGCAAAAGAAAATAATAATTCCAAAAAAAATGACGAGGAAAATAGGGTGGAAGAAGCAAAAACTGGTATAAAAACAGAAGTACAAGAAAGTATAGTACCGGAAAAATTTACAGTATCATATAAAACCGTAAAAGTAAAAAATGATTCAGATTTAAAGCTTACAAGTGATATGTTAGTTCCGGATGTTAATTTGAATATGAAAGATATTATAATTTATCATACACATGCAAGTGAAAGTTATACTCCAACAGAAAAGTACAGCTATAAAAAATCTGGAAATTTTAGAACGCTAGATACATCAAGGTCAGTTATAAGAGTAGGAACGGAACTTGAAAAGTATATGAAATCATATGGATATAATATTACTCATGATACAACTGTATATGATTACCCTTCATATAATGACTCATACAATAGATCTTTGTATAGTATTGGAAAAATGTTAGAAAAAAATAAAGGAACTGAGGTTCTTTTTGATATTCATAGAGACGCAATAGCAGATAGTACATATGCTCCAACAGTAAAAATTGGTGATGAATATGCATCACAGTTAATGTTTGTAATTGGTAGTAGTGGAGGAGGAAATAAACATGATAACTGGAATATAAATTTAAAATTTGCAGTTAAAATTCAAGAAAAGGCAAATGAAATGTATCCAGGATTATTTAAACCAATTATTTTAAGAAATAGCAGATATAACCAGCAGTTAGCAAAGGGCTCATGCATTATAGAAGTTGGTGCAACAGGAAATACTTTAGAACAAAGTTTAACAAGTATGAAATATTTGTCTAAAGTTCTTAGTGAAATGTAAAAAATCTCTTGAATTAATTTTTCTCTTAGTATAAGATATACTTATGTAAAAATATGCACAAATTTTATTGATAAAAGTATAATAGAATACTAAGGAGGAATTAGATGGAGAATATAAAAGTAAATCTAAAGAATGCAAGATTATTAGAAAAAAGCATTATGGAATATACAGACAAAGTAGCAGAAATCCATAATGAATTACATACAAAAGCTAAAGATAAAAAAGAATTCCTAGGATGGCTTAACCTACCAACGAAGTATGATAAAAAAGAGTTTGAAAAAATAAAAAAGACTGCGCAAAAAATACAATCTGACTCTGAAGTATTATTAGTAATAGGAATAGGTGGTTCCTATTTAGGAGCAAGAGCTGTTATTGAAGCTTTAACAAATACTTTTTATAATATGCTAGATAAAGAAAAAAGAAAAACACCTCAAATTTTATATGTTGGAAATAATTTAAATCCAAATTACATAAATGATATTATAGATTTAATTGGAAACCGTGATTTATCAATTAATGTAATATCAAAATCTGGAACTACAACAGAGCCAGCTATAGCTTTTAGAATTTTTAGAGAATTATTGGAAAATAAATATGGACTAAAAGAAGCTAAAAAAAGAATATATGTAACAACTGATGCAAAAAATGGAGCATTAAAAACATTAGCTACAAGGGAAAAATATACAACATTTGTAATACCAGACAATGTTGGAGGTAGGTACTCTGTATTAACAGCTGTTGGATTATTACCAATTGCAGTAGCAGGAATAGATATAGATGCTTTAATGAATGGAGCAAGAATAGCACAAGAAAAATATGATGATAGTAATTTAAAATATAATGAATGCTATAAATATGCAGTAGCAAGAAATGTTTTATATAATCAAGAAAAAAATATAGAGATTTTAGTAACCTATGAACCTAAAATGCATTATATGATAGAATGGTGGAAACAGCTCTTTGGAGAAAGTGAAGGAAAAGAAGGAAAGGGAATTTATCCATCAGGTGCAGAGTTTACAACTGATTTACATTCTCTAGGTCAATATATACAAGAAGGAAAAAGAGATTTATTTGAAACAGTAATTAATATTAAAAATTCAGAAAATGACATAAAGATTAATCATGATGAAGATAATTTAGATGAATTAAATTATATAGAGGGAAAATCATTAGACTATGTAAATAAAAAAGCAATGGAAGGGACTGTTCAGGCACATGTTGATGGAGGAGTTCCAAACATAATGATAAATATGGACAGATTAAACGAGGAAAATTTAGGCCATTTAATATATTTCTTTGAACTTGCATGTGCAATGTCTGGAAAAATATTAGGAATAAATCCATTTAATCAACCAGGTGTAGAAAAATATAAAACAAATATGTTTAAATTGTTGGAAAAACCAGGCTATGAGTCAAAATAAGGTTTGACAACATTAAGAAAATATAGTACAATAGAAAATGAATTTTGAAAGGTTGTTAAAGGGGATAGTATAATGATAGAAAATAATGATAATAATACTAATGTAAATGTAGAAAAAAAGTTAAATGTATGTGGTTTAATTAGTTTTATATTTTCATTAGTAGGAATTATAGTAGCTGGATTACCATGTGGAATTATTGCTACAGTTACAGGAATAGTTGGAATAGCAACATTTAAAAAAGAAGAACAAAAAGGTAGAGGATTTGCTATTGCAGGATTAGTAATTGGAATACTAGATGTAATTATTATGATAGCATATGTTGTTTTAAAAGTTGCCCAATCTTTATAATAAAATTTATAATAAAAACATAAATGAGAAAAAGTAAAATAAAGGTTATTTTTAGAGAAAAATAGTCATAGGCTGAAAGCTATTTTAAATAAACATATTTGAAAAACTACCTCATTGTTTCTGAAAAAATCAGACGTATACTTGCGTTAAAAGTAAAAAGTAAAAATAAGGGTGGAACCGAGCATATAAACATGCGCCCCTCCAATAAAATGGAGGAGTGCGTGTTTTTTTATATTATAAAAAATATAAGGAGGAAATAAAATGAAAGTTATTTTAAAGGATGGTTCAGTAGTAGAAAAAGAAAAAGGAATTAGTGTATTAGAACTTGCAAAACAAATTAGTGAAGGATTAGCTAGAGTTGCAACAGCAGGTAAAGTAAATGGACAAGTAAGAGATTTAAGATTTAAGATAGAAGAAGAAAATGCGAATGTAGAAATTTTAACATTTGATAATGACATAGATGGTAAAAAAGCATATTGGCATACAACTTCACATATCATGGCACAAGCAATAAAAAGAATATTTGGAAATAGTGTAAAGCTTGCAATTGGACCTTCTATTGATGAGGGATTTTACTACGATTTTGATATAGATAAAGCTTTTTCAGAAGAAGATAAATTAAAAATAGAAGAAGAAATGAAAAAAATTATAAAAGAAGATTTACCAATTGAAAGATTTTCTTTACCAAAAAAAGAAGCATTAGAGTTAATGAAAGACGAACCATATAAAGTGGAATTAATAAACGATTTACCAGAAGGAGAAGAAATATCATTTTATAAACAAGGTGAATTTACAGATTTATGTGCTGGACCACATTTAATGAGTACAGGAAAGGTAAAAGCTGTAAAATTACTTGCTTCATCAGGTGCATATTGGAGAGGTAGCGAAAAAAATAAAATGCTTCAAAGAATTTATGGTGTATCTTTTCCTAAGACAAGCAGTCTAGAAGAACACCTAGCATTTTTAGAAGAAGCAAAACAAAGAGACCATAGAAGAATTGGTAAGCAGTTAGACTTATTTATGACACATGAACTTGTAGGATCTGGTCTTCCAATGTATTTACCACATGGTGCAACAATAAGAAGATTATTAGAACAATATATTCTAAAAAAAGAAGTAAAGTTGGGATATAAGCATGTATATACTCCATCTCTTGCAAATGTTGCATTATATAAAACAAGTGGACACTGGGATCATTATAAAGAAGATATGTTCCCTGTAATGAAAATGGATACAGAAGAAATGGTTTTAAGACCAATGAACTGTCCTCATCATATGCTTATATATAAAAATGCAATGCATTCTTACCGTGATCTACCAATTAAAATTGGAGAACTTGCACATGATTTTAGATATGAATCAAGTGGAAGTGTATGTGGATTAGAGAGAGTTCGTGAGATGTGCCAAAATGATGCTCATATATTTGTAACACCAGAGCAAATTAAGCAAGTTATAGGTGAGGTTGTAAACCTAATTCTTTCTGTATATAAAGACTTTGGTTTTGAAAATTATTCATTTAGATTATCATTAAGAGATAAGAACAACAAGGAAAAATATTTCGATGATGATGAAATGTGGGAAAATGCTGAAAATCAATTAAGACAAATATTAAAAGAATTAAATATTAATTTCTATGAAGCAGAGGGTGAAGCAGCATTTTATGGACCAAAATTAGATGTACAAATAAAAACAGCAATTGGACATGATATAACAATTTCAACATGTCAATTAGATTTCCTTCTACCACAAAGATTTGAGTTAGAATATATTGGAGAAGATGGAAAAGCACATAGACCAATAGTTATTCATAGAGCAATACTTGGAACTTTTGATAGATTTATATCATTCCTAATAGAAGAAACAAAAGGAGCATTTCCTGTATGGCTTTCACCAGTTCAAGTAAAAGTAATGCCAATTTCAGATAGTCAAAAAGAATATGCAAAAGAAGTATATGAAAAACTTTTTGATCAGGATATACGTGTTGAACTTGATGACAGAAACGAAAAAATTGGATATAAAATTCGTGAAGCACAATTACAAAAAGTTCCATATATGCTTATAATAGGAGATAAAGAGGTAGAAGCTAAAACTGTAGGCGTACGTTCAAGAAAAGATGGAGATATAGGTGCAATGTCACAAGATGAATTTATAAAAAAAATAAAGAATGAAATTGAAACTTTTGCCAGAAATTAAAAAATAAATATATTTAAAGTTAAAGGATGCCTAAGTAAGACATCCTTTTTTTGCTATTGATTATAAGGTTTGTGATTTCGCAAGACTATGGTTGCGATAACGAGGGTCATTTGTAACTTCTTTGATAACTTCTATGAAATTCGGATAATCGATAGATGTTGCTTCGCTTGTAAGTTCAATTTCCATTAAAGCACGATCATTGCAAAAGTCGAAAAGATCTACTTCAAAGTATTGACTATTATAAACAAAGCAAACACGTTTTTTTACGATAGGAGCTAAAGAAGTGTCCATTTCTGAAAGATAACTGATGTATTCTTTTTCAGAAATTTTCTTTTCCAATTCTACTCTTCTTAGACTATCGATTTCCCGTTTTTCAGTGAGATAGTAAGAAAAATTACCATTCTGCCCACGCTGACGGATTCTACGCTCGGCATTACCGTTTGATTTTAAATAAGTCTGAACGATATCTACCACAGTGATAGATGCATTGTGTGAAAGAACATCTAAATCAGGCTTTTTAATCAAGAACTTACGCTCAATCTCAAGAGGAATAGGTTCGCCAAGAACAGCATAGACCTCGTTCATTAATCTTGCCATCTTGTCCTCAAAATTCGTACTGTTATCAATAATACGAAAATGAGGGTGACCAGTCCAATTTGAGATACCACGTTTGTCCAACTCTCTTGCTTCTTCTACCGTTTCTGTTCGAGCAGTATTGTTTGCTAAAGTATAAAAATCTTCAGCACCATTTGCTGCAGTGACAAGATGGAATACAGCGTCATAACGATCACGTGCTTCTACCTCGTTCATAGAAAAATGGTGAAGAATTCCTTCAAACTGCTCGCTATCAATATAACTTTTGTTGTCAATGATGCCACGGTCGTGAAGGATTACAATTTTATCAGCAGAAAGCATTTTTGCTACCTTCCGATAAAGTTCTTCTTTATGAAGCTGCTTTTCAAATACTATGTACTGAAAAGGAAGAAGCTCTAAAGAATTTCCAAAGGGACGAATGCCAGTTGAGATAAGTTCTGTTGCAGTTTCGGAAATAATTAATACATAATATCCCCGATTTATTAGTTCTTGCTCAATGGTAGCAAGTCCTGTCGTTTTACCAGAACATGGACCACCAGTAAGAACCAATGTCCAAACCTGTTTCAATAGTAACACCTCCTAAAAATGTAAAAAAGGTTTGTAAAAAGTGGACATAAAGATAATACAATAAAAAAGTAAAAAAGTCAAATAACAAAAATTAAATAAAAATATGGATTTGACAAAAATATGAAATATGATATAGTATTGAAATGAAAGGAAGGAAATATATGAGTATAAGATATAATGTAATTATACAAAAAGAAGACGAATGGTATGTAGCTAAATGCATAGATAATAATATTGTGTCACAAGGAAGAACAGTAGAAGAATCTATAAAAAACTTAAAAGAAGCGATAGAATTATATTATGAAAATGAAGAACCAATTGCTCCAAAAGAGACATATGTTACAACATTGGAGGTGGCAATATGAGTTATAAATATCCAATATTACCACCGAGTAAAATTATTTTTGTATTAACAAAACTAGGATTTCAAAAAGTATCACAAAAAGGAAGTCATGCTAAATATAAAAATAGTTTTACAAATAGAATATGTATTATACCTATGCATAGCGAAATAGCAAGAGAAACTTTAAAGAGTATTTTAGAACAAGCCAATATTTCGATAGAACAATTTTTAAATCTATTATAATTAATTTCTTAATATCTCCCAATAAATTAGTAAAATAAATATAGACGTTATACTATTTTGATTTTCAATATAGTCTTATTTGAATGTGATAAATTAATATTCATAGCATACATTTTATTATTTAAAACATTGACCATATACAATGCAAAATGATATAATAAAAGACGGAGTGTGAATTTAATGTTAGATAAAATAAAAGTATATGCATTTGTTGGACCATCAGGTACAGGAAAGAGCTATAGAGCGCAAATGGTAGCAGGTGAAAACAATATTAACTATATTATTGATGATGGCCTTTTAATTAATGAAAATGACGTACTAGCGGGGGTTTCTGCAAAAAAAGCACCAACAAGAATTGAAACAGTAAAAAAAGCAATTTTCTTAGATAAACAAGATAGAGAAAATATGAAACAAGCTTTAGAAAAGTATAAACCAGAGTCTATTTTGATTTTAGGAACGTCAGATGATATGGTTCAAAAGATAGCAACTAATCTTGGAATGAATAAACCTGAAAAAACAATATATATAAATGAAGTTGCAACAGATACTGAAATGGAAACAGCAAAAAGAATAAGAACTACAGAAGGAAAACATGTTATTCCAGTACCTACATTTGAAATAAAGAAAGATTTCTCTGGATATTTATTAGACCCACTTCAGATATTTAAGTCTAAAGGGAGAGGAACGGAGCCATATATTGCAGAAAAATCAATTATAAGACCAACATTTAGTTATTTAGGAAATTTTACAATTTCAGATGCAGTATTTAGACAGATAACAGAGTATATTTCTAAAAGAACTAATGGAATACACAAAACTTATAGAACAAGAGTAGAAAGTAGTGTAAGTGGAACTAATATATATATAGAAGTTTCGGTTATATATGGATATAATGTTGTAAATGTACTTAGAGAATTTAAACATAATGTAAAAAAAGAGATAGAAAGATTAACATCTATGAATGTACAAGAGGTATCAGTACTTGCAAAAAATATTTATATGCCAGAAAGAGAGGAAAAATAAATGTCATTTATAGTAGCAATTGATGGACCATCTGGAACAGGTAAAGGAACTGTTACAAAAAAAATAGCTAAAAAATTCAATTTAGTAAATATTGATACAGGAGCAACTTATAGATGTGTGGCTCTAGAAACTATTAATAGAAATGTTTCTATTGATGATTTAGAATCAATAAAACAAATATTACAAGAAATTAAAATAGATATGAAGAATGAAAAACGGAAAGCTAAATATCTATTTAAATGAAGAAAATGTAACAGAAAAAATAAGAACAAAAGAAGTAGATAATATAGTTGGAAAAATCTCAAAAATTAAAGAAGTAAGAGAAAAGTTAGTTGATTTTCAAAGAAAACTTGCAGAAGGAAAAGACGTTATAATGGAAGGTAGAGATATTACAACTGTTGTATTTCCAAGAGCTGATGTTAAAATATATCTAGATGCAAGTAGTGAAGAAAGAGCAAATAGAAGATATAAACAAAATAAAGAAAAAGGAATTGAATGTACATATGAGGAAGTTTTAAAAAACATAGAAGAAAGAGATAAAATTGATTCTGAAAGAGAGATAGGTGCATTAAAAAAAGCAGATGATGCAATATTAATAGATACAACCAAAATGAATATAAATCAAGTTGTAAAAGAAATTAGTAAAATTATAGAAAAAGAAAAAAAATCTCAAGAACTTCTAAAAAAGATATATAGTGTACGACCAGAAACAAAGTGGAAAAAATTTGTAAGAACATGTACTAAAGGCTTCTTAAGGGGAATATATAAAATTTGTTTTAGAGTAAAAGAAACAGGAAAAGTACCAGATGAGGGCGCGTATATTATTTGTGCTAATCATATTAATTATTTAGATGCAGCTGCAATTGTATTATTCAATAAAAGAATGATAAATTTTGTTGGAAAAGAAGATTTGTTTAGATTTAGAATATTAAATTGGCTAGCACATCTATTTGATATTATTCCAATAAAAAGAAATATGCAAGATATGGAAGCTATGAAAAGATGCATGAAACTTCTAAAATCTGGAGGTGTACTTGGAATATTTCCAGAAGGAACAAGAAAAGGTATGGCAAAAAACGTTAAGGTAAAAAACGGAGCTGTATTTATGGCTATAAAAACAGGCGTACCAATTATACCAGTAGGAATTCATGGAACATTTAAACCTTTTTCAAAGGTGTATGTAAATTATGGAGAACCAATTGATTTAAGCAAGTATAAAGGAGAAGACAAAGAAAAGATAGATGAAGCTACATCAATGGTTATGGAAGAAATTGTTAGGTTGACAAAAATAGAAAATTAGTATATAATGTTGAATTAGTTTTTAAGAGAAAAGCTTTTTAAGAAAACCAATTATTTTAAAGATAATTGGTTTTTCAAAGCAAAAAAAGAAGGGGTAGGAAAATGAATAATAAAAATATTAGAAATGTAGCAATTATTGCACACGTTGACCATGGAAAGACAACATTAGTAGATGCTTTGTTAAAACAAAGCCATGTATTTAGAGAAAATGAACAAGTAGATGAAAGAGTAATGGATTCAAACGATCTAGAAAAAGAAAGAGGAATTACAATTCTTTCAAAAAATACATCAGTTATGTATAATGATGTAAAAATTAATATAGTTGATACACCTGGACATGCCGATTTTGGAGGAGAAGTTGAACGTGTTTTAAAGATGGTTGATGGTGTTTTACTATTAGTAGATGCTTTTGAAGGACCAATGCCACAAACAAGAGAGGTATTAAAAAAATCTTTAGCATTAAACTTAAAGCCAATAGTTATAATTAATAAAATAGATAGACCAGGAGCAAATCCTTTAAAAGTTGTTGATCAAGTATTAGAGCTATTTATCGAGCTTAACGCAAGTGATGAACAGTTAGATTTCCCAGTAGTATATGCATCTGCAAAAAATGGAATTGCCAAAATGCACCTTGAAGATGAAAGTGATAATGTAAGTTGCATTTTTGATACTATAATAAAAAATATAGAACCACCAAAATGTGATATAGATGGAACAATGCAAATGTTAGTTTCTAACATTGATTATGATGAATATTTAGGAAGAATTGCAGTAGGTAGAGTAGAAAGAGGAACAGTTAACTCTGGAATGTCTGTTGCAATATGCAGAAAAGAAAAAAATGATCAAGGAAAAGTTGCAAAGCTATTTACATATATGGGATTAAAAAGAACAGAAGTTGAATCTGTATCAGCTGGTGATATTGTTTGTATTTCTGGTATTCCAGACATAAATATAGGAGATACAATTTGCGACATTAACAATCCAGAAAAAATACCATTTGTTGATATTGATGAACCAACAGTATCTATGACATTTAGTGTTAACAATGGACCTTTTGCAGGAAAAGAAGGACAATTTGTAACATCAAGACATATTAGAGATAGATTATTCAAAGAACTTGAAAGAAATGTAAGTCTTCGTGTAAAAGAAACAGATTCAGCAGATAGCTTTGAAGTATGTGGGCGTGGAGAACTTCACTTATCAGTTTTAATTGAAACAATGAGAAGAGAAGGATTTGAACTTTTAGTATCTCGTCCTAAAGTAATTTTCAAAGAAATTGACGGAGTAAAATGTGAACCAATGGAAAGATTAGTTGTTAATGTTCCAGATGATTGCATAGGAAATGTTATTGAAAAATTAGGTAGAAGAAAAGCTGAAATGATTAATATGGAACCAGCAGAAGCAGGACATACAAAGGTTGAATTTAAAATTCCAGCAAGAGGAATTATAGGATATAGAACAGAATTCTTAACAGATACAAAAGGTGAAGGAACAATGAATAGCACTTTTGATTGCTATGAACCATTTAAAGGTGAAGTACAATCAAGAACAAGAGGAGTTTTAGTAGCTTTTGAACAAGGAACATCTATTACATATGGTTTATACAATGCACAAGAAAGAGGAGAACTATTTATTGGTGCAGGTGTTGAAGTATATGAAGGAATGATAGTTGGTATAAATTCAAGAAATGAAGATATTTCAATTAATGTATGCAAAGAAAAACATTTAACAAATACAAGAGCTTCAGGTTCTGATGATGCACTTCGTTTAGTACCACCACTTCAATTATCTCTTGAAAAAGCAATAGAATTTATTCAAGATGACGAGTTAGTAGAAGTTACTCCTAAGAGTATTCGTTTAAGAAAGAAAATATTAGATAATAAAACTCGTGAAAGAGAAACAAGAAGAGCTCAAGCATAGTAAAAAGGAGAGTGTTGGAGAAATCTAACAGATGTACTAATATGAATAAAAACGAACTAAAAAAAATAAAAGAAAAAGCGCTAGAAGATAAAGTACCTATTATTATGGATGATACTTTAAATGTAATTGATAACATCTTAAAAGAAAACAATGTAAAATCTATATTAGAGATTGGAACAGCTGTTGGATATTCTGCAATTTGTTTTACAGAATATCTACAAGCTGATGGATTTATAGATACAATCGAAAGAGATGAAATGCGAGTAATAGAAGCAAGAGAAAACATAAAAAAGGCAGAAGTAGAAGATAAAATAAACATTTATTTTGGAGATGCAGTTGAAATACTTCCAACAATAAACAAAAAATACAATGTAATATTTATTGATGCAGCAAAAGGAAAATATCCATTCTTTTTGAAAGAAGCTTTAAGAATGCTTGATGATAAAGGAATTATATTTGCTGATAATGTTTTATATAAAGGATATGTTATGAGTGACTATAATAAGCATAAACAACGTACGGCTGTTAGAAACTTGCGAGAATTCATAGCTGAAATACAAGAAAATGATGAATTAGATGTTGAAATATTAGATGTTGGAGATGGACTAGCAATAGCAAAGAAAAAATAAAAATAACAAACCTCAATTATTATTTTTTAATAATTGAGGTTTGTTACAGTTTTAAGGTAAATATCTAATAAATGACATAACCATATCAACAAAAAAGATAACTAAACAAATATGTAATACAATGCTTTGTACTTTATATGGAATTTTGGATAAAACAATGTTTATTTTCTTTTTAAAAAAAGGAAATAGATGATTTACAAATAATATAGCAGCTATCCCCCATACGAAAGAATAAAAAATACTAATTCTGCCATTTAAATTAAAAAATTCATTAGTATAATCCCACCATTTTGCTGCAAATAATGCGTCCATACAATAACCGAACTATGTATTCAAATATAGAGAAAATAACAGCAGCATATATAAATAATTTAAAACTTTTTCCTTTATATTTTGAAAAAAATAAAATTAAAATTGTTGCGCCACAACCATAAATAGGACAAATAGGACCATATAAAAAACCTCTTTTGGTAAAATATCCTAATTCATATAAACTATAAAATGTTTCAAGTAACCAACCTAAAAATGAAAAGACAAAAAAATACAAAAGAAGAGTATGCAATCTTGAAAGTTTTTTTCTGTTTTGGTGGTTCGATTTATAACTACTTAATTTATCAATATAATTTTCAATATTCATAACCAAATTTCCCTTCTAAATTATAATTATATTATCAAAGTTTAATAAAAATGTAAATTAATTTTATAAATATTTATAAAAAAGAAAGACCTAGCAATTTCAAATAGAAATCGTTAGGTAAAAAAAAGTTTTAAGGTTCAGATTTTCTTTAAGAAAGAGAAAACTTTCTCAAGCTTGCTGCCATTAAACTCTGCACTAAGCTCGGTCCGTATGATGCGTTCAGCCTCTTCTACGGAAGACATGGTGTTTATAGTTACCCAGGTAAGAAGAGCTTCTCTTACATAATCAAATACTGTAAGATCTTTGCCAAAACTTTCGTGATAAGCAATTTCATTACTTACCTGTTTAACGTTAGGACAAAGTTTTAAGCACTTCCGAAGAGTATCAAGTTCCTCCGTGGTACTGCTAACGTGAGGGTCAAGAAGATGATCTTTCGAAAAGTTTATATTCTTTTGAGAAAGAAGTTTCTTTTGAGAACCGCTTCCGGATACATGAATGATTTTCACAGAAGACCTGTCCAAATCATTTATATAGTCATAAAGAGAATAGTCTTTATGAACCATATTTACCTCCATAAATTTGGAAGTTACCTGAGAGTGGCAAATGTCTAATACAAGACCATCCAAGCCATCTTTAAGACCAGTAGCCTTTAATGTTTTATTAATAAAGTCTGGGGTAGTGGTCCTAGGATCAAAGTAAAAAGGAAAAATTCCTTCACCACAAATCTTGGTTTTCTTTCCAGTTAAATGATTTATGGTTTCTCTAATCTTAGACAAATTCTCAAGAAGAATTGTGTCAAAGTCTCCAAAAGAGATGGAAACCTCAGGCAGATTCTTCATGCTTGCTCCGATATGCGAGGAAAAGTTCCAAGCATTAGGAAGATTTAGGTATTCCTCAAGATTAGCAAAATCACTTATGCAATCTGCAAAATGAGGGTCGTGAAGCTGACCTGTAATGCCATTCCATCCGTGGTTATCAACTTCGCATCCAAGAGACTTAACAAGCTGAATAAAAGCGATATTTTCTTCAGGAGATGCTCCTGTGCCGGGAAACTTTAAGCCATCAATAATATGATTGACTAAAAGGGTTTCGTATACCCAAGTGGGCATATGAGCGATGTAGTTAATAAAAAGTTTCATAAAAGCCATCCTTTCATAGTCAAAAGCCATCTACATCTATAACCTCAAAACATTTTTTGCATCATAATCTGAAAAATTTCTTATATGATGTAAATACATAATGCAATGAAAAGTCCAGATTAAAATGACTTAAAAAGTTTATAATATATATTATACCAGTATTTACATAAAAAATCAAATGCCCCTGAAACACAAGTAAAAATAATTGATTTTTAAGAAAAAATATAGTAAAATATATATATTGCAAAAATTAAGGAGATGTAAAAAAATGAAAAAACCAGAACTATTAGCACCAGCAGGTTCATTTGAAAAAGCAAAAACTGCGTTTCGTTACGGAGCAGATGCTGTATATTGTGGAACAGGAATGCTTTCATTAAGAAGTAGAGCAGAAGTTGACAATGATGAACTTGCAAAAACAATAGAATATGCACATAGTATAGGAAAGAAAGTATATACAACAATTAATATATATGCATGGGATGAATATTATGATGAAATAAAAAAGCAAGCTAAAATGTTAAATGATATGAAAGTTGATGCAATTATAGCATCTGACGGTGGTGTTATAGATGTTCTAAAAGAGTATGCACCTGATGTAGATATTCATGTTAGTACACAAGCAAATACTGTAAGTTACCATTCAGCTAATTTTTGGCATAAAAATGGAGCTAAAAGGGTTATTCTTGGAAGAGAAATGAACAAAGAGCAAATACGTAAAATTATAGAGAACAAAGATAAAGAATTAGAGACAGAAATATTTGTTCATGGAGCAATATGTTTTGGATATTCAGGAAGATGTTTTTTAAGTGATTTCTTAGCGTCTAGAAGTGCAAATCTTGGGGATTGTGCACAAAGTTGTAGGTGGGCATATAATGTTTATGTTGAAGAACATAATAAACCAGGAAATTTAATGCCTGTTGAATATGATGAAAATGGAACATATATATTTTCTTCTAAAGATTTATGCTTAATTGAAAATTTACCTGAAATAATTGAGATGGGTGTAGATAGTTTAAAAATAGAGGGAAGATTAAAAACAGAATATTACTTAGCAAGTGTTGTAAATACATATAGAACAGCAATTGATGAATGTATGGAAAATATGAAAGAATATAGTGCAGAAAAATATGTAAAAGAACTTGAAAAAACAAAAACAAGAGGTCTAACTAAATTCTATTTTGATGATAGAAAAAATAAAGATTTTCAAGAATATGAAGGAAAACAATATAACCCAAATTATGAATTTGGAGGAAAAGTATTAAAATATGAAAATGAAAAATCATTAATCGAAATTAGAAACCGTTTAGTTGTAGGAGATACTATGGAAATATTGATACCAAATAAACTAGAAGGTTATGAATTTACTATTGAAAATTTATGGGATTCGGAAACAGGAGAGAGCGTAGAGTTTGTTAATCCTGGAAAATCAGGACAAACTATATTAATGAAACTTCCTATAAAATGTGAAGATGGATGGATTTTAAGAAGGAAGAAAAGCAAATAAGTAAAAGACTTTTGAAAATTATATTTTCAGAAGTCTTTTTTATATAATTAATTAGAGCGTTTCTCAAAAAATTGAGCAATATAAAAACAAAGTAAAAAAAGTATTATTGAAGTTATGCCTAAAAAATCAAAGGTTATAGGAACATAAAGCACTAAAACAGAGCCTAATGTAAATCCAATAATAGAGTAAAAGGTTTGTATATAATATTTATCTAATAAAAAGCGTATTAAATGTAAAAAGATAAATCCACCAATTAAAACTCCTATTCCAAGAGGAATAATAATAGCTAGATTTAGAGTACTAATAGCTTCTAAATAAACAGAGTAAATGCCAAAACACATTAAAATTAAAGTACTACTTATCCCGAGGTACAACAATACCAATAGACATAAAAAAACCTGCAATCATCAAAAAGATAATGGTTACAATAGATGGAATTTGGGTTTGATATAAGTTTTGAGCTAAAGAAAAGTCATTTATACTGTTTTGTGAAATAATATTTTCTAAAACAACAGCACTAACTCCAAATATAAATGATATAACAGTAAAAAAAAGATAACTTTTTTTAAATTTATTATTACTATTTAATTGCTTTATTAAAATAGGAATACTTCCAAGTATAAGGCCAATAAAGGCATATTTGGTTGGCATAGGAAAGCTTGCAAAAAGAAAGCTTAAAAGCTTTCCAAGTAAAATTATACCTAAAAAAGATCCTATACATATAGGAAGTAAAAATAAAAAGTTCTTTTTAAAATCTTTAAAAATATTAAGAACACTATTTATAAGCTTATCATAAATTCCAAAAATAACACATAAAACTCCACTACTAACGCCGGGAAGAATTGCTCCTGCACCAATACAAATTCCCTTAAATATATCTTTTATAAAATTCAATATAGCACCACCTAAAACAAAATGCAAAATTATATAATATATTTTATTAAGGTCAGGCACTATTTATACTATCTTACATATAATTTATGTATAAGATAATTGGAGGTGCATTTATGTTAGCAGCACTTTGTAGTGGAATCGGATTTATGGGATTTTTAGAATTTTTAAAATCTGCTGTTTTTGTGGTTGGATATATTTCTAGTAATAATTTATTTCCTGAACCATTATCAGCAGAAGAAGAAAGAGAATGCTTACAGCAAATGGCAGAAGGTGATGAAGAAGCTAAAAATATACTTATTGAAAGAAACTTAAGATTAGTGGCACATATATGTAAAAAGTACAGTACAACAAATGTTGAACAAGATGATTTAATTTCAATAGGAACAATAGGCTTAATAAAAGGAATTAGCAGTTTTGAGGCATCAAAAGGGGTAAGGCTTGCAACATATGCATCAAGATGTATAGAAAATGAGATTTTAATGCACTTAAGAAGCATAAAAAAATTGGGTGCAGAAGTATATTTAGATGATCCAATAGGAAAGGATAAAGATGATAATACTGTAACATTACAAGAAGTTTTGGAGAATAATGATAAAAGTATTGAAGAATCAGTAGATTTAAAACTTAAAGTAAAAAAGTTATATGAAAAGATGAAAGAAGTATTAAAACTTCGTGAAAAAACAATACTGGAATTAAGATTTGGTTTAGATGGAAACAAACCAAAAACACAAAATCAAATTGCTGAAATGATGGGAATATCACGTTCTTATGTATCTAGAATAGAAACAAAAGCAATTGATAAATTAGCCAAGGAATTTAAAGAATAAATATTAAAAGTGCTAAATTATAAAATTTTAGCACTTTTTTCTTAATTTATTAGAAAAAGTATACCTTTTTTTAAATAAATGTGCTATAATCTGGAAGAAATTTGTAAATGAAACTAGAGGTAAATATGAAAAAAACGATTGTCGACTATTTAGAAGAAACAACATTAAAGTATTCTGATAAAATAGCCTTTGTAGAAGAAAAAAGAAGTGTTACATATAAAGAATTACAAGATAATTCTAAAAAGATTGGAACAGGCATAATAGAAAATAATAAAGAGTTACGAAATAAGCCAATTGCAATATACATAGATAAAAGCATAGCTTGTATTGAGTCTATGTTAGGAATTATATATAGTGGAAATTTTTATACTGTGTTAGATACTAAATCTCCAAATGAGAGAATAGAACTTATTTTAAATACATTAGAACCAGAAATAATTATTACAAACAAGAAAAACGAGAGTAAAGTTCAAAAATTAAATATATCATGTAAAATAATATTTTATGAAGATATGATAGAAAGCAATATAAATGAAGAACTACTTGAAATTGTAAAAAGCGAAATAATAGACACAAATCCAATGTATATATTATTTACTTCTGGATCTACCGGAGTTCCAAAAGGAACTGTTGTATCTCATAAAGCTGTTACAACTTATTCTATATGGGTAAAAGAAACGTTTGACATAAATGAAAATACCGTATTTGGTAGTCAAACACCATTTTATTTTAGTATGTCTATTAGTGATGTTTTTTCGACAATATTATCAGGTGCTACATTATGTATTATACCTAAAATGTATTTTTCATTTCCAGTAAAATTATTGGAATATATGAATGAAAATAAGATAAATACAATTTATTGGGTGCCATCTGCATTATGTATTGTTGCAAATTTTGGAGCATTGGACATTGTAGAGTTACCATATTTAAATAAAATTTTGTTTGCAGGGGAAGTTATGCCCATAAAACAACTTAATATGTGGATAAATAAATTTCCAAATGCTATGTTTGCAAATTTATATGGACCAACAGAAACAACCGATATATGTACATACTATGTCGTAAATAGAAAATTTGAAAACACTGAAACATTGCCAATTGGTAAGCATTGTGATAATTGTGATGTTGTAATTATTAAAGAAGATGGAACAGAAGCTAAAAAGGGTGAAGAAGGAGAACTTTGTGTAAGAGGATCGTTTTTAGCGTCAGGGTATTATAAAAATCCTGAAAAAACAAGTAGTGCATTTGTACAAAATCCACTTAACCCATACTTTCCTGAAATAATTTATAAAACAGGAGATATAGTCAAATATAATGAGTATGATGAAATAATATATATATCAAGAAAAGATTTTCAAATAAAGCATATGGGATATAGAATAGAATTAGGAGAAATAGAAAACAGAATAAATAATATAGATGGTGTTACAACATGTGCTAGTATTTATGATTTAGCACAAAAGAAAATAGTATTATTCTATCAAGGAAGCATAGAAAAGATAGATTTAATAAATATGGCAAAGGACAAACTTACAAACTATATGATGCCAAACAAAGTGATAAAAATTGAAAAAATGCCTTATAATGCAAATGGAAAAATTGATAGAAATTTATTAAAGAAAATGAATGAGGAGGAAATATAAAATGGAAGAATTATTAGAGATACTAAAGGAAATAAAACCGGAGGTAGATTTCGAAAATGAAGAAAATTTAATAGGTGATGAATTGCTAGACTCATTTGATATTATATCAATTGTATCTGCAATTGATAACGAATTTGATGTAAAGATAACAGCTAAAGATATATTACCAGAAAATTTTAATTCTGCAGGTGCATTATATGAGTTAATCCAAAGATTAGAAGAAGAGTAAGAGAAGTGATTATAGAAGGGGATATATATGGCAATTAATACATTAGGATTTCTTATATTTGTTGCTTTAGTTTGCGTTATTTATTTTATTGTGCCTAAAAAAATAAAATGGTTAGTTCTTTTGGTTGCAAGTTATGCTTATTATTTTCTAGCATCAGGAAAACTAACTGTTTTCTTGATAATAACAACATTATCAGTATACCTAGTTGGACTTGGACTAAATAAAATAGATGAAAATTTAGCTGAAAAATGTAAGCAATTAGAAAAAGAAAAGAAAAAAGAAGCAAAAAATAAAGCTAAAAGCAAGAAGAAACTTTTAATTTTATTTGCAGTAATAATTAATTTTGGAATTTTAGTAATATTAAAATATAGTAATTTTTTAGGAGGTAATATTAATTCTTTGCTTTCTAAATTGAACGTTAATTTTACAATTCCAAAATTTGATTTTATACTTCCTTTAGGAATTTCATATTATACATTACAGGCAATTAGCTATGTGATAGATGTATATAGAGGTAAGTATAAGGCAGATAAAAATTTTGGAAGAGTAGCACTATTTACATCATTTTTTCCTCAAATGACAGAAGGACCAATTGGAAGATATGATGACCTAGCTATGCAACTATATGAGCCTCATAAATTTAACCATTTAAATGTAAAAAATGGAATGTTACTAATGCTATGGGGATATTTTAAAAAGATGGTGATCGCAGACAGAGCAGGAATATTTGTTAATACAGTGTTTGCAGATTATGCAAATAATCATGGAATTGTTATGCTTGTAGCGGTTATATTATATACAATTCAAATTTATGCTGAATTTTCAGGATGTATAGATATTGTAAGAGGAACTGCACAAATTTTAGGTATAAATATGGCTGAAAATTTCAAAAGACCATTCTTTTCAAAAAGTGTACAAGAATTTTGGAGAAGATGGCATATTACACTTGGAACATGGTTAAAAGATTATGTATTTTACCCAGTATCATTTTCAAGTGCATGTGTTGAACTTACAAAATTATCAAAAAAGATTAGTAAAAATTACTTATCTAAAATAGTACCTGCAGCATTTGCAATGTTTTTTGTTTGGTTTGGAAATGGAATATGGCATGGAGCAAGTTGGAAATACGTATTTTATGGATTGTATTATTATGTAATTATGATGTTAGGAATCTTATTTGAACCTGTATTTAAGAAGATTATAGGCAAACTAAAAATAAATGTTGAAGCAAAATGGTATAAATTCATGCAAATGATAAGAACTACAATATTTGTATTGATCGGTATGCTTATATTCCGTTCAAAAAGTTTAACATCAGCAATTAAAATATTTAAATCTATATTTAATATGGACAATATTAGTATGTTATTTAATAATAAATTATTTAATATAGGCATTACTACCGAAGATTTTATTATAATAGGTATAGGTGTAATTATTCTTTTGGTAGTGGGAATAATTCAAGAAAAAGGTATTATAATTAGAGAAAAAATTTCAAAAAGAAATATCGTAATTAGATGGATTTTATATTATACAATACTTTTAGTTATTGCTATTTTTGGAATTTATGGACCAGGATATGCAGCAACAGATTTTATATATGGACAATTTTAGAAAGGAATAAAAGAATGGATGCAGGTAATGATGAAATAACAGATTATAAAGCAAAAGATATTTTAAAGATAATTAGTAAAGCTATTCTTTTTATTACAATTGGAATATTAATTTTATGTATAATTAGTCCAATATTTGCAGCTAAATGGTATACAGACTATGGTGGAGTATCAAGAAAAATAAAGGGAATATATTATGAACCAGAAAATACAATAGATATAATAATGCTTGGAAATAGTGATATGTATAATGGTATTTCGACAATGAAGTTATGGAAAGATACGGGTATTACGAGCTACCATATAGGAACACCGATGCAAACAACTTGGACATCATATTATTTATTAAAAGATTTTTTAAAAACACAAAATCCAAAACTTGTTTTAATTGAAGTAGATTATATATTTGAAAGTGAAGATAGAAAAGAAGAAAATCTTAGACAAGCTATAGATTCTATGAAATTTAGTAAGAATAAACTAGACTTAATAAATGACTCTGTATATAACAATTCGTTGTATGATAAGATAAGTTATGTGTTTCCGTTTTTTAGATATCACACGAGATGGAATGAACTAAGTAAAAAAGATATTGAAGAAGGATATAATAAATATGAAGTTCCATTTAAGGGATATGAACTTACTAAATCAATAAAACCATATCCAAAGGCTGATAGACCTAAAATTGATGAAAAAGATAGTAAAAAGAAAATAGAAGAAATTCCGGAAAATAGTAAGTATTATTTAGAAAAAATATTGGAATTATGCAAAGAAAATAACATAGAGGTTATGTTTACATATATTCCTACAATATCTTCTTGGAGTAAAGAAAAACATGAAATCTTTAGCAATTATGCTAAAGAGAATAATCTTAAATTCGTTGACTATAACTTGATTGATTTTGATTGGAAAAAGAACACAAGGGACAAAGGAAGACATTTAAATGTATATGGTGCAGAAGTTATAACAGGATTGCTAGAAAATGAACTTGTAAGTTATAATTTTGTAGATCATAGAAATGATGAAAATTATTCAAAATGGAATGAATATTATAAATTATATGAATCAATAAAAAATAAAAAATAATATAAAAACCTCTTGACAAAACAAAAATATGTTTGTAAAATAAATACGAACAATGTTTTGCAGGAGGTTTTTATGATTTCAACATTACATATAAAAAATATAGGAATTATAGATGATTTATTAATAGATTTAAATGATGGTTTTAATGTATTAACTGGAGAAACAGGAGCAGGAAAAACACTTATAGTTGGCTCACTTGGTATTATTGCGGGTGGCAGATTTTCAAAGGATATGATACGTAATGGAGAAAGTTTTTCATATATAGAAGCAAATATTTTTTGTCCAGAAAGCAATATATCAATTGACGGAAATATTGTTGTTTCAAGAGAAGTATATCTAAATGGCAGAAATTCATGCAAAGTAAATGGAAGACTTGTAACTGTTAATGAATTAAAAGAAATTATGTCTAAAATAATAGATATTCATGGACAGCAGGATAGTCAAAATCTACTTGATAGCTCAAAACATATTTTTTATTTAGATGATTTTATTGGAGAAGAGATAAAACAGGTAAAAAGTGAATATATTAATTTATTCAATGAATATAACGAAATAAAAGAAAAATTAAATCAAAATTATGGTGATGATAAGGAGCGTCAAAGAAAGCTAGATTTATTACAATATCAATTAAGAGAAATAGAAAAAGCAAATTTAAAAATAGGGGAAGAACAAGAATTAGAAGAAAAACATAATATAATGAAAAACTCTGAAAAATTGCAAGAAAATCTTACCAATATTGATGAAAATTTAAGTAATCAAGCAATTGAAGGTGTATCTAATTCAATAAGATGTTTAGAAAAAATAGAAAATTGTGGTGAAGTTTATAAAGAAAAACTTACAGAACTTAAAAATGTATATTACGAAATTCAAGAATTATCAAGAGATTTTTCGGATTTAAAAGATAATATATGTTTTGATGAAATTGAAAGAGAACAAGTAGAAAAAAGGTTAGATGAATTATTCTCACTAAAAAGAAAATATGGAAATAGTATAGATGAAATATTGAAATACAAAGAAGAACTATATGAAGAAATTAGTAATATTGAAAATTTAGAAGAGATTAATTTAAAACTAAAAGAACAAAAATCTAAATTAGAAGTAAAAATGCTTGAATTATGTAAAAAAATGAATAGCTTAAGAAAAAATGCAGGTGAGGCTCTTTCAAAACGTATAAACGCAGAATTAAAAGACTTAGAAATGAATAGTGCTAAATTTAATATAAAAATTGAAATGTTAAAGAATTTAGAATTTAATTTAAATGGACTAGATAAAGTTGATTTTATGATTTGCACAAATACAGGTGAAGAAGAAAAAGAGCTAACTAAAATAGCATCTGGAGGAGAAATGTCAAGAGTAATGCTTGCTATAAAAACAGTGCTTGCAAACACAGATAAAGTTCCTACATTGGTATTTGATGAAATTGACACAGGAATTAGTGGAAAAGCTGCAAATGCAGTTGCAGAGAAAATGAAAATTATATCTAAAAATCACCAAATAATTTGTATTACACATTTGGCTTCTATTGCAGCTAAGGGAGATTATAACTATTTTATTAGTAAAAGTGTAAATAAAAACAAAACAACTACTAGCATAAAGCAACTAAATGAAGAAGAAACAATTAAAGAAATTGCAAGAATTGCAAATGGAAATGTTACAGATATTGCTATTGCAAACGCAAAAGAACTTAGAAAAGCAGTATAAAATAATTATATAATGCAATAATTAAAATAATAGTTACAAATTATTTTCATCTTGTTTACAAAGTGGACAAATTAGTATATAATAATAAACATAAAATCGCAGATATGTGCGTAATTTAAGGGGGAACGAAAATGCAAGAAAATGAAAATAATATGCAAGAACAAGAAATTGATATGAATCAATTAATGAAAGTAAGAAGAGAAAAATTAGATAAATTAAAACAAGAAGGAAAAAACCCTTTTGAAATAACAAAGTTTAATAGAACACATACAAGTAAACAAGTTGTAGATAATTATGACGAGTTAGAAGGAAAAGATGTAACTGTTGCAGGAAGAATTATGGCAAAAAGAATTATGGGAAAAGCTTCTTTTGTACACATTCAAGATAGTGAAGGAAAAATTCAAAGTTATGTAAGTATTAATGACCTTGGAGAAGAAAGCTATCAAGCATTTAAAGAAGATGACATTGGAGATATAGTTGGAATTACAGGATTTGTATTTAAAACAAGAACAGGGGAAATTTCTATTCATGCAAAAGAATTAACATTACTTTCTAAATCATTAAGACCATTACCTGAAAAATATCATGGACTAAAAGATACAGATTTAAGATATAGACAAAGATATGTAGATTTAATTGTTAATCCTGAAGTTAAGGATACTTTCCTAAAAAGAACAGAAATTATTAAAGAAATTAGAAGAATATTAGACGAAAAGAATTTCTTAGAGGTTGAAACACCAATTTTAAATACAATTGCAGGTGGAGCAAGCGCAAGACCATTTATAACACATCACAATACATTAGATATTGATATGTATTTAAGAATTGCAAATGAATTATATTTAAAAAGATTAATTGTTGGTGGATTTGACAGAGTATACGAAATGGGAAGAATGTTTAGAAATGAAGGTATGGATATTAAACATAACCCAGAGTTTACAAATATTGAGTTATATGCAGCATTTGCTGATTATCATGATATGATGGATATTACAGAGGAAATTGTATCAAAAACAGCAGAAAAAGTATTAGGAACAACAAAAATAAATTATCAAGGAACTGACATTGATTTAACACCAAATTGGAAAAGAATAACTATGATAGATGCTATAAAAGAGCAAACAGGGGTAGACTTTAATTCTGTTGAAACAGATGAAGAAGCTCTAAAAATTGCTAAAGAATTAAATGTTGAAATTGATCCTATAAAAACATCAAGAGGTGAAATTATTAATCAAATATTTGAAGATAAAGTTGAAGAAACACTTATTCAACCTACATTTATATATGATTATCCAGTAGAAGTTTCACCACTTACAAAAAGAAAACCATCTGATCCAAGATTAACAGAAAGATTTGAATTATTTATTGGTGGTAGAGAATATGCAAATGCTTATTCAGAATTAAATGATCCAATAGATCAATATGAAAGATTTTTAAATCAAGTTAAACAAAGAGAAGCTGGTGATGATGAAGCCAATATGATGGATGAAGACTTTGTAACAGCACTAGAATATGGAATGCCTCCTACAGGTGGACTTGGAATTGGCGTAGATAGATTAATAATGCTTCTTACAGATCAAGCATCTATTAGAGATATATTACTATTCCCAACAATGAAACCTTTAAACTAAAAAGTAGTTATTTAGAAAGGATTTTGTATGTATATTGATAGAAAAATATTATATATTGTTTTAGCAATATTTATTATAATAAATGTAAGTCAATTATTAAGTGATACTAATGCACTTTTAAGTTTATTACTTACTTTACCTGCTGTATTAATAGCTATAACATTTCATGAATTTGCTCATGCTTTTGCAGCAGATAAATTAGGTGATGATACAGCAAGAAGACAAGGAAGATTAAACCTAAATCCATTAAGCCATATAGATCCTATAGGAATGATAATGCTTATATTTGCAGGATTTGGTTGGGGAAAACCAGTAGAAATAGATCCTAGAAATTTTAATAGAAATATAAAGATGCCGGTTGCAGAGGCTATAGTTGCTGTAGCAGGTCCTATTATGAATTTTATTCTTGCTATCATATTTGGTGTTATATATGTTTCTGTTATGAAATTTGCTCCAATGTTTATATTTACACAAGTTGGAGGAATAGTAATTATTCTTTTAAGGGTATGTATATCAATTAATATTGGACTTGGTATATTTAACTTAATACCATTACCACCACTTGATGGTTCTAAAATACTAGCAGCATTTTTACCATATAATGCAAAAAATTGGCTTGAAAAATATTACAATGTATTTTATATAGTATTTGTTGTAATATGGGTTACAGGGATTGCTGGTAATATAATTTCACCTGTAATTTCAGCAGTAGATAAAGAACTTATATATTTAATAACAAAATTATTTGGAATGTAAAAGGAGAGAAAGCAAACTATAAAATAGATTGCGAATATTAAAATGGAAAAAGATATTATTACACTAGGAATTGAATCAAGTTGCGACGAAACTTCTGTAGCTGTTGTTAAAAATGGTAGAGAAGTTTTGTCAAATGTAATTAATTCACAAATAAAAATACATGAAAAATTTGGTGGAGTTGTACCAGAAATAGCCTCTAGAAATCATATAGAGGTTATTTCTGATGTAACGAAAGAAGCCTTAATGGAGGCAAATATTAAATATGACGATATAGATCACATAGCATGTACATATGGACCTGGACTTGTAGGAGCCTTGCTGGTTGGTGTTTCATATGCAAAAGCATTAAGTTATGCAATAAATAAACCATTAACGCCAACAAATCATATTGAAGGACACATTGCAGCAAATTATATAACTCATAAAGATTTAAAACCACCATTTTTATGTTTAATTATATCTGGTGGACATACTCATTTAGTACATATAAAAGATTATAACGATTTTGAAATTTTAGGAAAAACGAGAGATGATGCTATTGGAGAAGCATTTGATAAAGTAGCAAGAGTTATTGGGCTTGGTTATCCAGGAGGTCCAAAAGTTGATAAACTTGCAAAAGAAGGAACTGCGTGTATTGAACTTCCAAAAACTCATATGGAAGGATTAGATTTTAGCTTTAGTGGAGTAAAGACAGCTATTATCAATTTGCATCATAAAAATTCTGAAATAGATAAAGCAAATTTATGTGCAAGTTTTGAAAAGTATGTAACAGATATATTACTAGAAAATGCAATAAAGGCTGCAAAGCAGATTGGAACAAAAACGATAGCTTTAGCAGGTGGAGTATCTTCTAATTCGTATATTAGGCAAAGTTTTATAAATCTAGAAAATAAAGGATACCATATATATTATCCAGAACCTATTTTATGTACTGATAATGCAGCAATGATAGCATCTGCAGGATATTATAGATATAAATCAGGTACAGTTTCAGATTTATCGTTAAATGCAATACCAAATTTGAAAATACAATAAGGAGAGAAGAAAATGGCCATATATGTAATAGCAGATTTACACTTATCTTTTGAACAAAATAAACCAATGGATATCTTTGGAGATAACTGGGAAAATCACGCAGAAAAAATACGAAAATCATGGCTTGATGTTGTGAAGGAAGATGATTATGTAATACTTCCTGGAGACTTTTCATGGGCTACATATTTAGAAAACACGAAAAAAGATTTCGAATATTTAAATTATTTACCAGGTTACAAAATTATGCTAAAGGGAAATCATGACTATTGGTGGACAACAGTTACAAATATGAAAAATTTCTTGAAAGAAAATGAGTTTTCAAATATAGACTTCTTATACAATAATAGTTTTTGTATTGAAAATAAAATACTTGTTGGAACAAGAGGATGGAATATTTTAGATAATGAAGATGACTCTAAAATGATAAAAAGAGAAAATGCAAGATTAATTTTATCGATAGAAGATGGTATAAAAAAATATGGAGAAGATAAAGAGATAATTGCCTTTTTACATTATCCGCCTATTACTATGAGCAGTAAATATAAAAATGAAGAAAGTGAATTTGTAAAAACTTTAAGAAAATATGGTATAAAAAGATGTTATTATGGACATTTACACGGAAATTCACATAAAGATGCAATTGAGGGAGAAGTAAATGGTATAACATATAAATTAATAAGCGCAGATTATTTAGACTTTAAATTAGTTCTAATTTAGGACTTGCAATATTTAAAGATTGTGGTATAATTATATAGCTTATTATAATTAAAAGCGAAAGGATTGAATAAAATGAATGTTAAAGTAGAAAACACAGAAAACAAAAATGAAGTTAAATTAGCAATTACAGTTGAGGCAGAAAAATTTGAAGAAGCAATGAAAAAGGTATATGTAAAAACAGCACATTATTTTAATATACCAGGATTCAGAAAGGGTAAAGCTCCAATGCAATTAGTTGAAAGACAATATGGATCTTCAATATTCTATGAAGATGCTTTTAATGAAATTGCATCAGAAGTATATGAGAATGCAATAAAAGAAAACAACATTGAAGCTGTTAGCAAACCAGAAATAGAAATTACACAAATGGAAAAAGGAAAAGATTTAATATTTACTGCAACAGTTCAAACAAAACCAGAGGTAAAATTAGGAAAATATAAAGGTATAGAAATTAAAAAAATAGAGTATAATGTATCTGATGAAGACATCAACCATGAAATAGGACATATGCAAGAAAAAAATTCAAGACTTGTATCTGTAGATGACAGACCAGTAGAAAAAGGAGATATCGCTGTTATAGATTTCGAAGGTTCAGTAGATGGTGTTCCTTTTGAAGGTGGAAAAGCTGAAAAACATGAATTAGAAATTGGAAGCAATACATTTATTCCAGGATTTGAAGATCAAGTAATTGGTATGAAAATTGATGAAGAAAGAGATATCAATGTTAAGTTCCCAGAAGAATATTTTTCAGCAGATTTAGCTGGAAAAGATGCAGTTTTCAAAATTAAATTACATGAAATTAAGAAAAAAGAATTACCAGCAATTGATGATGAATTTGCTAAAGATGTTAGTGAATTTGATACATTAGACGAATTAAAAGCAAGCATAAAAGAAAAAATTGATGTTGAAAACAAACAAAAAGAAAAATATGAGACAGAAGAAGAAGCTATAAAAACTGTTTGTGAAAACACAGAAATTGATATTCCAAACGGAATGATTGAAATGGAAATTGATAATATGATAAAAGATATAGAAGCAAGATTATCATATCAAGGACTTAAATTAGAACAATATCTTCAAATGATTGGTAAAACAGAAGAAGAAATGAGAAAAGAATTTGAAGAACAAGCAAATAGACAAGTTAAATCTAGACTTGTATTAGAAGCTATTGTTACTGCTGAAAAATTAGAAGCAGGGGAAGAAGAAATTGCAGAAAAAATAAAAGAAATGGCAAAACAATATAACAAAGACGAAAAAGAATTACTTGCAAATGAACAATTAAGATCATACATAGCAGATAGCATGAAAACAGAAAAAGCAATTGATTTCATTGTTAAAAATGCAAAAATAAAATAAAACAATAAATGAAAAAGTTAGGGGTGAAAATTAAATTTATTATAAAATAAATGAAAGTTAGCCACTAACTTTTTATACTTATACAAAATAAATACAAGGAGGAATTTTTTATGGAAAAAAATAGTTTAGTTCCATATGTTATAGAACAAACTGCAAAAGGAGAAAGATCATATGATATTTTCTCAAGGTTATTAAAAGATAGAATTATATTTTTAGGAGAGGATGTTAATGCAACAACAGCAAGTTTAGTAATAGCCCAAATGTTATTCTTAGAGTCTGAAGATCCAGATAAAGAAATTTGCTTATATATAAATAGTCCTGGTGGATCAATTACAGATGGTATGGGTATTGTTGATACAATGAATTATATAAAATGTCCTGTATCTACAATTTGCGTTGGATTAGCAGCAAGCTTTGGTGCTGTTTTACTTGCAAATGGTGAAAAAGGAAGAAGATTTGCAACACCTAATGCAGAAATATTAATTCACCAACCACTAATTGGAGGAAATGGAATAGCAGGTCAAACAACAGAAATAAAAATTCAAGCAGAGCATATGATTAAAACAAGAGAAAAATTAAATAAATTATTAAGCGATAAGACAGGTCAAACTATTGAAACTATTGAAAAAGATACAGAAAGAGATCATTGGATGACAGCTGAAGAAGCATTAAAATATGGATTAATTGATGGAATTATGGACAAAAGAAAATAAAATTATAAAAGGAGAAAGAAATGGCAACTAACAAAGAAAAAAGTGTAAAATGTTCTTTTTGTGGAAAATCACAAGATGGAGTTGACAGAATTATAGCAGGACCAGGTGTGTATATTTGTAATGAATGTGTAAAAGTATGTTCAAATATTATAGAAGATGACTTATATGAAGATACAGAACTTACTTATACATTAAATGAAGATGCAGTATTGCCTAGTCCAGCAGAAATTAAAGCTGTATTAGACACATATGTGATAGGGCAAGAAGAAGCAAAAAAGACATTATCAGTTGCAGTATATAATCATTACAAACGTATAAGTAATGAGAAGGAACAAAGTGATGATGATGTCGAAATACAAAAGAGTAATGTATTGCTATTAGGACCTACAGGATGTGGTAAGACCTTACTTGCGCAAACACTTGCAAAAATTCTTGAAGTACCTTTTGCAATCGCAGATGCAACTACACTAACTGAAGCTGGATATGTAGGAGAAGATGTAGAAAATATATTATTAAAATTAATTCAAGCAGCTGATTATGATGTTGAAAAAGCTGAAAGAGGAATTATCTATATAGATGAAATTGATAAAATTTCAAGAAAATCTGAAAATCCATCTATAACAAGAGATGTTAGTGGTGAAGGTGTTCAACAAGCATTACTTAAAATTGTTGAAGGAACTGTTGCATCAGTACCACCACAAGGAGGAAGAAAACATCCCCATCAAGAGTTTATTCAAATTGATACATCAAATATACTATTTATATGTGGTGGAGCTTTTGAAGGACTAGAAAAAATAGTAAAAGATAGAATAGGAAAAAAATCAATTGGATTTGGTGCAACAATTGAAAGTAATAAAGAAATTGACAAATACAAAGTATTTGAACAATTATTACCACAAGATTTATTAAAATTTGGTTTGATTCCAGAATTTGTAGGAAGACTTCCTATTATAGCAACTCTTGAAGAACTTGACAAACAAGCATTAATAGATATTGTTACAAAACCTAAAAATGCACTTGTTAAGCAATATAAAAAATTATTTGCAATGGATAATGTGGAACTAGAATTTGAAGATGAAGCATTAGGATTAATAGTTGATAAAGCAATAGAAAGAAAAACAGGAGCTAGAGGACTTCGTTCAATTATTGAAGAAATTATGAGAGATATTATGTATGAAATTCCATCTAATCCTAAAATTGAAAAATGTATTATAACTAAGGAAACTGTAAGTTCAGGAGAGCCTCCAAAGATTATAATTAATAATAATCGTGATGTTGCAAAGAAAAAGCCAATTGCAAAAAGAAAAACAAGTTCGAAAAGTACAGGAACAACAAGCGCATAAAGAAATTGTAAAAAAATAAAAAAAGTTCAAAAAAACTATTGACAAAATAAAGTGGAGCGGTTATAATAATAACTGTTCCACGGAAATGCAGGTGTAGTTCAATGGTAGAATTCCAGCCTTCCAAGCTGGCTATGCGGGTTCGATTCCCGCTACCTGCTCCAATAAAAAATAGGATTAAATTATTAATAATTTAATCCTATTTTTTATAATAATACAAATCTATTTTAGCTAAGCTATATTTAGATAAATTTTCCATACTTCCATTGAAATATAATAATCTTTCATATATAATAGTTATAGAAAGAGCGTTAGGGTTCTTAATCCGTTGTTTAAAATTGTATTTGAAAACTATAATACTATGTAAATTATAAATAATTTATAACTGGAATGTGGGGAAAATAAATGGCAATAGTTAATCGTTTTACAGAAGAGGAGAAGGAATTAGATAGAAGAGATACTATTGAAATGTTAAAAAAAGGAATTTCACAGGCTGAAATTGCACGACAACTTGGTAGATCAAAGCAATATATTTGTGAGCTAAAGAAAGAATTAATTGCTAATAATTTGGTTACACAAGAAGAAATCGATGAAGCTAGAAAAAGTGCAATAGAGAAAAGAACTTCTAAAAAAGTAAATAAAAAAGATATTGAGAGAAAAGAAAGAAAAACAAAAGTCCTTAATGGACTAAAAAGCGGAAAAACAGCTATAGAATTAATGAAAGAATTGAATATTCCGAGTACTACCATAAACAGGTATATTAAAGAGTTAATAGAAGAAGGGCAAATAGATAAAACCGAGATAGTGAATCAAAAAAACAAAAATAAAGAAAATGCAGAAACTAGAAATGAAGCTATCTTAGAAGATATCAAAAGTGAAAAATATACTAATGCAGAAATTGCTAGAAAATATAATGTATCCGAAGCTTTGATATACTGGATAGCTACTGGAAGGTATGAAGAAATGGTAAAGAGATCTAGTAAGACTGTTAAAAGAAAACGAAGGAGTTCTATTAATAATCCAAATTTGAAACTTTCTGAAAAAGAAAATAAAGTATTATCTTATTTATTAAAAGGATATACATATTCTTTTATTGCAAAAGAAATGGAGATATCTCAAGATGAATTATTGAAAGTTATAAATAATTTAAAGATTGTAAATGCAATTAATTCAGAACAAATAAAAGAAGCAAGAGAAAGAAAGATAAAAAGTGATGAGGATGAGGTTATTGACTACTTAAAAAGAGGGTTTAGACCAAGAGATATTTTAGTTCAAAAGAGCGAGTTTAATGTAGCATATCTTTCTAGAATGATAGCAAAGTTAAAGAAGGAACAAAGAATAACTGATGAGGAAATAGAACAAGCAATATCTCAGGATAGTGATAATCTTGAATTTGAAGAATTAGTTTTAAATGGGATGAAAATGGGGTTAACAGTAAAACAAATTATAGAATCTGATGAAACTGGATATGCTACAGAAAGCCGTGTAAGAAGAATGAAGAATTATCTTATATCTATAGGAAAAATTTCAAGAGAAAGTTTTGATGAGGAACACGAAAAAAATAAACAGAGAATTAAAGAGGAAAGGTATAATGAACTGGATGATCAAATCTATGATTTAATAAAAAAAGGTGCTACACCATCAGAAATATCTATATATTTAGATTTAACACGAGAATTTGTATATAAAAGACAAAATAAAATATTGAAAGATAGAAATATTTCAAAAAAACAGGTTTTAGAATATAGAAACAAAAGAAAAGTAGTATTTTCTGAAACGAGAGGAAGAGCAAAAAATGAGAATGATAATGATTCTGAGAAAGTTACATCAAGAACAGCTTTTTTTGAACTAGCAAAAGAAGAAGTAAAATATGGTAATAGTTTGCAAGATTCAGACATAAAAATGTTAGGAATGTTTATAATTATAAATGATAAACTATTAACAAAGGAAAACTTGAGATTAGTGATTTCACAATATATTAGATTGGGAAATTATGAAGAAATAAACAAGTATATAAATAAATTAATTATGTTATATGGAGATACAGAATATGGAGAACCTCTAAGAGAATTTAATATATTGGTAAAGGAAAAAATAACTCATAAAATTAAGAAGAACAAGTTTTTAGAGCAATTAGAAGATAGGTAGGTAACATGGTTAATAATAAATAAAATTATAGTTCTAATTATTACAATTTACAGAATTGGAAGGTTTTAATATCATTTTCTAAAAATGATATTAAAACTTTACTAATTGCGTATAAAATGATATACTTAAATTAAGAATGCGGGTATAATTTAGTGGTAGAATGTCATGCTTCCGACCTGATAGCGCGAGTTCGATTCTCGCTACCCGCTCCAACGAAGTATCTGTTCGAACTTTTTATAGAACAGATAGATACAAAAATCAATCAGTAAAATGGTTGATTTTTTCTTTTGCAAAAAATCATCCTAATTCTATAAGGAAAGGATGGTGCGAAAAATGAAGATAATTAAGCAAGAACTAGAATTTGAGGAATGTCTAAAACAAAGACTAGAGTTTATATGTGAGTTTTCTAAAGTTACTCCTACCTTTATTAATGGTAGCATTAGAAAATTAGAAAAAACTAATCTTACATATATTGAGCCACATAGAGTAATTATCAAAAATATTACTTTCTTAGTTTTCAATTATTCAAATGATGTGTATATTTCTAACTTGACTAAAAAGATTAAATTGTCAGAGTTAGAAGAATATTTGAAAAAAATATAAATGTAAATATTTGACATTTCTTTAAATCGTGATATAATATAGACAATAAATTATGTATAGCTGTCTGTTAAGAGCTATATAACTATGAGTACTTTGAAAAAATTATATTATATTGCATTATTATATTTTAGTTTATGTAAATGAATTTAAGAGATGTCAGTAGTACTAGTGTACTTTGATGTCTCTTTTTTGTTAGATTGGAGGTTTGAAAATTGAACGAAGAAAAGAAAATAGTTGAAAATGCTATTGAAGAATTACAGAACAAACTAGCAACTACTGATTGTACTGAAGAACTAAAATTTACACCAAAAGATATTTTACTAAAAAGAGATATTGACTTTATCAATAAAGTAAAACTAGAAAAAGAATATCAAGCAAGAACTAAAACGTGGAAAGATTATACAAGGCAAGAACAATCAGAACTTATAATGAAATATGTTGATGATATAGAACTTGCTTTAGTTGGTAGTGAAGTTTTTGTAACACAAATCAATTTTAGAGACTCAATTTGCAAACCTTGTCAGGAATTATATGATAATGGTTATATTGATACTACTAAACCAATGATATTAGGTAATGTACTTGGTAGTGTTAGATTTAGTAATTATCTACCAGAGGAAGAAGTCGGCAAAATAATAATGAGATTAAGACAGTATTATGATGTTCATTATACAGAAGCGACCTACTATGTTGATAAGCAGATGTTCTAGTTCAACTTTGCTGAAGATAATTCTGCTATTGTAAGAGTATTCCCTTTAAAAGATTATTACAAACTTGATCCAGATAATAAAATGGAAACTTATAAATTTGGAATACTTTACATCAATGAAGAAGATAAATTCCAAATGCAAGAAATTGATACAGCATTTGACTATATACCAGATGAAACAAATACAAGTGTAATTTATACAAAAGAGCCTATACCTATTTCAGTAGGTGTTAAGCCAGTAAAATCCTGCGAAGAAAAAGCAGAATAATTGTTGCAACTATATAAAAATAATCTACTATGTTGCAACAACAAATTAACGAGAACAAATTTGTATTTGCAATTAGCAAATATAAATTTTGTAACGAGTTAATTTGAATAAATTTTATCCCTGTGGGAGAAAATTTATTGCCTCGCAGAGCCCCCATGTTATGATAGCATGTCATAACATATAGGGGGTTAGGACTTCCGTCAAGACGAAGTCCTGTGCTACGAAGAAATTTCAAAGGAGGTTTTTTATGGAGCAAGAATTAGCATATTCTTTTCACTTGGGTAGTGATAAAAACAAAAGTAAATTAGCAAAGAAAGTTGCAAAAGAAAATGTATCTGGCACTACTTCTTTAGCTAATAATGCAATTCAAAATGCAAAAGATTTATCAGATGTGAATAAACACAATTTAAGAGATTATGATAATCAAACAGAACTAATTAGAACAATATATGGGACAAGTGATATTGTAAATGATGTTAAACAAGTATATTTAGACGAATTTGAACAAGCTAGAATTGAATATAACAATAAGCAAACTAGAAACGATAGAAAATAGATGATTACTTTACTAAAGTATGTGAATCTCAAAATGATATTGCGTGTGAAATAATAATAGAACTTGGAGATATGGACTTTTGGAATGATAAAGTAAAATATTTGATAGATATGATAAATGATATGGATTTAATAAATAAATTAAGACTTGCAATATGTATGAGTAATAGCAATTGTACTAAATTAAAGTATGATAAACCTAGAATGCATAAATATTTTGATAATTTACTAAAGAAAATTGATGAAGAATATAGAACTACTTTAATAAATTTTGCAAAATATCATCTTATAATGTTTACAATGGCTAAAATTATGAAAATGACAAAAGAGGAACAAAATCAAGTGGCATTATATTTATTTAATTCTGTAAATCCTAAAGCTTGCAAAGAAAATATTTAGAAGAGCAAAATAGGTGCAGTTATAAACTACACCTATTGCCTGTATCACCTTTTTGCACTGTACAATCTCACGGTTGAAACATAATAGCCGTTGTCGAATGCGATAGATGTGAAGCTGTCTTTGTAAAAGTCGCTTGCTGTTTGAGGACTTTCAATGATTTCGAATGCCTTGACAAAAGGAAGATCGTATTCCTTAATTTGGGAAAGAACTTCGCCTACGCTCGGCTTGAAAAGTCCATTATAACCATAAACATGCAAGCAGACGAAATCTCTGCCTTCCAAAACTTCAAGTTCGCCCTCGCAAACTTCTTCTCTCACATCTTCATCACGGTTCCACAGATAGCTGATGCCACTGAGTTCCTTAAAAGTAAACTCTCTGAAATAGTGCAGTTTACCATTTACCGTGATAACTGGCTTGATTTGTTCGTACCGTTTTTTCATCTCCTCATCGGAAATTTTAGGGATTGATACTTTAAACATTTGATTACCTCCTTAAATTTTCTTGGAGGTTAGAAACCTCCAAGTTGTTTGACTTATTGGTTTCTAAACAATACTTACATTTATATGTTATCATATTTTACATAAAATTTCAACTTTTTTTGAAAAATACTTGAAACGACTTTGAAAATATGCTAATATATATATGAGCGGTATCCAAGAAACTTTCGAAGCCTTGGGTCATTTTTTATATATAAAGAGTGCTAATGAAAGAATATAAATCAAACGAAGAACTAATAAATTATTTATTATCAAAAGGAGTAGTCATTTCTAATAAAAAGGATGCATTAGAAAAAGTTGAAAGATATACATATTATTCAATTGTTAATACTTATAAGAATATTTTTAAAGATAAAAATGGAAACTATATAGAAAATGTTTCATTTGATGATATATATGCTTTATTTGAATTTGATAAAAATCTTAAAAATATAATATTAAAATATTGTTTAGAAATAGAAACAGTTATAAAATCAATTATGGCAAATCAGATTTCTAAAGTATATGGCGTGAAAGATTATTTAAACACTTCTAATTGGGATGCTAGTATAAATACTGATATAAAGGAAAATTTATTAAAAAAGATTAATAATGAAATTGAAAAAGACTATAATGTTCATACAGCTGTAACTCATTATATAGATAAATATGGATTTGTTCCACCATTTGTACTAGTTAAAATTCTTACATTTGGTGTAGCAAGTAGCTATTATGGAGTACTTAAACAAAGTGATAGACAGGCAATTGCAAAATATTTTAAAATATCAGATAAGTTATTAAAGCAAATATTAAAAAACTTAACAACCATAAGAAATGTGGCGGCACATTCTGATAGATTATATAACTATACTAGTAAGTTTTATCTTTCTTTTAAACTTATAGATGAAAACTATATAAAATCAGATAATATAACAAATTTATATATGGTAGTAAGATGTATGGAAAAATTATTGACTAAAGAACAGTATAAGGAATTATATAATTCTATATGCGAAGAAACTAGAAAACTGGAAGAAAAATTAAAATCTGTTGAAATAAATAACATTACAAAAATAATGGGATTTCCTATGAATAATAATTAAGAAAATAAATATAATAATAAAGAACGGTACTTAGAAAACTTTTGAAGCTCTAAGTCATTCATATAACCTAGAGTCTATTTGAAGATTCTAGGTGTTTTTTTATTCATGAATTTTTCTATAAACTTATTGCAATCTGTAAAAATTATGATATACTTTAATAAATTGATTGATATTTGTATCAATCGTCAAGAGAGAGAAAAGTTGTAGATAACTACGACGTCCGCTCCATTAATAATAAAGGGATACAACGATTTGTTTGTATCTCTTTATTGCGATTTGACGTAATTTTGACGTAATTGGGTGGTAATATATTTATTGGAAACAACATTATAAAGTTCTTTACCAAAATTTAAAAAAGTAAAAAATATATTTATATATAGTAATTTTTTGTCGGTTATAGTATAATTTTGCTGAATGTAAAAGGGGACGAACCAATGAAAGAATTTATATCAATTTTAGTAAGTTTTATATTTATGAGTATAGCTGATAGTATTGATTCAGCTTTTAATAATTTAATTAGTGTTGACGCTATAATAGTAACTGGAAGTTTCTTATTAATAGATTCAATATTTAAATCGTTTGGAGAAATAGGTACATATACTTATAGGTCAATAAGAAAGAATGAATGGCAATATTTATGGTTTAATATCATATTTGGATTGCTAATGGGAGTTATTGTTTTTATTTCTAAAAGTATGATAGTAAATATATTTAATTTAAGCCAAATACAAAGAGAAATGTTATATATATTATTAAATTTTTATACAGCATATGTAATATTTGGAAGGCTAGCCAATGGAATTTTTGAGTTAATAAGACTTAAAGGAATGTTAAAATTATACAGAAAAAGTTTAGTTGTTTATTATATATCTTTAATAGGATTAGACGCTATGGCATATATATTTACTAGAGATTTAAAACTATTATTTATTGCAACCATAGTGTCTTGGGGTATTTCAATTGTATATATGCTATATAAGCTAAAATTAAAATTTGAATTTCCAAGTAAGGAGTCTTTAAAAAATGTGATTAAATATGGCTTGGCATATGTTTCAGAAAGAGTATTATCTAGAATATTCTTATTATTATATGGAGTAATTGCAAGTTATATGGGAACTGAAAAATACGGGATACATACTATTTGCTATTCTGTATGTTTGACATTAGAAATAATCACAAATGCATATCAGGCAACTTTAATGATTAAGGTTCCTGAGGGTAAAACATATGAAGAACAATATAGCAATTGTATGAATATGAAGAAAAGGTGCTTTCCATTAATTATCATATTAAATTTTATATTTGCGTTTATTTATTTATTAATATCACATGGAAGTTTACCATTATATAGATGTTTTCCATATATTATATTTTACTCAATTGCTATATTTGGACTATATCCATATGAAACATATAAAACATTATGTATTACTCAAGGAAAGTCGTATATATTACTGATAGGATCTACTATTGGAGTTATAATAAGAGTTCTAATATGTCTATTATTTATAAATACTTCTTTTTCATTATATATTTTTGGTATAGTAAATTTTATTGATTTCTATTCTAGAAGTATAATTTATAGATTAGCTTTATCTAAGATATATAGAAAAAAAGACATAGAGGAGAAGCAAGATAAAAAAATAAATGTATTATAATAAATAAAAGTCAATATCCTCACAAGCTAAAAGCATTGTGAGGATATTGATATAATGACCAAAAAACTAAAATAATATTAATTTAAATAATTTTTACAACATTTATTATAAACAATCATTTGAAGGATGATACTAAACGATAAAATTGCAGCAACTATTCTTAAGTTGTTTATATTAAAAGCATATACAACAGGAATTAGTAATATTAATTCGCTAAAAGCTTTACCTAATCCATAAATTACTTCACTAAGGTATGTATATTCAAGTTGGTAAGTTGTTAATGTTTGATTAGAACTTATATTAAATACAGCAGTATCAACTAATATTTGAGTTATTTTATATGCTATATTAAATACTATGTTATAATAATAAACATCGTAAAGGAATTGGTGAAGATAATTGGAATTGTTACTATTAATATTGATAAAGCAGATATAAGAAAAGCTTTCTTATTAGATTCTTCTTTTAGGTATTTTTTTACTAACAAGGATGTAATAAGCCCAAGTAAACCAAATAGTGCATTCAAATTTCCCAAACCAGATTCTGAACCCAAAGTCAAAAATATAATAAATGTAACAGTTGTATCTAGTCCGCCTCTAAATCCCATTCCTTCTAAAAAAACAATTTTATAAATTTCTTTAGCTTGTTTATCCTTAAAAGCATATTTCATATTTGAAATTTTATAGGATTAATATTAAATGTATATTTATCAAAATAAAATGAAGTAATAACAGCAATAAGAACAAGTGCAATTATTATAACAAATAATATAATACAACACTGATAAAATTGCCATCTGTAATTTTTAAAAAATATATTGCTAAAATAATGATGTAAATTTGCTTACAATGCTATTAATTAAATGTAAATACGATTTTTTTCATTTGTGGTACATCTCCTACTATAAATTTACCGTAAGTATATTATAAATAGTATCAATTATCAAGTGAAAAATTTGATTTAAATATTCATATTGACAGAGGTAGTATAATAATATTAAGTATAAATTAATACTTTACATATATTATCTTCTTTTTTCACTAATTAGTGAAAGGCAGGTTTGCCTTAAGCTTATTGGTTTTACATAAATCCATTTAAACATCCAAGCTTGAGAGGAGGAACAAGTATGGAATTTACTTTAGGGGTGTGCGAGATTATAAACATTATTGACGCCATATTGGTGATTGTAAACGCCATATTCTTCTTTATGAAGAAAACGAGGTTCAAGCTTTTCACAAAGTTGGTCCGGTTTTGCATATTGAAGATGATGCTTGTGGCTGATGTCTTTTTATTGCCAATCGAAATTTATTTTGGTAAAGTTGTAACATACATTGTTACGATGGTTCTAACGGCAATAACTTGCATTATGGCTTTAATATTAATGCATACGCTTGATAAAAATGCAGAATAATCCATACCAGTAAAAAAAGAATATTTATTCTTTTCCCCCGAAAGGGGGTTATTTTTTGCACAAAAATGTATTTACAATATTAAGCAATTTGTGATAAAATAAGTTTACTCAAAAGGAGGGTATAACATGTTAAAAGAAAAATTGTTAGAAGATTTAAAAGAATGTATGAAAAATAAAAATGAAATAAGAAAAAATACAGTACAAATGGTAAGGGCTGCAATACTTCAAATTGAAAAAGATAAACAAATTACAGTAGAAGACAGTCAAATTATTGATATAATAGCAAAAGAGTGTAAAAAAAGAAAAGACTCACTTGCAGATTATGAAAAAAGCGGAAGAGAAGATTTAATCGCGCAAGTAAATGAAGAGATAAGCATTTTATCAGAATACTTACCAAAACAATTATCAATAGAAGAAGTAGAAAAAATTGTAAAGCAAATAATTGAAGATGAAGGTGCTACATCTATGAAAGATATGGGAAAAGTAATGAAATCAGCAAAAGAAAAGATTGGAGCTCAATCTGATGGAAAAACAATTAATGAAGTAGTAAAAAAATTATTAGCATAACATAATATATAAAAAGGGAGTAGCTTAAAAACTATTAATCAACAACACGGCAATATCTATTGCATGGTTAATAACCTAAATAAGGTAAGCAAGACTTTTTGAATAAATTAATGCATTTTTATGTAGGTTTATTCAGAAAGTCTTTTTTTGTAAAAAAGTTTGTGAATATCTTATAATAAAATGCCCAAAATATTAAAAAGGAGAGAAAAAATGGAAAAAAGTTGGTTCAATAAAAGTGTAAAAGAGGTAGAAGAAGAATTAGAAATAAATTCACAAATAGGATTATTACAACAAAAGGTGGAGGAAAACAGGGAAAAATATGGAGTAAATGAATTAAAAGCAGCAAAGAAGAAAAGTTTATTTATAAAGTTTTTGGAGCAATTTAAAGATTTTATGATTATTGTTCTAATTATAGCTGCTATAATTTCTGGTGTTGTAGGATATATGCAAGGAGAAGGAATTACCGATTCTATTATAATATTAATAGTTGTTATTGTTAATGCGATAATAGGTGTAGCACAAGAAAGCAAAGCAGAAAAATCATTAGAAGCCCTTCAAAAATTAAGTTCACATGTTGCTAAAGTTTTAAGAAATGGAAAAATAGAAGTTGTTGCTTCTAAAGAACTAGTACCTGGAGATGTTGTAATATTAGAGACAGGGGATTATGTACCAGCAGATATTAGAATTGTAGAGGCAGTAAATTTAAAATCACAGGAAGCATCTTTAACAGGTGAATCTGTTCCAGTAGAAAAATTTGCAAATGTAATAGAAGATGAAAAAGTAGGAATTGGTGATAGAAAAAATATGTTATTCTCGTCTTCGCTAATTACTTATGGAAGAGGAAAGGGAATTGTAGTAGAAACTGGAATGAATACTGAAGTTGGAAAAATTGCAGGAATTCTAACAAATACAGAAAAAGCAGAAACTCCTCTTCAAATAAAACTTGATAAACTTGGAAAAACGCTAGGTATTGCAGCTCTTGCAATTTGTGCTGTTATTTTTATTATAGGAATTTTATATGGAAAAAATGTAATAGATATGTTTATGACGGCTGTTAGTTTAGCAGTAGCAGCAATTCCAGAAGGATTAGCTGCAGTATCTACAATTGTACTTGCAATTGGTGTACAAAGAATGGTAAAAAGACATGCTATTGTAAAGAAACTTCCAGCTGTTGAAACATTAGGAAGTGCGACAGTTATATGTTCTGATAAAACAGGTACATTAACACAAAACAAAATGACAGTACAGAAATTGTTTTATAATAATAGAATTGTTTCCTTAGAAGAAGCAGATAGAAATAACAATGAATTAGAAAAATTAGTATACACAAGTATGCTTTGTAATGATACAAAAGTTGGGACGGACAACAAATTAACAGGAGATCCAACAGAAACAGCACTTGTTGATATGGGATTTGAGTTAGATTTTAATCCAAATGTCTTTTCTGAATATGAAAGAGTAAAAGAAGTTCCTTTTGATTCTGACAGAAAACTTATGACTACGGTAAATAAAATAGGAAATAAATACATTGTATATACTAAAGGTGGTATAGATGAATTACTACAAAGATGCACAAATTATATAGTTAATGGAGAAGTAAAAAATAATCTTGAAGAGTATAAAAAAGAAATAAATAAGTCTAATCAAGAGATGGCTAAAGATGCACTAAGAGTATTAGCAATGGCATATAAAGAAATTGATCATAATCCAACACAGCAAGAAATGGAAACAATAGAAAATAATTTAACTTTTATTGGAATGGTTGGAATGATTGATCCGCCTAGAGAAGAAGTAAAAGTTGCTGTTCAAAAATGTAAATCTGCAGGAATAAAAACTGTAATGATTACAGGTGACCATAAAATAACAGCTGTTGCAATTGCAAAAGAGTTAGGAATATTAGAAAATGATGAAGAGGCAATTACAGGAGCAGAACTTGAAGAAATGACACAAGAAGAATTAGAGAAAAATGTTAGAAATTATTCAGTTTATGCAAGGGTTTCTCCAGAACATAAAGTTAGAATAGTAAAGGCATGGCAAGCAAATGGAGAGGTAGTTGCTATGACAGGTGATGGTGTTAATGATGCACCAGCACTAAAAACTGCAGATATTGGATGTGCAATGGGAATTGTTGGTACAGATGTATCAAAAGAAGCTGCAGATGTAATTTTAACAGATGATAATTTTGCAACAATAGTATCAGCAGTAGAAGAGGGAAGAAGAATTTACGATAATATATTAAAGGCAATTCAATTTTTATTATCAAGCAATGTTGGAGAAATTGTTGTACTATTTTTAGCAATATTAATAACTCCATGGCTTGGAAAAAAATTTGGTATAGATATAAACTTAATAGAAATATTACTTCCAATTCATATTTTATGGATTAACTTAGTTACTGATTCACTTCCAGCACTTGCACTTGCAGTAGATCCTGCAGAAAAAGATGTAATGGATAGAAAACCATTAAAAACAAATGGTGGAATATTTACAAAAGGTATGACATGGAGAGTAGTATATCAAGGAATTATGATAGGTTTAATTACACTTGCTGCATTTATTATAGGACTTGCGACACCAGATGCAGAATTACCAGAGGTTTATCATAACGGACAATTATTATCAAAACAAGAAGTAAAAGTAGAAATAGGTCAAACAATGGCATTTACAGTTTTAGCATTATCAGAACTTGTACATGTATTTAATATAAGAAATAATAAAAAATCTATATTTAAAACAAATCCATTTAACAATAAAATGCTATTACTTGCAATACTTGTATCTGCTTCATTAATGTTTATAATATTATTTATACCAGCATTAAGAAATATATTTAGTATACCAGTTTTGCCACTTACAAATGTTTTAGAAATTGTAGGTTTAGTGTTACTTCCAATTGTAATTGTAGAAATATTTAAATTATTAAAAATAAACACATCAAAGGATGAAAATAATTAGTAAAAACTTTATGGAAAATTGCCTAAATACATGATATAATACTTTAAGAAATGTAATTTTAAGGGAAGCGATTATAGGTGTTATATCAAGTAGAAGAATTTGAAACAAAAAATGAAAAAAAGCTAGTAGTATTGCATATATTAATGATACTACTAGTTTTTGTAGTTATAATAGGAACAGGAATAATTGCTTATAAATATATTAAAGATAAAAATACTTTAAAAGAAACATCAGCAAGAGTAACAGAAAAAAAGCAAAATAATAATATAAGTGAGCAAATGGTAATTATTGTTAAAAATCCAAACAAAGAAAATTTTATAAAAAATGTGGATAATATATATAATGGAGAAGAAGGAAAAAGAGTATTTTTAACTTTTGATGATGGACCTTCTAAATCAGTTACACCACATATCTTAGATATTTTAAAAAAATATAATATAAAAGCGACATTTTTTGTACTAGGAAATAGAGTAAACTCAAATGAAGAATTAATACAAAGAGAATACAATGAGGGACATTATATTGCAAATCATGGCTATACACATAAATATAGTAAAATATATTCGAATGTTAGCGAGGTACTTAACGAATATAATAAAACAGAAGAAGAGATAAGAAGGGCTCTAGGAAAAGAAGATTATTCAAGTAATTTATTTAGATTTCCCGGTGGTTCTGTTGGTGGAGAATATGATAAAATAAAGCAAAAAGCAATAAAAGAAATTACTAAAAATAACATTGCTTATTTAGATTGGAATGCACTAAGTAATGATGCTGCAGGGGCAGATACAAAAGAAAAAATTGTTTCAAATGTTAAAAAGACAGTAGGAAAGAAAAACAATGTTGTTATATTAATGCATGATGCACCTGATAAAAAACTAACATATGAAACACTTGAGGAAGTTATACTGTATTTACAAGAAAAAGGATATAAGTTTAAGAATATGTATGATTTGATGAATTAAAACTGCTAAAAGGAGAAAATTTATGTATGATGTAATAATTATTGGTGCAGGACCTGCGGGGATATCTGCAAGTTTATACTTAATACGAGCTAAAAAGAATATTTTAGTAATATCAAAAGATAATAGTTCTTTAAAAAAGGCAGAAAAAATTGATAATTATTATGGATTAGAAAGTTTAACAGGGAAAGAACTATTTGATAGAGGAATAAAGCAAGCAAAAGAGCTTGGGGTAAATATTGTAAAGGAAGAAGTTATATCAATCGATTTTGAAGACATTGGTAAATTTAAAGTAATAACAGAAAATAAAGAGTATATATCTAAAAATGTGATAATTGCAACAGGAACAAGTAGAAAAACTCCAAACGTTAAAGGAATAAAAGAATATGAGGGAAAAGGAGTTAGCTACTGTGCAATATGTGATGCATTTTTTTATAAAAATAAAGATGTAGCAGTTATTGGAAGTGGTAATTATGCTATACATGAAGCAAAAACATTAAAAGATTTAGCAAATTCTGTTAGTATATTGACCAATGGAGAGCAAGTAGTACAAAACAGAGATGAGTCTTTACAAAATTTTGATATAAATGAAAAAAGAATAAAAGAGGTTCGAGGATTTAATAAAGTAGAAGAAATAGATTTTGATGATAATACAAGTAAAAAGGTAAGTGGAGTCTTTATAGCAATGGGAACAGCTTCGGCAGATGAACTAGCAAAAAAAATAGGAGTAGTGTTAAAAAATAATAGTATACAAGTAGATGAAAATATGCAAACTAATGTTAAAGGAATCTATGCTTGTGGTGATTGCACAGGTGGATTATTACAAATTAATAAAGCTGTATATGAAGGTGCGAAAGCAGCACTTCATATTATAGCAAATAATAAATTATAATGTGGAGGTAAAGAATATGTCAGTAATAAATTTAACATCTGAAAATTTTGAAAAAGAGGTATTAAAAGAAGAAAAACCAATATTAATTGACTTTTGGGCGTCTTGGTGTGGACCATGTAAAATGATGGGACCAGTTGTAGAGCAAATTGCAGAAGATGCTAAAGATGTGGCAAAGGTTTGTAAATTAAATATTGACGAAGAACTTAATTTAGCAACTAAATATAATGTTATGAGTATACCTACATTTATACTTTTTAAAGATGGAAAAGAAGTAGAGAGAATGATTGGAGCAATGTCAAAAGAAGAACTTATGAAGATATTTGAAAAGTAAAAAAACTTACCATTAATTTGGTAAGTTTTTTGTAACTATTATATAAGTATAAAATAAATATTAGCTATAAAATCTGGTAAAGTTTTATGATTTATTGTATAATGCCTATTAAATTAAAGTAGGGGGAAAAAGTATGCAGAAATTTAATTATCATAGTCATACATATAGATGTGGACATGCTGATATGGATATGAAAGACGAAGATTATATAAAAGAGTACATAGATATAGGAATTAAGAAAATAGCGTTTACAGATCATTGTCCTCTTGAAGTTGACAAGAGACCTAATATAAGAATGAAGTATTCTGAAAAAGAAGAATACTTAGATAGTATTGCTAATTTAAGAAAAAAGTATAAAGATAAAATAGAAATAGAAAGTGGATATGAAGTTGAATATTTGCCAGGTGAGGAAAGCAATTTATTTGCCTTAAAATTTGAAACTGATAAAATTATATTGGGACAGCATTTTATATATGATGATGAAAAAAGGGTAAAGACTTTCAAAGAAAATTTTTCTGATGATGAAAGAATTAGGTATGCACAATATATTGATAAAGCGATGGAAATAGGACTTCCTGATATTATTGCTCATCCAGATCTTTTTCTTAAGAATAACAAAGGAGAATTTAATACAATAGATATTAAAGTATCAAATATGATTTGTAAATCTGCTGAGAAATATAATATTCCGTTAGAAATAAATTTATCAGATATTTTTGAAAAAATTTTTTATGATAACAAAACATTACAAATTTTATCTTTAGATGAAGCAAAAGAAAAGATTTGTAATGTAAGATATCCTAATGCAGATTTTTGGAAAATAGCATCAAATTATAATATCAAAGTATTATATGGAATTGATGTACATCATAGAGGACAGATATTATTATTTGATAAGTTAGTAAAACTTTCAAATGAAATTATCGGCAATGATGTTATAGAAAAATTACAATTTATAGAATAGAAATGTAGAAGGGAAAATATATGAACTATAAAAGAGAATACAAAAAATATTTAATATCTTCAGTCTTAGATACAGCTAATAATAAAATAGCCAGTAATTCTTTTATTACAGCATTTGCTGTTTATTTAGGATTATCGAATTTTGCAATTGGTATTTATTCAGTTTTAGACACAATAACTAATATAATTCAAGTGTTTGCTGCACCATTGTTTTCAAGAATAGGACAATCTAAATTGGTTGTTTTGACTAATTATACTATTTACAGGGTATCATCTATATGTTTTGCATTTATACCATTTATAACTAATAATATTGAAATAAGGACAATTTTATTTTTCATATTTGCATCTATTTATGCAATAACTGGGGAATTAGGTTATATTACATTTGTAAATTGGAGAATGACATTAATACAAAAACAAGATAGAACAAATTTTGCAGCAACAAGAAACATTTATAAAAACACATTAGTTATGGGATTTAGTTTAATTATGGGAATTATACTAAATAAATTTACTGCAAATGGATATGAATTATATGGATTTATAATTTTATTTACAATTGTGTCTATTATTGCAATAGTTGATATTTCTATTAGAATAAATACATATAAACCTGTAATTGAGGATAAAAAAATTACAGTAAAAGAAACAATAGTAAAGCCAGCGAGTGATAAAAGTTTTAGAAAAGTTCTTGTTATAGGTGGACTAAATAGATTTGCCTATGGAATTGGAATTATGTATCTAAACGTATTTTTATTAAGATATTTAAAAATTGATTACATATATTATAGTATTTTAAATATCTTAATTAATTTTTCAGAAGCATTATTTAGTAAATTTTGGGCAGCAAAATCTAAAGATAGAAAATGGGATAGGGTATTAGTACCTATGAGTTTTATATACATTCTAGCATTTGCAATGTTATTTATATTGAATAATAACATATTAATTTTTTGTTTGCCAATTATTTATATTTTACTTGGACTTGGAAACAGTGCATATGAGATGTTTGATCATATAGCAATATATGAACATTCAAAAGAAGATTATAAAACATCTTACGTTACATTTGAAAGGTTTATAGAGGGACTGGTTACTGCGATGCTACCAGTAATATCTTATTTAATATTTCCTGAAAATCCTAATTCTATAAAGATTACATTTTTATTAAGTGTAATTGGATATTCTGTGTTAATGATATATGTTCATATTAGAAAACAATATTTAGAAAAGGATTTAAATTAATAATAAAATTAATACCTATACTAAAAATAGAGAAAAAAGTTGAAATAAAGATTGATTAAAGTAAAGCCCCTCAACCGTTTGTTGCGATTGAGGGGCTTGGAGTATCTTAAAGTTTCTTTATGATTATGACAGCTTGGTAAAACTAGGCTTAATCATATTATGGTCTGCTATCTTCAAGTTGAAATTCAGAGCCAAAACATGTCTGGGAGATTCTGCGGAAATTTTACCAAAATCATCATAAACATCTTCGCCTTCTGTAAGAGTTACCTCGCAATATTCTTTATATGCGATAATGTTTTCAATGTTGGTGCAATTTTCAATAGTGTCATCCCAACGAACCCATGCATACTGCTGACAATCCGTTGTTGCCAAAATCTCATCTTCAGTATAGAAAACAAGAACGCCTTCTTCTGAAATTACCAGATTAGGTCGTTTCAGTAAGAACTTGCATATGTCATACTGAATAATCTGATGTTTGATACCAACTGGGTCTACATAATAAGCAATTGTGTCAAATCCAGTAGGTTCTTCTTCTATTTTTCCTGAATCTACCGAATAACGCTTACCATCCACTCCCGTTGACACAATGATGTTAAGAACAAAGCTGTTCAAGCGAGGCTCAGGCTGTATGTCTGCATCGTTGCACTGATACACCACAATAGGGTACTCATTTGCATACTGCAGAATGTCTGTGCCGTCAACAAGAACTAAAGCTTTTTCTGCAAACTCTTCCAACATTTCCTTTGTAACAGTACTTTCAGGAAAAATTGAGGGTGGGATGATTTCGAGGAAAGCATCCTTGCTAAAATCGATTATCCGTTCTGCAATCGGAACCTCTTTTGATACTCTTTCTGCCATAATTAACACCTCCATAAAATTATTTTTTTTACAAACACTATGGCACTGTGCTTGTAATCAAGGTTTTGTTAGGTTGAAAGAAAGATAAAATATTATCTCAAATCATTCCTAACAGCAACTATTAAGCTATAGTAAACTATGCCAATAGATGTAAGTATTATAGCATATATATCAGTAATTTTCAATAGTTGTTATTTTCAATGTAATGAGTTTTATTTGCATCTTTTTCTTAAAGTTTGTTAAAAAAATAAGGTTTTCATATTTTTTAATTTCTTAAAAAATATGAAAACCTTACTTGGTGCGGATGAGAGGACTCGAACCTCCACACCGTTGGTACTGGTTCCTAAGACCAGCGCGTCTGCCAGTTCCGCCACATCCGCATATCATTTATTGACAATATGTATTGTAGCACATTTTTAGATATAGTGTCAATACTAATTTAAATAAAATTTAAAATTTGTTTGTAAATTAAGATATTGCGACTAAAACCAAAATATTGTATAATATGTAGCAGAAAAATGGAAGGAAATATTAAAATGGATATAGAGAAAAATAAAGAATATATAGTCGATATAATTGATAACGGATATGAAGGAGAAGGAATTGCCAAAATTAATGATTTTACAATATTTATACCAGGAGCAATTAAAGGTGAAAAGGTAAAAGTTATAATAGTAAAAGTACTATCATCACATGCTTTTGGAAAAATTGTAGAAATTATTAATACATCAAATTCAAGGAAGGAAGTTGACTGTACAACATATAGAAGATGTGGAGGATGTAATCTAAGACATATAAATTATGCTGATACATTAAATATTAAAAGAGAAATAGTACAAAACCTAGTAAATAAAACATTAAAAAATGAGGTGAAAGTGAAGGAAACTATTGGAATGGATAAGCCTTTTTATTATAGAAATAAGGCACAATATCCAGTAGGAAAAGATAAAGAAAATAAACCAGTAATGGGTGTTTTTGCAAATCGTACACATGAAATCATACCAATAAATAAATGCTATATTCAAAATGAACAGACAGAAGAAATTGCAAGATATGTATTTGAGTTATGGAACAAAAACAATTTAAGTATATATGATGAGAAAACAAGAAAAGGTCTTTTAAGGCATATTGTAACTAAAATTGGAATAAAGACTAATGAAATTATGCTTATACTTGTAATAAATGGTGATAAATTTAAAGATGAAGAAGGCTTTGTAAGAAATATTATAAACAGATATCCGAATGTTAAAACTATTGTAAAAAATATTAATACAAAAAACACAAATGTTATACTTGGAGATAAAAATGTTAAGATATATGGAGATGGCTATATCAAAGATAGATTAGGAGAATATACTTTTAAAATTTCTCCACTTTCATTTTATCAGGTAAATCCTATACAAGCAGAAAAACTATATAACATTGGTGTACAAGCAGCAAAAATTAATAAGAATGATGTTGTATTTGACTTATATTGTGGTCTAGGCACAATTTCTATATTTATGGCCAAATATGCAAAAGAAGTTTATGGAATTGAAATTGTAGATGAAGCGGTAAAGATGGCTGAAGAGAATGCTAGTTTAAATAAAGTGGAAAATACAAAGTTTATATCAGGAGATGTAGAAATTGTTTTAGACGAACTAATAAATATAAAACACATAATTCCAGATGTTATTATGATTGATCCACCAAGAAAGGGATTAGATAATAAGAGTATAGAAAATATTATGAAAATACGACCAAATAGGTTTGTATATATTAGTTGTAATCCAGCAACACTTGTGAGAGATTTAGCAAAGTTTGAGAATATGTATGATGTACAAGAGATTCAGCCAGTAGATATGTTCCCTTGGACATCGCATGTGGAATGTGTGGCAGTGCTACAACTAAAACAAGATATGTAATACTCGATTTTGATATGTTATCAAGGATTATAACTTTTGAAACAAAAGGCAGATTTGGAAAAGAGAAACATCAAAATTTGTGTGTGAAAGTTAAAGTAATTGCTTAAGCGGTAAGTGGAAACACATAAATTATTTTGTGGTAACTAAGCAAAAGTAAGAATAAATATATTTGGAAATATTGATTGAATGATTAGTAACTTGTGATATAATTCAAACATAGTCAAAAAATATATAGAATAAGTGAAGATAAAGAAGGAGTGAAAATAAAATGAGTAATATATTTGCAATTATTGAAATAGGAAGTAATAATACAAAAACACATATATACAAAGATGAAGAAGTAATATATGAAAATACTACTACAATTGAATTTAAGAAAAATTATAAAAATGAGAATAGAATTAATGAAAAAGATTTAGATAAATTGTATGAAGTGATAAAAAATGTTTTGAATTACACAAAAGATATAAGTATATATGGATGTAGTATATTTAGAAATATATCTAAAGAAGAACTAAATGAAATTAATGAAAAGTTATATGATAAATTGGGTTTAAAATTAAAAGTTCAAGTTGTATCTCAAGAAGATGAAGCAAATTATACTGCACTAGGATGTTACAATAATATAGAATACAATGGTAATATTTGTGTTTTTATAGGTGGCGGTGGCTCTATAGAGCTTATATTTGCAAATAACAAACAAGTAATTGATAAAAAATATTATGATTTTGGAGTTGTAGATGTTACAAATAAATTTGATACATTGAAAAATGACATTCCAAGTTGTTCTTTTAGTGATGTGTATAACTATGCTAATCAATTAATTGGCGATATAAATATTAAGGCAGATGTTTTAATATTAGCTGGGGGAGATCATTTGTATTGGTATAATAATGCTAGATATAGCTTAATAGAGAATACTTTATATAAAAATGAAAAACAAAAATATATGCTAACAACTGAAATGAGTGACAATTATGATAAAGATGCTTTAGTAACTTCTTTAGATAAAATTAGAGCCAATAGTGATAATCCAAAATGGTTTGATGGAACAAGAGCAATGAAAGTTATTACTAATTTAATATCTCATAAAATTGATGCTAAATATATTATACCAACAAAAATAAATATGGAAGATGGAATAAAAATGCAGAGAAATTAACAAAAATAATAAAATTGCATTTGATGAGTATAAAATAATAAAAAATTGTAATTGTATAATTTCTGTTAGTAACCCCAATATTAATATAAGTAATAAACATAATGCCATTATTTTTTATAAAGAAAATAATCCAGTTAGATTAATGTTTATAAATAAAAATACTGATATTGAAAAATGTATTAGTATAGCATTAGAACAATACTTTAATGATGGTATATTACAAAACTTGTATGATAGTATAGGTATTAAACCGACTAGGATAGATATGAATGAGGATGCCATATATAATGGTGTGGATGGTACAAAAGAAATTGATGTTGGTTTATGCATGCGATAGATGGAATCTTTTATATAACATGTTAAGGGGGAACTATACAGAAAGTGAGACTCAATATGTTAATTTTGAAAGTGATAAGTATGAGTTTATTCCAGACTTATATATAAGATATGAATTAACAACAGATACTGAGAAGTTTGAAATAGAGCATAAAGGTGCTTTTATAAATACTATAAAAACTAGACTTTTGATGGAATTTAAAAATTGAATGTAGTTGGATATACAATGTTATTGTTATCAGGATTAACAGGTAGTCAACTTATCTTAAGCATAGTTATGATTTTACTAACATTGTCTATACCTATAATGGGATTTAGTATAACTAAAATAGAAAAATTTGAAAAGTAAACTGATATCAAATATTAAAGCAAAAAACAGTTGAAAAATTATGTAAAATGAGATATAATACATAATGTAACAATTTCATTGTTGCCTTTGAAACAAATTCGGAGGCACAGTCCTCCGAGTAGTACAAGGAGGAATTATTATGGGACTCATTTTGGCAGGAATCTTAGTATTCGCATTGATTGTTTGGTTTCTAATTTTACGGGGGGTACCAAACACCGAAGATTATGATGTAGTGCAGAACAACCAAGGAGTGATTATATTCGCAAGTATATTCATATGTACAGGACTGGGGTTGGGAATTTTCGTACCTATTAGTGGATACGAAGAACCCAAAATGGTTTCTACTACTGAACTTGTAAGTTTAAGAGATGATGTTACAGCAGAAGGTACAAATGGAATACTTTATGTATCTATTTCAAGTACGAACTCGTATACTTACTATGTAGAAGTTGATTCTCCATATATTTCCGAATCTCAAAAAGCATATAAGAGTCATACTATTTCCAGTAATAATGTAACAATAGTAGAGGATGATAGCTATGATAGTGCTAGATTGGATACATATGTAACATGTGGAAAGAAGTCATTTTGGACATTTGCAGCAAATACCGAGCAATATGAATATATATTCTATGTTCCAACAGGTACAATTGCACGTGTTGCATCATTAGGCTAAAATGAGAGAGTGGGGTTTAATTTTAAAACCTCACTCTTTTCATGTACGAAAAATGTTAAAATAAATAAGTGGACAGGATAGTGTGTAGTAATTGCAAAATTATCATGTTTATGGTATAAACTAGATAATAAAAAAACGAGGTAGGTATTATAATGAAAATAGCAATTATTTCAGATATACATGGAAATTTAGAGGCTTTAAAAGCAACATTTGAAGATATTAAAAAAAAGCAGGTTGATAAGATAATATGTTTGGGCGATACAATTGCAAAAGGCACGCATCCGAAAGAATGTATAAGATTAATAAAAGAGAAATGTGATATAGTAATTCAAGGAAATACTGATCAATATTTTTCAAGAAAATATGAAAATTTAGAAGAACTACCTGAACAAGAACAAAAAAGAATAAAATGGAATCAATCATTAATAGATGAAGAAGATAGAGCATATTTGTTAAATTTGCCATTTTCTTATGAATTCTATATGAGTGGAAGTTTAGTAAGACTTTTTCATGCCACAAACACAGCAAACAATAAAGTAGTTTTAAATATTAATGATATACAAACAAAATATGAAATGTTTTTACCTAGTGAATATACACCATCTAATAAAGTTGCAGATGTTATAATATATGGACATATTCATCATCCATATATGGATAAAATATACAATAAAACATTAATAAATGTAGGAAGCGTAGGTAATTCATTTGACGTAGTAAGAAGTGATCAAAAAGATAGTAATGTATTAGAAACAACTAAAGCATACTATCTAATTATAGAAGGCGAATATGGAAGTAAAGAGTATAATTCAGAAATTTCATTTCAATTTGTAAGAGTTCCATATGATATTGAAAAAGAATTAGAAGACGAATATAAAAATATAGAAAAAGAAAACTATAGATGTGAATTAACGAAAGGAAGATATAGGGATATGACTAAAGTTAATGAAGGTTATAAAAAACTAGGGATAGATATTAAGAAAATATAAACAAAATGCAATATTTTTAATATATAATTTAGGAGAATGAAAGATGAAGATTTTAAGCTATAATATTTATGGAGTAAAAGAAACCAACAGTCCTATTCCTATATGGGAAACAAGACAAGAAAATATAAAAAGAATTCTAGATACTTTATTGAAAGATGATGAAATTAAAGTATGTTGTTTTCAAGAAGTAAATGAAAATAATATGAATGCATTAAATGAAATATTGGAAAATAACAATTTTAAAATGTTAGATACTTTTCCAATGAAAACAGAATCAATAAATCAGTACAATATAATAGCAATAAAAAATGATAGTAATATAAAAGTAAAAAAAGTAATTTGTTTGCCTCACGGTAAAGATGTAGAATATAAAAATATAAATGAACAAGTTATTGATTATAATATGAGTGATTATAGAACCACTGTATTTGTTAATTTTGAATATAAAAATGAAAAGTATTTAATAGGGAGTATTCATACAGATTATGTTTCAACTGAGGGAAAAATAAAAGGAACAGTAAAATCTTTAGATTATATGGACACAATAGATGCTGACTATAAAGTTATAATAGGAGATATGAATATGATTTCGCATATGTCTGAAGTATATAATATACTAAAGCAAAATGATAATTATATAACAATATCAAGAAATGAAAAATTTAATATTCTCGATAATTCTTGGCATGGATATGGAACAAAAGAACAAGTTAATGTTGATTTTGCTTTTGTAGAAAAAAATATAAGGGAAAGATACTATTACGAAATAATAAAACAAGACAATATGTTAAATGAAGGATCTGACCATAGACCTGTTATATTAACTATAAAATAAAGAAAAAAAGGTAGATAAAAAGATGAAAAATACAAATATTAGATTAGAAAAAGAAAACAATGATTTTTTTAGAGAGTGGATAATAGAAGAATGGAAACATCATAATACAGTTGACCCAATATATCAATTAAGAATTATAAAACCGGAAGAACTAAATTTTGAGGAAAATGAGGAATACTATAAAATTATATTTAACAGCGAAATGGTTGGTTTTATAGGAATAAAAAATTATGAAAAAGAAATATATTTATATAGATTTTTTATAGATGAAAAGCATAGAAACCAAGGAATTGGAACAATAGCATTAAATAAAATAATAAATATGGCCAAAGAACAAAATAAAGATATGTCATTAGAAGTAATTGGAGAGAACATTGCAAGGGACTTGTATGAAAGATTAGGATTTAAAACTCATTACAGAAAAATGGTGTTAAAAATAAATGACGAAATATACGAAAATTAGTTAGTATACAAAAATTAATATATAGGAGCAATTTAAAAAATGAATATAGGAATTGATATAGATAATACAATAACAGAAGTTCAACAAGAACTTAATAATGCTGCATATGAATATGCATTAAAAATAGGTAAAAAAATTGAAAATGCGGAAAATCCTCTTGAAGATATAAAAGATAATAGAGATTTATATAAGAAGATATTTCAATTTTCTTATGATGAACTCAAATACTTTTTAAAGAATATTCAAGAAGAAATCGTTAATAAAGCAAAACCACGAGAAAATGCTGTAGAAGTAATTAATAAATTAAAAAGTGAGGGAAACAAGATAATAATTATAACAGCAAGAGATAGTGAATTTCATGATAATCCATATCTATTAAGTAAAAATTGGTTAGACAGAAATAAAATAGAATATGATAAAATAATAGTAAATGCAAGAAAAAAGGGAACAATTTGCAAAAATGAAGATATTGATTTATTTATAGATGACCAAGTAAATAATTGCCTTGATGTAGAAAAAGAAGGTATACAAACAATTAGAATATCTGCTGATGATAAAGAAAAATATACAAGTATAGTATCACTGAAAGATTGGAAGGAGATATACGACTTTATTTTAAGAGAAAAAATATGTAAAATAGCAAAATTTCGTGAATGTAAAATTAAATTTGATATAAATCGCTTTATAAGTGAATGTATGCATGATTTTATTGGAAGACCTTATAAAGATAGACCAGATGTTATAAATATAGAAGAATACTATTTAAAAAATAATGGACAATTTTTAGTTGCATATGATGTTAAATTAAAAGAAATAATTGGAACAATAGGATTGGAAAATAGAGGGGATTATGGAGTTTTAAAAAGACTTTATGTTAAAAGTAATTATCAAGAAAATGGTATAGGTCAAAAGTTATATAATATTTTAGAAACTTATGCTATAGAAGAAACCAATATAACTAAAATATATCTAGCTTGTGGAAGTATATTAACAAAAGCACATAAATTTTATAATAAAAATGGATTTAAACAAATAAATAAATTAGATATTGAAATGCATTTTGCAGATGATGATGACTTTTTTGAAAAAAATATAGGAAGAGAAAAAATGAAAAATGAAGAAGATAAAAGATGAAAATAAAATACTAATAATGCTAGCTTTCTTTAGTATATCAATCGGATTATGGGAAAATTTTAAACAACTGTGGTTACAATCGAATAGTTTTAATATAAGTCAAATAGGTACTATTTTGAGTATAGCTTCTATGGTAAGCGCAGTATGTATATTTATTATTTCAACTAGAATAGAACTAAAAAATATAAAAAAGTTTATATCAGTAACATTAATTATGAAGATTATTACAATGATATTATTATTTATTAATAATGGTGGAAATATACAAACAATTAAAATTTTAATTGTATTAGATGTTTTATTAGAAAAATTTATAATATTAAGTATATATCCATTAATAATATGCATAGAAAAAAGCGATACATTATATTCTAAAAGAAAATTAGTGGAGTATCTATTCAAGGATATTGGTATACTTATAGGTGGCATAATAATTGGAAGAACAATAAAACAATTAACCATTGATTATAATATATTACTATTATTATCAATGATTTTCACCATTGTATCAGCATTAATTTTAATAAGTATAAATGCAAAAAATAAGAACGAGAGAATAAAGGTATCTATTAAAGATATTATGAAGGATAAAATAACAATAATATATTTGATATATTATTGTATTGCATCAATAGCTATGAGTGTAGGATTAGGACTAAAAATGTTAATGCTAACAAATAAATTAGGATTTTCTGATGTTGGAGCTACAAATTATTTACTAATTATTGGGTTGACAGCAGATGTAATAGGAATAGTTGCTTTGAAATTTTTAACGCCTAAAAGCGATTATTTAGCTATATCTTTAAAATTCGGTATAAGATTTATACTATACATATTAGCATTTCTTATTAATAATCATATTATGAGCATGATAGCAATAACTTGGTCAATATTAATTTCTACTGCATACGAAAATAAGACAGATGCTCCATATATAAATCGTATAAAAAATGAATATAGTATATTTTTTTCAAATATAAGATATATGACTTGGATGGCTGGAAATGCAATAGGATTATATTTGGCAGGAAAAATATATTCATATGGAATAAATTATATGTTTGGATTATCTGCAATATTTATGTCTATTCAAATAGGATTAGCATATTATTTAATCTATTTAAGAAAAGAAAATTAATAATTATATTTTTTATAAAAAGTATTAACAAAAAATATAATTATATGTATAATGCAATTATAGTTATTTAATATTAAAAATAATAAGTAAATAAAAAACTGGGTATAAAAACAAAGGAGAAAAAAATGAGAGAAATAGTAATAGCATCAGGTAATAAGGGAAAAATAAAAGAAGCTCAAGAAATTTTAAAAGAATTTAAAGTAATTTCAATGAATGAGCTTGGAATAGATATAGATGTTGAAGAAGATCAAAAAACATTTGAGGGTAATGCTAAGAAAAAGGCAGAAACAATAGCAAAGGAGCTTAATGGAAGATTATGTATTGCTGATGATTCAGGAATAGAAATTGAATATTTAGATGGATTTCCAGGAGTATTTACTAAAAGATGGCATAAAGGAACTGACAGGGAAAGAAATTTGGCACTAATAGAAAAATTAAAAGGAGTTCCAAAAGAAAAAAGAAAAATAAGTTTTACTACTGCAATAGCATTATCAAATGGTGTAAAAACAGTGTGTGAAATAGGAAAAATAGATGGTTTTGTTACAGAAGAAGTTAGAGGGGAAAATGGATTTGGGTTTGATGAAATTTTTGAATTAGAAAGCGGAAAAACATTAGCAGAAATTTCACAAGAAGAAAAAAATCAAATAAGTGCAAGAAAAATTGCTTTAGAAGGTTTAAGAAAAAAATTGCTTGAAAAAGATATATAAGATAATTGATAGAGAGGATATGTTTTATGGAAAAGAAAATTGAGGATTTAAATGGATTTAAAGATTTAAGAATTGTTGACAATTTTTATCAAACATCAAGTTTTTTTCCAATGCCAACAACAGAAATTGGAACATTAAGTGAATCTGGGCAAACTAATATTGGTTCGTATTCACTATGTTTTCCATACTATATTGCAGGAAAGGATTACTATGCAATGGTTCTTTGTTGTAGAAATAGTTCGAACACAGCTAAAAATATTTTAAGAACAGGAAAATGTTCTATTAATTTCATAACAGATAAAAGAAAATACTTTAAAGAAGCTGTAAGATTAGGTTATCCTGGTGAAACAACTGAAGAAAAAATGAAAGATTGCATATTTAATTTAGTTGATGGAAAAAGAGCAAGAGAAAATCCAGAAGAAGAATATCCAAAAATTATTCAAGAAGCTTTTCAAGTATTTGAATGTATATGGGTAAAAGAATTAGATGGTGCAGAAAATGACGTGGTTAAAGATGAATATTTACCACCATATCATGATTTTAACGGAATTACAAGTAAGTTTGGAGCTCACTTCATTTTAAAAATTGATAATATATTAATTAAGCCTAAATATTATGATGCTATAATAAACGGTGTCAATATGACAAATTTTCCATCAGTTCCAGTTGATTATGGCTATCGTGATAATAAAAATTTTTGGTATACAAAGTTTAGAAGACCAATATCAGAACCAATACCAGCTAGTAAAGGCATTAGTTTAGATACAGTAAAATATGCAGCTTCAAGAATTGATCCAGAAGTAAAATTTACGGATGAAGCATGTGCAAAATTAGTTAAAGTACCAAGAGTGTTTTTAAGTACAGTACTTAAAGGCTGTGTAGCTTGGGCAAAAGAAAATAATGTTAAATTAATTACAGAAAAGGAAATGGAAATCATTCAAGATAAACGAAATAAGGAAAAAAGATAAATTATACCAATATGGCATATTATTTAAATTATTTTATATAATATAAATAGAGGTGTCATATGAGCAAAGTAAAAATTTATATTAAATCAATTTTGATTCCTGTAATTGTTGGAGGAATAGTAGGCGCTATAATATCTTCTACTATTGACTATAATTCATTAACAAAACCATTTTTAGCTCCACCAAGTATTGTATTTCCTATTGTATGGTCTATTCTATATGTTGTAATGGGAATATCGTATGGAATATTAGAGAGCAATGGGCAAATAGATAGAAAAATTAACTTAATATATTATATTCAACTTGGAGTTAATGCCTTATGGTCTATATTCTTTTTTACGCTTAAATGGAGATTATTTTCATTTATATGGATTTTGTTATTAGCAGTTTTAGTTATTATTATGATAATAAAATTTTATCAAAAAAACAAAATAGCTGGATTAATTCAAATACCATATTTGCTATGGGTACTATTTGCATCATACCTAAATATTGCAATATATATATTAAATAAATAAAAAGGTAAAAGTATTAGTTAATATAAACTAGTACTTTTTTTGTTGAAAAACAAATTCTATTATGCTATAAATTAAAGAGTATAGAGATAAGTAATATACAATTGTAAATTAATATAACAAAAAATGTTATATATGGAGGTTAGTAATATGATTTATTCAAATCAGGAAATAGAAAAAATTAGAAATTCAAAACCAATAGACAGAAGAGTTTACAAATCAAGGAGAATAAATAATTTTAGAGAACTAGTACAATATAGTACAAAAAATTATGAAAATCATATAGCATATAAATATAAAAATAAACCAACTGATAAGGAAATAATAAAGAAAACATATAAGGATGCCGAAAATGATATCAGGGCATTTGGAACCGCAATGATAAACAAAGGAGCAGAAAAAATCGCAGTTATTGGTGAAAACAGATATGAGTGGTGTATGACATATTTGGGAACTATAACAGCTGGGCTAATAGTAGTACCACTTGATAAGCTTTTGCCAGAGGTAGAAATAGAAAATCTGATTAAAAGAAGTGGAGCAGATGTTGTAGTTTGTGATAAAAAATATATATCAATATTAAAAAATGTAAAAGAATCAGAAAAATCTAATCTAAAAACAATAATATGCATGGATGAAGTGAAAGACGAAGATATTGAATATTGGTATAACATAAAACAGGAGGGACAAAAGCTATTAGATGATGGAGATACTAAATATGACAATATAAAATTAGATGAGAATAAAATGTCTATATTATTATTTACATCAGGTACGACTTCAGAGGCAAAAGGTGTAATGCTTTCACAAAAAAATATTTGTGTAAATATAGAGGATATGGCAACATACTCTAAAATGTATGATACAGATACAATACTTTCTGTATTACCATTACACCACACTTTTGAATGTACAATCTCATTTTTATATGGATTCTATAGTGGGGTATGTATTGCATTTTGTGATGGTCTGAAATATTATGCACAAAATTTAAAGGAATATGATGTTTCAATAATTGTTGCTGTTCCTGCATTGTTAGAAGTTATGTACAAAAAAATAAAAAAAGGAATAGAAGAATCGGGGCAAAAAGATAAGTTTGAAAAAGGTGTAAAAATATCAAAATTCTTATTAAAACTTCATATAGATGTAAGAAAGAAAATATTTAAAAAAGTAAGAGAAAATCTAGGTAAAAATATTAGGATTATTTATTATGGTGCAGCTCAAATGGAGAAAGAAACCATTGAAGGATACTATAATATTGGAATAGATTCTGTTCAAGGATATGGATTAACAGAGACATCACCAATATTAACAGCAGAAACAGATAAATACCATAAACCAGGAACGGTAGGTATTTGTTTCCCAGCACTAGAAATGAAAATTATAGATGAGAATGAAGAAGGAACAGGAGAAATTTGTGCAAAAGGTGCAAGCATTATGCTTGGATATTATCAAAATGAAGAATTAACCAAAAAATCGATTGATGAAGATGGATGGTTTAAAACAGGAGACTATGGATATTTCGATAAAGATGGATTTTTACATTTAACAGGAAGAAAGAGTGATATAATTGTATTAAAAAACGGAAAAAACGTTTATCCAAACGAGATTGAAGGATTAATTAACAAAATACCATATGTGCTTGAAAGTATGGTATTTGCACGAAATAACAGTAAGACTGATACTTTGCTAGAAGCAAAAATTGTTTATGATGAGAAAGAATTAATAAAAGAATATGCAGATATTGACTTAAAAAATGAGAAAATGCTTCAAGAAAGGATAATGAAAGACATTAAAGAGAAAGTGAATGCAAATCTTGCCAATTATAAACACATAAAAAGAATAACTATAACTACTGAGCCAATGGAAAAAACAACAACTTCTAAAATAAAGAGAAATGTGGAACTAAAGAGAATATCAAGCAAATAATATGAATAAAAATATATTAAACTCTTGAAATCTATATATTTTTTTGATATGATATTAAAGTATTTGATTTCAAGAATATATGCCGATGTGGCGGAACTGGCAGACGCACACGACTCAAAATCGTGCGGGAAACCATGTGGGTTCGAGTCCCACCATCGGTACCAAAGAGAAATAAAGAAAAAATCTTTATTTTTTTTTATATTTTATATTGAATATAATATAAAATAATATAAAATAATATAAAATATATAAAAGTTAATGAAGAGGAGAGTTGGTTATGAAAAGAATAGAGCCTATAAATAGAACGAACCAAATCAAAGCATATAATCAAAACGAGAAAAGAGAGAGATTTAGGCAGTCTTTGAAGCAAGAGGCGCAAGAAACGCAAAGTGAGACCTTTGAAGAAATTTTAAAGAAAAAGATGAATGAATCTGAAAAAGAACGAGAATAGAGAGGAATAAAATAATGGGGTTAAAAATTGAAAATGTAAATAAGAGTTATGGAACAAAAAAAGTAGTAGATAACATATCATTTAAAATGGATAAGCCAGGAGTGTTTGGATTACTTGGAACAAATGGAGCTGGAAAAACTACAACGATAAGAATGATACTTGGAATATTAAAAAAGGATTCGGAAAAAATTTCATGGAATGGTAAAGAAGTAGAAAGAAAGCATGTTAATTTTGGATATCTACCAGAAGAAAGAGGAATATATCCTAAAACCAAAATATATGACCAAATGATGTATTTTGCAAAGCTAAAAGGAATGAAAAAGGAAGATGCAGATAAGGCAATAAGATATTGGATGAAAAGATTAGAAGTTGAAGAATATATGTTTATGACAGCTGAAAAATTGTCTAAAGGAAATCAACAAAAAATTCAATTTATAACAGCTATACTACATGACCCAGAGTTAATTGTATTAGATGAACCATTTAGTGGACTTGATCCTGTAAATACAGAACTTTTAAAAGATGTAATTATTGAATTGGTAAGCAAAAACAAATACATTATTATGTCTAGCCACCAAATGTCATCAATTGAAGAATTCTGTACAGATGTTGTTATCATAGATAAAGGAAAAACAGTTTTAAAAGGAAATTTAAAAGAAATTAGAAATGGATATAAGGCAAATAAAATAGAATTAAGTACAACAGAGAATGTAGATAAATTTATTGAAGATTTAAAATTGAATATTATATCAAATAAAAACAATGATTATGAAATAGAGATTAATGAAGAAGAACAAGGATTTAAATTGATTAAAAATCTAATAGAAAACAATATAAATGTAATTAAATTTGAAATGAAAAAACCAAGTTTAAATGATATATTTATAGAAAAGGTAGGAAAATAATATGAGAGATTTATGGGTAGTAGCATCATTTACGATAAAAGAAATGTTAAAAAAGAAAACGTTTTTGATATCAAATTTAATTTTAATTATTATAATGATAGTAGGTTTTAATATTCCAAATATCATAAAAGCACTTTCAGATGGAAAAGATGATAATTCAAGTAAAATGCTTATAGTAGATAGTGAAAATGTTTTTGAAGGAACACTTGCACAACTTGAGCAAATGAAACTTGAATATGCAATAGAAACAACAAATGACAACATAAGTTTTGAAGATATAAAAAAGAAAATAGAAAATAAAGAAATAGAAGATGCAATTATAATAAAAAAATCTGATGGTAAAATTAATTTAGAATACATAGTAGAAAATTTGAATATGAAAGCTGAACCTACAAATTGTATTAATGCTCTTACAGCAATATATTCGAACTTACAATTATCAAAATTAGGGCTAACGCAAAGTGAACTTGCAAGTTTAAATCCAAACTTTAATTTAGAAATGAAACAAACTGAAGAACAAGAAGTAAAAGGAAATGTACTTGCAATTATGCTTTTATCAATAGTGTTATTTTATGCAATATATTTTTGTGCATATCAGGTTTCAACCTCAATAACGACAGAAAAAACATCTAAAATAATTGAAACTTTAGTAACATCAACAACACCAAAAACAATAGTTTTAGGAAAAACAGTTGGAGTTGGTATTGTGGGACTAATACAAATTGTTGTATTAGTTTCTGTTGCACTAATTTGTGCAAATGTATGTCTGCCAGCAGGAACATTAGATGGAATTATTGATTTATCAACAATAACACCATTCTTAGGAATAATGACAACTATATATTTCTTATTAGGATACTTGGTATATGCATTGCTATATGCTTTAACTGGCTCAACAGTAAGTAAACCAGAAGATGTACAATCTGCAAATGGACCAGTAGCGATACTTGCTGTAATAGGATTTTACCTAGCATATTTTACAATGATGAATCCAACAAGTGACTTAAATACATTTGCATCAATATTTCCGTTATCATCACCATTTTGTGTACCATTTAGAATAATGATGGGAGTTGCAACACCAACGCAAATTGCAATTTCACTTGCAGTATTAGTAATAACAATGTTAATAATTGCAAAAATATCTATTAAAATTTATTCAAGTGCAATACTAAATTATGGAAGCAAAATTGGAATAAAAGATATAATAAATATATATAAAAATAAAGAAAACAATAATTAAAAAGTATAAAAATCCAGTTTAAAACTGGATTTTTATAATGTGAAAACCAATAATATTCACACAAAATTTACATTTGTCATAATTGACAATTAATAAAAAAAGTAATAAACTATATGTTCAAAAAATATGCAAAAATATGATATAGGAGGAGACATGTTTAAATTATTAAAAAATTTTACAAAAAAAGAATGGTTAGTAACCTTCATATGCTTTGTACTAATTTTTATTCAAGTTTGGCTTGAATTAAAAATGCCAGACTATATGTCTGAAATTACAAAACTTGTACAAACACAAGGAAGCAAAATGCAAGATATTTTAATTAATGGTGGATATATGCTTTTATGTGCATTTGGAAGTTTACTAGCAGCAATCTTTACAGGATATATTACATCAAAACTTTCTTCAAAATTTGCAAAAAATCTTAGAAAAAAGATATTTAGTAAAGTTGAAGATATGGGAATGGAGGAAATAAAGAAATTTTCTACAAGTAGTTTAATAACAAGAACTACAAATGATGTTACTCAAATTGAGATGTTAGTTGCAATGGGATTACAGCTTTTAATAAAGGCACCAATCACAGCAATTTGGGCAATAACTAAAATACTAAATAAAAATTGGGAGTGGAGTGCAATTACAGGTGTTGCAGTAGTAATACTTCTTTCTGTAATTGGAGCTTTAATGATAATTGTATTACCAAGATTTAAAAAGGTACAAAAATTAATAGATAAATTAAATGAGGTAACTCGTGAAAACCTAACAGGTATTAGAGTTGTAAGAGCATTTAATGCTGAAAAATATCAAGAAGAAAAATTTGAAAAAGCAAATAGTAATCTTACAAATCAGCAGTTATTTAACCAAAGAGCATTTTCTGTTATGCAACCAGTAATGTATTTAGTAATGCATTTTGTAACTCTTGGAATATATTTTGTAGGAGCTTATTTAATTGATGGAGCTGCATTTGCAGATAAAATTGTTTTATTTGGAGATATGATTGTATTTAGTTCATATGCTTTACAAGTTATTATGTCATTCTTAATGCTTGCAATGATATTTATGATTTTACCAAGAGCACAAGTATCAGCTAATCGTATAAATGAAGTATTAGATACTGATATTAGTATAAAAGACGGAAGAATAAATGCAAGTGATGCAAAAGAAATTGGAACAGTAGAATTTAAAGATGTATCATTTAAATATCCAGATGCAGATGAATATTTATTAAAAGATATATCATTTAAAGCAAATAGAGGAGAAACAGTTGCATTTATTGGATCAACTGGAAGTGGAAAATCTACACTTATAAACCTTGTACCAAGATTTTATGATGCAACAGATGGCGAAATATTAGTTGATGGAATAAATGTTAAAGATTATTCTCAATACAGCTTGCATAATAAAATTGGATATGTACCTCAAAAAGCAGTTATATTTAATGGAACTGTTGCCTCAAATATTGCATACGGAGATAATGGAAAAGATAAAGCAACAATTGAGAAAGTAAAAAAAGCAATAGAGGTTGCACAGGGAAAAGATTTCGTAGAAAAAATGGATAATCAATATGAAGGACATATTGCTCAAAGTGGTACAAATATATCAGGAGGACAAAAACAAAGATTAGCAATTGCAAGAGCAATAGCAAGAAATCCTGAAATATATATATTTGACGATAGCTTTTCTGCACTTGACTATAAAACAGATAGTGTACTTAGAAAAGAATTGAAAAAATATACAAAAGATGCAACATCATTAATAGTTGCACAAAGAATTGGAACTATTATGAATGCAGATAAAATTATAGTGTTAGATAACGGAAAAATAGTAGGTCAAGGAACACACAAAGAATTATTAAAGAATTGTGAAGTGTATAAACAAATTGCGTTATCCCAATTGTCAAAGGAGGAATTAGAAAATGGCTAATGATGAAAAAGAAATAAAAACTCCTAGAAGAATGTCAATGGGTGGACCTGGTGGACCTAGAGGTATGACTGGTGAAAAGGCTAAAGACTTTAAAGCAGCAGTTAAAAGATTAGTTTCAGAATTAAAAGGGTATAAAATACTAATTATTATATCATTAATATTAGCAATATCAGGTTCTGTATTATCTATTAGTTCACCAGATAAATTATCAGAATTAACAGATGAAATACAAAAAGGTTTAATGGCACCATCTATGGACCTTGATAAAATACAAGAAATAGCAATTTACTTAGTAATAATTTATATTATAAGTGCAATTTGTATGTTTATTCAGTCAATTTGTATGACAAATGTGGCAAACTATTTTGCAAGAAAATTAAGAAGTAGAATATCAGACAAAATTAATAAATTACCACTTAGTTATTTTGATAAGCATCAATCTGGAGATACTCTATCAAGAGTAACAAATGATGTTGATACAATTGCACAAACAATGAATCAATCACTTGGAAGTTTAGTAAGCAATATAACATTATTTTTAGGATCTATTATTATGATGTTTTATACTAACTGGATTATGGCAATTACTGCAATTGGAGCAAGCTTACTTGGTTTTTTAGGAATGTTCTTTATTTTAGGTAAATCACAAAAATATTTTACAGCAAAGCAAAGAGAACTTGGAAATTTAAATGGACATATTGAAGAAATATATTCAGGATTAAATGTTGTAAAAGCATATAATGGAAAAGAAGAATCAGATAAAATGTTTGATGATTATAACGAAAAAGTATGTGAAGCTAATAGAAAAAGTCAGTTTTTATCTGGAATGATGCAACCATTAATGGCATTTATAGGTAACTTTGGATATGTTGCAGTATGTATTGTAGGTGCATTATTAACAATGAATAATATAATTTCATTTGGTGTTATTGTTGCATTTATCACATATGTACGATTATTTACAAACCCACTTGCTCAAATTGCACAAAGTATGACATCACTTCAATCTACTGCAGCAGCAAGTGAAAGAGTATTTGAATTTATTGATGAACCAGAAATGAAGAATCAATCAAATATATCTAACAAACTAGATAAAACAAAAGTTGAAGGTAAAATAGAATTTGATAATGTTGTGTTTAAGTATGATAATAATGATAAACCAACAATAAATAATTTTACAGCAGTAGCTAAACCAGGACAAAAAATTGCAATTGTAGGACCAACAGGAGCAGGAAAAACTACTATGGTAAATCTTTTAATGAAGTTTTATGATATAAATTCTGGAGATATTAAAATTGATGGTATATCAACTAAACAGCTAACAAGAGAAAACATACATGATTTATTCACAATGGTATTACAAGATACTTGGTTATTTGATGGAACAATTAAAGAAAATATTGTGTATAATCAAGAAAATGTTTCAGATGAGAAGGTTAAAGAAGTGTGTAAGGAAGTGGGATTAGATCATTTTATTAAAACACTTCCAAATGGATATAATTCACAACTTAATGAAAATGATAGTGTATCAGCAGGACAAAGACAATTACTTACAATAGCAAGAGGTATGATACAAGATTCTCCATTCTTAATACTTGATGAAGCAACATCAAATGTTGATACAAGAACAGAAGAATTAGTTCAAAAAGCAATGGATAAACTTACAGAAGGAAGAACATCATTTATAATTGCACATAGATTATCAACTATTAAAAATGCAGACTTAATATTGGTAATGAAAGAAGGAAATATAATAGAGCAAGGAAATCATGAAGAACTTATGCAAAAAAATGGTGCATATGCAGAATTATATAATTCTCAATTTGATTTAAGTGCTTAAAAACAAAAAATGCGATAACTTATTTTATTTGTTATCGCATTTTTATTTTTACTATTGTTGTTCACCAGGTAAGAAATAATCAACAACTCCGTAAACAATAGCACCAACAATGGCTGCCATCCAAGAAACTGTATATCCAGCAACAAAATACTGAGTAACATATAACACAACTGCTGATAAAACAAATCCTACAAATCCTTTACCAAATGAACTAGCATGTAAACCAGTAAATTTTGTAATTAGATAATCTATAACAGTAAGAACAACAGCAGCTGCTACTAATGCCCATACATTGCTAATATGAAATCCTGGTGTGAAAAATGCAGTAATTGCAAGAACAATTGCAGCAGTTATAAGCCTACCAACTATTTGCCATACAGTTGAAGTTTTTCCATTTGAATGACTTTGTGTTTGTTCATTATCCATAATGAAACCTCCTTAAAATGTACTAAAACATTTTTTGCAATCAAAAAAATTTGACTCTGTTAATATTATTCTCTAAAAAATTTAGTTTATACAATTTATTAATCTGTTAAATTTATACAAAAAAATGAATAATAAATACATTTTGGATAAAAATAATAAAAAATAAAATTTAAAGGAGAGCAAAATGTTAATTACATTTATTAGAGCAATTATTTTATACATAATTGTACTTGTTGTTATGAGAATGATGGGAAAAAGGGAAATTGGGCAACTTCAACCTTTTGAACTTGCAATATCAATAATGATTGCAGACTTAGCATCAATTCCTATGGCAGATACAGGAATTCCAATTACAAATGGTATAATTCCAATTTTAGGATTGTTAGTTATGCATTTGGTAATATCAATTTTAAATATAAAAAGCATTAGAGCAAGAGAAATTATATGTGGTAAACCATCAATTTTAATATATAGAGGAAAAATTGATGAAAAAGTATTAAAAAAGGAAAGATTTACAATTAATGAGTTGCAAGAACGATTAAGAGGTAATAATGTTGTAAATCTTGGAGATGTAGAATATGCAATTTTGGAAACAAGTGGAGAAGTAACTGTTATACAAAAACCAAATAAAAGAAATACAACACCAAAAGATTTCAATATAATGCCAGATTATGAAGGAATATCATATGATTTAGTAATAGATGGAAAAATTATGTATGATAATTTAAAAATATTAGACAAAGATTATGATTGGCTAAAAAAAGAGGTAAATAAATTTGGATTTAACCCTGAGGAGGCATTAATTGTAACTCTTGATGGTAATAATCAAATTTTTTGCCAAAAGAAGGGAGCATAGCAAAAGCATTGAAAAAGGAAGTAATAATTTGTATTGTAGTTGTAATTTTTGTAATTATAGGTAATATAATTACTCAAGGCTATACAAGAAAAAGCGTTGAAACAACAAATTCAAAATTGATAGAACTAAAAGATAAATTAAGTGAAGTTAATAAAGATGAGGAAGGGTTAATAGAAGCAGTAAAATATATAAAAGAAGACTGGGATGAAAAGCAAGAAAAATTAGCATTTTATATTGAACATGACGAGCTTGAAAAAGTGGAAACACAAATACATTTGTTAAGTGGAGAAGTTGAAGCAAAACTATATGAAGATGCTGTGCCAGAAACTGATAAATGTATGTTTATATTAGAACATATTAAAGATAAAACAGCATTAAATGTTAAAAATATATTCTAAGCAATATAGGCAATTAATTAATAATTTATTAAGAGTGTAGCAAACCATAAAAAATTCTCAAAAAAGCTTTCATTTTTATACAATCTAGTATATAATAAATTTGTGAATTAAGCTAAGGAGGATTTTTAAATGGAAAATGATAAAAACGATGATATAACAAAAAGATATGAAATAAAATCAAAACATAAAAAAACGAAAAAGAAAAAAGAATCTAAGCCAGTAAACACAGATAAGAAAGGCAAGAAGAAAAAACGTTCAAAATTAAAAAAAGTAATATTAATTTTGTTTATTTTATTTATTTTATTATGCTTAACAGGTATAGGAGTATTTGCAGGAATATTCTTTAGTGATAAATGGAAAATAAATAAGGAAGATTTAGAAATTTCACTTCAAAATACAATAATATATGATAAAGATGGTAAACAAATTGCAGAACTTGCAGGTGATGAAAGTAGAAAGATTATACCACTTGCTGATATGGGAGATTATTTACCAAATGCCTTTATAGCAATAGAGGATGAAAGATATTATAGCCATTTTGGTATTGACATAAAAAGAACAGCAGGGGCTATAGTTACATATGTTACTCATGGTGGTAATTCGTCTTTTGGTGGAAGTACAATTACACAACAATTAGTTAAAAATATGATGCAAGATCAAGCTGCAGAAGGTACAGCAGGTGTAGAAAGAAAAATAAGAGAATGGTCACGTGCGTACCAAATTGAACAAATGCTATCAAAGAGCCAAATACTTGAACTATATTTAAATAAAATATTTATGGGTTCAACTGTATATGGAGTAGAAAGTGCATCAGAATACTACTTTAGTAAAACAGCAAAAGAATTAGATTTAGCAGAAGCTGCATTCCTTGCAGGTATTAACCATGCTCCAAATGGATATAATCCATTTGACGAAGAAGAAGACAATAGTGAAGCTATTAAAGAAAGAACATTAACTGTTTTATCTCAAATGAAAAAATTAAAAAATACAGAAGTACCAGAACTTGTAGGATTAACAAAAATTACAGATGAGCAATATGAAGAAGCAATGAATGAAGTAAGAGAAGGCCTTAAATTTAAAAGAGGTACTTTAACAGATAATTCAAACATTTCATTCCATACAGCTGCTGCAATACAAGAGATAATTGCTCAAATTTCAGAAGAAAAAGAAGTAAATTATGATACTGCAAAATATATGGTATATAATAATGGATACAAAATTTATACAACTCAAGACAGCAGTATTCAAGCAATTATGGAAAAGGAGTATTTGAAAAAAACTTACATTAAAAAAGCAACAACAAAAGTTGGAAAGGCTAAAAAACAACATTCTCAATCTGCAATGGTAATAATAGACCATAAAACTGGATATGTTGTTGGAACTGTTGGAGGTCTTGGATCTGATAGCTTAACATTAGATTTAAATAGAGCAACATCTAAAAGACAACCAGGTTCATCTATAAAACCACTTGTTGCAATTGCACCAGGAATAGAAAAAAATATTATTACAGCATCAACTATGTATGATGATTCTCTAACATATTGGGGTGGAGGTCCATTTTATAATGCTGGAAGTTTTGCAGGAATTATTCCTGTAAGGCAAGCAATTGAACGTTCATCTAATATTGTAAATATGAAAATACTTGCAAATGTTGGAGTGGAGACAGGTGTTAAATATGCTAATGATTTCGGATTATCAAGTTACACAACTGTATCAACTGAAGATGAAGATTCAGATGCTAGTATTACACTTGCTTTAGGTGGAACTACTCACGGAGCTAGTCCACTTGAAATGGCAGCAGCATATGCAACTATCGCAAATGGTGGAGAATATATTGAACCAACTTTCTATACTAAAGTTGAAAATTCATCAGGAAATACAATATTAGAACCAAAACAAGAAAAGAGAAGAGTAATTTCAGAACAAACAGCATATATTGTTACAGATATATTACAATCACCAGTATATGGTTTTAAAGGTGGAGCAACAGCATACGGATGTGCAATATCAGGAATAGAAACAGCAGCAAAAACTGGAACTACAACAAGTTATAAAGATAAATGGTTATGTGGATTTACACCATACTACGCAGCAGCAACATGGTTTGGATATGATGAGCCAGAAACAATAGATGGAATAGCAGGAGTTGATAATCCAGCAAAATCTATTTGGTCAAATGTTATGAAAAGTGTTCATAAAAAATTAAAAAAAGCAAGTTTTAAACGTCCAAATGGAATTGTATCTGCTAAAATATGTTATGAAACTGGAAAAGTTGCAACAGATAAATGCAAAAATACATACACTGAAATATTTAAAAGTGGAACAATACCAGAAAAATGTCCAGGACATGAAGCAACAAAAATATGTAAAGAAAGCAAAAAGCTTGCAACAGAATTTTGCCCAGCAGAACAAGTAGAAGAAAAAAATTATGCTATAAAACCTGAAACTGAAATTAATGCAAGTTGGAGAACTGTTGAAGGAAAGAAATATAATACTATAAAGGATACTTGTGATATTCATACTGAAGATAAAATGATGGCGGTTGTTCCAAATGTTATAGGAAAAACTGAAACACAAGCCAAAACAGAACTTGCAGAACTTACAGTTCAAGTTGTAAATGAAAGCGATACTACAAAGGCAAATGGAGTTGTATTAAAGCAAAGTGTAAATGCAGGTGAGAAAGTTGCTAAAAAGTCTGTTATTATAATTACAGTAAACAAAGTATCTCAAACACCAACACCTCCACCAACAAATACGAATAGCAATACAATTACAAATGAAGTAACAAACACAACAACTAATACAACGACAAATACTACAACTAATACAACAACAAACACCACAACCAATACTACAACAAATACAACTTCTACTAATAGCACACCTTAAAAGTGATATAAACAATGAAAATGAGAGGTTATTATGGAAATAAAACTATATAATACGTTAACTAAAGCAAAAGAAAACTTCGTTCCTTTAAATGGGAACGAAGTTAGAGTATATACATGTGGACCAACAGTATATAGCTATGCACACATTGGAAATTTTAGAGCATACATATTTATGGATACTTTAAGAAGAATGATGGAATACAATGGATATAAAATGAAACATGTAATGAATATTACAGATGTAGGACATCTAGAATCTGACGCTGATGAAGGCGAAGATAAAATGGAGAAGGCAGCAAGAAAAGAAAATAAAGATCCATATGAAATAGCTAAATTTTATACAGACATTTTCTTAAGAGATATGGATAGATTAAACATAGAAAGACCAGAGATAATTGCAAAAGCAACAGACCATATTAAGGAAATGTTACAGTTTGTAAAAGAAATATTAGCAAATGGGTATGCATATGAAACAAGTAAAGGTATCTATTTTGATATATCAAAACTTGATAAATATCCTGTGTTATCAAACAGAAATATTGATGAGCAAATTGCAGGAGCAAGAGTTGATGTTGACCCAGAAAAAAGAAATCCATATGATTTTGCATTATGGATTAAAGCACCTGAAAACCATATTATGAAATGGGAAAGCCCTTGGGGACTTTCATATCCAGGTTGGCATATAGAATGTTCTGCTATGGGAAGAAAATACTTAGGAGAGGTATTTGATATTCATACAGGAGGAGTTGACCATATTCCTACACATCATGAAAATGAAATTGCACAAAGTAAAGGTGCATGTGGTAAAATACCTGCTAAAACTTGGATGCATGTAGAATTTTTACAGGTTGATGGCGGAAAAATGTCAAAAAGTTTAGGAAATACATATACACTAGATCAGTTGCAAGAAAAAGGAATAGAACCACTAGCATATAAGCTATTTTGTTTTACAGCACACTATCGTACTCAATTAAACTTTACATTTGAAGGAGCTATGTCATCACAAGTGGCACTAAATCGTTTAAGAGAAGGATTTATTAAACACACACAAGGAACAGAAAAAATAGACGAGGAAATCATAAAAGAATATAAATCAAGGTTCTTGGAAACAATAAATGATGATTTAAACCTTCCAGCAACTATGGGAATTATATGGGAAATTGTTAGAAATAATCAGAAATCAAAACAATTTGCAGATTTATTATTAGAATTTGATAAAGTATTAGGATTAGATTTAGCAAATTCACAAAAATATTTAGATCAGCAAGCTAAAATAGATGTACCAGAAGATGTTTTAAAATTACTAGAAGAAAGAAAACAAGCAAGACAAAACAAAGATTGGGAATTATCAGATAATTTACGTGACAAAATAAAAGAACTTGGATATGCTGTGAAAGACACAAAGGATGGAATGACAGTAGAAAAGATATAGTAGGGGGAACAAGAGAAAGTGAAAGATGAAAGTAAACTATCATTTTGGAAAAAATTAAAATATAGTGTATTTGACTTTGAAAAATACCAAAATCTTGCAATAGAAAAAATAGGTAGAACTATTTGGTATTTATGTGCTTTAATGATTATTTTTGCAATAGTAGTAGCAGGAATAAATACATTTAAATTTGCAAAAATGGTAGAAGAAGTAAGAACATATATTGAGAATAATATTGATGATATTAAACTTCAAAATAATGAATTAGCAATAAAAATGAAAAATGGAGAAACTATTACTAAAATAGAAAATAACAATTTAGGATTTACTACAACTATTGCAACAGATATTCAAAATGAAGAAGAGAAATCAAAGGTTATAAAAGAATTTGAATCATCTGGAAATGGAATTTTAATATTAAAAGATTCAATTAATATTAAAAATGAAATTATGAGTAAACCATATAGTTATGAATATAAAAACATTCATGATTTATATAGTATTAGTTATATGGATAAAAATCAAATATTAGATGCATTATCTATAAATAAATTAGGAGCCTTTTTGGCAGCATTTTTCTTAATAATGTTTATATATATGTTTGTTATATATTTATCTAGTGCATTAATAGATGTTCTTTTACTTTCTATATTTGGATACTTTATATCTAAAATTACAAGAATAAATGCAAAATTTAGAGCTTTATACAACATGGCAGTATATTCTTTAACATTACCAATTATATTAAACATACTATATTTTATCATTAACAGTTTTACAGGATTTACGATAAGATATTTTGATGTAATGTATACAACAGTTGCAACAATATATATTGCGACAGCTATATTAATAATTCGTTCAGATTTAATAAAAAAACAAATAGAACTAACTAAAATTATTGAAGAACAGGATAAAGTAAGAGAAGAACTAAAAAGAAGAGAAGAAGAAAAAAAGGAAAAACAGGAAGAAGAAAAACGAAAAGAAGAACAAAAGAAAAAAGAAAAGAAAGAAGAGAACGAAGGCGAGGTTAATCAAGAACCAGAGGGAAATAATGTATAACTAAGAGAGGAGAACATTATGGCACAAGAAAACGAAAAACAAAAAAAGAAAAAGGATAAAAAGACTAAATATATATTTATAGCAATACTAATACTTGCTATTGCCACAGTAGGACTTACAATATATATGTTAAATTCTAAAGGTGAAAATGATGATAAAGAGCTTGCATATACTGATTTAATTAGAAAAATTACAGAAGGCAGTATCGAAAAAATAGAAATGACAGTAGGAAGTACATCTATTAAAGTTAAAGTAAAAGATGTAGAAGAAGAAAAAAAGTCTATTGTTCCAAATACTCAAGCTTTTATCGAATTAGTACAAAATAAAGTTGCAGAAGGAAATAATATAGAACTTATTCAAAAACAACCAAATATATTTATAAAAATATCAGAAAATTTATTTAGTATATTACCAACTTTAATGCTTTTAGCATTAATTGTATTAATGTTTAAAATGCAAGGACTTGGAGATAAGGGCAAAGTATATGATAGTGAAACAACTAAATCTAAAATTACATTTGATGATGTTGCAGGTTTAGACGAAGAAAAACATGAAATGATGGAAATTGTTGATTTCTTAAAAGAACCAAAACGTTTTTATGAAATGGGTGCAAGAATACCAAGAGGTGTTTTACTTTGTGGACAACCAGGTACAGGAAAAACATTAATTGCAAAAGCAATTGCAGGACAAGCTAATGTGCCATTTATTTCAATGAGTGGATCTGAGTTTATTGAAATGTTTGCAGGACTTGGAGCATCAAGAGTAAGAAAGTTATTTGAAAAGGCAAAAAAAATTGCCCCTTGTATAATCTTTATTGATGAAATAGATGCAATTGGTTCAAGAAGGACAAGTGGAAGTGGAGCAGAATCTGAAAATAATCAAACACTTAACCAACTATTAGTTGAAATGGATGGATTTGATACAGAAGAAACAATAATTGTTTTAGCAGCAACAAATAGACCAGAAATGCTAGACAAAGCATTACTAAGACCGGGTAGATTTGATAGAAGAATAACAATTGCACTTCCAGATTTACGAGGAAGAGAAGCAATATTAAACATTCATGCAAAAGACAAAAAATTTGCAGAAGATGTTAATTTAAAAAGTATTGCAGAAGATACAGCAGGATTTTCTGGAGCTGATTTAGCAAATATTTTAAATGAAGCTGCAATTATTGCTACAATAAATGAACATGAAGCAATTACAAATAAAGATATTGAAGATGCAGTAAAGAAAGTAACTGTAGGGCTAGAAAAACAAAGTAGAGTAATTTCTGATAAAGACAAAAAACTAACAGCATACCATGAAGCAGGACATGCAATTGTAAGTTCAATGCTTGAAACACAAAAAGATATTAAAGAAGTATCAATTATTCCAAGAGGTGTAGCAGGTGGATATACAATGTATAAAACAAATGAAGATAAATATTACATCTCTAAAACTGAAATGGAAGAAAAATTAGTTGCTCTTCTTGGCGGTAGAGCAGCAGAAAAGATTGCTTTAAATGATATATCAACAGGTGCATCAAATGACATTGAAGTTGCAACAGATATTGCGAAAAATATGATTACAAAGTACGGAATGAGTGAAAGTTTAGGACCAATTTCAATTAATACAGAACAAGAACCATATGAACTTCAATTATTAGGAGATAAATTTGGAGATGCAATAGGTGCTGAAGTAAAAATACTAATAGATAATGCTTATGAAAAAGCACAATATTTAATAAAAACAAATATGGATAAATTAGTAAAGGTTGCAGAAGCATTAATTGAAAGAGAAGTTATATCAGAAGAAGAATTTAAAGAGCTTATAAAATAAAAAATATATATTAATATTACAAAAATATTAGGAATATATTACATTTAACTAATATGTATTGAAAAACAAAAAATAAAATAGTAAAATAAAACTAAGCAAAAGCTAAGAAGAAATAAAAGGAGCACACAAGAAAATGCAAAAACTCAAAACCGTTGATACTCTAAGAGAGAGAGAGAGAGAGAGAGAGAGAGCTATATTCTAATAAAATAATAAAACTAGAGGCAAAAGATGCCTCTAATTGTGATATAAAAATAAAACAGGCTATTATTGCATAAAAGCAAAGTAGTCTGTTTTTTGTGTGCTTAAAAAGAAAGATAGGAGGAATGTTTAGAAATGAAACAAGAAAAACAAATGAATGGAGAAGTAGAAAGAATGAAAAACATAATAAAGATGCAAAAAACAGAAAACAAACGGAATAACGTTAATAGCATTAGTAGTAACAATAATAATACTAATAATACTAGCAACAGTAAGTATTAATGTAGTATTTGGAGAAGGAGGCTTAATAAAAAGAGCAGAACAATCAAGTGAATTAGCAAAAGAATCAGCAGCAAGAGAAAAGCTGGAATTAAAATTAGGAGAATATAAATTTGATATATATGAACAGAATATAAAAGATGGAACATTAAAAGATAGCTATTTATGTACAAAATTAAGTGAATTAGGACCAACAAAAGTAGCAACAGATACAAAATATTATGAAGTAGTAGTAGATGAATATGTATTTTGGGTAAATAGAGAAACATTAGAAATAGAATCAAAAGGACAAGATAATACACCAGATGCAACAAAAGTAACAGCAAGTAATATAACAATAAAAGAAGGACAAACAGCAAGTATAGCAGTAACAATAGAACCAGAAGGAGCAAGTACAAGAAATGTAACATATAAGTCATCAAATGAAAATGTTGCAACAGTAAGCAATGGAACAGTAACAGGAATAAGCGCAGGAAATGCAACAATAACAATAAAAACAAAAAATGGGCATGAAGAAACATTTGAAGTAACAGTAATAGAAAGTAATTTAACAAAGATAACATTAAATCCAACAACATTAAATTTTGCAGTAGGAGATACAGCAAGTCAAAAAATAAATGCAAGCTTAGAGCCAGCAGATGCAATGAATAGAAAGATAATATGGACAACGACAGATGAAAATGTAGCAACAGTAAATGATAAAGGAGAAGTAACAGCAGTAGGAAAAGGAACATGTGAGATAAAAGCAACATCAGAAAAAAATGCAAACGTTTTTGGAAGTTGTAGTGTAACAGTATCAGAAGTAGAAGTTGAAAGTATAAGTTTAGATAAACAAACATTAAAAGTAGGACCAGGAAAAACATCAGAAGCATTAGTTGTAACATTTACACCAGCAAATGCTACAAATAAAACAATAACATGGTCATCAAATCCTACATCAATTGCAACAGTAACTGATGGAAAAGTAACAGGAGTAGCAGAAGGAACAGCAACAATAACAGCAACATCAGCAAATGGAAAAACAGCAACATGTAATGTAACAATAGCAGAAGTAGGAATGACGATAGCAGAAGCAAAAGCAGCAGTACAAAGAGATGGATTACAATCACATATAGGAGATTTAGTAGAATATAACCCAACAGCAGGAGGAAAATGGAGAATATTCTATTATGATGAAACAGGAGAATTTGGAACAGCAGGAAAACTATATTTAAAGAGGGATTTTGATAGTAGTTTACAAAAAGTCTTAAATGCAGGTGGAACATATACTAATACAGATGAAGCAATAATAAAAATGAAAGCAATGAATCCAAAATGGGCAGCAAGTACAAATGCAACATCAATAGATTTAAATAATGAAAAAGCAGTAGCATGGCTATGTAATCCAGCAAATTGGACAGATTATAAAACAACAGAAGCAGATTATGCAATAGGAAGTCCAAGTGTAGAGATGTATATGAAAGCATTTAATGTATGGAAAACAGGAAATAAAGATGCAACAAATTTAATATGCAAGGTAGAAAGTGCAAACGGATATTCAGTAGGAGCAAATGGAACTTATGTTAATTCAGGATATTCTACAAATGATAACACAATAGAAGCAGGACCAAATAACATATTTATGACAGCAAATAACTACTGGTGGTTGGCTTCGCCTTCTTCTTTCAACTATCGCAGCGTGCTTTATGTGCGCGGCATCAGCGCGTACGTGAGCGCCAGCCCCTTTAGCATCGCGTATGGAGTTTGCCCCGTAGTTTCTCTATAATCTAACATCCATTATGTTAACATAAAAAAGTAGAAAAATTTTAATTTAAAGTGGCACTGAAAAGAATAGTAAAAAATCACTATCTACCAGGCCTCGCGTCTGGAAGGATGTGTGCGCTTTAGTGCAAGGATGATAGTGTATCATATGGTGTGTAAATATTTTTACATACCATATATTTTTGCACTCGGAAAGGAAGGATTAAATGAATTAATTAACACTATCTGAATGTAGGAGCTTGTCAAGATTATAAAATTTTGAAGTGAATTAAAATTATTAGAAAAAATAAATATAGAGTATAGTGCATAATTTGAAAAGCAAAATTATGCACTATATTTTTATTTGTATATTATTTTATTTGCCTATTGCCATAAAATGTAAATTATGATAGTATACAAATAGTTATTTAAAATCTATTAAATTCTTAAAGACAATTCTGTCTAAAATTTCCAAAATAAAATATAAAAGAAAATAAAAAAACAAGTGATAAAGAAGGTGGTTGTATAGAATTATTAAAACTAAAAAATGATTATACATTTAAAAGAGTGTTTGGCTACACTGGTAATGAAGAAATAACAAAAGGACTGTTAAATGCTATACTAAAAGAAAAAGTTACAGAAGTGAGTTTAAATTGTAATACTATTTTAGAACGAGATTTATATGACGATAAACTAGGAATTCTAGATATCAGAGCAAAAGTAAATAATGTTGTAGATATAAATGTGGAGATGCAATTAGTTGATGAGAAAAATATAGAAAAAAGAATAATATTTTATTTAAGTAAAATGTATACGCAAAATTTAAAGAAGTCTCATAACTATTCAGAACTAAATAAATGTATATCGATATTGTTCATAGATTTTGAATTAGAAAAGTTAAAAGAAATACCAAAATACCTTACAAAATGGAACATACGAGAAGAAACATATGGCAAAATAATATTGACAGATGTATTAGAGTTATATATAATTAATTTATCCAAGATAGAGAAATATTCAGAAAATACATTATTAGATACTTGGGTAAAATTTATTAGTAATTCGGAGGATTTGAATATGGAAAATGCTGATGAATCAATAAAAAAAGCCAAAGAGGTATTAGATGAAATAAGTGAAGATGAACATGAACAATATTTAGCACATTTAAGAGAAAAGTACATATTTGAAAGACAAGGAATTGAAGAAGCTGGATTTGATAAAGGATCTAAATCAAAACAAATAGAAATTGCTAAAAAAATGAAAGAAGATAATGTTGATATAAAAGCTATTATGAAGTACACAGGTCTAACCAAAGAAGAAATAGAAAAAATATAATTTAATTCAAAAATAAATAGATTTTAAATAGCACGAATCACTTTATATAGATTATAAAGTGATTCGTTTTACTATATAAGATTATTTAGTTTTATACATTTGCCATTCAAATAATCTAAAATACCAGAATTAGTAGAAAAATTAAATTTTAAAATGTAGCTTTGTAATTGCTGATATTTAAAATTAAATTGTTTATTTACTTGGTTTATTCCATACTTTCCATCACCTAAAATAGGATAGCCTATATGAGCTAAATGTGCTCTAATTTGATGAGTTTTGCCTGTATGCAGTGTTACATCTAATAATGATATGTTTTTAGATTTATCAGTTTCTAAAACTAAATAAGAAGTTGTAATTGGTACATATCCTTTATGAGGCTCATCAGATATATATACCATAGATTTTTTATTATCTTTAAATAAAAAAGCATTTAATGTTTCTTTTTTATTTTTAGGAATACCATATACATAAGCTAAATAATGTTTTTCAATTTCTTGATTTTTAAATTTTTCAAGAATGATTTGCTTTGATTCTTCATTTTTAGCAAACAAAACAAGACCAGTGGTATTTCTATCTAATCTATGACATGGTTCTAAGTAAGCATTTGGGGTGTTAGAATAAAGAGATACTTTTAATTTAGATGTAAGTGAGTCATCTCCAACTACTTCTAATTCAGCAGGTTTGTTTACTATAAGTATATTGTTATCTTCATAAACAATATCAGGAGAAAATGTTTTAAAAAGCAAATTATCAGTAATAAATACTTTTATTTCATCTCCTGTGTGGATATTTACATTTTCTGTTACACGAATATTATTAACTCGTATATCTTTCTTTCTTAATGCTTTATAAAATGTTGAAGAAGAAAGATTTGGAAAATGCTCGAATAAAAATATATTTAATTTTTTTTCATTATACTTTTTTTCTACAATTAAACTTTGCATAAATACTGCCCTTTCAAATACATTTAACTGTATTATACATTAAAAAAGACAGGTTTCAATAAAAATTGTAAAAATTATTAAAAATATTTGCATTTTGTATTAACATATGTTACAATAAATAACGTTATAAAGACATAAGAAAGAGGGATTATTATGGTAGAAATAATAAGAAATATTTTATTAGTAATATATGCAATAGTTTGTGTTGCTTTAATTATACTTGCAACAATACAAACAAAAGATTCAAATGGTGAATCTGGAACAATTACAGGTTCTTCTAGCAATAATTTTTATGAGCAAAATAAAGGAAGAACAAAAGAAGGAAAATTAAAAAGATATACAATTATAGCTGGTGTAGCATTTGTTGTACTTGCAATTGTTATTTCTATATTATTTGTTATGTAATTAAAGTTTGAATTTTATAAAAGGCATATATTGTGAATATATGCCTTATTTTTGTAAAAAATATAAAGGAGAATTATGAAAAAAGGAAAACATTCTAAATTAATGAAATCTGAAAAAATAAAATTAATTAAATATCAAAAAGATGATATGAAAATTGAAGGAGACACAATTGTTGGAACATTTAAGTATAGCAGAAACTTTGGCTTTGTTATACCTGATGATAAAAAGACTATTGGAACAGATATTTTTATATCAAAAAAAGACATTCATAAAGCAAAAAATAATCAAAAGGTTGTTGTGCAAGTAACTAAAATGCCTACAAAAGATAAAAAAGCTGAAGGAAAAATTATAGAAATTTTAGGAAACATAGATCAAGCAGGAATAGATATGATGTCACTTGTTAGAGAATATGATCTTCCATATGAATTTCCTGAACCAGTTCTAATTGAAGCGAAAGGTATAAAACAAGAAATTGATGTAAAAAAAATAAAAAATAGATTAGATTTAAGAAACGAAGAAATATTTACAATTGACGGGGAAGATGCAAAAGATTTAGATGATGCAGTTCAAGTAAAAAAATTAGATAATGGTAATTTTATGCTTGGAGTTCATATTGCAGATGTTAGTAGCTATGTAAGAGAAGATAGTTTTTTAGATAGAGAAGCAATAATTAGAGGTACAAGCGTGTATATGTTAGATAGAGTAATACCAATGCTTCCAGTAGAATTATCTAATGGTATATGTAGTTTAAATGCAAAACAAGATAGATTTGCTCTTTCAGTTATAATGGAAATTAATAAAGAAGGACAAGTTATATCATCTGACATAAGAAAAACGGTAATATGTGTATCGGAGAGAATGAGCTACAAAGGTGTTCAAACCGTTTTAGATTATTATGATACAAAGATAAATGATATAAAAGACGAAGAAAAAAGAAATATATGCGAAAAATATAAGAAATACAAAGAACATTTTAAAAATATGGAAGCATTGGCCCATATACTAAAAACAAGAAGAGAAAAAGCAGGAAGCTTAAACTTAAATATACCAGAAACAAAAGTTATTTTAGATGAAAATGGATTTGCAGTAGATATTACAAAATATGAGCATTTTTTTGCACATGAAATTATAGAGCAATTTATGCTAACAGCAAATGAAACAGTTGCAGAAAAATTCTTTTGGCTTGAAGCACCATTTATATATAGAGTTCATGAAGAACCAGATTTAGAAAAAGTAGGAGAGCTTAATAAATTTTTATTTAATTTTGGATATAAAGTAAAAGCAAACAATGAAACAGTTCATCCAACAGCTTTTGCAGAAGTATTAAATAAAATACAAGGAACTCCCGAAGAAAGAGTTATATCAAATTTAATTTTAAGAACATTAAAAGTTGCAAGATATGAAGCAGAAAATTTGGGACATTTTGGTATTGCAAGCAAATATTATTGTCATTTTACTTCGCCAATAAGAAGATATCCTGATTTATTTATTCATAGAATAATATCTAAATATATTGAAGAAGGGTATAATCTAGATGATGAAGAAATAGAAGAATATAGAGTAAAAGCTGAAAAGTATGCTAAACAATCGTCAGATAGAGAAAAAATTGCACAAAAAGTTGAAAGAGATAGTGTTGACATTAAAATGGCAGAATATATGGAGAATAAAATTGGCAATGAATATGATGGCATCATTTCAAGTATAACATCATTTGGTGCATTTGTAGAACTTGAAAATACAGTTGAAGGATTAGTTAGATTTGAAAGCTTAGGAGACGAATATTTTATTTATGACGAAGAAAGAAAAACATTACTTGGAGAGCAAACTAAAACAATGTACAAAATCGGAGACAAAATTAGAATACGAGTTATACGAGCAGATAAAGTATTAAGACAGATAGATTTTGAAAAAGTAGATGAGCAAGAGGAACCAATTGAAGAATAATTGAAAAAGAAAAAATAATTTCTATGTAAATGATACATAGAAATTATTTTTTGTTTAAACACCTGTAAGTAAAAATGAAGAAAGAATATTAGTATTTACATTTACCTGAAAGAAAGAATCTTTAAAATGGTCTTTCCAGCCATAATCGTCAAAATCCTGTACTGTAGCAAAATGATAAAGACAATACTTTCCAAAGTCATCTATATCAACAGTGTATTCTTTTGACATTTTATATAAATAATTTGATAGCATATTTTTTATATACTGGTTTGCAGATTCTGAAATCTGCTCAGTAAGTTTTCTATCAGAAAAATTTGAAGTGCTGTCATAAGAAGAAACTTTTGCTTCTAAACTCATATCAATTTGTATAAGAGGACTACCATTTACAATATCTACTTTAATTTTAGGTTTTGATTTATTGTATACATATAAATCTATTATAAGTTTTGCATCATCTGGATGGGGAATAGAAATGATGCAACTATCTACTTGATTAGTAATTAGCATATGAGCAAGAGTCTCTTCAGCAGAAAGTTCACCGAACTAAAGTATCTCCTTTAAAAACACAAACTCCCATAAGTGCTGAGATACCCTCATTCTCTATAGGAGATGAATTGGCTTTTGCTGAAAGAGATGGATTATAAGAAACATTTGAAGATGATTCATAATTGTGATGATTTGAGATATTAAGTCCTCCAAGCATTGCAACAGGCTCACAAGTATTAGAAGAAAGCTTGTTAAAAAAATCAGAAAGAACTATATTTGAAATGTATCCGGTGTAATTACTGGAAATAGGAACAATTTCATAATACTTAGCAATTAAGGTTTCTAAACTTAATTTAGTATTTTTAATAAAATCCTTGGCTAAACATTTACTTATAACTATGTTCGTATCTGGTCTAATTTGAACTTTATTTAGTAAACAATGAGCTACTTCAGATATACCACTTGCAGCTAGAGATTCTGATATAATTATAGCTTTACAATGAGAAAGGTTAATCTCTTTACTAACATATACATTCATTAAACTAATAGCAGAATCTATAGATGGTGCTTGAACAGAATCTATAATTGTAGATGATTCTTCAGATGAAGAACCTTCACCATTAGAAGTAGGTTTAGTAAATTCAAATGTAACTTGGTAAGCATCTGTACTTCCTATATCAATTCCAAGTGCTATTAAATAGGCAGAATCATCGACACTTTGTATACTAGATAAATTTATAAAGGGAATACTTATTGAAAGTATGATAATAAGAACAATTACATATCTAATTTTTTTTACATATTTATTCAATTGACTTATCTCCCTTCAATAAATGATTTTTCCTTTTAAACTTAATAGTTGCTAAAATTAATATAATAAAACTTATTCCGAAAACAATTATTCCCACTGCATACTTGAAAGTTTGAGTTTGCAAAAAGTACACATCTGAATAATTTTTGGGTAGTATGCTTAGTAATAAACAAATTATAGAAACTATATAAATTATTAGATAATTGCTTTTTATTTTCGTTGTATGGATAAATATTTTTACAATATATGACACTAATATTGAAAAATAAGATGTCATAGAAAAAATCCATATTAATAAAAATAAAGGATCTAAACGTTGAAAAAATCGACCAAATTCAATAATTCGTGAAGCAAGGTAAAGCGGTAAAATATTATTTTTGGAGTAGGTAGATGGAAATAGGAAGAGTAAAGCAGCTACACTAAATAATAACAAAATTCCTGAAAGAATTACTGAGGAGCGAGCTATTCCTTTAAATTCTTTAGAATCCTTTAATTCTGACGGTATAAAATACAAAAAAGCAATTCCTGAAAAAGCAAATAAATTGCTTAGTCCACTTATAAATGTAGCATCAAATCCATTTCCAAGAATAGGTAATGCATTAAAAAAATTAAAATTTCCGAGATTTGCAATAAATACAAATAATATGCTAAATATAATAAGAGGCATAAATATTAAATTAGCACGAATTATAGCTGTTATTCCTAATCTGCAACATATAATAGTTCCTAATATAAATAAAATAATTAAATATATTATAGGAGTTCTTGTAAAAAATATAATTTTTAAATTATCACAAAAACTTCTAAGATAAATGCTCACACAAAAGATAAAGTAAAAGATATAAACAAAGCTAATTGCATATTTTAAAAATTTTCCACCAAGATATTCCGAAATATTTATTATATTTTGGTGAGGAAAATATCCAAGTAATTTACAAATTAGAAGTACCAAAAGTAATGCGACTATTGTAATATAAATAACATTAATTAATGATGAAGCACCTGATAAGTTAATAATACTTTGAGGTGAGTTTAAAATAATGTGATTAATTGTAATAGAAACTATTAAAAAAATTGCTTCCATTTTTCCAAGTTTTGATGTTTCAATCATAAATTTACTCCTTTCTGTTTCTCCATTTCATACTAATATGATCTTGTGAATCTGTTTTTTTAGCTGATAAATAATCTGGTCTTTTTTCTCTTTGCCAGATAGGTGATACGAAAAAACCATTACCCTTAGATCTTGTTTTTGGTGCAAATGGAGCCATGTATGGTACACCAAAAGATTTTAGACTACATAAAATTGTAATATATACAAATAAACCAGAACCAATGCCTAAGAAACCTGAAATAAAACCGAGAAGCAAAAAGATAAACCTCATTACGCGAATATGAAAGCCAAATGAAAAATCAGGTATGGCAAATGATGCAATACCGGCAATTGCAACTACTATAATTAAAATAGGGCTAACAATACTTGCTGAAACAGCAGCTTGCCCAAGTACCAAGGCACCTACTATTCCTATTGTAGGGCCAATAGGAGAAGGAACACGCAAACCAGCTTCCCTTATAAGCTCAAATGATATTTCCATTACTATAATTTCAAAAATTACAGGAAACGGTACATTTTCTCTTGAAGCTAAAATAGAAAATAGAAGCTCTGTAGGAATAAGCTCTTGGTGAAAATTTACTATTGAAATATATATTCCAGGAAGTAAAAGTGTAAGAGCTATAGCAATCATTCTCAAAACTTTTAGAAAGTTTGAAAACTGAAATTTTAAATTTGTATCTTCCGGAGATGCTATAAAATCAATAAATATTGCTGGTAACACTAGAACATTTGGATTTCCATTTACAATTACTGCAACTCTTCCTTCATATAAATATTTTGTAACTTTATCTGGACGTTCTGTTAATAAAATTTGAGGAACGCTATATTTATTTGTTTCTGAAATTAATTGTTCTAATTGACCGAGAAGATAATATAGAATCTATACTCAAATTATTAATTCTATATTTAACTTCTGCAACTAAATCACTATTTGTAATATCTGAAAGATAACAAATAGCACATTCGGTTTTACTAATATCTCCAACTTTTATACTCTCAACAATAAGATTTTCATTATTTACAATTCTTCTTACTAAAGAAGTATTTGTTCTTAAATTCTCAACAAAAGCTTCTTGAGGACCTCTAATAACAATTTCATTATTAGGTTTATCTACGCTACGCTGTTTAAAACCTTTTACATCAATGTCAAATGCAATATTTAATGTATCTATAAATAGAGCGCAGTTACCTGCATTAATACCAGAAAAGATTTCGTCAAATTCTGTACGCTGTTTCACATCATTTTGAGGTAACAAACAACTTGAAATATAAGTTACTATATCAAATTTTTTAACTTTTCTAACAGTAATATTATTGGTTACAGCCTCTGATACAACATAAGATTGATTTCCATCATAAGTATTTGCAGGATTTTTAAGCATTAGAGGTTTTAATACATAATTATTAATTAGGTCAGTATCAACCATACCATCAATAAAAAGTAAAAATGCTCTATATTGATGGTTTCTAGCTGTAATTGTAAATTCCCTTATTACAACATCACTATTAATTAATGCATTATATTTAACCTTTACATATTCTAAATTTACATCAATGCTAGGATATATATTTTTAACATCTTGAATAGAATTTATAGATGCTATATTATTATCTATTGTGTTACTTGTTCCAAAGTTTAGACTATCATCAGGTAAAGAAAAATCATATGTGTCAGGAGGATTTAAAAATAAAATATCTTTAAGTATTTGTTTTATATTCATAATTTAACTATGCTTCCTTTTTATGTGTATTTTGATATATTTTTTCCAAAATATTTTAAATTATGTATTGTAACAGGATAAAAATAAATTAAGGTATAAATTGACAAAATACCCAATAAATATTTTGTCGAAATTTTTGTAAATTACTTGATTTTTTTATTACAACAATGTTAATATGGTAATATGAAATGAATTTATTAAAGGTACGTAGGAGGTGAAAAAGATAATAACATTTACAAAAAAATAAAACGAAGGGGAATAAAAATGAAAAAAATTATTAAAAATTTAACTAAAATAGTAATATTACTTACATTAGTCATAACTGCATGTGTAATTTTAGCAAGACCAACTACAGCAGATGTTGGATATCATTCAAGTTATAGTGGAGGAAGCTCATCATCAGGGTCATCATCATCACATAGTTCATCATCTCATAGTTCATCATCACATAGTTCTTCGGGATCATCATACAGTTCATCATCAAGTGATGATTCGTCAGGAGGAGGTTTTGTTGGAGTAATTGGTTTTATTATTATAGTAGCAATTATGCTTGTAATAAGCAATGTTAAGAAACCAAATACTAATAATATATTACATACAGTACAACAAAGTCCTGACAATACAAACAGTGTAGAAGCACAAGTAAGGGCTGTAGATCCGATGTTCTCAGCAGAAAACTTTATGGCATGGAGTAGAGAGGTATTTATAAAACTACAAAATGCATGGATGGATAGAAAGTGGGAAGATATTAGACCACTTGAAAGCAGTGAATTATTTGAACAACATAGAGGTCAATTACAATATTTAATAGATCATAAACAAATAAATATGATGGAAAAAATATGTGTAAGACATACACACTTAAATAGCTACAGACGTGATGGAGATAAAGAAATTATAGTTATGACATTAAAGGCAGCTATGAGAGATTATACAATAGAAGAAGACACTAAGAAGGTTGTTCAAGGAAATCCAAATGAAGATATTTATATGGTTTACACATTAACATTTATGAGAAAAGCTGGAGTAAAGACAAAAGAAGGTACAGCAGATACCAATACAACAAATTGTCCAAATTGCGGTGCACCAACTAAGATTACAAGTTCAGGAAAATGTGAGTATTGTGGAAGCATTATAACAACAGGTGAACATGATTGGGTACTTTCAGGACTTGAAGGAACGCGTGGATTGTAATATGGAATTTTTATTAGGATTTTTAGGTGCAATATTAGGAATAGTTTTAGTAATAGTAGTAATTGCACTAGTAATATTAAAAAGTGTTGGCAAAATGGTAGGAATTAATGAAATGAAAACTTTAGTTGGAGCTGCCAAGAATGCAAAACAAATAGCTAAAGAAGATGCGTATAGACAAAAAAATGTTAGTGGAATTACAAAGTTACTTGAACCTGAAATCTTAAGAGATTTTCCAGATTTTAATAAAGATTTATTATATTCAATAGTAGAAAGTAATTTAAGAAAAATATTTTCTGCTATTGAAAATAAGTCTTTAGCTGGAATTGAAAAAGATGATGATTTAATATTATTGTTACCAAAATTAAAAGAGGAAATTATAGATTTAAAAGAAAGAAATGTTGATATAAAATATGATGATATTGTATTTCACGAAAATGCAATAAAAAGTTATATAAAAAAACGAGGAATGGCAACGGTCGAAATATCAACAACTTTAGAATATTATTACAAAAATAGTGACAAAAAAGACGATTTATGGGATAATATTAAAAGACAAACTAGATATACAAGTCAATTTGTATATGTATATGATGAACAAAAAGTTGAATTAAAAAACAAAGACATAATTGTTGTTAATTGTCCAAATTGTGGTGCTCCACTAAGTGGACTAAATGGTGGAGAATGTACATACTGCTCATCACATTTTGAACCAATAAATTTAAAATTATGGAAAATGTCATCATATAAAGAAGATTATAAATAAAAAAATGGAGGTTTTATTATGGGATTAATTAAAGCAGCAATTGGTGCAATAGGAAGCACTATGCAAGATCAATGGAAGGAAGCAATAAGATGCGAAAATATGCCAAATGATGTATTAATGGTTAAAAAGACAACACCAAATGGCGTTATTTCAAACAAAAGTACAATTATAGTAGCACCAGGACAATGTGCTATTATATATGATAATGGTAGAGTTATAGATGCAACAGCTGAAGAAGGAGCTTATACTTTTGATAGTTCTTCAACACCATCTTTCTTTGCAGGACAATTTGGAGCTGTATTCAAAGAAATGTGGCAAAGATTTACATACAATGGTGCAACAGCAAAACAACAGGCAGTGTTTTTCTTTAATATAAAAGAAATAGTAGATAATAAGTTTGGTACACCTGCACCAGTTCCATATCAAGATTGGTCACATCCAATACCAAACCAAATGACAGGAACAGTTACTCCTTTAAGAGTAAGTGTTAAATGCTTTGGAAAATACACATTTAAAATATCAAACCCAGCATTATTTATGAATGTTATGTCAGGAACAGCTGATATATATAGAAAAGACCTTGTAATTGAACAAATAAGAACAGAGGTTATTGCATCATTCCAAAATGTGTTAAATGAGTTAGGAAATTCTGTACATAAAGTACCAGTTCTAGAATTACCAAGTCAAACAGATGAAATAAAAGAGATAATGGATGAAAGAGTATTTGATGAAAAAATAAGAGAAAGAGGAATATCATTAGTAGGATTTGCTGTTGAATCAGTTACATTAGACGAAGAATCTGAAAAGAAGATAGACGATTACGAATTAAGTTCAAATGCAAGTATGCAACAAGGAAGACTTGTTGGTGCATATGCTGATGCAGTTAAAGGTGCAGCAAATAATAGTAATGGAGCAGCACAAGGATTTATGGGAATTGGAATGATGAATATGGCAACAGGAGGAATGATGGGAGGAGTAGCACAAGGACCATGGCAAAATCAAAATAATCAACAACCTCAATACCAACAATCTAATCAACCTGCACAACCAGTTCAAGAACAACCAAGTGAGCCAGCACAAGAACAACCAACACCAGAAGCAAAACAAGAAGAACAAGCACAAGAGCAACCACAACAAGAAGCAAGTAAAGCAAGATTCTGCACAGAATGTGGAGAAAAAGCAGATGATAATGCTAAATTCTGTTCAAAATGTGGAAATAAACTAAAATAATTTAAGTAGTAAAAATATACAAACACAGTAAAGATTTTCTTTACTGTGTTTTTACTATACAAAAAAAGGTTATGGATTGATACCATAACCTTTTTTATTATAATATAATACAAATTAGTCCACCACTACCTTCATTTACAATTCTTTCTAAAGTTTCTTGAAGTTTTGCTTGTGCATCTTCCGGCATTTTTGATAATTTGTTTTGTAATCCTTCGTTTACAAGTTCGTGCAAACTCTTTCCAAAAATGTTTGATTCCCAAATCTTTTCAGGGTTATTTTCAAACTCAGAAAGAAGGTAATTAACCAATTCCTCAGATTGTTTCTCACTTCCAACAAGTGGAGATACTTCAGTTTCTATTTCAGCTTTAATTAAGTGAACTGATGGGGCACGTGCTTTTAGCTTTACACCAAAGCGTGAGCCTTGTTTTACAATTTCAGGTTCCTCTAAAATTAATTCATCAATTGTTGGAGTTACAATACCATATCCGGTAGCTTTTACTTGCTCTAAGGCACTAGCAATTTTATCATATTCACGTTTTGTATTTGCAAATGTTGTAATAGTAGAAAATAAATCTGCCTCGTTTGTAATTTGAACACCAGATATTTCTGTTAAAACTTTATAGAATAATTCATCAAGTAGATTAATAGAAATATTTACACTACCATTTCCAAGTTTTATTTCATCAACGGTTGTTTTTGTAATAATTTTTGTATTTTGAAGTTTTGCAACGCTACCATCAATTTGCTTTAGTATTTTAACGCCTTCAAAAGCATCCTTCATTTCACTAAATAATTCTTCTTTTAAAGGATGTGATGCTGGAATACCATCAACCCACTTTGGAAAGTTTATATTAATTCTTTCAATTGGAAATTCATATAATATTCTTCCAAATATATCCTCTATATCTTCCATATCAAGTTCAGAACAATTTGTAGGTATTACAGGAGTTTCATATTTATCCTCTAATTTACGAGCAAGTGATTTTGTATAGTCTGAAAAAGGATCATCAGAGTTTAATACAATAACAAAAGGTTTATTAAGTTCTTTTAGTTCACTTACAACTCTTTCTTCAGCATCTATGTAATCTTCTCTTGGAATATCTGTAATTGAACCATCTGTTGTAACTAATATTCCAATAGTTGAATGTTCTTGAATAACCTTTTTAGTTCCAATTTCAGCAGCTTGCTCAAAAGGTATTTCTTCATCAAACCATGGAGTTTTTACCATTCGTGGCATATCATCCTCTAAATATCCAATTGCATTATTTACTAAATAACCAACACAATCTACTAAACGAGTTTTTAATTTTAAATTATCACCAACAGTTATTTCAACTGCTTCATTAGGTATAAATTTTGGTTCAGTAGTCATGATGGTTCTTCCACCAGCACTTTGAGGTAGTTCATCTCTAGCTCTTTCTTTCTTGTACTCATTATCAATGTTAGGAATAACGAGTAAATCCATAAATTTTTTAATAAATGTAGATTTTCCGCGTACGAACAGGACCAACAACACCAACATAGATGTCTCCCTGAGTACGATCGGCTATATCTTGATATAATTTTAAATTTTCATCCATAATAACAAATAAACCCTCCTTAAAAAATGTTTGTACGAAACTTTAATTAATGTATATTAGACAAATTCATACCTTATGACTATTTTTATAAAAAATTTGATTAATTTTTTAATATGTGATACAATAAGGGCAATTTGAAAAAAATTGAATAAAATATATATTAAATAATGAAAAAATGGTTTAATTAGAAAGGATTGAAAAACTATGGAAAATGATATGATGGCAATTGTAATGGCTGCAGGAAAAGGAACAAGAATGAAATCAAAAAGTTCAAAATTAGTTCAAAAAATTTATGGAAAAGAAATTGTAAAAAGAGCAGTTGAAAATGCAAAAAAAGCAGGAGTACATAATATTGTGGCTGTTGTTGGCTATATGAAAGAAGCTGTAATGGGAGTTTTAGAAGATAGTGTAAGCTATGCTGTTCAAGAGGAAATGCTAGGAACAGGTCATGCTGTTATGCAAGCTACAAAATATTTAGAAGGAAAAAAAGGTAAAGTTTTAGTATTAAATGGAGATGTTCCAATACTAAGACCAGAGACTTTAAATAAATTATTAAATAAAAGTATAGAAAATAAAGAAGCTGCAACATTACTTACAGCAATATATGATAATCCAACAGGATATGGAAGAATTGTAAGAGATGAAGGTGGCAATGTTAAAGGTATTGTAGAAGAAAAAGATACAAGTGATGAACAAAAACTTATAAAAGAAATCAACGCAGGAATTTACTGTTTTGATATTGAAGCATTATTAGATGCTTTAAAGGAAATTAAACCAAATAATGCTCAAGGAGAATATTATTTAACAGATGTTATTGAAATAATGAATAAAAAAGGTTTAAAAACAGGAGCTGTTGTTGTTGAAGATAACACAGAAATTTTGGGAGTAAATGATAGAGTTCAACTAGAACTTTTAACAAAGGTACTTCAAATGCGTATTAATACAGAATTTATGAAAAAGGGTGTTACAATAGAAGATATAAATACAACATATATTTATGATGATGTAGAAATAGGAATGGACACAATTATTCATCCAAATACAACAATTAAATCAGATGTTGTAATTGGTGAAGATTGCGATATTGGACCAAATGCATATATTCGTGAAGGATGTAGATTAGCAAATAAAGTAAAAATAGGAAGTTTTGTTGAAATAAAGAAAGCAATTATAGGTGAAGGAACAAAAGTACCTCACTTATCATATATGGGTGACTGTGAAATTGGCGAGAAGTGTAATATTGGATGTGGTACAATAACATGTAATTATGATGGACTACATAAGAGTAAAACTATTATAGGAAATCATTCATTTATCGGTTCAAATACAAACCTAGTAGCTCCTGTAACTTTAGGAGATAATACTTTCGTAGCAGCAGGTTCCACAATTACAGATGATGTTCCTGCACATGCTTTAGCAATTGCAAGAGAACGTCAAGTAAACAAAGAAGGATGGAATAAAAATAACTAATAACTAAAGAGTAGAGGAGAATTAAATTGGAATATAACATAGTTACTTATTTTTTATTATTTATGATATATTCAGTTGCAGGTTGGATTATGGAAGTAACTTGCAAATCTTTTGAAGCTAAAAAGTTTATTAATAGGGGCTTTATGATAGGTCCCTATTGTCCTATTTACGGATGGGGAGCAATCTTTATTACAATATTGCTTAAAAGGTATATAGCAGATTGGATAGTATTATTTTTTATGTCTATGATAACTTGTGGAGTTTTAGAGTATTTAACAAGCTATGTAATGGAAAAACTTTTTCATGCAAGATGGTGGGATTATAGCAAAAGAAAATATAATATAAATGGCCGTATTTGCTTGGAAACATTAGTTCCTTTTGGACTTTTAGGTTTAACAATTATGTACATCACAAATCCAATAATATTAAATGGATTAAAAAATATACCAGATAATATTTTGAATGTTATAGCTATAGTACTATTTGTAATATTTACAATTGATGGAATAGTATCATTAAAAGTAGTTTCAAATGTTAGAACAACATCAACAAAACTTAATAAAGAAGCTAAAACAATGGATAATACAGAAGAAATAACAGCAAAAGTAAAAGAAATATTAAGAAATAAATCTGCATTAAATAGAAGATTGATTAATGCATATCCAAATTTACAAACAATTTTGAAAAAGAAAAAAGAAGAGATTAAAAGAAAGACAGATGAAATTAAAGAAGAAATAAAAAGTAAAAAGAAAAATGCCTAAAAGTATACAAACTTTAGGCATTTTTCTTTTTGTATATGTGGCGAAGCTACTTTTCTTATAAAAACAAATATAAAAGCATTAAATGAAGCGGATAAAAAATATAAAGTAAGTATTTTATTTTTATTCCTTGTTTTCCGTTATATAATAATATTAGAAATATTGGTGTAATTGTACAAATTAAAAGTCTAATATAAACCATGTGAAATCCATTTAAAAGTATCATATAACCGTATCTAAAAATACAAAGAATAATATATGATATAAACATTGATATTTTATGGTCTTTTAACAAATAAAATGTAAAAGGAACAATAACACCGAAAAAGCCATAATCAACATGTATTAATTGACCAATAGAAGCAATTGAAATAGCACTTAATACTCCAATCATATTTTTTATTTTTACACCAAATAATTTATAATCTAATTTTGCACTATCTATGTTAGAAAAATAATCATAAGAAACCATACTAATAAAACCAAGTAACAAAGTAAAACCAATATTTAAAATAGTATCTGATGTAGGTAAAAATTTATTTAAAAACAGTGAAAATGGAATTTGTGAAATTAAGGCAAATATAGTAAGTCTAATAAAATATTTTTTTCTATTTTTGGTATGTATATAACCTTGTGACAATGTAAATGCAAATATTGGAAAAGCAATTCTACCAATTAAATTAAAAAAACTATACTTTCTTGTAAATGCATCTCCCAAGTGATCACAAAACATTGAAATTACTGCAATTAATTTTAAAGCAAAACTTGTCATTTATATTCTCCTAATAATTTAATTTTGAAATATTGTATCATAATATAATCAAATTTTAAATAAAAATGTATTTACAAAGTAAAAAATTATGTGTAAAATAAGAATAAGCAAAAGCTAAAAAGAAATAAAAGGAGCACGCAAGAAAATGCAAAAACTCAAAACCGTTGATACTCTAAGAGAGAGAGAGAGAGAGAGAGAGAGAGAGAGAGAGAGAGCTATATTCTAATAAAATAATAAAACTAGAGGCAAAAGATGCCTCTAATTGTGATATAAAAATAAAACAGGCTATTATTGCATAAAAGCAAAGTAGTCTGTTTTTTGTGTGCTTAAAAAGAAAGATAGGAGGAATGTTTAGAAATGAAACAAGAAAAACAAAGGAAGGGAGAAGTAGAAAGAATGAAAAACATAATGAAGAAGCAAAAAACAGGAAACAAACGGAATAACCTTAATAGCACTAGTAGTAACGATAATACTACTAATAATCCTAGCAACAGTAAGTATTAATGTAGTATTTGGAGAAGGAGGATTAATAAAAAGAGCAGAACAGTCAAGTGATGTGGCTAAAGAGTCAAAGGCAAAAGAAAAACTAACAATGAAGTTAGAAGAATATGTGATAGATGTACAGATGAAAAATATAAGAGAAACAGATGCAAAAGACGCATATTTATGTACAAAATTAAGTGAACTAGGACCAACAAGTGTAGCAACAGATCCAAAGTATTATGAAGTAGAAGTAGATGGATGGTTATTTTGGGTAAATAGAGAAACATTAGAAATAATATCACAAGGAAAAGCCGAGCCAGTATATCCAGAAAAAATAGAAGTAACAAATAAGAATATAGAAGTATATATAGGAGAAGGAAAGGTGGTAGATTTAAAACTAACACCAAACAATGCAAGTAAAAGATTTATAAAATATACAAGTGCAAACGAAGAAATAGCAACAGTAAACAATGGAGTAGTAACAGGCATAAAAGAGGGAACAACAGAAATAACCATAGAATCAACAGAAGATGAGAGCATAAAAGATACATGTACAGTAACGGTAAAGGCAATAGAATTAGCAGGTATAAGCTTAAATAAAACAGAAACAACAATATATACAAATAAAACAGAAACATTAACAGTAAGTTACACACCAAGTAATGCAACCTATAAAGATGTAACATGGGATTCAAGTAATAAAACAATAGCAACAGTAGATAGTAACGGAATAATAAAAGGATTAAAAGCGGGAACAACAAAAATAACAGTAACATCAACTAAAAATACAAACCTTAAGGCAGAGTGTGAAGTAACTGTTGAAGACATAACAGAAATATCAAATGCAGATGAATTAAAAACATTTAGAGACAATGTAAATGCAGGTAATACTTATAATAATGCAAAAGTAGTCTTAACGGCAGATATAGACCTAAACCCAGGAAAATATACAGTAGCAAGTGACGGAACAGTAACATTTGATAGCAATGCAGAAGAATGGATACCAATATGTGCTAAGAATGCTTCTAATACAGTTTTTGCAGGAACGTTTAATGGACAAGGGCACACTATAAGCGGACTATATATAAATAAGCCAAATGAATTTTATCAGGGGTTATTTGGATATCTAAATGGGAATACTTTGGCAAAGATAGAAAATGTTGGTTTAAAAAATGCAAGCATAAAACGGAATAAATGCTGGAGGAATTGTTGGAGCTGGAGACAATATTAAACTGATAAGTAAATGTTATGTTTCTGGAAATATTTTTGGCTATAAAGATAGTAATGGGAATGGAAGAGCAGGAGGAATAGTTGGTGCAGCATCTTCAGGGATAAAGAGTATCGAAAATTGTTATAATATAGCATCAGTTTCAGCAGAAAATGGCTCTATGGTTGGAGGAATAACTTCTTTTAATAATGCAAAAATAAAAAATTGTTATAATGCTGGAACAATTCAGTGTGAAAATGGTTATGTTGGTGGAATTGTAGGCTATGCTCTTTTGGGAACTTTAGAAATGAGTAATTGTTATAACATAGCAACAATTGGAACAGGCTATTATTCAGGGGGGATAATTGGAGATTTAGATTGTAATGCAGTAATTAATAATTGTTACAATAGAGGTAATATTACAGGTACTACTAATAAAGGAGGAATTATTGGGCATATATACAATAGATCCTCAAATAATATAACTTTAACAAATTGTTCTTATTTAACAGGAACAGCAGGTAGTGGTATAGGATATACGGCAGATAGTACTTTAACAGTAAATGAAAGTAGTACTTTGCCAGATGTTTTGTCAGTAATAAATGGAGACAATGCATTCGTAGCAGATACAAAGAATATAAACAGAGGATATCCAATTTTAGCTTGGCAAGCACAAGCAAATAAATAACAAAGAAAAAATAATATAAAAAACTCCTAATATAAAACAAAGAAGTTTTGTATTGGGGGCTTTTTTATGTATATGGTAGCTAAATGCTAAACGTATGTTAAGTACGTTGCCACCTAGGCATTTTTTATTAAAAGCTAAATTTATACATATAAAACTAAACAAAATCCTTAAAAACACTTGACTTTTTACTAAAAATGGTGTAAAGTATATTAGCATTACATAAGTGATGCTGATATACTTTTTGTATTTCATAAAAAATAGGAAGTGATAAAATGGAAAAACATGTTGAAATAAGCATGCTATGTCAAATATATGGTAAAATGCTAACAGAAAAACAATATGAATTCATTAGTGATTATTATAACAATGATCTTTCACTTTCTGAAATTGCTGAAAATAGTAATATTACTAGGCAGGCAGTAAGAGATGTAATAAAGAAGGGGGAAAATAAACTTTTCGAATTAGAAGAAAAGCTTTCATTTATGAAAAGGATGTTAAATCAAGAAAAACAAATACAGCTTATATTGGAACAATTAAATAAAATACAAGAAACATCATCAGATAAAAAAGCACAAAAAATTCTTGAAACAATTAGAAAAGAACTAATTTGTTTAAACTAGAAAATAAAGGAGGAAAAAGTATGGCATTTGAAGGATTATCCGAAAAACTTCAAGCAGTAACAAGAAAATTAAGAGGTAAAACAAGGATTACAGAGTCAGACTTAAAAGAAATGCTAAGAGAGGTAAAACTTGCATTACTTGAAGCAGATGTTAACTATGCAATAGTTAAGGAGTTTATAAATACCATACAAGAAAAAGCTTTAGGGCAAGATGTTTTAAAATCTTTAACTCCAGGGCAACAAGTTATTAAAATTGTAAAAGATGAATTAGTTGAATTTTTAGGTGGAACAGAAAGTAAAATCAATTTTACACCAAATCCTCCAACAGTAATTATGTTAGTAGGTCTTCAAGGTTCTGGTAAAACTACAACAGCTGGTAAACTTGCAAACTTACTTAGAAAGCAAGGAAAAAAGCCACTACTTGTTGCATGTGATGTATATAGACCAGCAGCTATAAAGCAATTGCAAGTTGTAGGTGGACAGCTAAATATACCTGTTTTTGCAAACGAAAATTCAAAAGATGTTGTAAAAATAGCAAGACAAGCAATAGATACTGCAATTAGTAAACTAAATGATGTTGTAATATTAGATACAGCAGGTAGACTTCATATAGATGAAGAACTTATGCAAGAATTAAAAAATGTTAAACAAAATGTAAAACCACATGAAATATTGCTTGTTGTAGATAGTATGACAGGTCAAGATGCAGTAAATGTCGCAACTTCGTTTAACGAAGCACTAGGAATAGATGGCGTAATACTTACAAAGCTTGATGGTGATACTCGTGGTGGTGCAGCAATATCTGTAAAAAAAGTAACTGGCAGACCAATTAAGTTTGCAGCAACTGGTGAAAAGTTAAGTGATATTGAAGTATTCCATCCAGATAGAATGGCATCTAGAATATTAGGTATGGGTGATGTTCTATCAATCATAGAAAAAGCTGAAGAAGCAATAGACTTAGAAGAAGCTGAAAAAATAGAAAAACAACTAAAAAACAAAAAAGAATTAGACTTAGATGATTATTTAAAACAATTAAGACAAGTTAAAAAGATGGGTTCTTTTTCATCAATATTAAAAATGATTCCAGGAATGAGTCAATTAAAAGATGTTAAAGTTGATGATAAAGAATTTGTAAGAATAGAAGCAATTATATCTTCTATGACTAAAGAAGAAAGAAAAAATCCTAAAATATTAAATGGCAATAGAAGAGTAAGAATTGCAAAAGGAAGTGGAACTTCAGTTCCAGAAATCAATAAATTTATGAAATCATTTGAAATGACACAAAAAATGATGAAAAAACTTCAAGATCAAAAAAATATGAAAAAGATGATGAAGGGACTAAATCCAAATGATTTGAAAAATTTAATGAAGTAGTATATTAGTTCATAATATAAAATCACATTTCAAGGAGGTGAATTTACATGGTAAAAATAAGATTACAAAGAGAAGGAAAGAAAAAAGCTCCTTTCTATCACATAGTAGTAGCTGATTCAAGAAGCCCAAGAGATGGAAAAATTATCGAAAAAATTGGTACATATAACCCAATGACAGAACCATCTACAATCTTTCTTGACAAAGCAAAAGTTGAAGAATGGATTAAAAATGGTGCTAAGCCAACAGATACAGTTAAAGCTTTAATTGAAAAAGCTAACTAATTATAGGTTTAGACACTTAGGGAGGATTTTTTAGATGAAAGAAATTCTAGAAAGTATCATTTTAAACATTGTATATGACAAATCTGCTGTTACAATTACTGAAAAAGTAAATGGGGAAGATGTTAGATATGATGTTAAAGTTGCAAATAATGATATGGGAAGAGTAATTGGTAAACAAGGAAGAGTTGCAAAAGCAATTCGTACTCTTATGAGATCATTAGGTGCAAAGGAAAAGAAAAGAATCACAATCGAGTTTATCGATTAAAATTAATTCAAAAAAGAAGAGGTAAAATGAAGCAAGAATATTTTGAAGTTGGTCAAATTGTAAATACATTCGGAATAAAGGGTCAAGTTAAGGTAAAACCTTTTACAGATGATTTAGAACGTTTCGAAGAACTAAAAAGTGTTTTAGTTGAAAAAGGAAAAGAACTAATAGAAATGCAAATAGAAGAAGTTAAGTATCAACAAACAGTAGTATTACTTAAATTAAAAGGCATTGAAGATATGAATATGGCTGAAAAATTAAAAGGATGCTATTTGAAAATAAAAAGGGAAGATGCAAGAAAGCTTCCTAATGATACATATTTTATTGCAGATTTAATAGGGCTTAATGTATATACAGAAGATGGCATATTACTTGGAAAAGTAGATGACATATATAACAATAAAAGCAATGATATTTATGTTATAAAAGACGAACTTGGAAAACAAATTCTTTTACCAGCAATAAAAGATGTCATTAAACACATTGATATAGAAAATGAAAAAATAACTGTACATTTACTAAATGGTTTAATATAGGAGGAAAAATGAAATTTGATGTGCTTACACTTTTTCCTGAAATGTTTAATTCTTTAAAAGAAAGCATTATAGGAAGAGCAGTAGAAAATAATCTAATAGAAATAAATTTAACTAATATTAGAGACTTTTCAAAAGATAAACACAAAAAAGTTGATGATACTCCTTATGGTGGAGGAGCAGGAATGGTTATAAGACCAGATGTTGTTTATGATGCATATACATCTTTAAAAGATGAAAATGCAAAAGTAATTTACATGTCTCCAAAAGGAACCGTATTAAATCAAGAAAAAGTAAAAAGTTTAGCTAAAGAAAACCATTTAATTATATTGTGTGGACATTATGAAGGAATTGACCAAAGAGTTCTAGATGAAATTGTAGATGAGGAAATTTCGATAGGTGATTATGTACTAACAGGAGGAGAACTACCAGCAATGGTATTAATAGATTCTGTTAGTAGATATGTAGAAGGAGTTCTAAATGAAGAGTCTACTTCTGAAGAGTCTTTCTCAGAAGGCTTACTTGAATATCCACAATATACAAGACCAGAAGAATTTAGAGGTAAGAGGGTGCCAGATGTATTAATATCTGGTCATCATGAAAATATAAGGAATTGGCGTAAAGAACAATCTTTAATGATTACAAAAAAAAATAGGCCAGACTTATTAAAAAACAATGCAAGTTTGCATAGCAAACCGATACATTTAAAATAATAAAAGAAGGAGGATATCAAAATGGATATCATAAAATCAATTGAACATGAACAATTAAAAAATAAGATTCCTGAATTAAAAGTTGGTGATACAGTTAAAGTTCATCAAAGAATAAAAGAAGGAAATAGAGAAAGAATTCAAGTATTTGAAGGAATTATAATCAAAAAACAAGGTGGAGGAGTTAATGCTACATTTACAGTAAGACGTGTTGCTTACGGTGTAGGTGTTGAAAAAACTTTCTTAGTTCATTCACCAATGGTTGAAAAAGTAGAATTAGTAAGAGTTGGTAAAGCTAGACGTGCTAAATTATACTATTTAAGAGACAGAGTTGGTAAAGCTGCTAAGACTAAAGAAGATGTTACAGCAAGAATTGAAAACAGAGAAATCACTGTTAAAGAAGAATTAGTAGAAGAAGCACCAGAAGAAGCTCCTGCAGTTGAAACAGAAGCTCCAGTTGTTCAAGAAACTGTTGATACAGTTAAAGAAGAAACAGTTGAAACAAAAACTGACGCTGAATAAAAAAGTCTATAACCAATGGAAAATTATTTAGTAGGCTAAAAATAAAATAAACAAAAATAGAGACTACATTAAATTGAAATGAACCCAAATTATTAGACAAAAAAGTTTAATAATTTGGGTTCATTTTTATGTCAAAATATTCATATGAATTTAAATTAGAAAAATTGTAAAAATATTATCTTAAAAATCACTTGACAGTTTACAATAATACATATAAAATAGATATGTAAGTGAAAATATATTTTAAAATAATTATATATATTTATCGTACATTGAAAATTTAATAGAAAGAGGTGTAATGATTATGGATATAGTAATCAATATCGCCGTTTTTCTAATCTCAGCAGTAATCTTCACATTTGTTGGAGTATATATTAGAAAAAAGACTGCTGAATCTAAAATGCAAAGTGCAGAAAATGAAGCAAAAAAAATAATTGAAATGGCTCAAATAGAAGCAGAAAACAAAAAGAAAGAAGAAATCTTCAAAGCCAAAGAAGAAATTATGAATGCAAGAAAAGATTTAGATCAAGAGGTTAGAGAAAGAAGAGGCGAAGTTCAACAACAAGAAAAAAGAATTATCCAAAAAGAAGAAAATCTAGAAAGAAAGATTGATTTAGCAGAAAGAAAAGAAAAAGAATTAGCTCAAAAAGAAACAGAATTAGGAGCTAAAAGAGAAGAATTAGAAGGTGTAATTCAAAAACAAATGGATGAGTTACAAAGAATTTCTGGTTTATCTCAAGAAAATGCTAAAAAACAATTACTTTCTGAACTTGAAAAAACAATTACAGCTGAAAAGGCTAGCTTAATTAGAGAATTAGATGCTAAGGCTAAAGAAGATGCAGAAAAAAATGCAAAAGAAATTCTTGGTTATGCAATTCAAAAATGTGCAGCAGATCACACATCTGAAACAACAGTATCAATAGTATCACTTCCAAATGATGAAATGAAAGGAAGAATTATTGGTAGAGAGGGTAGAAATATTAAGGCATTAGAAACTTTGACAGGTATTGACTTAATTATTGATGATACTCCAGAAGCAGTTGTTATATCAGGCTTTGATCCATTAAGAAGAGAAGTTGCAAAGATAGCACTAGAAAAATTAATTGATGATGGAAGAATTCACCCAGCAAAAATAGAAGAAATGGTTGAAAAAGCAAAAGAACAAGTTGAAGCAACCATTAAAGAAGAAGGGGAAAGAGCAGTTTTAGAAACTGGTGTAGTAGGCTTACATCCAGATATAGTAAAACTACTTGGAAAGCTAAAATACAGGACAAGTTATGGACAAAATGTATTAAATCATTCAATTGAAGTTTCAAACTTAGCAAGAATTATGGCAGAAGAATTAGGATTAGATCCAAAACTTGCAAGAAGAGCTGGATTGTTACATGATATAGGAAAAGCATTAGACCATGATATGGAAGGAACTCATGTTGAAATAGGTGTTGATATATTAAAAAAATATAAAGAAAATGAAAATGTTATCAATGCTGTACAAGCTCACCATGGAGATGTAGAACCTAAAACAATAGAAGCTGTTTTAGTTCAAGCAGCAGATGCAATATCTGCATCAAGACCAGGAGCAAGACGTGAAACACTTGAAACTTATATTAAGAGACTACAAGAACTAGAAAGTATTGCCGATTCATTTGAAGGAGTTGAAAAATCATTTGCAATTCAAGCTGGTAGAGAAGTAAGAATTATAGTAAAACCTGAAAAAATATCAGATGATCAAATGGTATTAATGGCAAGAGATGTTGCAAAAAGGGTTGAAGATGAAATGGAATACCCAGGACAAATTAAAGTTAACGTCGTAAGAGAAACAAGAGTTGTAGAATATGCAAAATAATGTATAAATTTAAAAACACTTAAAGTATTAGAATTAGTTAATACTTTGAGTGTTTTTTTGATTTTAGATAATTTAGAAGTGTAGGTTCAAATTTATCTAAAACAGTACACAGAAAATTTACTTGATTAATTAAAAGATTTATAGTATGCTAGATTAAGTGGCGAAATAGAATAAGGAGGAATAAATAATGAGAATATTAGCAGTAGGTGATTTAGTAGGAGAAGTAGGACTTAGCAAATTAAGAGAAATATTACCTAAATTAATAGATGAAAATAAAATAGATTTTGTTATTGTAAATGCAGAAAATGTAGCAGGAGGAATGGGAATTACAATAAAAGATTTTAATACATTAGACAAAATGAAAGTAAATACAATAACAATGGGAAACCATACTTGGGGTAAAAAAGATATATTTACATTTATAGATAATCCAAAATTAATTCGTCCAGCAAATTATTCAAAAGGAATTCCTGGAAAGGGATATGCAATATATGAATGTAAAGATAAAAAAATAGCTGTTATAAATCTAATTGGTAGAACTGATATGGGAGTATTATCTGAAAATCCATTTTTAGTTGCAGATAATATTATTGAAGAATTAAAAAATAAAGCAGATATTATTGTAGTTGATTTCCATGCAGAGGCAACAGCAGAAAAAATTGCAATGAAAAATTATTTAGATGGAAGAGTTACAGTTATATATGGCACACATACACACGTACAGACAGCAGACGAGAAAATAACTGTAAATGGAACAGGATATATAACCGATATTGGAATGACAGGACCTATTAATTCTGTTATAGGTATGGATGTAAAAGCATCTATAAAAAGATTTGTAACATCACTTCCAGAAAAATATAAATTAGCAGAAGGAGAAGCAATGCTAAATGGATGTGTGTTCGAAATTGATGATAAGACAAATAAAACAGTAAGCATAAAAAGAGTGTATGTCGAATAATGTCGAACAGGGTCAATGAAAATTTCCTTTTTTTACCAAAAACTACTAGACAATTTCCAAAAAATGTAATATAAATATATCTGTGATTAAAAACAAATAAAAAAACATAGGAGGCAAGAAATGGAAATTTTAAAAATCTCATCAAAATCAAATCCAAATTCTGTTGCAGGAGCAATAGCAGGGTTGGTAAAGGAATCTAACAAGGCTGAAATGCAAGCAATAGGAGCAGGAGCACTTAATCAAGCTGTAAAAGCAATTGCAATAGCAAGAGGTTTTGTAGCACCAGCAGGAGTGGATTTGGTATGTATACCAGCATTTGCAGAGGTGGAAGTAGAAGGAGAAGACCGTACTGGAATTAAATTGATTGTTGAATCAAGAAAGTAATATACAAATTTAAATTTCATATAGGGGGCGCAAGAAAATTAAAATGAATTCTTGTGCCCTTTTTATGCTAAATTTATTGAAAAAATAACTAATATGAGATATTATATACACTAGGTTTAAAGATGGAGGAATTATGAAAGGGAATATCATCAAATACTTATTTATCTTATTTGTAATATTTATAATAATTTTTGCAGTTTACAAAATGAATTTTGAGTCCAAAAAAGATGATGAAGATTCTAAAAATAATGTACAAGAAGCACTTCTGCAGGAATCGTCAAATCTAAATATAGGAATTGCAAATTTCGATAATATCAATCCAATAATTACTCAAAATAGAGATATTATTAATTTATCTACAATTCTATATGAGCCACTATTATCTGTTACAACAGATTACAAAATAGAGCTTAAACTTGCAAAAGAATGGTCAAAAATAAATGAAAATACATATGTTATAAAATTAAAAGATGACCTAAAATGGGATGATGGAAGCAAAATAAGTGCAAATGATGTAACATACACAATAGAGAAATTAAAAGAGAAAAAGTCTGTATATTCAGATAATGTATCTAATATAAAATCAGCAGAAGTAGTAGATAGTACAACAATTAAAATAAATTTAGACAAAGAAGAAACATTTTTTGAATATAACCTTATATTTCCAATAATATCAAAAGATCAATTTTCCGGAGAGGCAGATTTTTTCAAATCTAGAATAGTTCCAAAATCATCAGGTATGTATAAAGTTGTATCAGCATCTACAGAAGGTTTGGAACTAGAGGAAAATAACAATTGGTATCAATCAGAAAAAAGAAAAATAAATAAAGTAAAAATAGTATTTTGTAGCACAATGGGAGATGCATATAACAGCTTTAAAATTGGAAATATAGATATGATTTGCACATCAAATATTAATATTAAAGAATACATTGGAACAATAGGTTATTTAGGCAAAGATTATAAAGGCAGAGAACTTGATTATATAAGTTTAAATTGTGAAAGAAACATACTTTCAAGAAAAGAAGTAAGACAAGCTATTAATTATGCAATTGATAAAAATAAAATAATTTCATCTGTATATGGAAACGAATATTATGTTTCATCATTTCCATTAGATTATGGAAGTTATTTATATAACAAAGAGAGTACATCAAGTTATAATAAAAATCAGGCAAAAAAGGTCTTAGAAGATGCTGGTTGGAAGTATAAATATGAAGCTTGGTATAAAACAGAAAATTATAGAACTACAACAATTTATTTAGATTTAATAGTTGATTCTAGTAATAAACAAAGAGCAAAAGTTGCAGAACTAATAAAAAAGCAATTAGAGGATATAGGAATTAATGTTTATTTATATAAGGTATCTAATTCAAGTTATAAAAGTTATTTGAAAAATAAAAATTATGATATGATTATTACAGGAGTATATAATGGATATAGTCCAAGCTTAGAGTATTTTTTAGGAAAAGATAATATATCTAATTATAAAAATGATGAAATAACAAATATACTTAATGATTTAAAAAATATAAGTGATGAAACGCAAATAAAAGAAAAGTATAAAAGAATTATAGAAATATATGAAGATGAACAGCCTTTTATATGCTTATACAGAAACAAGTTAAAAGTAATTTATAGTATGAAATTGACAGGTGATTTTACACCAAACAGTTATACGGCATATTATAATTTGGAAAAATGGTATAGGCAATAAAAATTAAATAAAAAAATCAAAAAAAGTATTGACAAATTTTTTATTTAATATATAATAGCAATACAAACAGATGTTTAAAAAATAGGAGGAATTTTTTATGAATAATCAAAACCCAGAAAAAATGAAAGCATTAGAAGCAGCATTAGGTCAAATAGAAAAACAATTTGGTAAAGGATCAGTAATGAAATTAGGAGATTTTTCAGCAATGGAAGTAGAAGCAATACCAACTGGTTCTTTAAGTTTGGATATAGCTTTAGGTATTGGAGGAATTCCAAGAGGAAGAATTATAGAAGTATATGGTCCAGAATCATCTGGTAAAACAACTCTTGCACTTCATATGATAGCTGAAGCTCAAAAAATGGGTGGAGAAGCAGCATTTATAGATGCAGAACACGCATTAGATCCAGTATATGCAAAACATTTAGGGGTAGATATAGATAATTTAATAGTATCTCAACCAGATACAGGTGAACAAGCATTAGAAATTACAGAAGCTTTAGTTAGAAGTGGTGCAATAGATGTAGTAGTAGTAGATTCTGTTGCAGCATTAGTTCCAAAAGCTGAAATTGATGGCGATATGGGCGATTCTCATATTGGTTTACAAGCAAGACTTATGTCACAAGCACTAAGAAAATTAGCAGGTGTTATAAACAAATCTAAATGTGTTGTAATATTTATTAATCAATTAAGAGAAAAAGTAGGTGTTATGTTTGGTAACCCTGAAACAACAGCCGGTGGTAGAGCGTTAAAATATTATGCTTCAGTAAGACTTGATATTAGAAAAATTGAAAATATTAAAGTTGATGGTGAAGTTGTTGGTAATAGAGCAAAAGTTAAGGTTGTAAAAAATAAAGTTGCTCCACCATTTAGAGAGGCAGAATTTGATATAGTTTATGGAAAAGGTATATCAAAAGAAGGAAATATTTTAGACATTGCTGTAAATCTTGATATAATTGAAAAAAGTGGTTCTTGGTTTAGCTATAATGGAGAAAGAATTGGACAAGGTAGAGAAAATGTAAAGAAATATTTACTAGATAATCCAGATACTATGAACGAAATTGAAAAGAAAATTAGAGAGAACTTTAATGAAGCATTTGAAAAAAGTTTAGGAGAAGAAGAAACTGACGAAGAACAAGAAACAGAGCCAGAGGAGTAATATGGATAATTTAGATTATTTAGAAGAATATGATAAATTAAAAACAAAAGTATTAAAATATATTTTATACAAAAAGAGAACAGAAAAAGAAATTATGCAAAAGTTCTCTTTTTGCATTGAAGAAGAAATATTAGAAGATATAATAGATGACCTAAAAGAAGCAGGCTATATAGATGATAATAATTATATAGAAAGAGCTATCTCAGAATTTATGGCACTAAAGAATTTATCCATTAAAGAAATTAAATATAAATTATTTGCAAAAGGGTTAAATAGTGATATAATTGACGAGTGTATTTCAAATCATAATGACGAATTAAATGATTATGAAATACAATCTATAAAAAATATTTTCTATAAAAAACAAACATCAAGAGATGAAGAAGATATAAAACAGATGCTATTAAAAAAAGGATATAAATTGGAAAATATAAAAGAAGCTTTAAGTGAGGTAGAATAATGCAAAACATACTGTCATTAGAAACAAATAAATATGCAATTAAAATAGAAAATTTTGAAGGACCACTTGACTTGTTATGCCATTTAATTGATAAAAATAAAATGAATATATCAGATATCAACTTGTCAGAAATTACAGATCAATATATTGATTATATAAATGCAATGGAAGATATGAATTTAGAGGTAACTAGTGAGTTTATCTTAATGGCTTCAACTCTTTTATATTTAAAATCTAAGAATTTGCTTCCATCTCAGGTTGAAGAGGAAAAGGAGCTTACTGAAGAAGAATTAATTAGAAGAATTATTGAATATAAAAAATATAAAGAAATAACAAAAAAGTTTAAAGAACTATATTTAGAAAATAGTAAATGTATGTTTAAACTACCAGAAGATATAAAGCTTCCAAAACAAAAAATGGAAAGAACATATGAAACAGAATTAATTATTGAAACATATAAACAAATAGTAGAAAAAAATAGTCAAAGATTAAATCAAAATGCAAAAAATATTGAAAAGATTGCTATCACCGAAACTTATACAGTTGCAGATAAGGTAAAAACAATGTTTAGAGAACTTGTACATAATAAAAAATTTGTATTTAATAAGTTATTTCCTAAAAAACAATGCTCAAAACCAGAAATTGTAACAGCATTTTCAGGACTTTTAGAATTATCAAGAAGAAGTAAGGTGCTAACTTCGCAAGAAGCAATATTTGGTGATATAACAGTAGAAAAAAGAAAAAATGTTTAAAATGATAAAATTTGGAAAAACTAATACTAAAATAACTTCAAAGGAGGTTATGTATGGTATTAGTTTTTATTATATGTATTTTAATATTTTTAGCTCTTTTAATTACTTTTTCTACAATACGAATACAAGTAGAAAATTTTGAAGCATCAAATATGGAAAATATGAAAAAGCCTAAAGACTATAAAATAAAAATTGCACTGTATTTATTTAATAAAATAAAATGGATATGGATTAGCCTAGATGATAAAAAAATACAAAAGATTTCACAGAAATCAAAATGGAGTGAGGTTGATATAAAAAAATATGTTGATGTGAAAGATATAAAGCTTGTAAAAAAATTATCACCTAAAATATCTTTTTTAAATTTAAAAGTAAAACTTGGAACTTTTGATATACTTGCAACAACATATTTTGTGGCAATCTTAAGTACATTTGTAGCTGTACTACTACCATACACAATAAAAAAATACAAAAAAGAAAATTACTATTACGAAATATTACCAGTATATTTTGATAAAAATTTATATGAAATTAAACTTAACTGTATAATTGAAGAAAAAATGGTACATATTATCAGTATAGTATATGCTTTATTAAAGAAAAGGAGAGTTGATAAAAATGAGCGAACATCCAATAGAAGGTCTTATGCTTACGGCCATGAATAGTATTAGGGATATGGTAGATGTTAATACAATAATAGGAGAACCAATAGAAACAAGCAATAATATAATTATTATTCCAATCTCGAAAGTCGGTTTTGGTTTTGCAGCTGGTGGAAGTGAATTTAAAGGAGAAACCATTGATGAATACACAAAAAAAGAAAAAGAAGAAGCAATCCAATACAGATTACCATTTGGAGGAGGATCAGGAGCAGGAGTTAGCATTTCACCAATAGCATTCTTAGTTGTACAACAAAATAATGTTAAATTACTTCCAATCTCACATTCATCTGCAGTGGATAGATTATTAGATTATGTACCAGATTTAATGGAAAAACTAAATTCATATTTAAATAGAACAATGCAAAACAAAAAAGAAGAAAAAAGAGAAGAAATGAAAAAAGAGGAAAGAGAAAAAAGAGAAGCAAGAGAAACAATAGATAATTTAGCAGATACAACTGTTCAAAGTATTAATAAAATACATCCAAAAAGAAGCAAAATACAAAAACCTCAAAATTATGAATACGAATATGATGATATAGAAGATTTTAATGATGAGCAGGAACAATAAAATTTGACTAATTATGTAAAATACGATATAATATATATAATAAGCGAATGCTTATTATTACTATAATACAACAACCATAACTATGGAGGAAACACAAATGAAAAATTATTTTGTATTAGACACAAAAGCAGCAATTATGAAACGGATACGCGGAGCTTTGGAAAAAGACAATGAAGTAAGGCGGTTTTGGGAAAAGGCAGAAGTGGAAATGGTTTTCAATGATGATGATAGAAGACTTCTGTTGGTAAATCTGCTGATACTTCCTGGCTTTTCAAATCGTTTGGTTAAGGAAATCAAAAATCTTCTCGGAACCGATGCGAATAAATGTCAGATTGACATTTGGAGCATTGAACGTAAAAGATTTTTTCCGACGCTAAAGCAGAGATGTTTTAGTGCAAAAACCAGAAGGGCTATTGTTTCCAAGATTAGGTCTGGCAATTTGGAAGTTATACTTGCAAAGGTATCTAACGAAAAAATTGCTATGTCCATTAATTGGAAGTAATGCTAAAATTAAAAGTCGCTTGGGTCATAATAACCTGTGGCGGCTTTTCTTTTATATAATAAATAATGTATAAACAAAATACTCTCGAATATATATTTAGTATAAAATATAGGGGGTATTTTATTATGCTTAATAAAAGATATATAAAAATTGTAAGTAGTATATTAATTATACTTACAATATTTACATTTTCAGTAGTGTTTGCAGCAGATGATAGCGTGTATGTATGGTCAAATGCAAGTGAGAAAAGCGTGCAAACAAACGCAAAAACTGAAAACCAATCAACGGGTGTAAAAACAGAAAATGAATTAAAGCTAGAATCTGGTGGGGCTATTTTAATTGAACAACATACGGGCCAAGTTTTATATGAACATAATATACACGAAAAACTAAGACCTGCAAGTGTTACAAAAGTAATGAGTATTTTGCTTATTATGGAAGCATTAGACAGTGGAAAAATATCACTAACAGACAAAGTGCCATGTACAGAAGATGCTGCTGCAATGGGCGGTTCTCAAATATGGTTAGATGTGAGAGAAGAGCTTACTGTAGATGAAATGCTAAAGGCAATATGTGTTGTATCAGCAAATGATTGCACTGTTGCAATGGCAAACTATTTGTGTGGTAGTCAGGAAGCCTTTGTAGAAAAAATGAACTTAAAAGCAAAAGAACTAGGTATGAATGATACAACATTTAAAAATTGCCATGGTATAGATGAGGATGGGCATGTAACTTCTCCATACGATATTGCATTAATGTCAAGAGAACTATTAAATAATCATCCTACAATTTTAAAATACACAACAATATGGATGGATAGTCTTCGTGATGGAAAATCACAATTAGTAAATACAAATAAACTTATAAGAAATTATAAGGGAGCAACAGGACTAAAAACTGGTTCAACATCAGTTGCTTTATATAATTTGTCTGCAAGTGCAACAAGAAATAATTTATCTTTAATTGCAGTTATAATGAAGGCACCATCAACAAAAGTAAGATTTGCAGAAGCACAAAAGTTGTTAGATTATGGATTTAATAATTATGAATATAAAGAACTTGCTAAAAAAGGAGATACTTTAAAAACAGTTTCTATAACAAAAGGAGTAAAAGAAACAGCAGAGTTAGTTATAGAAGGTGATTGCCGGATTACTAATAAAAAAAGGTCAAGACAAACAAATAGAACAGCAAGTTAAGGTTGAAGACAATTTGCAAGCACCTATAAAAGAAAATCAAAAAGTGGGAGAAATTGTTTATATGCTATCTGGCAAAGAAATAGCAAGAACAAATGTAATAGCAAATTGTTCAGTAGATAAAAAGACATTTTCAAATATTTTATCATATATTTATAAAAATTGGTTTTGTTTATTAAGATAATAATAGAGTGTCATTATGACACTCTAAAAATTTTTACTATAACTTTATTATCACTAATTGTAGAATATAGTTTTATATCGTAATTATTAGTGTTTTTAAATTTTAAATCTAAATGTCCATATGCTACAGCAGCATCTTTTCCATCTTCTATATAAGGAACATCATTAGAATGTTCATGTCTTTCAGTTACTTCTAAGCCACTTACTCCAAGTGCAGCATTATATATGGTAGTACTTACTTGGCAATTCCCACCACCAATTAATTTTATTGTATTTCCATCTGCATCTAGTGCATCAGCAATTTTATATCCATCTTTAGCTTCAGATGGACCTACAACTTTATAAAAAGAAAATTCAGAGCCTGCTTTTACTATTGTTCCATTAATTTTGCCACATGTTAATTTTAAATTTGTTAATCTGTTATCATCAGTAGATTTTATAGGGGTTGAAAAACTATATAATTCATTTTCTGCTGGTATCTGTTGGATAATGGTATTTGTTTCTGTAGTTGTTCTTATAGCATTATATTCACTAGAAGTATTTGAGAATCTATTTGAATTATTTTTATTAATCAAATTGTATATAGCAAATCCAATAATAAAAATGGCTATAATTGCAATAATAATTCCTAAAATTTTTTTCATAATAAATTAAAATCCTTTCGCTTTTAGATAAGATATATAAATCTTTTATAAAATATTATTTACAAAAAAACAAAAAATATGCCAAATTTTAATTTATAAAAATAAAAAAATAGCCTAAAATTCGGAATAAAACCGGTTTTAGGCTTTAATTGTATATAATTTTATTCACGCATCAATTTACTTGCATCAGCATATCTTTTTAGTTTTTGATAAGCTAAGTAATTTATTGTTCCTGGTGTAAATTTTCCATTTTCATCTTTTCTACCAGCAGGAACACCTGTTAAAATTTCAATACCTTCCTCAATTGTAGATATAGCGTAAATGTGGAATAATCCATTTTTAACAGCATTTGCAACTTCTACTGAAAGATTTAGGTTATGAATATTTTGTTTTGGAATCATAACACCATGTGTTCCATTTAATCCTCTCATCTTACAAATTTGGAAAAATCCTTCTATCTTATCATTTGCACCACCAATTGGTTGTATTTCGCCTTTTTGGTTAACAGAACCAGTAACTGCAATTGCTTGATTAATAGGAACATCAGATAAGCTAGATAAAATTGCATATAACTCTGTAGATGAGGCACTATCGCCATCAACACCATTATACAATTGTTCAAAACAAATACTAGCTGTAAGTGAAAGAGGAATATCTTGAGCAAACATTTCGCCTATATATGCACTTAATATTAATATACCTTTAGAGTGAGTAGAACCAGAAAGTTCAACTTCTCTTTCAATATTTATAACTCCATTTTTACCTGTATAGGTATTTGCAGTAATTTTTACAGGTTTTCCAAAAGAATAATCTCCAACATTCATAATTGTAAGACCATTTATTTGTCCAACTTTTTCACCTTCAGTATCAATTAAAAGTGTATTTTCTTTAATCATTTCAATATATTTTTCATCATATTTTTTAACACGCTCTTTTTTCTCTTCTAATGCCTTAATAATAAACTCACCTGTTATTATCTTAGATTTAGCCATTTTAGCCCAAGTAGCTGCTTCACCAATTACTTGTGATAAATCTGTAAAACGAGTAGAAAGTTTTTCTTGATTATCGGCAAGCTTTGATGCGTATTCAACAATTTTTGCCATAGCTGTATTATCAAGAGGTGGAAGTTCTTCGTGTTCACAGTATCCTTTTACAAAACGAGCTAGTTTATTCATATTATCAACTGTTAAAGGAGCTTCATCTGCAAACTCAACTTTTATTTTAAACAATTTTCTAAAATCATTATCTATTGCAAGTAATGTTTGATAAATGTTTTCATCTCCAATTAAGATAACTTTTAAGTTTAAAGGAATTGGCTCTGGTTTTAAAGATATCATAACCATAGAAGAACGAGGATCTGCTGCATTTTCAATTCCTATTTGTTTACTACGTAAAACTTTCTTTAAAGCATCATAACATAAATTGTTTGTTAATAGGTCATTAGCTTGGAATATAAGGTAACCACCATTAGCTTGTTGAATAAGACCAGGTTTTAACATTGTGAAATCTGTTTTTAAAGCTCCAAAGTAATTTTCATATTCTAGTTTTCCAAATATATTATGGTAAGAATAATTTGTATCTGCAATAACAGGAGCTCCTTCTAATCTACTATTATCAACAAAAAGATTAACACGATAGTTAAGCCATGGGCTCTGAAGTTCTGGTTTAGCAGAAGCAGGTTGTGGCTGATTATTTTTATTATCCTTTTTTTCCTCTACAACAAAGCAAGATATATTCTTTAAAATGTCTTTCTTTACATCATCTAAAAATTTATTAATTTTTTTATTTCTTTTATATTTAGCTTTGATTAAGTTTATATGTGCATTAATAGTAAGAAGTGCAACATTTGATTGCCATTCTTGTACACGTTTTTCTGATTCTCTTTCAATTGATTTTATTTCTCCAATTGCTGTCATAATATGTTGTTGAACAATTGTAGATTTATCTTCAAATTCTTTTTTAGTATCTGGGTCTAATTTATCAAACTCTTCCTCAGCAATAGTTTTTCCATTAACGATAGGCATCATATAAATTCCGTTTTGAGCAGATTTTACTTGAAAGCCATATTCAGCAGATTTTTTATTTAGTTTTTCCATTAAAACATTGCGTTTTACTTCAAATTCTTGTTTTATTAAATTCTTTTCTTTTTCGAATTCTTCATTATTAAATGTATTTTTCATATCAACTTTTATATCATTAATAAAAGTATTCATTGTATTTTCAAATTCTTTACCTTGTCCAGCAGGAAGTGATACTGCTACAGGCTCATTAGGGTTATCAAAATTATATATATAACACCAGTCATTTGGAACTTTTTTCTTTTTTGAAATAGTTTCTAAAGCTGTTTTTGTGTAAGAGGTCTTACCAACACCATAAGGACCTTCTACATAAAGATTGTATCCATTTGCATCAACATTAAGTCCAAATTCTAATGCTTTAATTCCTTTTTCTTGACCAATACCAGTATTAATTGGCTCTAGTTCATCTGTAGTAGTAAAGTTAAACATTTTTGGGTTACAAGTAACTCTTAAATCTTTGTAATTTAATTCATATTTACTTTTCATTTGTTCCTCCTTAAATAATTTTTAATTCCATTAAAATGGCATTATCTGTATTATTATAGTATTTTTTTCTTAAACCTATTCGTTTAAAACCATAATTTTCATATAGATGAATGGCTGGTAAATTATTTTCATTTACTTCTAAATAAATAGATTTTAAGTTTAAATTTTTACAATATCTTATTACTTCGGTTAATAGCTGTGAAGCTATACCAATATTTCGCATATCTTTTTTAGTTACAATATTCATAATTTCGGCGGTATCTATAATTGTTTTTATTCCAACAAAGCCGAATTACTTCATTTGAATTTTTGGCAACTAAATATTTAGAAAGAGAAGTGGAAAGGTCTTCTTTTAAAGTTTGAACTGACCAAAAATCATCAAAGTCTTTTAAAAGTATGTTTTCTATAGAAACAACATCATCTATGGTCATTTCAGAAACTGTAATTTCCATAAGTCCTCCTTTTTACAAAATAGTACAAAATATTCTAGTATATTTTATCGTAATATGATGTAAAAGTAAATAAAATAAATATTACATTATTGTTACAATATTGTTACAAAAAATCGCTGAACTTTATAAAAAAAATTCAGCGAATATATTCTATTTTTGTTTATTTTCTAATTCTCTTTCTGCTTGTGGTTTTCTTAAATATAATGGAACTAAATAGTTAGAATATCCAAAGTCGCCATTTTTATATTTAATAAGACCAGCAGTTGCAATTGATATGCTATTTGAATTGTTTAGAGTGCCTTCAGCAAATCGAAGTGAAGAATAGTCTAATTCATTTTCAATAATTTCTTTATACTGAACTGCACCATCTCCAACAAATACAACTTCATTAAACTGATTGCTAAAAGATAGAAGAGTTGTGTTTATTTTTGAGATAACAGCATGTATATCTTCTGCAATTAGGTCTGTAGTTTGATTTAATTTGTTGTTATAATAACGGTACAAACCACAATAAACATTTTCATTTTTTGCATCTATTAATGAAACAAAAAGAGTATTTGCAAGTTTAGTAGTAGGCGTTTTTTCATCAATTAAATTATATGCTAATCCCTCTAAAGAAGAAATAGAAGTAACAGGTAAATTTTTTGCATCTGAAAAGGCTTTAATTGTTGCAATTCCAATTCGCAAACCTGTAAAAGAGCCAGGACCAACACTACATGCAAGTAAATCAATATCATTTAAACTTAAACCTGATTTATTAAATGCTTCATCAACCATAGGCATTAATTTAACTGAGTGTGTTTTTTCATCATCATTTTCTAATTCTATTATTTTGTTTGTATCTTCTGTAATTGCAACACTGCAAACTTTAGAAGAGGTATCTATTGCTAATATTTTCAAATTCATTACTCCAATCTTAGTTATTTTTCATCAATTAATAATTCACGGTAATCTACATTTTTATCATTTTTCTTAAATGTAATTTTTGTATAATGTTTTGGCAATATAGATTCAATCATTTCGCCCCATTCAATAAGACAAATACCATTTTCAAAATATTCTTCTCCACCCATAGCATAAAATTCATCTACATCTGCTAAACGATATACATCAAAATGATAAATATTAATATCAGAATTTGTATATTCATTTACTATTGTAAATGTAGGGCTAGATATTTCATTTTCAAGTCCAAAGTATTCTAAGATACCTTGAACAAATTTAGTTTTACCTGAACCGAAGTTCACCAGATAAAACTATAATATTTCCCTTATGTAATTTGCTTGCAAAATTTTTTGCAAAGTTAATGGTATCCTGTTCGTTTTTAGAAATATATGTATACATTACATCACCTTTATAAATAATTTACGAATACTATTTTATAACAATTTAAGAACTTTGTAAAGAAAATTAAAATATATTGAGTTTATTGTGGGAAAACAGTTAAAAATTAGTAATTAAGTAAACAATTGACATAATTCAATAATTGATATATAATGTAAAAAGTTTCCTAAATGGAGACGATATAACTTCGAACTAATAATTATTAGGAGGAAACATGATGGAAAACTCAATATTTTTACGGTTTTTAAAGGAAATGCCAGTAGATGCACAAATTAGTGCAATTGAAGCATTAACAGAAATGTCAAAAATCGAAAAGAACGAAGCTGATTATACAATGTCAGGAAGTTCTGATATACTTGTCAAAGTTTTAAAGGAACTGGCAAGAGATGATGATCGTAATGTGCGTTGTGTTGTGGCGGAAAATCCAAAAACACCAGCAGAAATATTGACAAAATTGTCAAGAGACGATGATTGTGCTGTGCGTCATGCTGTGGCGTGCAATGACACCACACCAGCAGAAGTATTGACAGAATTGTCAAGAGATGATGATAGTTTGGTGCGTTCTAGTGTTGCGTACAATCCAAAAGCACCAGCAGAAGTATTGACAGAATTGTCAAGAGATGATGATAGTTGGGTGCGTTGTGTTGTGGCGAAAAATCCTAAAACACCAGCAGAAATCTTAAAGAAACTGGCGATGAACAAAGATCATATTGTGAGTTGTTGTGCTGTGGCGAGCAATGACACCACACCAGCAGAAATCTTAACGAAACTAGCCAAAGACAAAGATAGCCGGGTGCGTTATGATGTGGCGAGCAATCTAAGAACACCAGCAGAAGGCTTAACAGAATTGTCAATGGACAAAAATAGGGGTGTGCGTTATTATGTGGCGAAAAATCCAAAAACACCAGCAGAAATCTTAAAGAAATTGGCCAAAGATGGCGATTGGCTAGTACAGGAGGCTGCAAGGGCTAATCCGAGTTTTCCAAAATAACGATTAACTTTTGAGGTGAACGAAACTAAAGGAGGGAAAAATTCCCTCCTTTAACATTTTGTTATTAGCCATGAACTGAAAAGATAAATATAATTATATTAGTAAAAAAATAAACAGAAGGAAATATGCAAGAAGATAAAAAGAAATATATAAGAAATTTTAATATTATTGTACATATAGATTATGGAAAGTCAACACTTGCAGATAGATTAATTGAAATGACAGATGTCCTTACAGAATATGAAATAGAAAGCCAAGTGTTAGATAATATGGATATAGAGAGTGAAAGAAAATTACAATAAAATTTTAAGCTGTATGTATTATGGAAAATTGGCAATCAAGTAAACGTTGACATAACTCAAAAATTGATATATAATACAATAAGTTTTCTAAACGGAAACATTATAACTTCAACTTAATGATTATTAAGGAGGAAACACGATGAAACTTTCATTATTTTTACGGATTTTAAGGAAAATGCCAACAGATGCACGAATTAGTGCAATTGAAACATTAACAGAAATGTCAGAAGTCGAAAAGAACGAAGCGGATTGTATGGGAGTTAAAATCTCGAACATACTTGTTTTAGTCTTGATAGATTTGTCAAAAGACGATGAGAAGTACGTGCGTAAAGAAGTGGCAAGCAATGACACCACACCAGCAGAAGTATTGACAGAATTGTCAAGAGATGATGATAGTTTGGTGCGTTCTAATGTGGCGAGCAATCTAAGAACACCAGCAGAAGTATTGACAAAATTGTCAAGAGATGATGATAGTTGGGTGCGTTCTAATGTTGTGTACAATCCAAAAACACCGGCGGAAGTATTGACAGAATTGTCAAAAGACGAAGATTGCCATGTGCGTTATTTTGTAGCAGGAAATCCTAGAACACCAAAAAAAGTATTGACAATACTGTCAAAAGATGAAGTACTGATAGTGCAAGAGGCTGCAAAGGCTAATCCAAATTTTCAAAAAGAATAATTAACTTTTGAGGTGAACGAAACTAATGGACGAAGATTGGCATGTGCGTTATTTTGTAGCGAGAAATCCTAAAACACCAAAAGAAATATTAATGAAACTGTCAAAAGATGAAGCACTGGTAGTGCAGGATGCTGCAATGGCTAATCCAAGTTTTCCAAAATAATGATTAACTTTTGAGGTGAACGAAACTAAAGGAGGGAAATTTTCCCTCCTTTAACTTTTGGGTAATAGCAATAAATTAAAACTAGTACATAAATAAGCTTGAGTAAATATGCAAGAAGATAAAGTCTTAGACAGTATGGATATAGAAGGTGAAAGAAGTGCTACAATAAGTTCTAAGTTGTACGTATGAAATATACATACTTGACATAATACAAAGAATGATATATAATGTGTTCGATTTCCTAAATGGAAACATTATAACATCAACCTAATGATTATTAAGGAGGAAAAATGATGGAGAACTCAGGAATTTTACGGCTTTTAAGAAAAATATCAGCAGACGCACGAATTAGTGCAATTAAAGCATTAACAGAAATGTCAACAGTCGAAGAAAATGAAGCAGGTTGCGTTGAAGTTGAAACTTCAAGAATACTTGTTGCATTCTTAACAGAACAGTCAAAAGACAAAGATGAGGAAGTGCGTCGTGCTGTGGCGGGAAATCCAAGAACAACATCTGCAGTCTTAACGGAACTGTCAAAAGATGAAAGTTATAGAGTGCGTCGTGCTGTGGCGATGAATTCAAAAACACCACCTGCAGTCTTAATGGAACAGTCAAAAGACAAAAATGAGGAAGTGCGTCTGGCTGTGATGAGATATTCTAGAATACCAGAAAAAGCCCTGACGGAATTGTCAAAAGATGAAAGTTTAGAGGTACGTTATGCTGTGGGGGGAGAACTTAAAACACCACCTGCAGTCTTAACGGAACTGTCAAAGGACAAAGAGTGGCGTGTGCGTTGTGCTGTGGCGGGAAATCCAGGAACACCACCTGCAGTCTTAACGGAACTGTCAAAGGACAAAGATTGGCATGTGCGTTATGAAGTGGCGAGAAATCCAAGAACACCACCTGCAGTCTTAACGGAACTGTCAAAAGACGAAGATGAATGGAATGTACAGAAAGCTGCAAGGGATAATCCAAGTTTTCCAGAATAACGATTAACTTTTGAGGTGAACGAAACTAAAGGAGGGAAATTTTCCCTCCTTTAACTTTTTGTTATTGACAATAAATTGAAAGATAAATATAATTATACAAGTAAAAAATAAACAGGAGGAAATATGCAAGAAGATAAAAAGAAATATATAAGAAATTTTAGTATTATTGCACATATAGATCACGGAAAGTCAACACTTGCAGATAGATTAATTGAAATGACAGGTGTTCTTACAGAACGCGAAATGGAAAGCCAAGTGTTAGATAATATGGACATAGAACGTGAAAGAGGAATTACAATAAAATCCCAAGCTGTACGTATGAAATATACAGCAAAAGATGGACATGAATATGAACTAAATTTAATTGATACTCCAGGACATGTAGACTTTAACTATGAAGTATCAAGAAGTTTAGCAGCCTGTGATGGCGCAATATTAGTGGTAGATAGTAGTCAAGGTGTTGAGGCACAAACACTTGCAAATGTATATTTAGCAATAGATAATAATTTGGAAATTTTGCCAGTTATTAATAAAGTAGATTTACCTAATGCAAGACCAGATGAAGTAAAAAAAGAAATTGAAGATATTATTGGTATACCAGCACAAGATGCACCATGTATTTCAGCTAAAACAGGTCTTAATGTAGACGAGGTATTAGAAAGAATAGTAACAGATTTACCAGCACCAACTGGAGATGAAAATGCTCCACTAAAGTGCTTAATATTTGATTCTATTTATAACGAATATAAAGGTGCTATTGCATATGTTAGAGTAAAAGACGGAACAGTAAAGGTTGGAGACGAAATAATGTTAATGTCTAATGGAAAAGCCTTTACTGTAGCAGAGGTCGGACATTTTGAACCAGGAAGTTATGAACCATGCGATAAATTATTTGCAGGGGAAGTTGGATATATTGCAGCAAGCATAAAGAGTTTATCTGATATTCGTGTTGGTGATACTATTACCCTAAAAGATAACAAAGCTTTAGAACCATTGCCAGGATATAAAAAGGTAAATCCTATGGTATACTGCGGAATTTATCCAATGGATGGTAGCGATTACGAAAACTTAAAAGTGGCACTTGAAAAATTGCAATTAAATGATGCAGCTTTAGAGTATGAACCAGAAACCTCAGGAGCTTTAGGCTTTGGCTTTAGATGTGGATTTTTAGGATTACTTCATCTTGAAATTATAGAGGAAAGATTAGACAGAGAGTTTGATTTAAGCTTAATTACAACATCACCATCAGTTATTTATAGGGTTCATAAAACAGATGGCGAAATGATAGAACTATACAATCCGTCAGACCTTCCACCACAAACAGAAATATCATATATAGAAGAACCAATGGTAAGTGCAGAAATATTAACGCCAAAAGATTACGTTGGAAATATTATGGAAATATGCCAAAACAGACGTGGAAGTTATGTTGATATGAAATATCTTGATGAAAATAGAGTTACATTAATATATGAACTACCTTTAAATGAAATTATTTATGACTTTTTTGATCAATTAAAATCAAAAACAAAAGGTTATGCTTCATTTGACTATGAATTTAAAGAATACAAAAGGTCAGATTTAGTAAAACTTGATATTTGGATTAATGGAGAAGGGGTAGATGCTTTATCATTTATAGTTCACAGAGATAACAGCTATGATAGAGGAAAGAAAATGGTGGAAAAACTAAAAGAGGTTATTCCAAGACAATTATTCATTATTCCTATTCAGGCTGTGATTGGCGGAAAGGTTATTGCAAGAGAAACAATCTCTGCTATGAGAAAAGATGTACTTGCAAAATGTTATGGTGGAGATATTACAAGAAAGAAAAAACTACTAGAAAAGCAAAAACGTGGTAAAAAGAAGATGAGAGAAATTGGAAATGTTGAAATACCACAAGAAGCATTTTTAAGCGTTTTAAAATTAGATGATAAATAAAAGGAGAAATTATGAAAGATAATAAAGAAAGCAAACAATTTGATGACCAAGTAGAAGGAAGAAATTCTGTTATAGAATTATTAGAATCTGGAAGAGATATTAATAAGATATTTGTTTTAGAAGGAGAAAGACATGGCTCAATTAATAAAATAATTGCTATGGCAAAGGAAAGAAAAATAATTGTAACAGAAATTTCAAAACAAAAATTAAGCCAAATGTCTCAAACAGAAAATAATCAAGGTGTAATTGCTATTGTGCCACCTTTTGATTATTGCGAAGTTGAGGACATATTAGAAGAAACAAAAAATAAAAATGAAAATCCTTTTATTTTAGTTTTAGATGGTATAGAGGATCCTCATAATTTGGGATCTATTATAAGAACGGCAGAAACAGCTGGTGTTCATGGTATAATTATTCCAAAAAGAAGAGCCGCAAGCGTAAATAGTACAGTAAATAAAGTATCAGCTGGAGCTGTTGAACATATGAAAATTGCAAGAGTAAATAATATTAATGATACAATAAAACTACTTAAAGATAATGGTGTATGGATATATGGAACAGATATGAATACAAACAAATACTATTATGATGAAGATTATAAAGGTGCTGTTGCAATTGTTATTGGAAGCGAAGGATTTGGAATGAGCCGTCTAGTAAAAGAAAATTGTGATTTTTTAGTTAAAATTCCAATGAAAGGAAAAATAACATCATTAAATGCAGCTGTATCTGCAGGAATAGTTATGTATGAAGTTGTAAAACAACGTATATAAAAAATAAACATAAGAAAGAGGTATAAAATGAACAAGAAAAAAATATTAATTGTAGTTATTCCAACCATAATATTGATATTAATAGCAGTAGTTGTAACGATTGCTGTTATGTATGTTGTTACTGATTCGTTTAAAAGTTATGATGAATTATTTGCTAAATATTTCTCACAAAATGAGGAATTACTATCAATATTAAAAAATGAAGCGGCAGATGAACAAAGAAGGTTTAAACAGGAAAATAGTTATATTTCAAATGGAGAACTTAATATAGATATACAAGAAGGAGCAAATAATCAAACTATAACTGCAGTAACATCTTCTAGACATAATAGTACTGATAACAGAACATATTCTGAGATTGTACTAAAAAATGGTGAAAGTGATTTAATAAAATTATCATATATTAATAGTACAGATGTATATGCTATAAAGTATGAGGATGTTTTGGCAAATTATATAGGTATTCGTAATAATAATTTAAAAACATTTGCAAGAAATATGGGAGTGTCAGAAGAAAATATTAAAAATATACCAGATACGATTAATATAGAGGGATTGGAAAATTTAAAAATAACAGATGATGAGATTAAATATATACAAAATAAATATTTTCCTATAATAATAAAGAATATTAGTAAAAACAAGTATACAAAATCAAGCAAAAATCAAATATCGGTAGATGGAGTGGATTATACTACAAATGCATATACAGTATCAATAGATAATAATACTTTAAAAAGTATTGCAAATGAATGCTTAAATACGTTAAAAGAGGATGATACTATATATGGAATTATAAATAGAATAGCTGGAACTTATTCTACAGATAATAAAATAGAAAAAAATCAATATGTGGAATTAATTAATAATATAATTACAAAATTAGAACAAACGGAACTAGAAGAAGAAAATATAAAAGTTACAATATATGAATATAAAGGTACAACTATAAGAACTCTAATAGAATTTTATGATACTACTAAAATATGTATTGATAAATTAGGCCAAGAAAAGAATAAAAAAGTGATTGCTACTATAGAGCAAACTGGAAGTACATCACTATCTAATATAACTAATGGAGAAACAGAAACTGATATAACAAAATCGACAATGCAGATTTCAATAGAAAAAGTGTCTACTGAAGCAGAGACAGTACAAAAATTTGTAATTAATCCAAATACAAATGATATGACACAAAAAATTGTAATAAATACAAGTTTAGGAAAGAATATTAACGGAAATATTAATAATAGTTCTATCGTGTCAATTACAACATCTGACAATGGAGCAAACACTAATACTATAGAATCATCATACGATCAGAGCATTAAAGTTTCTTCACAAATTGAAGAGATAATAGAACTTAAAAACTCAAATACTGTAATTGTAAATAATTACACAAAAGAACAGTTAGTACCATTTTTACAAAATGTTGGAAGTAAAGCAATGACTCTAATTCCAAATAAACTTGAACAATTAGGAATAAACTTTAATGTAAATCAGAATGCTATAAACAATACAAGTTTAAGTTCTAATAATATGGTAGAAATATTTGCTTCAAGTTTGTTAACGATTGCAAATACAAATGCAATTAATATAGATATACCTACAATAATAATTGCACTAGGAATGAGTATGAATACTTATAACCAATCTATAGAATCAAATATCTCGAGTGAAAATGAATTGATTAAGGCTTATAATTCGGTGTATGATTCATATGAGGGTATTCAAAAAGGCTCAACAGTAAAAGTATTACTTACAGCAATAAAAAGTAGAAACGAAAGCAACAAAGATGATATTTCTAAACAGGTTACTGTCAAAACGAAAAAAGTTTAAAAAAATTCAAAAAAAGTATTGACTTTAAAATTTAAAAATGGTAATATATAAAACAGCTTCTGACGAGGCTGTTTTTATTACTCTAAAAGAGTAATAAATGGCATAAAAAAATATCTTAAAAATTTTAAAAATATTTTTAAAAAATGTATTGACATTAAGATATAAAATATGCTAAAATAAAAATCGTCCTCAGCAAACAGAGGAAACATAAAGTACATTGAAAAGTAAACAATAAACTTTGAGAAACCAATAAAGCGGTAGTATTTAACTACCAAAATAAAAAAACG